>JBEBWV010000077.1:0-27228 GCA_040391965.1 Achromobacter deleyi | reverse complement strand
ATGTGGCGGCGACAAATACCGCCAGCATTAATGCCGTGACCGGGGCTGCCTCGTTGAGTGCGACTGGCGTCGGATTGGCTGCCAGCATTGGTGTTTCCTTGGCCACGCACACCTTCGGTAATTACACGAATGGGGGAATCAATCGGACTAATAGTGCGCTGGCCTATATCGATAACAGCACCATCAACGCCACGCGTGGCAACGTTAACGTGGACGCAACCTCTACAGAAACGCTGACGTCGCTGAATTTTGCTGGCGCTGTCGCGGTGGCTGGCTTTGGCGGTTCTGCGGCGGGGTCGGGAGCACAGACCACCAATCGCTTTGCCACGCAAACCACGGCTTATATCGATCGGTCCCAGGTGCGTGCGGGCATGGACGGGGGCGGCAGCCTCAATGTTCGTGCCGACGACACCAGCAAAATCGTGAAATCGGGCACCTACGGCGTGGCAGTGGCGGCATCGTTGCCCGTGCCGGGCAGCTTTGGCTTGAATCTGGCGTTGGCAGTCACCTTAGTGGAGAACGAGGTGGCCAATACGGTCCGCGCGTATATCGCGACGGACACTGGCCGTCACGCAGGTGCCTACGATGACGTGCTGGTGAGTGCACACGAGAAGACCGTCATTAACGGGCTGGATGCCGTGACGGCGTCTGTTGCAGTGGGTGGCGGCATCGCTGCTGCCGGGGCAGGGGTACGTGTCTCCAACACGACGCGCAATCAGGTCAGTGCAGAAATTTCGGGTTCGGGCAATGTCGGCGGCCAGGGCAAGGTCAGTGTGCTGGCCAACACGGAAGTGAAGGCGGAAATTGATCTCACGCAGGTCAGCGTGGCAGTGGGATTGATTGGCGCAGCCGTGGGGGTTGGTATTGCCGAGAATATTGCCTATGACAACACCACGGCGCGTGTTTCCGGCGCAACGGTAGCGGCACCTGTCGTCAATGTGCAGGCTACGACGCAAGTGGATTTCGCCAAAACCCATACCGCAGGTGTAGCCGTCTCGACGGGCTTGGCTGTCAATGTGAATAGGGCAACGGTCAATATCGCGACCAACACGCTGGCAGAAATCAGCGCGGGTGCGAAATTGCAGGGCGTGGCGTCGCAAACGACGGGTCAAGTCACGATTCCGGGTTTGGTCAATGTCCAGGCCAACGGCATTTTTTACGGCCAGGCATACTCGAACGCCATTACCGGAGGCGTGATTGGGGTGGGCGTGATGCGCGCGGAGACCAATCTGGCCGGTTCCGTGAAGGCTAACGTCAATAACGCCAGTCTGACCGCCGATATCATCAACGTGGCGACCACCACAAAAACAGATCGCAATGGCGAGGCGGGCCTGACGGCCGAGGCACGCTCGTTGGAGATCGGCGTTTTGACCGTATCTGTCGATACGGCCAGCCTGACCACGTCGCTGGATTCGCGCGTCACGATCAGCAATGGCGCAAAAATTGAAGGCACAGCACTGACCATCACGGCGGGACAAAGCCAGTATGTCGATGCCAAGATGGATGCAGGCACGATTGCCCTGGTGTCTGGGCGCAAAGGCAGCGTGCAGGTCGCGCTCGCGGGCGCCGCTGCGATTGATATCAATAGCGGTGCGCAGGTCATTGGCAACAAAATCGATATTCGAACGGGTCACACCATAGTGGGTACGTCGTCGCTGACGGCATATTCGGTGAAGGCCTTCGGTGCGGATGTCAGTAGTCAGAATGTGACGATCAAGCCGCAGTCCACCATTACCGTGGAAGGCAACCGCAACACCGCGTCGACCATAGACTCGGCTGGTATGACCGTGTTGTTGGCCAAGGGGAATTACACGACCCCCGCGATGCTGAATCTGATCGCTGCCAACGACATTACCTATACCCAGCGCAACAAAATTACCGGCGTGGCAGGTTCGACGGTAACCCTGTCGACCAATAAGCTCAGTACCTCAGGATCCACGGCCAGCGTCAAAGTGAACGGCGCCTTCCTGAAGAATCAGTTCGGCGACGTGACGGCAGCAGCTATTACACGGGGCATCACGACCACGATCAGTGACATGATTGTTGTGGCGGTTTCCGCATTCAGCCGCTCCAGCAGTGACAATGATCTGACGGTGAATAACACCATCAGTATCGACAATTCGTCTGTAGAGGCGGACAACATTGTGTTGCTCGCCGGCAGTTCCAAAGCCACGGACGCGTCTCCTACGGGTTATCTGCTTGCCAACGACAATGTGTCGTTTACCTTGGTCGGCATCGGTACCATTCCGGATATCGATAGCGGGGCACGTGCGAAGCAGATCAACACCATCAATATCGATGGCATCTCCAACACAGGGTCTCTGCTCAAGGCACAGCGTAACGTCAGGATGGAGACCAATCCGGCTTTGTTGGATCAGGCCCATGTGAATGGCTCCGTGCAGGTGATTGGCCTGAACTTGAACCCGACGGCAAAGCTCTCGACCGGGGTGGTGGACAACAGCGCCAACACAGTCAGTACCAATACCGCCACGCAGATCATTGCAGGCACGAACAATGCGTCCAACCTGTTTGTAATTCCGAAAGACCTCTTGACCGGAATTCCGGGGCTCGTGCTGCCCGATGCCGTGAACGACACAATTTCACTGGACCCAAATTCACAGATTGTCGCGGCTATTCTCAAGGCCTTGTTGGGTGACAACAAGACCAGTACGGACGGTGCTAACGGCACGGTGAATATTGACGTCCGGTATGAACTGACGGCGTTCCGGTCTTCGGATATTTTGGTGAATGTGACCACTGGCATGGTCGTGCAGGTGGGTAGCGATTATTACTACTACAACGCGCTGGAAAGTCGCAACCTGGATCTTGCCGCCGAGAACTACAACAATAGCTATTGGCTGCGTAATCCGTCGTTGACAGCAGACCAAAAGGCCGACGCCATGACGCCGGGTTTTGGTGCATTCGCGACCGCCAATATCGGTGGGCTTTACTACGTCTTGAAATCGGCGGATTTGGGTCGTCCCACGTTGCTTTACGCCAACCAGCAGAACATTCTCAGCGAGCAAATTCGCACTCTGCAACAAATGAAATCGGAGCACATCTCCGACCCGCAGGCCGTGGCGCGTTATGACGCAGGCATCGCAGCCCTGCAGCAGCAGATGCAAAGCGCGATGATGACCACGCAGCTGGTCAACGGCCAGCTCGTATATCTGGATTCGTTCAGCACATTCTTCCTGAATGTTCCCGATATCTATGCGTCCGGCGGTTCGGTGTATGTAAATGCGACGAATACCTCGAACGCACTGAAGGGCACTATTCAGGCGCGCTCGAACGCGCAGATCAATATCGTTAACGATTCGCCATTATTGATGAATGTGCACGATGCCGTGGTGTTGGACGGCACCATTATTCGACCGGGTACGGATGGCCAACTGAAGGTCTTTAAGTCCGGGCATGTGTATGTGAATGACGTGTCGGTGGCAGGCGGCGGCGGCTCCGACACGGCAACGGTGCAGATTAATCAGTTCAAGAAAGGCTGGGCGCAAGATCCGTTCGGGGGTGCGTTGGATGCCGAGACCGCCAAGGTACTGGCGAACGCGCCGGTTGACCTCAGCCTGCTTGGGTCTGTCGTGAATCCCTTGGGCAAGGTGTCCGTGGTCAATGCGCTGGGCAGCATTAACGTGAGCGGGACGATATCGGCCGAAAGCCTGGATATCGTGGCTAAAGGTAATTTCAGTCTGCAAAGCAACGGATGGGTCAACACGGGCGCTGATCCTACAGTGCTGAACGACAGCTGGCTGAGCATTATCAATACGCTCAAGAGCACGGCGAGCAGTACCGGGGTTGCGGACAATCTGGCCAATGTGCTGTTGAGCTGGAATTATCTGAAGCTCGATCCGTTTATGGATTACGTCAAAAAGGTGCCGAGCGCACTCGACTCCAGAATTTTCGCCATGGGGTCGGTGAATATTTCCGCCTTGACCTTGAACATCGACGGCAAGATTCAGAGTGGTGTTACCGATGCCTATATACGCATCGACAGCTCCTTCAAGGGCGATCAGAGCAAGGATCTTCAAGACGGCAACGGCTACGCCGTCAGTGGCGTGGTGTATAGCGAAGATGGCACGATGAACCGCTATGGCGCGATCACGGGTCGATTCGATTACGCCACCCAGACCATCATCCTGGATCCGATCCGGATGGCGGGCGGCAGCATTACGCTGACCGGACAGATCGTGTCTGTGGGTAATGGCAATTTGATCGTCGCCAACGGATATCCGTCTGTCTACATCAATAACCAGACAACCTATGCACTGGTCACGAACGACATCGACGTCAGCACCTATCGCAAGGGCCGCATCCAGATCGTTGACACAGCGCGCGGTCAAAAAGATTTGTATGAGCTGAATGGCGCGAATGACATTGTTCACACAGTCTGGAACAAGTTCGTGCAGAGCACGCCTGCCAACGCGACGGCGCCGGACTGGGTCTGGGTTTATCAGGGCGCGGACGGTGTTGGGCACTCGGAAGGGCTCGCGCTGGAATCGAAGGCGCTGACCACTGGTGGCACCACGAGCTTTAGCTACGCACCACAAAGCGGTCAGATGATGGTTTGGGTCATGGGCTGGAGCTCGGGCGAAACCACCACGACCACGTATATCCGCAAGAATTTCAATTTGATCGGGGCCAACGTTGACCCACTGGGGTGGTTGACCAGCAATAACACGGAGAAGCGTGGCCCGGTGACCGTGCCGGAAACACCACGACCTGTGTTGGTGTCGACGGTGGTGGCCTATGCCAATGCCGGGTCGGTGCCGGACGCCTTGAAGCAGCAACTGATTGACGCTGGCAAGCTCAATGAGGCTCTGTTGCCGACAACCGTTGAAGGAAGTGGCACGCAAACCTTGGTGAAGGACCCGAATGGCTCCATCATTGCACCGGACGGCACGCATTATTCCCTGTCGGTGTCGGGCGGCACCAGCCTGGATACCTCGTCGTTTACCGTGGCCTACCGGAAGTTCAATACCGGTGTCGTGGTGACTCAGGACGGCCCGCACTCGTCCGGCGGGGGCTGGTTGCGCACCAAGACCACGACGCTGACTGAGGTGGTCACCAAGAAGCAACAGGAGTTGTTCACGTTCTATGTGCCGGCGTCGCAGGAAATCACCTTGAATTTCCTCGGTTCCAGCAATAGCGCGAATGCAATCACGATCCGCAGCAATAGCAACATCACCATGGTCGGTAATCTGATCGTGGGGAATGGCAAACAGGTGTATATCGAGGCGAATTCGGTCGTGTCGCCGTCGTCCATTTCGATGCAGGACAATGCCGGCATCATGGCCCGGAAGCCGGATGGGACGATGCCCTCTGGCGGTGAAGCACAGCTCAATGTAGTTGCCTTGGCATACGGTGGCGCTGTTGACCTCAATATCATGGGGTCGCACGGTCTGACGCGGGTTGAAGCCCGCGGCAATATTGATATTGATGTGTTCTCCGACGGCGGCGCCAGCTCCTGGATTTACCTGCAAAAGGTGAACTCCTCGGCCGGTAACGTGCACATCGAAGCGCGTAACGGTATCTTCAAATACGGCACCAATGCAGGCGAGGTGGCGATTTCGGGCAATACCATCGAGTTGAATGCGGGTTACGGTGCCATCGGCACCGCCGCCAATGCGCTGACCATCAACGCGCGCCAGGGCTTTGCCGCTCAGGCAGGTTTGGCGGGCGGTCCAGTGGGGGCAGACAAGAGTATTTACCTGTCGCAGACAGTGCAAAATGCCGATCTGGTGTTGGTGAAACCGACGCAGTGGCAAGATGCCAAGGCATCTATTTACTCAGCGCTGGGTAGCGTAAACATTACGCTGAATGGTGGCTCCCTGCTCGACGGCGAGCTGGCCGATACACGCACGGCCTCAGAGAAGGCCTATCCGGCCGTGACCGCTCGTATTCTGGCTGACATGAACAGCCAGTCAGCGTTGTACGACGCCTACTGGTCGGGCGTGCGTGCGCTGCAAGTCGCCAACATTACCTTGACGGGTACCGGCACCTACTTGAGCACGCAGGACGACGGTGGCCGTTATCTGAGCATGCAGATGTCGGCAGCTCAGTATGAGAGCACCTTGAAGGCGGCGGTCGATAATCATCAGTTGGTGCGTTTTTCGTATAACGACAGCACAAACGGTGGCACACGCAAAGACGTGTTGGGCTACCTCAGCGTAGTGGCGGGTTCGCCCTCGGGCGCCGGGCTGTATCGCTTCAGCTTTTCGTTCTACAACCCGATCACCGGCATGACGCAGGTGCTCAATGATCTGTCGGCCATTGGTTATACGCTGGGCAGTCAGGGTGTCATTTATGGGCCGTCCTACCGTCTGGCCGAGGTGGGGGAAACATCCAACACCAAGATGCCGGTCTCATTCGAGGTGCCAACGACCGGGCAGGTGAGTCTGCAAGGGTCAGACACCCTGAAGTGGACGCTGGATCCAAGTCTGATGGCCAGCTTGGGAGGCGGCGGACTTTTCTCGACGCAGGATTACCAGCGTGTTCTCAACACGTTGAATAGCTACGGCTACGTCGTGATCAATGGCCAGCGTCTGGCGATTGACACCATCGTGCCTTTCAGTGGCGATAACGGCTGGTGGGGGATGGACCGGTTTGACACGGTGCTGATCACATTGAAGACACCGTACGTGGGTGGCCTGAACACGGATGGCGGACACACCTCGCTCAGCATCATCCTGGAGAAGCTCGACGGTACACAGCTCAAGGCTTCGACGAGCAGTAAGGACGTCGATACCGTCAAACCGACGGTTCCCACAACGGGCTCGGTGGGCACCTTGCCAGCGGATCAGGCAGATATCCGTAATGCGGTGATTGCGCAGATCGATAGCTATAACGCGGCGCATGCTGGCGCGCCAATCGCGACGGGTGCCGGGAGTTTGTATGCCAATTTGAAGGCAGCGACGGATGCCTATACTGTGATCGAGCGGACCGTCAGCGGCACGACGCTGACGTTGGCCGGCGCGACGCTGGGCTGGACTATCCCTGCGCTCACGTCAACGCAGGCCTATGAGGCGTGGATGGCTACCGCCTCCAGCGGCATTATTGGCAGCACCTTGCAGTTCACCATTGACGGCACGAGCTACACCCGTGCGATCACTGGTGTGAAACTGGTAAACGCCGACGGTTCGAGTTTCGTGTTGGCCAATGGCAATACGTCTGGTGCGTATCTGCAGGTCACGGTTGACGGTGCCGCGTTCGCGCTTAAGAACTACTACGTGCTCGACGGCAATCGCAACGTCGTGTCACAAGGTTTGCCTTCGCAGCTCAAGTACGGCCTGACCGGCCTGGGCCAGGGCGATGGTACGTCGCAGGGCAAGATCTCGTATCGCTTTGATGTAGGTTTCAATGCCACGGCAATGATGCAGGGCGTATTGGCAGCATCGCCGAATTCACCGTTCTACTGGGGCAATTCAGGCTTCTTGCCGTTCCACACCTATACGGAGACGAGTGGCGCAGGTTATGGAAGCTACGTGAGTCTGGGCGATGGATTCAGCTGGGACTTGAATAGTTCCACCATGAGCGATGCGGCCAAGCTGCAATTCGCCAATGCGATCAAGGCCTTGCTGCAGTCGGGACAGTCCATATCGTTGACCGGCCTGGATCTCTACATGACCCAGAGCGGCGGCACGTCGATCGGTCATGAACTCGGCATTTACGACAATGGCAACCTGCACATCGTCAGCATCACCGATGCCGATGGCAATCCATTGACGGCAAGTAGTTCGGATTCTGCCTGGCTCAAGGGGAAAATCACTTTCTCGGGCAGCGTGTATGCCCAGAAAGAACAGTTGGAAGCGCTGAACCTCTACCAGAACACGAACGTGCATGGTGGCGGAACCGGCAACAGCAATCCGGTGGATATTGGTGGCATGACGGTCAATGCCGGCATCCGCCTGCAAGATGACGGGTTTACGCAAGCGCCGTTGGTGCAGACCGGACCCATCACGTTGCAACTGGGTGGCACGGATGCGCTGGTTCAGGGGCAGCGCGTCGAATTGAGCTTTGGCAACTCTTCGCAGGTCTTGGTCTACTTTATCAAGAGCGTTGACGGACGGACGGTGACGCTGGCCAGTAACGCCAACAGGGCGTTCGACAATAATCCGGCGACATCCATCTCGGTCGCGGAGTTGCTCCAGCTCGCCGGGGTATCGCCGGGCGCGGTCACCGTGAAACTGCTGGATGCTGCGGCTACCGCCGCCACGGTCACCAGGGATGACGTCATCACCCTGGCCAGCCTGACGAATCTGGTCCCTGTGACGGATGCTGCCGGCAATACGAGCTATCGAGATCTGCAAGACTTTGATCGCATCTACATCAATGCGGCTTCGGCGCAACCCACCACGTTCATCAGCCTGCAGAACAATGTTGCCTACTACGTGCTGATTGAGCCGGGTACCAACAATGTTCGTCTGTTCGCATCCAAGGAACAGACCATGCTGTACAAGCAGATCCAGTTGCTGAACCAGACGCCGGAGGGTGCGGCGCTGGCCAAGGCACTCTTTACGGATGTCGGGCTTACCCCGCAGATGGTCACTGGTTTTGCAGCGGCGAATGTGGCTGGCAAGTTCACGGTGTCGACGCACCTGTTCTCTACCGCTGCGCTCTCCGATGACGGGGCCTCGCTGAGCGGGCCGTTGCAAGCCTTGCATAACTTGCTGAAGGATCAGGCATTTGATCCCAACTACTTGCCGCAGACACTGGACTACGCCGACGTGGACGGCGTGTTGAAGTCGATTCGTAACCAGGCGGTCTACGATTATGTGGTGGGTAAGGAGACCTCGGAGACGACCGACTATCACAACTACTGGAGTGATCGCCTCGAGGTGTCCAACAGCACGCAGACCTCGACCGTGACGGCGGTGGGGCAGGGTAGCTTCAAGTTGGACAACATGAACATTGTCGATATCGGCAATGGTCAGTTCCGAGCTTTACAAACAGGTGACCAGATCCTGTTTAGCCAATCCATCGGGGATGTTCGGGCCGATACGGTGTATTACGCTGTCGTTGACGCGGACGGCACGATTCGTCTGGCTGCCACGCTGACTGACGTGATGCTGTATCAAACCGGTGCTGCGCAGAACGCTGCTCTGAAAGCTCTGTATCCCGATATGGGCGATGTGGTCACGATCAGTTTTGACGCCAGCGCCCTGAGTGGTCAGGGCGTCAAAGCCTACACGCGTGTCTACACCGAGCGCGCCGATGCGGGCACGCCAAATACGGCCTATGGCACGAGCTACAACGCGGCTTACTTTGCGTACATTACGCAGCCCACGCTGGGCAACATTGAAAACAATCTGCTGTATCCAGTGTCGGCGGCAATCAACGAGAAGGTATTCGGCGTCACGTCGGATGCTGAGGCGCCATTACCCACCGATCGTTTCCTGAATATCAAAGCGGGCCAGAACATTGTCCTGCGCACACAGGGCAACGGTTCTATCGGTGCGCAACTGGGCGACTACACGCTGGCGTTGCCAGATCTGACCCAGATCGCCACTGACGACTCGCGTGCTAACGCGTTCAATTATTTGTCTGAAGAAGATAAGGCCGTCATCTCGCGGGCTAACGCCGTGAATCTGGCGGGCGTCTACTACACCGTGTATCGCTATGTAGGTGCCTCCGCGACGGTGGATCTGGATCGCGCCCATGTAGACCTGAGCGACACCAGTCTGTGGAACAAAGTAGAACCTGCGTTCTCCAATAGTGCAGATTTCATGCTGGGCAAGACTGTCAACGCTGGCGATTACGTGCAATTCCTGTTCGCTGACAACTTTGCGTTGTATGAGGCTACGCGCGAGATTTTTGCCTACAACAGCAAGTTGCTCGACGGGGCGAGCGCGGCACAGCGAAGCCAGTTGCAGGCCAATCTTGCGGCTGCTCAGGCTGCCAATATGCAGATTGTGGATATTGGCAGCGGCTTTTTGGACCCGGTGTGGAAGCTGGTCGGTGTGCCTTACCTGGCGCAGGACAATGCCAGCCCGCAAGCTTTGCAGACCGGTGCACTGGTGGGTGACATGCGGGACCCGCGTTTCCTCACGCTCAAGCTCACGCGTTCCATCGCCGTTGAGGCGGATAACGGCGTGGTGTCGGCATACAGCGACACCACGGTTGGCCTGGACTCCCCGAATGCCAGTATCCGTTTGGGAGACATCCACGCGGCTGGAGGAATCAGCATCAACGCGTCGGGCCAGGGTGCGTCGATTATTGGCACCAGTGTGGGTACGGTGGTGAGCCAGGGCCAGGTCAGTCTGGTCGCCAATCTGGATGTGGTGGGCAGCACGCTCGATACCAATGGCGTCTACCAGGCTGACGGGTCGAAGAATCTTCAACTGAGTCTGGCCAATGGCCATTCGCTCTATGTTGAAGCGGGTGGCATTGCTCGAGTGGAACAGCAAGGCGGTGTGGATCTGAATCTGGTTCTGGCGAAAATGAAGGGCACTTCGGCCACGCCGTCCCTCTTCAAGGCCGACGCCAATCTGTTACTCGGGCAGGTGTCGGTTGCCGGCAATCTGATCCTGGAAGCGGGCGCATCTATTTTGAATGCCACGGCAACGGGGCAACGCCAGTACGCGAATGTCGTGTTGTCGGATATGGACGCATCCCAATTGGATGCACTGGGCTACACGCGTGAAATCGTACTGAAGGCCGGACAGTCTGTCGGCGTGATGGGTGCTGACGTGACACAGGAAGGCACGCCTATCCTGATTGAAATGTCGCTGACCGATGCGAAGGCGACAGTCAGCGCGTTCGGTGCCACGGGCGTGAACCTGTACGGCTTTAACTCCTTGCGCCTGGGCACCATCGATACGTCCGACAAGCAGGGCGGGCGCGGGGATGCGCGAATCTATGCACTGGTCGATATTCTGAATGGGTCGCTAGGGCAAGCGCCGGCGTTGATCGCGAGTCATGCCTACCTGGGCACGTTGACCGGTACGGTGGGTCAGTCAGGGGCCGCCTTGCTGACAGATTTGTCGGGCTATTTGATCGTGTCGTCGCAAGGCGCGGTATATCTGAAGCAGGTGGGCACGTTCGACCTGTCACTCGCGCACGTGGAGTCACGGGCACGAGAAGATATTCATCTGAGCAGCGTGGGCAGCATTGTCAACGACAAGACGGCGCATCCGGGGCTTTCGAAAGATCGCGGTACGCCGGTTGTGATTGGCGGCAGCCTGTTTTTCGAAGCAGGTGGGTCGGTTGGCCATTATCAGGCCGCCGACGTCGGCGGCATCGCCGTGAATGACGCGCTGGTGGTGGCCGCGGTTGGAGATCAAGCAACCATCAATGCCCAGACGGACGGCGACGTGGTGCTCGTCCAGGTAGCGACGGCGACAGATGCGGCGGGGGTAGTGAAAAATCTGGCCCTCAACGTGGGCAACATTCACGCGGAGAATGCCTGGTTGGTGGCGCGCCACGACGCGAGCGCACCGGGTGCGACGGGCAACATCGATTTGTCTGCGGCGTCGTTGATCGGTGTCGCCGGAACGTTGAGCTTATTGGCGGGCAATAATGTCAGCCAGGCGGCAGGTTCTGTCGTTCAGGCGGGACAGCAGTTGTTTATTCGGGCTGATCGGGACGATCGTGCCAGCGGCTATGGCAAGAACAGCCGCATCGGTATCGCTGGCAGACTGCTGGCGCCGGAAATGTTTATCCATGGCAGCGAGACGGGCGAGAACGAGATCGTTCTGTCGGCCACGGCCGAATTGGCTGGGGATGTGGACGGCAACCGAGCGCTTGTGCAAGGCAACTTGGCAGTGCTTACGGGCGGCTCAGCGGCGGACACCATTACGGTGAATGCAGCCATTGTGGACCAGCGTCAATTTACGGTGCTGGGCCTTGAGGGCAATGACAACATCGTGCTGGGCAACACTCACGTCAGCGGTAATACGCTGATTGCCGCCGGTGAGGGCGACAACCAAGTGTTGCTAGTGGACACCTTGTTGAACGGGGAAACGCAGATTACCAGCGGTGCCGGCAACGACGTCATCAACCTATTACGCGTGAACGGTGGTGGCGCATTGTCGATACTCAGCGGCGACGCTGGACAATACGACAGCATTACGCTCACGGACAGCATAATTGGTGGCGACATCCAGATCCGTAGCGGTTCGGGCAATGATCGCATTACGCTGCTGCGAGTGCAGGGTAGTAGTGGGTTGGATATTGACGCTGGCCACGGGAACAATCAGGTTCTGGTCGACGCAACGCATTTGCATGGCACCACACGAATCGTCACGGGTGACGGCACCGATGTGGTGACGTTGCGCGAGTCCATCTTTGGCGGCCGATTGCAGGTCAACACGGCGGCGGGTAATGACAAGATCTGGATGGAGCAAATCACGCTTCAGGCAGGTGCTGACGTGTCAGCCGGTGAAGGGGACGACTATATTTACCTGTCGGCTCGGGCGCTCGCGGGATCGATCAACTTATTGGGCAATGCAGGCAATGACCTGATCGTGCTTGACCAACTTCCCTCGCTTGTCAGTCGTCAAGGCGCGAATGGTCTCGTCGACACCGTTTATGTGGACGGAGGCCTGGGCGCCGACCATGTGATCGTGAATTTGAATGCGGCGCTGACATCTATTGCCATCACCGTGCACGAGTCTAACGATCAGGGCCAGGAAAACCTGGGCGACGTCAACACCTTGACCATCAATGGAACGGCTCAAGACGAAACGTTCCTGGTGCGCGAGAATTTTGTGGCGCTGTTGACGCCAGTGGCGGGCACGGACACCTTTGATGCCGCGATCCAGCGTATCAACTATGACCGCACGGCCACCGGTGGACTTCGTATCAACGGCGTGGATGGCGGTGACCGGTATTACCTGGACGACAGCAGCACGCGAGTCGTGATTGATGGTGGACTGGGAAGCGACCCCGGCAAACACAACGAATATCAGATCGGTCAGTTGTTTGCCTTTGACCGCCAGTTCCCGAACGTGGCGATGGGCGATGAGATCGACACCACGCTGACGACGCAGGGTTATTTGTCACGAGGCAATAGTTTTGGCACCACGATCTACGGTGCGCAGAACAGCAGCAACATCTTCCGTATCTACAGCAATGCGGCACCGCTGGCAGTTTATGGCGGTAATCGTGATGATCAGTTCATGGTGTATGCGTTCAAGCAAGAGGCGCGCAACGCCTCGGGTGAACGTGACTATGTGCTCAACGGTGAGGTGAAAATTGACGGTGGAGCAGGTTCGAATACCTTCACCGTGCTCGGTTCGGAAGACGCCGATGCCTTCGTTGTTACGCAAGAAGGCATACGCGGCGCCGGTCTGAATACGTTCTATCAGAACATTCAGCGTGTGACCCTGGATGCGCGTGAGGGCAATGACCACATTTACGTGTTGTCCACGCGCAGTAACGTCATCACCACCTTGGTGGGAGGGCGTGATAGCGATACCTTTGATCTGTCCGGGGATGTCGCTGGCAATACCATCGTGACAGGCCGAAATGCCGGACGCGATGTACGCGATGACGCCGCGCCGGTGCAAATCTCTACCCAGCCAGGTCAGCTCAATAGTGATGGCAGCAACGCTTTGTCGTTGTCGGTCAGCCTGGACGTGGGCTTATTGCCGCGTCCGGCCGCTGGCCAGGCCTATGTGTCGCTTAGCAGCGCCATGTTGGCGTCGTCGCTCTATGGGTCTTTGGCGCAGGGCACGAGCCTGGGCGCCAATGGCGATCTGGCTGATGCCTTGCAAGGACTGAATGGCCGTGGCTTGCTGCTGTCTTCTGACGGCGGCCTCACGTGGCACCAAAGTGTGGTGCTGACATTCGACGCCAATGGCGTGGGCGCACAGGCTTGGAACAGTGCACAACAAGTAATGGTCAGGATCGAGAGCGGTTTGGGCATCGGCTTGCCCGTGTTCGACCTCAGTGGCCGCGACCTCCCTATTGCGGCTGCACTCTTTACGACCATCCCGGGGCTGCACGATGTGGCGCTGGCATCCATCGTGGTGCCGGTGGCGCAACCGGGCTATAGCGGTCCGGCCAACGGCGTGGACAAGATACGCGCCGCCCGTGCGACGGACCAGGCACGGATTGTGGTGGATCCCGTCACCGGGATCAGCTACGCCAACTATGCAGACCAGCCACATGATGTGTCCGGCATTCAGGGCAGCGTACTGATCGAAGGTGGTGTTCTGGGCAAACCGGGTTATGACGACGTGCTGCATCGTGGTGTGCGCCTGGCGACAGAATCTGACGGCGTATTGCCCACTCGCAATACGGGAGCAGCACCCGCAGAGGCCACCAACGACCGTATTCGTGTGTTTGATGATGGCACGACGGTTGGGCAAACAGGGGTGCAGACAGCGGTTCGCAATACGGATGGACTGGGGCTGCTTTACAACAACCCGCAAGCCGGCGATTTCGGTTGGGTGACAGGCTTGGGCATGACGCAAGGCCTGGAAGGCGCTGCCGGTACCGTGGGCGTAACGAGTCAATCGCAAGGCAATGTCGCGTATGACCAGGGCTTGATCTATCACGGTGTTCAGTCCATCAATACTCTGCTCGGTCAAGGTGATGATCATTACACCGTCAAGCATGCGACGATCGGTACCGTGACGGTGGTGCAGGGGGGAGGTGGCAACAACCTCCTGGCCGTTGAAGGTGACACCGCTGGTGGCAATCTGCGCCCGGTGGTGCTGTTTGGCTCCACGAGCCAGGACGACGCGTACTACACCGCCATGCCGGGCCAGCGTGTGGCCGGTCAGGGCCTGCATTTTGACAATACGGGCAATAACATTCTGGACGCGCGCGGCAGCACGCAGGGCGTCATCCTGTACGGCGGTGCCGGTCATGATCTGATTTATGGCGGCTCGGGCAATGACCTGATCGCCGGCGGCGGGGGTGACAATGAAATCCACGCTGGACAGGGCAATAACATTGTCTTCGGCAACGCAGGCATGAATATCAATTTGGGCACGCCAATGGACATGACAACGGCCGCTGGGCAGGTTGACCAGCGTTCACTGTCGGTACTGAGCTTGGTGCTGACGCCTGATGCGGCTCGGGCTGGCGCAAGAGGCGCAGCGTTTGATGCCCTGAAACCGGGCAACAACACCATCACGGCAGGCGATGGCAACAACATCGTGTTTGCCAACTACGGGCAGATCACCACTGCAGCGCCGGTCAACTACCTGCGTGATCGTGGTGACTTCATTGACGGCCGTGCGCCGGGATTGACCGTTCGCTATTTGTCTGGTGATGGGTTGGTTTCGTTGTCCAACCTGAACCTGCCGAGCGGCGGTGGCGTCAATACCATCACCGTGGGGAATGGTCGCAACGTTCTGTTCGGTGGCATGGGCGACGATATCATTCGCGCCACGGGGCCTGACGGCTTCAACTTGATTGCTGGCGATGGCGCGCAAGCGAGCTTCACGCCTACCGGAGTCATTGAATCATTTGCCTCTATCTACCCTGCCACGGGCGGCAACGATACGCTCTTTAATAATGGCGAAGGCGTCATGCTGGGTGGCATGGGGGACGATTATGTCGAGAGCGGCGCTGGCAAGAACATCATGTTCGGTGACAACGGGATGGTCCAGTTCGTCAACGATCGGGCAGTCTTGATCGCCACCATAGACATCGCTTACGGCGGCAATGACACGTTGTGGGCGGGCCCCAACGCCAACTTCATGTTGGGGGGACTTGGCAACGACCTGTTCCGCGGTAGCCTGAGCAAGGACGTGATGATCGGAGACTTTGCCGCCATTTATCTGGACGCTAATGGTCATGTCTATAACCTGGTCCGCTTTGGCATGGGCAGCAACACGCCTGACCTGATTACCCGTTCGATGGAAAATCTCTATTCCTGGAAACGGGAAATTCATTTGCCATCCTACGGCACGCTGCAAGGCCGTGTGAACAGTGGCGAATTCGGCTCGGATGAAGGTGATCTCACATTCGTCAGCATGGGCCCGCGTGCACCAGACATTTTGTTGGGTGGCAATGAAGATGACATGCCGTATGCTTCGTCACCAACGGCGTCCAGCAGATCGGAGGTGACGGTGTCACGTGGTGCTGCACAGCACGATAGTGGCACTTCGCAGCCCGATGCCGCCAGTCCGGATGAGCAAAGCCCTGAGGCTGCAACTGCGACCGCGATGACGCCTGAGCCGTCCAGCGCTGTGGCCCTCGACACCAATGCCACCGCAGTGGTGGCACATGTTGAGGAAGCGGGTTCCCTGATCGGACGTATCGGCCGGGATCAGGCGGCGATGGCAGCAGGTGTTGCGGTGTTGGGCTTGAGCGGCGCGCTGGGCGCACCGCGAGCCCAGGGCACCACAGTGGTGTTTAACTCGAAGACCAACACGTGGGAACAAAAGAAAAAACGCCAGAGCGGTCTGAAGGTGGATTTTCGGGCCATGCTTACCACGGAGGTTGGAAACGAGGATGAGTAGTCAAGCTGCAGTGGCTGTGTTGGTCAACCGCGCCGAACTGGCGTGGTGGTCAGCCCTGTCTTCCACGAATGACCGGGCGGCATTCCTGAGCGCCTGGTTGGCATTACAGACGAGTCAACTTCAGGGAGTGCGCCACGCTGCGCTCGTTCTGGGTGATCCGGATACCGGCCCGTTCGAACCGGTGGCCGCCTACCCCCATGGAAGCCTTCCCGGCGAACAGTTCTACGACACCATTAACGAGTCGCTGCAAGAGCGCGAGGCGGCGGTATCGCGGGACGGGCAGTTGCTGATGGTGGCTTACCCGATAGTGCTGGCGGGTCGCATTCATGGGGTCGCTGCCTTTGAGACAAGCGCGCAAGCTCCCGAACCGGTGATTCAGAAGCTGCGCTGGGGCGTGGGGGTGCTGGAATCGTGGCTATTGCAGGGTATGGATACCAGTGGTCAACAGACGGTTGATCGCATGATGTATGTGATCAATAGCGTGGCGAAGTCGCTCAAGGAAGGCGGTTTCAAGGACGTTGCATTGGCGTTGGCGACGGATTTGGCGACGCGACTGGACTGTGATCGGGTCAGTATCGGGTTCCGTCGGGATGGCCGCGCCCGTGTGTACGCCTTGTCCCACAGCAGCAAGTTCGTGCAGAACATGAATTTGATGCACACCGTGGCCGAGGCCATGGACGAGGCCATCGACCAGAACACGACGCTGTGCATGCCGCAAGATAAAGACCGCACGATTCAGACCCGTGCGCATGTGAAGCTTGCTCGGGAATTTGGCAACCGCAATATCCTGACGATTCCTTTTGCGCCGGACGACCAGGCAAAAGGCGCCATCGTCTTCGAGCGACCCGACGATCTACCCTTTGATCGTCAGAGCATTGAGCTTTGCCAGAATGTCGTACTGCTGGTGGGTCGCATCTTGTATCAGCGCCTGCAGCAAGAAAGACCGTTCTGGCGCAAATGGAAAGATGCGGCTTTGCAGGAAAGCGGCCGCTTGCTCGGGCCGCGCTACATCGCCCGAAAATTGCTCGTGCTGGCCCTGTTGCTGATGCTGGCGTTTGGCCTGTTGGTGTCCGGGCCATATCGGGTGACGGCTACCGCCACAATTCAGGGCGTGATTCAGCGCGCCCTGGCGGCCCCTTTTGATGGTTACATCCGCGAGGCAGCCCATCGGGCCGGAGATGTGGTCACGAAGAATGCCGTGCTTGCCACGCTGGACACCAAAGAGACCGAACTGGAACTATTGCGAGCCGGCAATCAGGAAGTGCAGTATCGACGCCAGGCCGAGGAAGCCACCGCGCAAGGTAATAGTGCGGCGGCCGCCATCGCTCAGGCACAAGCCCGCCAGGCGATGGCACAAATCCAGTTCTATCGCGAACAGATCGAGCGCGCGGCATTACGCGCACCCTTTGACGGCATTCTGGTCAGTGGTGACCTCAGCCAGCAACTGGGTGAAGCGGTCAAGCGCGGCCAGGAATTGTTCAAAATGTCGCCCATGGACCGGTACCGGGTCTGGCTAGATGTAGAAGATCGCCTGATTGACGATGTGCAGATAGGGCAGACGGGCCGCGTGACGCTCGCTGCCATGCCCGACCGCCAATTGCCGTTCACCATCACCCGCATTGTCCCGTTGGCGCAAGTGCAGGAAGGCAAGAGTGTCTTTCGCCTTGAGGCGCAACTGGCCGAGGATGCGCCCGTGCAGTTGCGCCCCGGAATGGAAGGTGTCGGCAAAATTGATATCGGCGAACGCAAGTACTTCAAGATCTGGACGCAGGGCTTTGTAGACTGGTTCCGCTTGAAGTGGTGGGATTGGTTCCAGTAGGACGAGAAACATGGCCAGCACCGCCTTACATAGCAGCTCGTGGCATCGGGTAAGCCAGCTTCGCCCGCGCCTGCGCTCGCACGTCTATATTCATCGTCATATTTATCGCGGTGAAATTTCTTACGTAGTGCAAGATCAAAGCAATGGCGAGTTTCATCGGTTCACACCCGAAGCCAATATGCTGATCAGCTTGATGGACGGGCGGCGCAGCGTACAGGAAATCTGGGATATCGCGTGCAGTCAATTGCAGGACGACGCGATGCCGCAAGACGAAGTCATTCGTTTAATGGCGCAGCTGCATCGCGCAGACTTGTTGTTGACCGATCGTGCACCCGATGTGCGAGATCTGGTCGAACGCCGTCGCCGTCATCGTATTCAGAAGATAAAACAGTACGTCGGCAACCCTAGCGCCTTGAAGCTGCCATTGGTCGACCCCGACCGCTGGCTAGGCGTGACCTTGCCCGCCGTGCGCTGGATTTTCTCCTGGGTTGGCGCCGTCGTCTGGCTCGCCGTGGTGCTTTATGGCGCCACGCTCGGGGCCATGCATTGGTCCGAGCTGACGCATAACGTCTGGGATCAGGTGTTTTCGTTAGGCAATGTCGTGATCATGGCGCTGGTGTATCCCGTCGTGAAAGCCATTCATGAGCTGGGGCACGCCTATGCCGTCAAGGCACGCGGTGGTGAGGTGCACGAGATCGGGGTCATGTTCCTGCTTCTGATGCCCATTCCCTATGTTGATGCCTCGGCCTCGGCAGCGTTTCCCGAAAAGCGATGGCGCATGTTGGTCGCGGCGGCAGGAATACTCGTTGAGCTATTTCTGGCGGCGGTGGCCATGGTGGTCTGGACCCAGTTGGAGCCCGGTTTGGGGCGTTCAATTGCCTATACCGTCATCCTTATTTGTGGCGTCTCAACGCTGCTCATGAATGGCAATCCATTACTGCGCTACGACGGCTATTACGTGTTGTCAGACGCCATCGAAATTCCCAACCTGGGTCAACGCTCCAACGCCTATCTGGGCTACCTGTTCAAACGTTACGTATTGGCGCTGGCATCGACCGAGCCGCCCCGTGCCACGCCTGGCGAGCGCGTGTGGTTCTTTTTCTACGCGATCCTGTCCTTCTGCTATCGCATGTTCATCATGTTCCTGGCCATTTTTATCGTAGCCAAGCGCTTCTTCTTTTTCGGCGTGCTACTGGCGATCTGGTCAGTGCTGTCTTCCGTGCTGATGCCCTTGTGGCGGACAAGCCGGCATTTGTTCACGGACCCGGAAATCCAGGCTCGCCGCACGCGCTCTTACGCGATCGTTGGCGTGTGCATGTTTCTTTTGATTGGGGTATTGGCAGCCGTGCCGCTGCCAGCCTCGACCAATACCGAAGGCGTGGTGTGGGTGCCGCCAAGTGCGCAAATTCGAGCGCCGGTCAGTGGTTTCATCCGGGACGTATACGTCTCGGACAACACACCGGTGCCAAGCGGTGCCCGGTTGATCACGTTGGAGAACGACGACTTGACCCGTCGACTGGCAACCGTGACGGCTCAGGGGGATGAGTACCAGGCGCGTTATGTGGAGGCTTACGCCAAGAATAGGGTGCAGGCCAGCATCATGAAACATCAATGGGAAAGCCTTCAGACTGAAAGAAACATCATTTCAGATCAATTTAATTCACAGCAAATCGTCAGCGCGCATGCGGGGCGTTTTGTGCCCGCGTATCCCGACAATATGGTCGGGCGTTACGTGCAGCGCGGAGAGTTAATCGGCTACGTCCTGACAGATGCCGAGTACGTCCGCGTGGTCGTGCCGCAATCCAGTCTAGACAAAATTCACCGGTCCAATCGCGGCGTTACCGTGAGGCTGGTGCAAGATAGCGGCCGTGATTACGTGGCTCGGATCTCTCGTGAAGTGCCTGCGGCCACGGATGAATTGCCAAGCATGGCGCTCAGCTTGCAAGGGGGGGGACGCATAGGCGTGGACACGCGCAAGTCGAAAGACGGTGCGGCCAAGTCTGCCGAGAGCTTGTTCGTCATGGATCTGGCCTTGCCCCAGGATGCGCCACGCGCCTATCTGGGCGGCCGTGTCTATGCCAAATTTCAGCACGAGCCCCGCCCACTGTTGTCGCAAATGTACGATGCCGTGCGCCAGCTTGTACTCCAGCAGTTGCAGGCCTGACATGTCTGCCTTCGCCGCACTGCGCCCGGATCCGCTCTATCCCGAAAAGGAGAGCGAGCGATATGCCAACAAGCTGGAATCGATTGGAACGGCGGCGTTGCGGGCGCTTCAGCGCCTGGGTCGTCAGCCCCTGTGGCGAACGCGGCGCATTTTGCGGCGGGTGCATAGAGAAGCAGCGCTACTGGGTGAGATCACCTTGGGTGAAGCGCGCGAACGGGCCGATGGCATCGCCTATGACCTGCGTTGCCACGGCATCACTGAGGCCAGCGCCGCGCGCGCCTTTGCGCTGATTCGCCATGCGGCGACACTAACGCTGGGCAAGACCCACTTTGATGTGCAGATCCTGGGCGGTTGGGTCATGCTGCAAGGCATGGTTGCCGAGATGCATACCGGAGAAGGCAAGACGCTCACGGCGACCTTGCCAGCGGCCACGGTGGCGATGGCTGGCCTGCCGGTGCATGTGATCACCACGAACGATTACCTGGTCGAGCGCGATGCGCAGATCATGGCACCGTTGTATGAAGCCCTGGGTTTGACCGTGGCTGCGGTAACCGCCGAAATGGACATCCCGACACGCCGACGCGCCTACCAGGCAGACATCGTGTACTGCTCCAATAAAACGCTGGTATTCGACTACCTGCGCGACCTTATTGTGCTGGACGACGATAAAGACGAAGACGTACTGCGGCTGGAGCGCCTGCGCGGTGACGGTGGACGCTTGTCCCAGCTTTATCTGCGTGGGCTGTGCTTCGCCATTGTCGACGAGGCTGATAGCGTGCTGGTCGATGAGGCGCGCACGCCACTTATTATTTCGGGTGTGCAAGAGGGCGACATCGGTGATGTCACGCGTGAGGCGCTGGAGCTGGCAGGGGGCTTGACGCCCGAACACTATCGGCTGGTGCTGGACGAGCGCCGTGTCGGTTTGACCGAGGCGGGTCGTGAACGCTTGCGCGAAGACTGCCAAGATAGATCCACACCCTGGTGTATCCCCTTTCGTCGCGAAGAACTGATCCTCAGCGCCTTGACGGTGCTGTACCTGTACAACCAGGATGAGCAATACATCATTCGCGACGGCAAGATCATGGTGGTCGATGAGTTCACTGGCCGGGTGATGGCGGATCGTTCCTGGGGCCAGGGCCTGCACCAGATGATTGAGCAAAAGGAAGGGCTGGACTTGAGCGAACCACGGCTCACTCTCAAGAGCATTAGCTACCAGCGCTTCTTTAAACATTACCTGTTGCTGTCGGGGATGACCGGCACCGCGGCCGAAATCCGGGGAGAGTTGGGCCGGGTCTATAACCTTCCCGTCGTGCCTATTCCCACCCATCGCGCGTCGCGCCGCCGCCATCAACCCGATAGGGTGTGTCGCACTATTCCTGAGAAATGGGCGTTGGTGGCTCGGCGAGCGCAGGAGTTGCGCGCCCAGGGTGTGCCAATTCTGATTGGGACGCGTTCTGTGGCGGCGTCTGAGGAAGTCGGGGCCTATTTGATGGCGGTCGGTCTGACGCCGATCATCCTCAACGCCAAGCAGGATGCCAACGAAGCGGACATGGTGGCAGGTGCTGGCCAAGCTGGCAGCATCATGATTGCTACCAATATGGCGGGCCGTGGCACTGACATACCGCTTTCCGCAGACGCGCGAGAAGCCGGGGGCCTGCACGTCATTTTGACCGAAAGGCACGAGTCCGCTCGTATCGACCGTCAATTAGAAGGCCGTTGCGCGCGCCAGGGCGACCCTGGTCATACCGAAGCTATTTTGTCTTTGGAGGACGCCGTGCTCGATAGTGTGTCACACACATGGCTTGCGCGAATCCTGCACCCCTGGCTGGCGGCCAGCATGCCTGGCGCCGCGTGGCTCTCGGCGCGGTGGCTCAGTCACGCGCAGGCTCGCACAGAACGAAAATTGGCCCGTGAGCGACGTCAGCTCGTACACGCAGATGAACAGCTTGAGAACTCCCTGTCTTTCTCAGGGAAGGGTGACTAAACCATCATGAAAACACGCGTATCGGCATGCATCGCCATGACCACCTTCTGCGGCGGGCTGGCGCTCAGCGCCACCAGCACGGCACAGTCGTTGCCGCCCACACTGCCGGATGCCCCTGGCTTGCAAAACGCCATGGCCTGTCTGATTGAACCCTATATGGTGTCGGAGTTGGGTAGCTCCACTGCGGGTGTGGTGGAAAAAATCCAGGTTCAGCGTGGCGACACCGTAAAGAAGGGCCAGGTGCTGGTCGTGCTGAATAGCAATGTGGATGAGTCCACCTTAGCCTTGCGTCGAGCCGAGGCGGCCTACCTGTCGCGCGTATCAGGGCGGAATGCGGAATTATTCAAACGCAATCTGCTTCCCGCAGGGGACTATGACGAAATAACGTCGAAGAGCCGTCAGGCGCAACTACAGGTGGAATTGCAGCAGGCCATTCTCAATGAGCGCAACATCAAGAGCCCGTTTGATGGTGTGGTGGCCGAGCGATATGCCGGGCCGGGTGACCGCGTCAACGACAACAAGATACTCAAGCTGGCGCAAATCGATCCGTTGCTGGTGAAGGTCGTTGTGCCGGAAGGACTTTACGGCCAGCTCAAGCAAGACGCCACGGCCGAAGTCAGCGTCAACGCGGCCATTAGCAGCAAGCCCTTACAAGCCAAGGTATGGCGAATTGATAAGGTCATGGACGCGGCAAGCGGCACATTTACGGTGTTGCTGAAGGTGGAAAACAAGAACAACGAAATCCCCGCGGGGATCCGGTGTTCAGTGACGTTCTGATATCGGCATCTTGCGTGTTACGCACAGAGCAAACGAGGCACGCCTCGTTAAACGAGGGGGTGCTCATGCGTTGGGTCAACGCGGTGTTTCGTTCCGGGCAGCGTGAAGATGAACTGCATTCCGGTGCCGGCCGCAGGCGCGCCCCATAAGGCACCACCTTGCCATTGCGCGAGCGAGCGTGCTATCGATAAGCCAAGGCCAACGCCCTGGAGATGCTGTACATTGCCCGCGCGATAAAAGCGCTCGAACAGGCGCTCGCACTCGTCTGCTGCTACCCCGGCACCGAAATCGCGCACGCTGCAGTACAGCGTGCCCTCTGCCTGCCATGTGTGAATATGAACCGGCTGGTCTTGCGGGCTGTACTTGAAGGCGTTCGACAGCAGGTTGCTGAGAATTTCTTCACACCACATACGGTCGCAGGGCCAGAAGAGCAAGCGGTCGGACGGTTCACCCCAGAACAGTTCAATCGAGCGGCCCACCGCTTGCTCTTGTTCCCGTCGACAGACTTCCAGGAGTATTTCGTGCCATGCGCAGTTTTCAGGAGGAGGCACGCCCGCGGGGTTTCCTTGCTCGGCCTCGTCCATGCGCAGGCGGCCCAACACTCTGCTGATGAGGCGGTTTAAGCGACTCACCGCCTCACGAATCAATTCGGCGCGCAGCGCAATACGCGCTCGGTCGATGCTGTCCTGGCGCAGCATCCGTTGAGCACTTGAGTCAATGACCGCCAGCGGTGTGAGAAGTTGATGCGACATGAGAGAGACAAAATCACGGTAGCGTTCTCGTGCCATGCGCTCTACCTGTAATTCCCGCAGTAGCTGATCCGAGGCATCGCGCTGACGCACAACTTCGGCGATGGCGGCGCGAGACTGGCGCAGGCTTCGCAATAACTGCCAGGAGACGATGGCTCCAGCCAGCAGAATCCCCAAAAAGGACAAGATTATTTCCAGCATCGCCCGGCTGTGCTGGTCACGTTGCTCGCCTGCCCGCTCGCGTTCGCTCAACATAATCTGGTTGATGATACGTCGCAGTGGCCTTTGTAGGGATTCCACCTCCTCGGCTGTACGCAGGAGCGCGGTGGAGGCGATCTGGTCGAACTCATTCCATACGCCAAGATGTTCCAGATAGCGCCGCTGTGGCCCCATGGAGAGCATATTGATGCGGCTCAGCAGATTATCGCGATACTGCTGGACGACCTCTTCCGATCCGACACCCAGCTCCTGAAGCTCCAGAGCCCGTTGCAAGCGCATCACTTCGAACATGCCGCTGCTCATGGCCCAGATCATGTTTTCGCCCACGTCCTCTCTGAGTTCGCGTTGGATGACGACCAATTTGAATAGGGCAAACAAGAGAAAGGTACCGAAGCACCCAATGGCCAGGATGGCGATACGCCGGATCCAGCGAGACGTTCCCGGTCTTGCGAGACGGGGTGTTCGGTGTAGACCGGTCACGGCGCCTTCTCGTGCAGCATCCATCCTGCTGAGAGCACCAGCGCCACGACGTCCGCCTGTCTGGCTCTGCCGGTTTTTGCGTAGATGTTGCGTAGGTGAAAGGCAACACCACTGGCGGAGACCTGGAGCAATTCGGCAATGGCCTCAGGGCGCAGGCCCTGTGCCAATAGCAGCGCCACCTTGGCTTCCGTAGGGGTCAGCGAATACATCATGCGCAGTGCGTCCTCGCTGGGCAATGAGCCCATTTGCGCCGAGGCCAGGAAAATTGCCAGGCAAGCTTCTTTGTCGCTGTCACCCAGCCTTGCGGGAACATCCAGGCGAACAAGACTAGCCAGGATGACGCTTTGATCGGACGAATGCTCAAGCGCCAGTCGCTGAAGTGCGGAGGTATCGCTATCGCAGGCCTTTGCAAACCATTCACGCAATGCGATCCGGCTATCCGCGCGCAACTTGGGCCAGGTCACCGTTCCGTCCGGAGCGCGGCGCCATACGTCTTGCTCTTGGGCCAGGCGATCTGCTGGTGCATTGGCGAAGAGTAATACGCCCTGTTCGTCGCATAGCAGGACCGCTCCGGGCAGGTGCGTAAACAATTCCTGCAGACCGCCGCGCAACACGGCATGTTGATTATCCTGACCTTGATTCAAGCGCTTGAATTGCGCCAGTCTGGACGCTATGGTGGCCAGGAGCAGGTCGTAATCAATCGGCTTGATAAGGTAGTCGTCGACGCCTTCGCGATGACCCTTGAGCACCGCATCGCGATGACCAAGCGCCGTGAGAAAGAGAAAGGGAATCGAGTCCAAGTCTGCACGCTGCTGCCGCACATATTGGTGCAAATCATAACCGTCGTAGCCACCCGGCAACATCACATCGCACAGAATCAAAGCCGGTCGATGTTGGGTCAGCAAGGAGATTGCGGTCGAGACGTCTGCGGCCGGCAAAACCTCATAGCCCGCGGCAGTCAACTCTTCAGTCATGTCAGACAGCAGGCTGACTTCATCTTCTACGCACAGAATTTTCAGCGACATCAATAATATTTCTTTCAATGCTTTGTTTTGGAATTGACGCGCAACTCGCTGAGTTGCCATGCCCAGCGATGATCGTAGCGCGAGTCTTGCAAGACCTTTTTCTGATCACGCGGATAGACGATCCAGAGCGGCCCGAACTGACTTCTGGGCAATGGTTCACCATCCATCGTGCGCGCCAGAATGACATCCCAGGTGAAAAAATCACCCACGTCGATATCGACCTCATAGTCATTCAACGCGCGCGCCGTGACGCTGGCGGCATTGTCGGCGGAGGCATTACTGAGTGCCAGCACATCGCGCATCAAGGGACCTTCGAACTGCCGTACGCCGTCGGTCCATGGGGTCGCGGTGTTGGTTCGGTGCTGCGGCATTGCCGCTAGTTGCGATTCAGTCAGAGCGACGACCGTGGTGCCGTTCCTGAGCGTCAGCATAGGCGCCGTTGATGCGGCCTTGGCCGAAAGCGTCCATGACAGCAGCAAAGCAGCTCCGATCAGGAAGACCGAACAGCCACGATAGGCAATGGATCGGCGAAATAAGTCGGGCAGCACCATGTCGAGGTCTCACAATAGATTGGACGCGCTATTGCCTGGTTGGCGCCCGGCTTACATCGCCATGCATAGGTAAGCCGATGCTTCAGGAAAAGCAGTTGCCGGCAAGCATAACCCTATCCAAAACAGGGAGGGGCCAAGCGCGGTGCAGATACTTGCAGGCTGCAGCAAAAACCAGGCCCCTCATGAGCCTGGTTCTTTATTTGTCTTTCGAACGCTCTGAAGGCGGTGCGAGCAGCGGGCGTGCCTGGTCAGGAATGGTTTCCAGGGCTGCCTGACCTTTTTCGGAGAGCTCCGCCCGCAGGTTTTCGATGGCGGCTTGCAAAGCCTCTCGGTCTTTTGCGTAGGTCTCAGCTGTTTCCGCATACGCGTCTGCGCGTCCGCGTTGGTAAGCGGCTTCCAGCGGGTCTACGGCCACTTGGCTCGCCGCTTTGCGCGCGGTGGCCGCCTTGTCTTCTGCTTCGCGTTTGCGCTCCCGAGAGCGCGCGACGATTTTTTCGAATTGATCCAGCCCCAATTTCGACAGCCGCTTGAGATTCGCAGTGACAAGGGGCAGGAGTACGGTGACCCAGACCCATTTCAGCAGTTTTTGGGAAATTTTTGCTTGTAAGAACAACAGAATGCTCCTGGAGATCGGGAGGGCGCGTCGCCACAGTGGCGCGCCGCATCAGGCAAGTTGTACTCGGATTCAGGCAAACGTGCCCAACATCGCCTATATAACGGTAGTTGGCGGCGAGAACAGCCTGCTTTGGGTATGATGCTCGGGTACATCACCGATTTGGATACATTAAGACATGGCAACGAAAGAAAAGCCGGTAGCTATCGCCGAGCCCCTTATTCAGCATAAAGATCTCATGGCAGCAGGAGATCTTGGCGATGAGTTGCACGCCGTCAGCTTCAGCATCGAGCAGGGCTTGATCAATGCGGGCGCCAAGCCCGGCGTTGACTACACCCATCTGGATCTTTTCAAACTCGCGCAACCGTGTGTGTTGCAGATGTTCAAGAAAGCCAGCATGGAATATACCTATCCGGCTGACGA
>JBEBWV010000076.1:0-27401 GCA_040391965.1 Achromobacter deleyi | reverse complement strand
CCAGACATATTTGGGACGGTGAAATCAATGGTGATGATGAATGAATGACTCTTCTACGGAGCTCCATGGATCTGTAGCTCCTACGGTGATAACGCGTCGGCAATGGCGGATATCGCTCGTCTGGCTGGTGCCCCTTATTGCAGTCTTGATCGGCCTCTCTATGCTGGTGCAAACCTGGATGACGAAGGGCCCCCTGATTACGATCAGGTTTCGTACTGCCATCGGTTTGGAAGAGGGCAAGACTCTTGTGAAGTACAAGGACGTAACCGTAGGCACAGTGACTGAAATAGGCCTTGATGAAGATGGTTCGAGTGTGCTTGCCACGGTGGCGTTGGATAAAGATGCGGCGAGCTTGGCGCGCGAGGATTCGCGGTTTTGGGTGGTACGTCCGCGTATTGGTATTGATGGTGTTTCTGGAATCGATACTCTGCTTTCGGGGGCGTATATCGGCGTAGATCGGGGTCAATCGACGGAATCCGCCAAGGAATTCACGGGTTTGGAAACGCCTCCCACCATCATTGGCGACACGCCTGGCCGGACTTTCGTTTTGCATACCGAAGATCTCGGCTCGTTGGACGTCGGATCACCTGTCTATTACCGTCGCATTCAAGTAGGGCGTGTTGCGTCTTACCAGCTGGGCGAGGACGGTAGGGCGGTCGCCCTACAGCTCTTCGTCAACGCGCCGTACGACCGTTTTGTCACCACGGCAACACGCTTCTGGAATGCGAGCGGTGTTGACGTTTCGCTAGGAGCGGACGGATTCAAACTGCAGACGCAATCAGTCGCGACCATTCTGGCTGGAGGAGTTTCCTTCGGAATGTCCCCGGGAGTGACGGGCGAGCCAGCGGCAGAGAATACAACGTACGAATTGGCCAAGGATCAGCAGGCAGCTCTGGCTCCGCCTGACGGGCCGTCCCAAACGGCCTATTTGGTCTTCGAACAATCTTTGCGAGGACTGAACCTTGGTGCGGCAGTGCAGTTCGATGGCATAGATATCGGACGAGTCATATCTATCAAGCCAGATTACGATCCCGTCAGACGTCGATTTCAATCGATGGTTGGCATCATCGTTTTTCCGCAGCGGCTGGGTGAAATTATGGAAAAACTACCAACATCCGACGCAAGTGAGGAAGAACGGGCGATACAAATGCTGCAAGAAATGGTGGCCCACGGTCTGAGGGCCCAAGCAAGGACAGGAAACTTACTGACTGGCCAACTCTACATCGCCCTGGACTTCATACCGAATACACCCAAGGTAGCCTTTGATCCTCTACGTCGTCCGCTAATGCTGCCGACCGTCAATGGTGGCTTCGATCAATTGCAAGAACGGTTCGCGAGCATAGTTGGCAAGATCGACAAGATGCCGTTGGACAGTATTGGGCGCAATCTGGACTCGTCCTTTGTCAACCTGAATAAGGTGCTGGTGCAGGTGGACAGACAAGTTCTGCCACAAACTACGCAGACGCTTCGTCAGGCGCAGAAAACGATCGGTGCGGCGCACGGAATGCTCGCCGAAGATGCAACGTTGCGACAGAGCCTGGGCCAAACCCTCCAGGAGGTTCAGCGCGCAGCTCGTTCAGTACGCACATTAACTGACCTTTTGAGCCGATACCCGGAAGCAATGGTGCGAGGTCGCCCCAAGAACGCCACCGTCGAGGCTTCCGCAGAGCCGCTAGCCAGCACTATAGAGACTCCCAAAAAATGATCCGACCTATCCGCATCAGCTTGCTCGTCCTGATTCTTGGGATGGTCGCCTGCACCTCATCTGCTCCCGTGCGCCATTACACGTTGTTAAACCCCAAGAGCAACGTCCAGTCTCAGGGCGTACCCAGTCGATTCGTGCTCGACGTGCTGCCAGTCAGCTTGCCTGAGTATTTGAATCAGCCCCAACTCGTTGTGAGACAAGATGACAATGGCATGCTCTCGGTTCTGGACGACGAGCGGTGGCTAGGGCCATTGGACGAGGAGATACGCAATGCGCTGTCGGCAGAATTGGTCGACCTTTTGGGCACCCAAGACGTTTCTGGCTTGTCCTGGCCGAGCGATACGCAAGTGATTAGGGTAAAACTGAAAATTCATCGCCTTGACGCATGGCCGGGGAAGCGGGTGCAGCTTGCGGCTGGTTGGACCCTGGGGGATGCACGGGAAACGGGCGGTGCCAGACTGGTTTGCCAAGGACGTTTTGAAGAACCAACGGGCGCTGGTTATCCCGCGCTCGTGCAAGCGCAGCAACGCGTAATCGCGGCGTTGGCCCAACAGATTGGAAAGGACACGAAGACGTGGTCGGCCTCGCGCCAATCAACCTGTGAACCACCTCAGTTACCCTAGGAGGTTCTATTCTTGACAAATAGGCTGATCCTTCCGCGCCGCACTATAGGATTTGCGACTTAAGGTAAGACGTCAATATGATCTGCTCAGAAACGTTCATTTCCACCGACGCAATAGAACATTCGCTGCGTAACGAGTACTGGCGTGATGTCACGCGTCCGTTCTGCGATACGACGCTCGCTTCGACGGACCAGGCGGCGACGCTAGAGGGAACCATGCGACTTCGCCATGTTGGCGGATTGACGCTAGGTTCCACCACCTTTAACGCGCAGCACTACAAGCGGGACAAAGCCACTATTGCTCGCAGTGGGCTTGACCACTATTTGGTTCATGTGCTGGTTGCAGGTTCCATTTACGGTGACTTTGACGACCGCGACACCGTGGCTGCCCCGGGCGAGATATGCATCATCGACCTTGCCCGGCCTTATGAATGCAAGGTGGACGCCGGTGAACGATTGGCCACGACCATTCCACGGGTCGGCATCGATAAACTGTTGGGTGCACGCGATATTCATGGATTTGTGCTCAAGGCCGGGCAGCCGGTGACTCGTTTGCTGGTGGACTATCTATGCGGCTTTCACGCGGTTTCGGGACAATTGTCTCCAAGCGAAGACGTCGCGGTGCAAGAGGCTCTTGCGACCCTTCTCTCAGCGGGTCTGTCGAACGCGGCGCCCATCCAGGACGAGCCGAAATCCGTGCTGGGTCAGGCGTTGCGCGCGCGTGCCGTTGCCTATATTGATCGTCACCTCGCGGACCCCGAGCTGGGCCCGGATCTGCTCGTGCAACGATTCAGAGTTTCGCGGGCTCATTTATATCGGGTCTTTTCTGACCTGGGCGGAGTCACCCATATGGTCAAGAGCAGGCGCCTTGACGCGGCCTATGCCCGCATCATGGACCCACGGAATTCAACCCGTGCTGTAAGTCAGGTCGCAGCTGATGTGGGCTTTCGAGATATGCGACGTTTTCGCAAGGCGTTCATGGCGCGCTTTGGCGTGGCGCCCGACGACGCCAGTGAATGGGGCCGAGGCCACAACGTCTCGCCGCCAATCGACAGCAACAATTCTCTGTCGAGCCATTTTGCCGCGCGCAGTCATGTGCTGCGGGTGGCGTAAGCGCCATGGCCCATCAGAACTTGTAGGCAAGCCCCACCATTGGCCCTTGCTGAATGACGTTGTAAACAAAGCCATTTCGATTGAAATTGACGCCGAGTGCCCGATAGCCGAGCACGGCAGACAGATTGGACTTGAACTGATAGCCAAGCGCTGCCGTTGCGTCCCAGTCGAGCTTGGCCTCTCCTGCGCCAATGACGCCCCAGCCTGTCAGATACCAGTGATCGCTCAACGCGTATTGCCCGCGCAGACCGGCAACGGCATCGACCCACGATGCGCTGTCAGTTCGACTTTTGCCGCCGATCAGCCCGCCTTTTAGGGCGATTCTCGTGCTTGCATACCAGAGCCGTCCGCCACCGATGACGTCGAGGTGGCCCCTGTCGTTTTCAAGCACGCTGTAGCCTGCGCCAAAAAATCCAGAGAAAGACTTGGAAGTAATATCAACGCTTCGGCTGAGTATGCCGTGTTGGGTATTGCCACCGGCGGAGAGTTTTCCATACAACACATCCCCCAACAGGCTAAATCGCTTATACCGTGCCTCAACGGCTCCCATGAAGGCCAGATCGACATCGTTGAAGATGTCGCTGAAGCTTGAGTCAAGTCTGGTCGGCTGCTGCCCAAACTGTCCAACTTCCCCCTTGATTCCAGATGCCCAGATATAGGGGCTTGCGCTGACGCGCCACGCGTCGGAATTACCGGATTCATTCTTCAGAAGGGGGCTGATCGGTAGCAAGCTGGTCGCCGAGGCCATGTTATATGGCCCAAGCAAGGTGCTCAGTAGAATCAGCGGGGCGGCGAAAACTTTCATTGCATCTCGATGAAGCGGCGTCTTTGAAATCCGTGAGCGGGCTGGTAGCTTTCTCACTGCATGGAAAGAGCTGCTTCTTCTGCGGCGCAGTTCGTGCCTGGCGCCGCTTGCTGTGCCTTCGCTGCAAGCACTTCTTCACGCGCTGCTTTCAGGTCGGCACGAAATTCCGCGTAGTTTTGCAATGTGGCGACGGTTGCGGCGCCCATAGTGCGGCCTGCATCCACATCACTTTGCCAATGTGCGTTGCAGATGACTCTGCTCTGTCCGAAATCCAGGCCGCGCTTGAATAGTCTGTTCGCCCGATCAGGATTGATTTCAGCCAAGATTAGCGCCCAGGCCCAGCCTGCCGCAGTATGACCCGAAGGGTATGAGCCATCAGTACGCAGCAAGGACTCTTGCTCAGGGAAACATGTCCCTTCGTTGTGGACGACGAACGGGCGAGTACGGTTATAGGTGTTCTTGACGCCGTAGGTTGACAGTCCGGCATCGGTGAGGACTCTCTGCATCAATTGATACAGATGGGGTGTTTGCGCTTCGGTGATATCGAAGCCCATTGCGCACGAAAAATTCTTGGCCGCTTGTGGAAAGTTCAGGTCGGCGTCCACGCGAGCCAGCGCTGCGCGCGCGGAACCGCGCAAAGGAATCGTTAACGTCCTCGCCTCTTCGTCACGAGCGAATGCTGCAGTGGTCGCGGCGGGAGGTGGCCCAAGCAAGTCGAGGCTATTAGGCAGGTTTTCTTTAGGGATGTAGCCAGGCGCCAGCTGGAAGTGCGGGTCTGTGATCGTGGGGCTTGCGGCATTGTCTGCGGCGTATGACACCACGCTGGTTATGCCGATGATAAAAAGAGAAACGACGGCTGCCGTGTTACTTATTTTTGAACGCATATACGAACTTTCCCGTCAGTAAAATGGCCGGACACCCACCCCGGATCTTTGATCTCTTCAAGGCGCTCTGTGTGTGAAATCGTCGGCGAATATACACCGAGGCCCCCAGCAAAAAGCGCAAGAAATGTGGTGTCGAGATGAATCGACATCAATAATGAGACATAGCGGCGCACAGCGTTTTCGACAGACGTGAGGTGGCCTGCATTCCGCCCTCGTGACTCGGTAATTCTCGAACGTGTTGTGAGTAATTATTGGATCTTCAGATTCAACGACGACGAACATCAGGAACTCGCCGTGTTCGATTCGTTCGGAAATGACATTGGCTAGACGCTATGTCTCATTATTGATGTCGATTCATCTCGACACCACAATTCTTGCGCTTTTTGCCGGGGGCCTCAGTGTAAATTCGCCGGTGATTCCACACCCAGGATTTCCTTGTCAGGAAAACTGGCAAGCCTCCTTCATGGCGTTCTTTGTGCAATCGGCGCATGTAACGCCATGTCCCGCGAATGGGATAGCCAACGGTTCATGGATAAGGAAATTCTGGCGCTGTGGAATGGAGAAGAATTTTCACATGACCAAGAGGCATAAATGTCGTACTCAAGCTTGTCCTGCATCGTCGCGCTGGCGCTAGCAACTTTTGGCAGCGCCAACGCGCAGTCCTCCACCGATGCGGCGACGCTAGTGGGCGTCGATAATTTCGCCCGCGCCGAGTCCGATCTCTACATGGGAAAGATGGTGGCGGATGGCGGTCTTGGACGGTTTGTCCATAGCCGCGAGCCGACTGCCATCGACCGGCAGAATGTCATCCGAATGAATCGAGACACGCTTTACTCGCAAGCCGTGTTCGATCTCGACGGTGGTCCGGTCACCATCACGTTGCCAGATGCCGGCAAGCGGTTCATGTCTACGCTAGTCGTCGACGAAGACCACTACGTGCCCGCCGTTTTCTACGGCGCAGGCACCCATACGTTGAAAAAAGAGGATATTGGCACTCGCTATGTGTTTGTCGCCATCCGCACGCTCGTCGATCCCTCGGATCCGCAAGATCTGGCGCAGGTGCATGTCCTCCAGGATGCCATCAAGGTCAGCCAAGCCCAGGAAGGGAAATTCGTCGTGCCGACGTGGGATCAGGCCAGCCAGAAAAAAATGCGTGATGCTCTGTTGGTTCTCGCATCGACAATGCCCAATTACAACCAGGCTTTTGGCGCGAAGGACAAGGTCGATCCGATCCAACATTTGCTCGGCACTGCAGCAGGCTGGGGCGGAAATCCAAGCAAGGACGCCACCTATCTAAACGGCGCGGTGCCGAAGAACGATGGGAAAACCGTTTATCGGCTCAAGGTGGCGTCTGTTCCGGTCAAGAGCTTCTGGTCTGTCAGCGTTTACAACGTAGACGGTTACTTTGAGAAAAATCCGTATGACGCCTATTCATTGAATAACCTCACCGCCGGAAAGAATGATGATGGTTCGATTGTCATCCAGTTCGGTGGTTGCGACGGAAAGATCCCCAATTGTCTGCCGACTATGCCGGGTTGGAACTATACGGTCAGGCTATACCAGCCAAACGAAGAAGTCCTAAATGGCCAATGGCTTTTTCCACAACCACAGCCGCAGCCGTAGCTGGTTTGAGGTATTTGCACACGTAAATTGCCACGCTGGGACGCGCGGCGTCGGCGTTTCAAGCTAGTGTGCAGCGCTGTCGAACAGCGCTGCACTGAGCACCCAACGGTCAGTCTTGATGGTCAAGCGATGGGGCCTGTTGTGCCAGCGCAGCGCCGCTTGTTAGTTGCTGCCGCTATGGCACCCTCAGTGCCCGCGATGATCCAGAGGACATGGTGCTCGCTAACCTCAAGGCTTTTACGAACAGCGGCCTGGGCCTAATCCTGCCGACCCACATTAGGCAGGCCCTGGCACCGTTGCCGGCTGGCGTTTTGCGCGCTACTGTCGAATGTCATTGAGTTTGGATTTATAGTCTGGGCTCAAGCAAGCATCACATTCACTTATAGCGTCACAGCATCCATGTTCGAGATTAGCAAGGGCGTACGCCACAGCAATTCGCTCGTCTGGATTTTCGATAAATTTGAGCACGACTCAGGCTACATACGCACAAAGATGTTTGGCTGCGAGGCGGCGTATGTAGATGGGATGCTGCGCTTGGTTGTCGCCGATCGGGGCGAGCCATGGAATGGATTGCTGGTTTGCACATCGCACGAGCACCACGCCGTCCTTATCGAAGAAATGCCGTCGTTGCATCCGCATGCGGTACTAGGGAAATGGCTCTATGTACCGCAAGACGATCCTTCATTTGAAGACATTGCGAACCGGATAACGAATCTGGTGCTCGCGCGTGACGCGCGAGTGGGAGTGGAATCGACATCGCGACGTCGCCGCTAACTTCAGTATCTCCGTCTTGCCTCAAAATCATCGGCTGCTTGAAATTACACCACTCATGTATTTATCCAAATCGCGAAAATCCTGAACAGTCCAAGAATGTGGCGCCACCCTCACACCATTCTCTCGCAGCGTTCTTGGAATCAAGTCTCCATTTGGACGAAGTATGACGGATGAAACAATCACACCCGGATAGTCGTTGAGTCGTTTTTTGAAAGCGGCGCTTGTGAGATCAGGTGTAGGCGGATTGCTCTTCTTGGCCAACGGCCCTGTCCCTTTGATATCTGCTCCGTGGCACATGGCACATCTTTGAGTAAAGAGATTCTTCCCATTGATATTTTGCGCGAAGGATAGTGATGTTGGCGTCAGCACCACAACGCCTAGCAACGCGACGCATACTGCTCTTACTTTCATTTTTCCTCGTTGTGTAAAACAGATCGTAATCGAGAGCCCCCCCTGGGGAGCAGCACTGCAACAGTCAACGCTTTCGATAACTTTTGGATCTAATCCAGGTCTCGGAAAAAAGTGAAAATTACATTCCGCATTCGGGAGTGCCTGGCACTGCCAGCGGGCCGTGGATCATTGTTGGCCGCCGAGCCTGGCGCATTATCTCAGACGGCAAGACCTAACTGGTTTGCCGCGGCCAAAAAAAACGGCATTGCGCCGGGTTATTGCGTGCATGACAGTGGCCATTTTCTATTGGAGCCACTAAGGGTTAGCCTCGATTTTTTTCCCGGGTCAATCCAAGTAATTTTCAACATAAATATGTTTATCGTACAAAGTTGAAAATTGTGAAGTTGGAGCAGCCAGTGATCTAACCCAAGGGGAAAAAACCGTGCAACGTCGTAGCGCTTTGAAGCTGATGGGATCGTCCGCAGTTCTGGGGTTTGCAGGCAAAAGTTGGGCGCAGGAAGGGGCATATCCTTCGCGAGTGATAAAAATCATCGTCTCTTCCACGCCAGGCAGTGCAACCGATTTGGCAGGCCGCCTGGTCGGCGACTTGTTGCATGGTAAGTATGGGCAGAGCGTCGTCATTGAGAATCGGGCGGGGGCGGGCGGCGTAATCGGCATGCAGGCCGCGGCTGCCGCTAAGCCCGACGGCTACACGCTGACGACAGGAGGCCTAGGGCACAACGTGTTGCCACCCGTCACTTTGCGCGGGCTTCCCCTGGATATTCCGCACGCGTTGTTGCCTATCGCGCAGGTTGCTGAGTTCGTGAATGCGTTGGTGGTGCGCGTGGACCATCCGGCCAATTCCGTACCTGAGCTGCTTAAGTACCTGCAATCACAACCGCGCACACCGTTGTATGGCAGCAATGGCATCGGGAGTTCTTCCCAGATGACGGCCGAGTTGTTTGCAATGCGTACCGGATTGAAGATGGACCACGTGCCGTACAAGGGGGCTTCCGATGCCTTGGTGGGCACCTCAAGTGGGGATCTGGATCTCTGTTTCATGAATCTGCCGCCCACCTTGGCAATGATCGAAGGTAAGCGCCTTAAGGCCTTGGCGGTGACTAGTGCCTATCGTGCGCGCCAGTTGCCAGATGTGCCCACAATGCAAGAGCAGGGCATGGCAGACTTTGATGTGACGAGTTGGCTAGGTATGTATGCCCCGTCCAAGGTGGACCCGGCGATCATTGCTCAGTTGTCTGCCGACATTGTCGCTGGCTTATCGGCGCCCGCTTACCAGGCGCGGATCATCGGCGCCGGTTTCGAACCGAAACTTCGTAATGCCGCTGAGTTTCAGGCATTTTCTGCGGCTGAGCTGAAGCGTTGGGGCGACGTGGCCAAGCAAGCGGGCATTATCGTGGACTACGGCGGTAAGGCCGCGGCGTGAGCGTGGCCTCGTTCGTCGTTATCGCTGCTTGAACTTCCCCCACCCGAAGATCGACATCTCAGGGTGGGGACGGGAGCATGCAGGGCTTACACAAGCATTCACCCAGGCTTAATGATTGGCTTCCCAGACGGCGGGATTGACCATGGCTTCGGGCTTCTTGCCGGCCAATGCCGCCAGCATGTTGTCGACGGCCAGATCGATCATCGCTCGGCGCGTTTCATGCGTGGCGCTGCCAACGTGAGCTTGCAATATCACATTGGGTAAGGTGCACAAGGGGCTGGTCGCAGGCAGAGGTTCTTGTTCCATGACGTCCAGACCAGCGCCCGCGATAACACCGGTGCGTAGGGCTTCAATGAGCGCCGCTTCGTCAATGACCGGACCTCGGGCCGTGTTGATGAGATACGCGCTGGATTTCATCAGACCGAGCTCGCGCGCACCGACGGAGTGGCGTGTTTCCGCCGACAGGGGAATATGCACGCTCACGACATCCGACTCTTGAAACAAGGTATCGCGCTCGACAAAGGAAGCCAGTCCTGCCGACTCTGCCTCGGGGTCCCGACGCCGATTGTGATAGAGCACCGTCATATCAAACGCCTGCGCGGTACGTGCCACCACCCGACCGATTCGTCCCATGCCCAACAGGCCCAGCGTCTTGCCACGAATATCGTGAGTGAGTGGAAAAGCACCTTTGGTCCAATTGCCGCTGCGTACAAACGCATCGCCTGCCACCAGGTTACGCGCCAGGCAAAGCATTAAGCCGATGGTGACGTCAGCGACTGCCCCGTCGAGCACGCCCGGAGTATTGCAGATCAGAACTTTGCGTTGATTGGCAGCGTCAAGGTCGACGTTATCGAATCCAACCGCGAAGTTTGAGCTGACCTTCAGATTAGGCAGGGCGGCCAGCAATGTGGCGTCGACCCGGGTGCGCATGGTGCACACCATGCCAGTGATCTGCGCGCGGACGTCAGCTGGCACGACTTCTGCCGGAAGCTGGCCTATGGGCACATCGATAATCTCGCACTGCGCGGCAACTTTCTGGCGCAAATCAGCGGGCAGTGTGGCGCAGACGATGACTTTCGGCTTTTGACTCATGACAACTCCAGAGGGGTTAGGGTTCGAGCGATTCAACGTCGGTGGCAAATACTTGTTGCTCACCGTCAAGGACCAGAGCGGGTTCCGTGGGGTGGCTGAGATACCGCACTATCAGCCAGAAACCGTCTTGGGGGTTTTCGACAATCTCGGCAATCGCGCCACCGCTCATGCGCACACGCATGCCGGGCTGCAAATCAACGAGATTCAAGGTTTTGTTATCGGCCATGGTGGCGTTCCTGGATGAAAGGACTGACGCGTGCGTTTAGAAGGCGAGTTGTTCGCTAGGAACACTCACGCAAATGCCGTCCAACTCAGGCGCCATGATGACCTGGCATGACAGACGACTGGTGGGCGCACGTTCAGGAACGATTTCCAGGAGCGCCTCTTCGGACGCTCCGGCAGGCTCCAGCCGCGCGAACCACTGCGCTTCCACTAACACGTGACAGGTGCCGCAAATGGCACCGCCTCCGCATTCGGCCACAATCCCTTCTAGACCGTCACGCCTTGCGGCTTCCATCAGGGACCAGTCATCGGGCACCTCCAACGTTTGTTCGGTACCGTTTGGCAAGGTAAATACGGCTGAGCGCATAGCAGGTTCTCCCATTCGTTATGGATATGTTCACGTCGTGGGCTCGGCGTTACCGATACGCGCCACGCCTTTCATGAATTCGACCGGGCTGTCGACCGCTTCAATACCAGCGAGCTTGCCTTGCTGATAGCGCTCAATCAGCCAGCCTTTGGCTGTAGGGAAGAGCTGGTCGCGGCTGGGGAAGTCAGGGTGGATCAAGCCTGCCATCTGCAGGCGGTGACCATGCTGCTCTGACCAGAAGGTGGGTGGGCGTGCGGCTACAGGCGTTTTTCCAACGATGGCGGCCGCAGCAATGCGCGCTTGTGACAGCGCATTCTGGACGCTTTCAATGCGCGCGTGGCGCTGCAGTTCCGGGCGGAAAGCACTGGCGCAATCGCCAATGGCATAGATGTCCGGTGCCGAGCTGCGGCAAGTGTCATCTACCACCACGCCATCCCGGCATAGCAAACCAGCCGCTTCCGCCAAGCCGGTGTCTGGAATGGCGCCGATCGACACCAGTACCAAGTCGGCCTCATGGGTGCTTCCGTCGGCCATATGGGCGCACCAACCGGTTGGTGACTGCTCCCAGCGTGCGATACGAATGCCGTGTAGCAACGTGATGCCCGCGCCTTGATGCAGGGCGCTGATCTGCGTCGCCGTGTGCTCGGAGACTTTACCGGACATCACGGTGCCACCTTGCTCCAGAACGACGACGCGCGCGCCGAGTTTGCTGGCGGAGCAGGCTGCCTCCAGGCCGAGATAGCCCGCGCCAATGACCAACAGACGGATTCCAGGGCGTAAGGCTTCTCGAAGGGCTTGGGCGTCTGCAAGGTTTCGCACGGCAAATACGTGCTTGCCGCTCACCTCGGGCAATGCGCGCGCGGTGGCACCTGTCGCCAGTACGCAGTGTTGATAGTGCACGCGCGCACCCGACTGCGTGTGCAGCATGTGGGAGGCGGCGTCAATAGCCACGACCGGGTCGCCAGCGCTGAATTGCACGTGCAGCTTTTCATAGGCGCTGGGCGCTCGCAGCATGATGCGATCCGCACTGGTGGTGCCGGTCAGTAAAGCCTTTGATAAGGGCGGGCGCTCATAGGGATGATGGCTTTCGGCACCGAACAGGGCAATTGCCTCTTCCAGTCCGGCAGCGCGCAAAGCCCATGCGCATTCCACCCCGGCGTGTCCGGCACCGACAATCGCCGTGTGAACTTCGGTGGGGAGTTGAGCTGACGGGTGCATCGCGATTTATGCTCCGAATTTCAGGGATACGTTCGCTTGGCTCGCAACCTTAATCCAGCGATCCAGTTCCGCTTTGTTTAACTGCGCAAACACTTGCGCGTTGGCGGGTTTGGGTTCGAAGCCAGCGCTCACCAGGGTCTGCATCGCTTGCGGCTGCTTTACGCCGTCTGTGACCGCATCACTTAAGCGAGTCACCAATGCAGGTGCCATGCCGGCCGGCCCATACACCCCCAACCAACTGGTTACATCGAAGTCGCTGATCCCTTGTTCAGCCATGGTCGGCACGTCTGGCATCTGATTGCTGCGATAGGCGCTGGTCACGGCGATGGGGCGCAGTGTGCCTTTCTTGATAAGCCCGATCACAGGCGGCAGATTGCTGAAGCTGAAGTCCAGGTTGCCATTGATCACGTCAATCAGCATTTCGCCGCTGCCCTTGTAGGGAACATGGAGCAAGCTTGTTCCCGTACGCTGGGCAAAGAACGCTGTCGTCATATGAACCGAGGAGCCAATTCCGTTGGACCCGTAGCTGAGCCCGTCATTGCCTTTGCGCTTGGCGGCCGCAATCAGGTCGTTGACACTTTTGATGGGCGAGTCGGCACGTACTACGAGCACATTGATGAATTCGGCGACCTGAGCAATTGGGACAAAGGCGCGAGGGATGTCCAACGGGAGACTGGTCACGGTCGCCATGGGTAGCACCATACCGCCTAGCCCATTGAGCAAGAGCGTGTAGCCGTCCGGCGCGGCGGCCGCGACGTGCTGGCTGCCAATCATTCCATTTGCCCCGGGGCGATTCTCTACGACAACGGGTTGGCCAAATTTCTTCGTCAGAATCTCACCCACCAAACGTCCCGCGACATCGGTGACACCGCCGGGCGGGTAGGGCACGATGAGGCGAATTGGTTTGGTCGGAAAGGGTGCGCTTTCGCCAAAGGAAGCACCGCTTGCTGCTAACGCGCTGGCCCCGGCCAGGACTTTCAATACAGTACGTCTATGCATGCTGCTGCTCCAGGTACGGGCGTGCCTCGCCCTATCAGCGAACGAGCCCTGAGTGAGAAAACAATCAAACGTTGGGAGGGTGCGCCACTAGGGGCGCGTGCGGTATTAAAAGAAGATAGTGAGCGCCTTCGCCAAAAGGACGTTCTGGTCCAGATGAATCTCGCGTGACAGAATCTTCCACTGGCCGTCTCGACGGCGCAGAATGTCGTTACGCTTGCCCACAAAGAGGTTCACCTCGGATTGCAGGCGATTCTGGTAGATCAGGAACCGCGACCGCACCGTTACGCGCTCGCCGCCTGTCGCATCGGGCTCGATGCTCATGACGCGTATGTTGGTAACCAGGCGAGAAACGCGCGACGCAGGCTCTTCAGCCCAGTGAATACCTGTTTTGATCTGCGCCACGCGTTGGCGCAGCGTATCAATACCCTCGTCAAACCAGGCCGCATCGTGCTTGCCCGAGTACTCCTGCGCCCCAGCGTCGCGCCGCACATTGCGTACCAATGGCATGCGGTATTGGATGTCTTCGTCCAGCACAGCCAGCCAGGGGTCGAACTCACGATGATCAAGCAGGTCTGCTTCATAGTGCAGAAAACGCTGCACTTGCCACCACAAAGACATATCGTCGAGCCCTGCGGCGGATGCCCCAAGGTCTTGCACTTCGGCGGTCGCATTCATGACGATTGCTCCTCGGGCTGCGCGACCTGTGGCATCAATTCATTCCATGACATACCGTTCATGAATTGCGCCCAGCGACGGTAATAAATGCGCGCATTTTCCTCGGTGTACTCGCCATTCACCGCGCAACCCGGAATCTCCGGCACCGGTTGGATGTGGCCCACGCCCATTTGGTAATTGAAGTACAGCTCGCGTGACATCGTGCCCAAGCTGGCCTCTGTGGCACCGGTCCAGTTTTCCATGTCGTCGGATTCGGTCATGCCACCTGGACCTGAATAGCGAAGAAAATAGTGGCGTGCGGCTTCCTTGACGGCGTCGGGGGCGTCCTTATCTACCAAGTACATCCGCCACATTTCCATTTCTGTCGGACTAATGGGATGGAACACGGCGAGTGTGCGGGGTTGGCGTCCGTGAAAGGACATGTTCGGGAAGATCGTACCCACACTGGTCTGTACACGCATCGCGTTCCCTAATATGCGGTCGCGTTTTTCGTGAACTTCCTTGTAATAGGCGTCGACCTCTGGATAGCGGCTGTAAAGCGGCTTGTAGGGGCCTTCTTCGTAGTAAGGCAAGCGACCCAGCAAACCATGGCCCAGTTCAGGAAAGCAGATTGCCGAGCGCGACACAGAGGCATCGCGCCGACCCTTTCCGCCGCCGGGGCCAATGCCCACGATATCTACGGAGCGGTGGCTGATGTCGTGGTAAAGATCTCCGATGAAATTCTCGGGCGCAAATTTCCAATTGCATTTCACACGCCATTTCTGAACGCCGCCGATCACCTCCGAGCCACCTTCGCTACCGTCGCGGTGATCAAGCGCCGCATCAAGATACAAGCGCATGTTGCCGATATAGTCCAGGAAGGGCGGCGCGTCCGCATCCCAGGTAGCCCATATCGAGCCCTTGTAATTCATGACTTGAGCCACAGTCTTCAGGCCCCATTGCTTTTTGTCGAGTTCGCCTTTGTAGTGCGTTGCGTGGCCCGGTACGCCGACCAGTTCACCAGGGCGGTCGACCAGTTTGCCGTCCGTCGAGAAGCTCCAGCCGTGGTACGGACAGGTGAACGTTCGATTGTTTCCGTGATCGTACCGACAGAGCTTCATCCCACGATGAGCACAGCTATTGAGCATGACCTGAATCTGGCCCTGACGATCCCGAGTCAAAATGACAGATTCTGTGCCCATTCGCGACACGAAATAGTCGTCCGGCTTGGGTACCAGACTCTCATGGCCAACAAGGAGCCAGGCGCGCGAGAAAATATTCGACAACTCTTGCTTGAAGATCTCATCATCGACAAAGATGGACCGGCTCACCAGCCCCTCGTCTGCCCGCACCAACTCGTTTATTGTCTTTTGACTCATCGCTGCCCCTCGGTGATTGTGTGCGCCGAAATGCTTACTGCGTGTCTGTTGCGTTTGCCGTACGTAATCTGCGCTCTGTGTTTTCCACGTGGCTGCGTGCGTATTGCCGAGCGAGTTCGACATCGCCTTTCTCGATGGCGGAGAACAGCATCTCGTGCTCCTTCTGCGCTTGGGCACCGCGTCCTTCGACCTTGGCAGAGCGAGAGCGTGAGACCCGCAGATTTTTCTTGAGGAGTACTGCCAGGAAATCGAAGAAATTCAGATAGTGCTCATTGCGGGTGGCACGCGCCACGCAGCGATGGAATTCCATATCGGCGTCGACGCCGGCCGCCACATTGCCGGAGGCAATGGCGTCTGCCATGGCGGCTAACGCGTGGCGCATGGCAGTCAGGTCATCTTTGCTACGGCGTTGCGCGGCCAAGGGTGCGGCTTCAATCTCAAAGCCACGACGCAACTCGACGATACGAAGCACTTGCTCGTCATCGCCAACATCAGCCGCTTGTATGCGCAATACGGAAGGCCGGGCGGTCAACATGACGGTCAAGCCACGGCCTTGTTTGCTTTGCACAATGCCGTCGCCCTTGAGTCGGGAGACGGCTTCTCGTAAAACCGTGCGTGACACGCCCAGGCGTGCCGCGATAGTTTGCTCAGGAGGAAGTACTTCGCCAACTTGGTACTCGCCGCTGGTAATCTCGTCGATCAGCATTTCGGCGACGCGATCCGTCAGGTTGGGTTCTGACTGAAGCGGGGCGGGGGAATCTTTTTTCAACAATGCTCGGGAAACAGATGTAGGCATAAGAATGGTGCGATCCGTAGAACGTTCATTTATTGCCAGCTCGTGAAGCCTTAGCCGTCGTGCGAGGGCGTACAAGACCCTCGCGTTGAAAATACGATAATCGTATATGTTAATAGCCGCCTACTAGGGGAAGTACCGAGGCCTGACGCTCTGCGTGAGTCACCACCGTGGCCGCATGAGCGCGCTGCGCACTGTCCAGTAAGGCCAGCACCAGGCGGTTTTCCTGGTCCGTCAGACGGCACACGAAAGAGACTTGTCGATAAGGGCCGTCGCTGCCCAGGGACAAGATGCGCACGGGGTGCACGTTATAAAGATTCGGCCCGGGCTCGGGCAATATCGATACGCCCAACCCCTCCGATACCAACGCGGTAAGCGCCGCCAGCGATTGCAGGTCAATCCGGCAACGCGCATGCGGGGCGTGTTCAGCTACATAGCGCGCAGCGATTCGGCCGCCTACGGTGCTCTTGTCGAATCGAATCCATTCATGTTGGCAAAACAGCTCCGCCACGGTTTGCTCGCGCGATTCCGGAGGCGCGATCAGCACCAGGCGTTCCTGGAATAGCGGCGTCCACGACAATCGGCTGGAGCCGCCGGACTCCGGTTGAACGATGATGGCCGCATCTATTTCGCCACTCTTGAGCTTGAGAATCAGATCCGAGACACGCCCGCGAATCAGTCGGACATCAAGCGCCGGAAAGTGCGTGCGCGCGTGGCGTAAGAGCGGCGGGATGAGGGTCACCTGCAAGGGCTCAATGGTGCCCAGGCGAATCTGTCCGGCGACGGCGGGCGAACTGCGTCGGCGCAGCTCATCCATTTTGGCCAGGGTGTCTTGCAAGACAGTATTGATTTCCCCCGCAAAGGCATTCGGACGCACCTGTAGCGCCGAACGATCAAATAAAGGCTGACCGAAGTATTCCTCCAGTTGCTTCATCTGCAAGCTGACTGCGCTTGGGGACAAATTCATATAGGCCGCGCCCGCCGCGAAACTACCGCCTCGAAGGACCGCGTCCAGGGTGCGGAAAGATTCTATCTTCATCAGAAATTCTCACGTAGTGTTCCTGGATTCCTCGCTTTATATCATTAGATGGCGAGCCTAGTATGTCGTCCTAAGCCTAAAAGAACGGATCGCGGATACCTCCAGGCACATGCCGGAGATCACGCTCGCCGCCACCCTCGGAGACAAGAAAATGAATAGAGTCGTTGCCACCTTTGGCGCCTTGCTGCTGGCCAGCGCATGCGGAGTCGCAACCGCCTTGGTGCCCATCTCGGGCGCGCAGGCCGCCACTGAGCCGAAGATGCCGGCGGCGATTACCTTGGTCGTGCCTTTTCCGCCGGGTGGCAGCAATGACGTGTTTGCGCGCGTGCTGGCCGAGAAGCTGTCCGCACGCTTGCCTGCTTCAATCATTGTGGAGAACCGGCCGGGCGCAGGAGGTGCGATTGGGGCGGAGTACGTATCGCGCTCCCCAAAAGACGCCACAGTGCTGATGCTGTCCTCGTCTTCCCTGACCACCAACGCCGCGGTGCAGACCAATCTGAAGTACGACGTGGTCTCAAGCTTCGCGCCAACTGCCATGCTGGCCAAGAGCCCGATGGCCCTGGTTGTCGGTAAAGATTCTCCGTATACGTCGGTGGCCGAGCTGCTGGCGGCCGGTCGCAAGGAACCCGGCAAGCTGACTTACGGTAGTGCGGGGCTGGGCTCGGTAAATCAGATGGCCAGTGAGATTCTGGCTGGAGGTGAGAAAACCTCATTCACGCACATTCCCTACAAAGGAATGTCGCAGGCCTTAACGGATCTGGCCGGAGGTCGGGTTGATTTTGTGATATCGAGTTTTGCCTCCGCCGGCGCCTTGCTCAAGGGCGACAAGTTGAAGGTATTGGCCGTGACTTCCCCGGAGCGCTCACGCTTTTATCCCGATCTGCCCACGATTGGTGAAGTGCAGCCGGGCTATTCGGTCGAACTCTGGTGGGGCGTGTTGGCGCCTGCTGGCACCCCTGCGGTACTGGTCGACAAGCTCAATGCAGAAATTCGCAACATTGTGACCGACCCCAAGATGCGCGAGATGTTTGCCGAAGAAAGCGCTGTGCCCGCCACGCTGGACGTGGGGCAATTCAGCGAACTGGTGAAGTCAGACGCGGACAAGTGGAAGCAGGTCGCCACAGAACGCCATATCAGCGTCCAGTAACCCCGGTTCAGACATATCGGATCTATAGCGATGAGAAGCAAACTATTCGTCCCGGGATCGCGTCCTGAACTGTTCGCCAAAGCCTTGACTGGCGACGCCGACGGCTTGTCCTTTGACCTGGAGGATGCGGTGGCGCCCGAGCGCAAGCCGCAGGCGCGAGAGCATCTTAGGCAATTATTGAGCTCGCCTGAGGCGCAAGCCAGCGGCAAGACCTTGATTGTTAGGGTGAATGGCCAGGACACGCCGTATTTTCAGGCCGACGTCGATGCCGTGGTTCGCCATGGCCTCCACCTGCTCAATCTGCCTAAAGTGCAGACCCCGGAGGACGTGCGAGCCGCAGCAGAAGCGGTTGAGCGCGCGCAAGCGGCCAATGGCGTGACGCAACCGATCGGCTTGCTGCTCAATATCGAAACGCCCAAGGCGTTGCGCATGGCGGCCACGCTGGCCGGTGCGCACCCGAGTGTCGTGGGTCTGCAGCTAGGGCTTGGCGACTTGTTTGAATCAGCGGGTATTGCCAGGCGCGAACCCGCCGCCGTGCAGCAGGCCATGTTTGCACTGCGCATTGCGGCCGCCGAGGTGGGTGTGTTCGCGTATGACTCGGCCTTTGCCAACATCCAGGATGCTGACGGCTATCGCGAAGAAGCGGCCCTGGCCCGGCGTTTGGGTTTCATGGGTAAAAGCTGCATCCATCCTAGTCAGGTGCCATTGGCTAACGCCGCCTTTCGGCCGACGGACGACGAAATTGCCCACGCGAGCCGTGTGCTAGCCGCCGCTCGCGAGGCGGCGGCTCAAGGCATTGGTGCCTTTACGGTAGACGGAAAAATGATTGACGGGCCGTTCATACAGAGCGCGCGCATCGTCATCCAGACCGCCGTCCGGTTGGGCTTGCTGCCCGCCTGAATCACAAGCGCAGCGCCACACCAGCAGGAGTAAACACGTATGACCATCGCAACCTCCCAGAACACGGGCGGCCAAGGTCCGCTTGCAGGCATTCGCGTGCTGGATCTCAGCGCTTACATTGCCGGTCCCTACGGTTGTGCCTTGCTCGCCGATCAGGGCGCGGAGGTGATCAAGATTGAGCCGCCAGCGGGCGACAACTTGCGCAAATACCCGTCTACGCTGCCAAACGAAAGCCGTGCCTTTTTGGGGGTGAATCGGGGCAAGCGGGGTCTGGTGCTGGATCTGAAGCATGACGATGCAGTAGCTATCTTGCACGACCTGGTGCGAGACGCCGACGTGTTGGTGCATAACTTTCGGCCCAACGTGCCTGCTCGGCTGGGCATCGCCTATGAACAGTTGCGCGAAATCAACCCCCGCCTGGTGTATTGCGCGGTCACGGGCTACGGCGAGACCGGCCCACTCAAGGACAAAGCGGGCTACGACCAGGTTCTGCAAACCATGACGGGCATGTGCAGCCTGCAAGGCAAGCAAGAAGGTCCTCCCGAGATTCTTTACGGTTCCATCGTTGATTACTACGCCTCGGCCTTAGTGGCCAGCGGCGTGGCGTCGGCGCTCTACGAGCGCAGCCAGAGCGGCATGGGTCAGTACGTGGGGGTGTCTCTGTTGCGCAGTGCGCTTGCCCTGCAATCTGCCCGGATGGTGTGGGCGGAGGGCGAACCGGCCAATGTGGGTCGAGATATGCGGTCAGGCGGTATTACCGGCATTCACCCCACCGGGGATGGCTATCTCTATATTTCCGCCAACACGACGCATTTTTGGGCAGCGCTATGCGCCAAAACGGGCTTGGACGCCTTGGCGACGGATACACGCTATGACTCCGTGCGCAAGCGTGCTGAGCATCGAGATGAAATCGTGCCGCAGCTCCATGCAGCCTTGCAAGGGCGCAGCGCCCTTGAGTGGGAAACCTTGTTCGCGCAGGAAGTGCCGTGTGCTGCGGCGCGAAGTGTGGAAGACATGTTTGATTTCCCGCAGGTGCAAGCCGAAGGCATGATCGCCACGTACCCCCATCCTGTCGTGGGAAGTTATCGGGGGTTCACGCAGCCGATCAAATACGGACGCAGTGAAGCGCCGACGCCGCGCGCGGCGCCCGCCTTTGGGGAGCACTCGGATGCCGTGCTCAAAGAACAGGGCATGTCCGCCGCACGTATTGCGGCGCTGCGGGAGGCAGGCTCGGTGATGTAACAGGTGTCGGCTGGCGAGGCGGCTATTTTTTCCTGGGCGAAAAGTGGCTATATATATTGCTCAAGATTGGCTATCTGAGTTAGCGCCAATTAACCCTATGATCGTTGGCATTGTCCGTAACCCTGGAACAACAATGCCCGATCTGACCCAAGCGCTCAAAGCGCGCATTCTCGCAGCCGTCAACGACGGCTATGCCGCCCAGACCGACACACTGGCGCAACTGGTCCGTATTCCCTCGCAACGCGGCGAGGAAGCCGCAGCGCAGGATTTCATGGCAGCGCAGTACGCGGCACGCGGCTATGACGTGGATCGGTGGCAGATCGACATTGACGCCATCAAGCACATGCCCGGCTTCTCGCCCGTGGCCGTGTCCTACGACAACGCGTTTAATGTGGTGGGCACGCACCGCTCACAGACCCGCAAGGGCAGGTCGCTGATTCTGAATGGCCACATTGACGTGGTGCCGGTCGGGCCACGTTCGCAATGGAGTCGTGATCCTTACGAGCCCGCCATTATTGATGGCTGGATGTATGGCCGCGGCGCGGGCGACATGAAGTCGGGGTTGGTGGCCTGCATGGCGGCCCTGGATGCCTTGCGCCGCGTGGGCCTGCAACCGGCGGCCGATGTATTTTTGCAATCGGTGGTGGAAGAAGAGTGCACCGGTAATGGCGCACTGGCTTGCCTGCAGCGCGGCTATCGGGCGGATGCCGCGTTTATTCCCGAACCCTTGCTGCCGATGCTCATGCGCGCACAGGTCGGACCCATGTGGTTCCAGGTATTGGTCGAAGGGGATCCGCAGCATGCGTCAGCCGCCTTCTCGGGGGCGGGTGCCAATGCCATCCAGAAAGCCATATTCATGATTCAGGCTATGGATGAGCTGGAAGAGCGCTGGAATGGCCGAAAATCCGAACACCACCATTTCTGCAATCACCCACATCCAATTCGCTTCAATCTGGGCAAGATCGCAGGCGGCGACTGGCCATCCAGTGTTCCCGCCTGGTGCACGTTCGATATGCGCGTCGCGGTGTTTCCCGGCCAAAGCCTGGAAGCGGCTCGCGCAGAGATCGAGGCCTTTGTGGCGGAAGTGGCGGCGCGCGACCCCTTCCTGGCTGAGCACCCGCCCAAGGTGATCTACCACGGCTTCATGGCCGAAGGCTACGAACTGAAGAACTCAGAAGACGTTGAGGCCGCTCTGCGTGTGAGCCACGAGGCCGTCTTCAATGAGCCTTTGCAGGAATACGTGACGTCGGCGGCCACCGACGCCCGGTTCTATGGCCTATACGCAGATACTCCGGCCATTGTCTACGGCCCGGAGTGTCGTATGCCGCATGGCAACGACGAAGCGGTCAATCTGGAGTCGGTGCGCATGGTGACGCAGACCATCGCGTTGTTCATCGCCGAATGGTGCGGGTTGGAAGAGATTCCCGCATGACGAGTCGTAGCACTGCAGCACCGACCGTGGACCAGGCGCTCTTTGCGGCCGAAGCCCCGAAACTGACCCCCGAAGAGGCTCGGGCTATCGCCTGGGAGATCTATGGCTTGCGCGCTCAGGCGGAATTGCTGGGTAGCGAGCGTGATCAGAATTTTCACTTGCGACTTGATGATGGCAGCGCCTTTGTCTTGAAAGCTACGCATCCTGCCGAGGATCCGGCGGTGACGGACTTCCAGACGCAGGCGCAGCTCCATCTGATGCGTGCGAACCATCGTCTCCCTGTGCCGCATCTGCTTCTCACGCGTGAGGGCGACTACGTGTATTGGCATGAAGGGCCGCCAGGCGTTCGCCGTGCAATTCGCGTGATCACTTTTCTTTCTGGGGTGCCGCTCTACAAGACGGCGCGCAGCGCCGCACAGACCGAAGCCCTGGGGCGCGAGCTGGCTTGCTTCGACATGGCGTTGTGTGGATTTGAACATCCGACTGCCAATCACACGTTGCTGTGGGATTTGCAGCATGCCGAGCAGATTGCGGATTTGCTGCCATATATGGAAGACGCAGGGCAGCGCGAGGTGGCCGAGCAGACCCTGGCGCATTTCACTGGCCAGGTACGCCCCGCGTTGGCGGGGCTGCGCCGTCAGGTCATTCACAACGACCTGAATCCCTATAACGTTATGGTGGATGCCGCGCATCCTGACCGCATTTCCGCCATTCTCGATTTTGGCGACATGGTCGAAGCGCCTTTGGTGCAGGATCTGGCGGTGGCGTGCTCGTACCTCCTCGAAGATGCGAGCAGCCCGCTTGATCAAGCGGCGCTGTGCGTCGCCAGCTATCACCGTGTGAATCCGCTGACCGGTCAGGAAATTGCGCTCTTGCCGGACCTGATCGCCGCGCGCTTGTTGCTTACCGTGGCCATCACGGGCTGGCGAGCCAAACAACATCCCGAAAACCGCAACTACATCTTGCGCAATAACGGCCCGGCCTGGATAGGTTTGGCGCGACTGGCGGCGTTGCCGTCCGGGCGCGCTCATGACATCCTGCTGCGGGCATGTGGCGCTACTTTGGAGAATCCCGCATGAGCAAAGACAAGTCCATGCTGAACGCGTTCGACCCCGCTGCCGCTGGCAATTTGCCTGCCGCCGAACGGGCGTTGATCGAACGGCGTCAGCGCGTGTTGGGGCCGGCTTACCGGCTGTTCTATGACAACCCGCTGCACATTGTGCGCGGCGAGGGCGTGTGGCTTTATGATGCCGCCGGTCAGCGTTATCTGGATGCCTACAACAATGTGGCGTCGGTCGGGCACAGCCACCCGCGTGTGGTCGCCGCCATTGCAGAGCAAGCGGCAATCTTGAACACGCATACGCGCTACCTGCACGACGGCGTGCTGGAATATGCCGAACGTTTGTTGGCGACGTTTCCGCCCGAGCTGTCGCAAGTCATGTTCGCATGCACCGGCAGCGAGGCCAACGATTTGGCCCTGCGCATTGCCCGCAGCCACACGGGAGCAAGCGGTGTCATCGTGACGCAATTGGCCTACCACGGCGTCACATCCGCCGTGGCGGCGGTGTCGCCCTCGCTCGGTGCATCGGTGCCGTTAGGCGTGGATGTGCGCGCCGTGGCTGCACCCGATACGTATCGGCATGACCCAGCCACCATTGGTGTCTGGTTTGCTGCGCAAGTGCAGGCTGCCATCGACGATATGTTGCGCCATGGAATCCGCCCGGCGGCCTTGCTCGTCGATACCATTTTCTCCAGCGATGGCGTCTATACCGATCCGGCGGGCTTTCTGGCGCCGGCCGTCGAGGCGATTCGCGCCGCCGGTGGTTTGTTCATTGCGGACGAAGTGCAGGCGGGTTTTGCGCGTACCGGCTCATATATGTGGGGTTTTCAGCGTCATGGCCTGGTGCCGGATATTGTCACGATGGGCAAGCCCATGGGCAACGGTCACCCGATTGCCGCCGTCGTGGCTCGCCCGGACGTATTCGAGCGCTTTGGTCGCGATGCCCGCTATTTCAATACCTTTGGCGGAAATCCCGTGTCCAGCGCAGCGGCGATGGCAACGCTCAGCGTGATTCAAGACGAACATCTGCAAGCGAATGCAGCACGCACGGGTGCATATTTGCGCGACAAGTTTCGCGAGATGGCGCATAAGCACGCCTGGATTGGTGACGTGCGCGGCGATGGCTTGTTTATCGGCATCGAACTCGTCACCGATCGTGACGCCAAGACCCCGGCCACAGACGCCACGCATCGCTTCGTCAATCTGATGCGCGAGCACCGCGTGCTATTGAGCGCGACGGGCTTGCGTGGCAACGTGATCAAGCTGCGTCCACAATTGCCGTTCAGCCTGGAAAATGCAGATCAGCTGTTGCAAGCGGCAGATGAGGTATTCGCCAAGCTGTAATGGCTGTACCAGCCTGAGCGCGCCGTTGCGTGTTCAGGCTGGCACGACGCGGCGGCGTCTGGTCTTGGTGGCCGATGCTGCCACGCTGGCGCGGTCCAGCGCTCGGGCAAAGCGCTCAACGCCTGCTGGAATTTGCGGGCCGGGAACGCCACCATAGCCAAGTACCACAGCATTGCGATCGCCTGGTGTGTGATCGGGCAGGAAGTGGGGCAGGCCCACCACGATGTTCTCGGTTTGTGCCTGCGTGATCAGCTCAGAAACCGATACCTGCGGCGCTAAACGGGCGTATACATGCAAGCCCGCTTTGGCTTGCGAAAGCTCAATCAAGCCACCGACTTGGCGCAAGAGTTCATCGCGCAGAAGACCTTGCCTATCTGCATACTCCAGCCGCATGCGCTTGATGTGTTGCGAGAAATGTCCATCGTTCATGAAGTCGGCGAGCGCGGCTTGCAGATGCAAATGTCCCGGGCGATAGATGCGTGCGCAGGCGTTGGAGAAGGCGTGTGCCATATGTTCGGGAACGACCATGTAGCTCATCCGCAGGCCAGCAAACATGGTCTTGCTGAACGTGCCCATATAGATCACACGGCCGTCCGTATCCAGGCCTTGCAGCGACGGAATCGGTGCGCCGTCATAGCGAAACTCGCTGTCGTAGTCGTCTTCGATAATCCATAAGCCATTCGCGCGTGCCGCTTGCAAGAGTTCAAGGCGGCGCGACAGCGGCATGACGACGCCAGTGGGGTATTGATGCGAGGGGCTGCTGATGAGCAAGCGCGTGCGTCGTGGCACCTTGCTGGCAGAGAGGTTCACGCCACAGTCGTCCAGGCTGGCGGGATAGACGCGTATGCCTGCCGCCGTCAGTAAGGGAGGGAAGGCCCAATGACAAGGACTTTCCACGAGCGCCGCGTCGCCAGCATCAGCCAGCAGGCGTGCGCAGAGATCCACCGACTGATGCGTGCCCGCCGTCACAATGACTTGCTCCGGTCGGCACACCACCGAACGCGAAATGCGCAGGTAATTTGCAATGGCCTCGCGTAGCGGAAGAAAACCCGCACCGTCTTTCGAGTAGCCCGCCAGCGCCAAGTTGGATTTGCCCAGGTGGCGCGACAACAACCGCTTCCAGACATGAAAGGGAAACAGCGTCGCGTCGGTGATGCCGGGCACAAAGGCCCCCGTGTGCTGCCCCATGCCGCCGGTGCCACCACCCGTGACTTCTCCACGCGAAGACAGCCCCAGGCGCTGGCGCGCCGCCGTTTCAGGCGACACGGCCGCCAGGGGGCGCGCACCGGTATGTTCCACAAACGTGCCGCTGCCGCCTCGGGCAGTGAGATAACTCTCGGAAATCAGGCGGTCGTAAGCCAAAGAGATCGTAATACGTGATATTCCCAGCTCTTCGGCCAATGCGCGCGACGAGGGCAGGCGTTGGCCAGCGACCAGGGTGTGATCGAGCACGCCTCGTCGCACGATTTCATAGATTTGCCGCTGCAGTGGTTGCTCCGATTCACGAGAAATAGCACCGGACAGCAGATCGGACAGCAGCACTTCTTTCATTTAAGTGGCCTTAGAACATTGGCATTGGTGGCTATACAAGATATAGCCAGTCACTGCTATCGTCAAGCACAGCCAATAAGGCATACAAGGGGAATTAAATGGACGGCAACAGTAGCCGGCGTCAGCCGGTTCGGGCTGCTTCGGCAGCATTCTTTGGCACCATGATTGAGTGGTATGACTTCTATTGTTATGCCACTGCAGCGGCACTGGTATTTGGTGATGTGTTCTTCGCAACTGACGATCCATTCCTCGGAACGCTTGCGTCACTGGGCACGTTTGCCATTGGCTTTTTCGCGCGCCCATTCGGTGCACTGATCTTTGGCCACCTGGGCGACCGCGTGGGCCGCAAGCAAAGCCTGGTCATCACGTTGGTGGTGATGGGCGTGGCAACGACCCTGATTGGTTTGCTGCCGTCCTATCATTCCATTGGCCTGAGCGCCGTCGTGCTGCTGGTGATCCTGCGCCTGGTGCAGGGGATCGCCGTAGGGGGAGAGTGGGGTGGCGCGGTGCTGATCGCGTCCGAACATGCTTCGCCCAAGTGGCGCACGTTTCTGGCCTCCGCGCCACAATATGGAAGCCCTATTGGCCTGATCCTGGCAACGGGTGTCTTTCGTCTCGTGTCCGAATTGCCCAAGGAAGATTTCATTAGCTGGGGCTGGCGCCTGCCCTTCATCTTGAGCGGGCTCCTGGTCGTGGTGGCTTATGCCATTCGCCGTGGTGTGAACGAGAGTCCTGAGCTGGAAGACCGCTTGAAGGAAAAGCGCAAAGAGCACGTGGCGCCCGTCGCCCTGGTCCTGCGTCATCGCAAACGGGCACTTGCATTGGGGATTGGCCTTTGCTTGTTGGGCATCTCGGGGTTCTATTTCGTCACGACCTTGATGATTACCTTCACGACCACCTACCTGAACATTACCCGCGCGCAAATCCTGGACGTGGTGACCTGGGCAGGTGTGGTTGAACTGATCAGCTTTCCGCTGGCGTCTTTTATCGCCATGAAAATCGGTGAGCGCCGCTTCCTGGTTTACGTGACGGCACTGTCAACATTGTGGGCCGTGCCGATGATGATGCTCGTCATGACGGGCAACATCAGCAACATCGCCATCGGTATTCTCGTGGCCATTTTCTTGATCGGCGCTTACTACGCGGTGCTGGCACCCTACTTGCCCAGAGCATTCCCGGTCGAGATGCGCTACACGGGTATTTCACTCAGCTTCCAGCTTTGCGGTGCCATTTTTGGTGGCACCACGCCGCTGATCGGTCTGTGGGTCGCCCATACGTTCGGTCTCACCTGGGGGCCTTTGGCGCTAATGTTCACCATCATTGCGGGCGTCAATTTCCTCTGCGCGATTTACTTGCCGACGGACGAGCGTGATGCCGCGCGCGCCGCGGCTCGCAACCGCAGCTTGACGCCGCAACGGTCTTGATGCGTAGTCGCGGTGTGCGGGGAGGGGCGTGTCTTAGGTGAGGGGCGCCTCTCTGTGTGGAAATGCTCGTTGGGGGTGCAGCCTTGTGTGGAAAGGCTTTGCCGCTTTGGAGGTGCAGCCTTGTGTGGAAAGGTTTTGCCGCTTTGGAGGTTGTAGTCGCGGGTTACGCGCGACTGGC
>JBEBWV010000075.1:0-27436 GCA_040391965.1 Achromobacter deleyi | reverse complement strand
GCGACCCTGTACCGACAGGCGTAGCGTGGGTGTAGCGCGCGATTGACCTGACCATTGAGACGCCGCCGAGCGCGCGAAACCCGCGATCTTGATCCCAAGCAATTGCGGTTCAAGCATCGCGGGTTACGCGCGATTGACGATCGTTTTCTTGCCTGAGTTTGTTCGCGCTCCACCCTCGTTACGATGGGAGCAGACTCATATAGGCGAGCGCGCTCAATGAATCGCGGTATTTCGCCGGTCAGGCACGAAAGAAGAGGGGCAGACGAGAAACACGGAAACTCCATTGTTTTAATAAATAAAAATAACTATCATTTGTTTTTGCATTTATTGAATCAATAGATTGATGCGTCGTGATGTGCGATGCCAATCTTGCCCTGGCCGAACGAGGGCCGGCAGAACCGGAGACTTTGCATGGCTTATTCGTTGCCCACCCTGCCATACGCGTACGACGCGTTGGAACCCCACATCGACACACAAACGATGGAGATTCACTACAGCAAACATCATCAGGCATACATCAATAATTTGAATGCCGCGCTGGAAGGGGCAGGATTGTCGAGCGATGTCCCCGTTGATCTGCTGGTGTCCCGGCTGGATGCATTGCCAGAGGCGATTCGCGCCACCGTGCGCAATAACGGCGGCGGTCATGCGAATCACAGCCTGTTCTGGACCGTCATGTCGCCCCAAGGTGGCGGTGAACCGTCTGGACGGCTGGCGCAGGCCATTGCGACCGAATTGGGAGGGATGGCGGCGTTTCGGGAGGCATTTACCAAGGCGGCATTGACACGCTTTGGCAGCGGCTGGGCATGGTTGAGCGTAACCCCGGAAGGCAAGCTGCTCGTTGAAAGCAGTGGCAACCAGGATAGCCCGCTGATGCTGGGCAATACACCTATTCTGGGCCTGGATGTCTGGGAACACGCCTATTATCTGAAGTACCAAAACCGTCGCCCGGAATATATCGGTGCTTTCTATAACGTCGTCAATTGGCCGGAAGTGGCTCGTCGGTACGAGGAAGCGTTGGGCTGAGGCAGGCAGGTCAGGAGCGCGCCATGAATACCTTTAGTCGACATCGTGTCCACCCGGCGTGTACGAGCGTAAGCGCGTGGACCTTGGCGCTACTGGTGGCTTGTCTGGCGCTGCACCAACTCTGGGCCTATCTGGATGTTCATGCGCCCACGGTGGCAGCGGCACTGTTGGGCGGCATGGCCGCTGCCGCAGCTACAGCCTTAGGCACCTTGCCGGTCCTTTTTTCGCGCTCGCTTTCTGAACGGGTGCAGGACACGATGCTCGGTTTCGGCGCTGGCGTCATGCTGGCCGCCAGCGCGTTTTCGCTAGTGGTACCCGGCATCGCGGCCGCCAAAAATCTGGGCCACGGTCCCTGGGGCGCGGGTTCCATCGTGGGGCTGGCGCTGCTGATCGGTGCTGCGGCCTTGCTTCTGACCGAGCGACTGCTGCCGCACGAACACTTTATTAAAGGCAAAGAGGGTATCGACGCCAGCAGACTGCGGCGTGCGTGGCTCTTTGTTTTCGCGATCACCTTGCATAACTTGCCGGAAGGTCTCGCCATTGGCGTGGGGTATGCCGGCACAGATCCACTGCGTGGCTCGGCCCTGGCAACCGGAATCGCCATCCAGGATGTGCCGGAAGGCTTAGTGGTGGCTGTGGCACTGGTGGGGGCGGGGTACACCCGGGCTTTTGCCGTCGCGCTGGGTATGTTGTCCGGGCTGGTCGAACCCTTGGGGGCCGTTATCGGTGCTTTAGTGGTGAGTTGGTCTGAGGCCTTGCTGCCCTGGGGACTGGGTTTTGCCGCAGGCGCGATGCTATTTGTGATCAGCCACGAGATCATTCCTGAATCGCATCGCAAGGGGCACGAGAACTTCGCCACGACGGGTCTGATGATCGGTTTCGTCTTGATGATGCTGCTGGATACCGCGCTGTGACAGCGTACAAGCCGCTTTAAACGGGCTCGTGGCGCTTTGCGACGGCACGCTTTCGATGTATGCTTCCTGCCGCTGTCACGCATGTTGCGGGAGAGATCGGCCACTCGTATTACAGGCCGCCGCCGAAGGCGCAATTCGCCCAGAATCGCTCAGGTACCCCATACCGCCCATGCATTGACTGTCTCCCGGCGTGTAAACGCCGCGTGGGGACTATCAAAACAGCACTCTGGAGAGACCTGGCGTGCGCTGCCCTGCAAGGGAAATAGCGCGCAAGCCCAGGCGCCGAAGGTGCAAACCCGCTTTGGCGGGGCAACTCTCAGGCAAAAGGACAGAGGGGCGGAAAATTCAGCCGTCGTCCGGGCGCTTTCCGCATCCTGACCGGCATTCCGTAACCCTTGGCAATGCTGCCGCTCCGGAGTTCCCGCGTATGTCCGCAACCCTTAAACGCACCCCGCTCGCTGAAGAACATATTGCGGCAGGCGCCCGCATGGTCGATTTCGGCGGTTGGGATATGCCGTTGGCCTACGGTTCCCAGTTGGAAGAACACCATGCTGTGCGTCAAGACGCCGGCATGTTTGATGTCTCCCACATGCTCAATGTCGATGTCGTCGGCGCAGACGCTTTCGCGTTTCTGCAGTGCCTGGTCGCCAACGACGTGTCTAAACTCACTGTTCCAGGCAAGGCGCTTTACTCCTGCATGCTCAATCCGCAGGGCGGCGTCATCGATGATCTGATCATCTATTACTTCTCGTCCGATGAGTGGCGCGTGGTGGTGAATGCCGGTACCGCAGACAAAGACATCGCCTGGATGCAGCGTGTGGCCGCAGCCGGCAAGTTTGACGTGACCATCACGCCGCGTCGTGATCTGGCCATGGTGGCCGTACAGGGCCCGAACGCGCGTGCCAAGCTGTGGGCTGCACGCCCGGCATGGAAGGCGGTCACTGAGCCCCTGACGCCGTTTGTGTCCGCCCAGGTGGACGACGACACGCTCGTGGCACGCACCGGATACACCGGCGAAGACGGCTTTGAAATTGTGTTGCCTGCCACCCAAGTGGTTCAGTTGTGGCGCGATCTGGTCGCGCAAGGCGTGCGTCCTTGCGGTTTGGGTGCGCGTGACACCCTGCGCCTGGAAGCTGGCATGAATTTGTATGGCCAGGACATGGACGAGCTGACCCATCCGAATCAGGCTGGTCTGACCTGGACCGTGTCCCTCAAAGACGAATCGCGCCGCTTCATCGGCCGCGATGCCCTTGAACAATACGCAACACCTGCCGCCTTCGTGGGTTTGAAGCTGCAAGAGCGTGGCGTCATGCGCGCCCACATGCCTGTGCGCACGCGTCAAGGCATGGGTGAACTCACTAGCGGCACCATGTCGCCCACGCTTGGCGTGTCCGTGGGTTTCGCCCGTCTGCCGATGGGTGCCAGTGTGGGAGACACAGTCGAAGTCGATATCCGCGGCAAATGGGTACCGGCTCTGGTCTGCAAACTGCCATTTGTACGTAACGGCAAAGCCGTCGAACACTCGTAAACTCGTAGCTTGCGTTCGTTTTGGGGTTAATTGGCGTTGGCCCCATCACGCGAGCGCAGGCGCGCACTACCCTTCTTATTCCGTATTCCCTCAGGAGTTCCCATGAGTCTGCCCACCGATCGCAAGTACACCGAATCCCATGAATGGGTCAAAGCTGAAGGCGACGTGTTCGTCGTAGGCATCACTGATACCGCTCAAGACCAATTGGGCGATCTGGTTTTCGTTGGCGACGTGAATGTCGGCGCCCACCTGAAAGCGGGTGAAACCGCTGGCGTGGTTGAGTCGGTTAAAGCCGCCTCCGACATCTACGCACCCGTAGATGGCGAAATCGTTGCCTTTAACGAAGCGTTGGAAAACACCCCCAACCTGATCAACGAATCGGCCTTCACAACCTGGATCTACAAGATCAAGCCGGTCAACGCTGCTGATGCCGACAAGCTGCTGGATGCTGCCGGCTACGAAGCCGTCGCCAACGGCTGATCCTGGCTCGGGTTGGCGCGCGTCTGCACGCCAACCCCGACCTGCATTGCCCTTCGTCTGTAGACGAAACACCGTTACCCCGAGAACACCATGTCGCGCGCCCTAGACACTCATACCGACTTCATTCCCCGTCATATCGGCCCTTCCGACGCTGACCAGGCCTCCATGCTCGCCGTGATCGGCAGCCCCAGCCTGGACGCCTTGCTCGACGAAGTCGTGCCCTCCAAGATCCGCAACCAGGCTCCGTTGGCGTTGCCGCCCTCGCGCAGCGAACCCGACGTGTTGGGTGAGTTAAAGCAGATTGCAGGGCGCAATAAGGTCTATCGCAACTACATTGGTCAGGGGTATTACGGCACGCAAACGCCCAACGTGGTGTTGCGCAATATTCTGGAGAACCCGGCTTGGTACACGGCCTACACGCCGTACCAGCCCGAGATCTCGCAAGGTCGTCTGGAGGCCTTGCTGAATTACCAGACCATGGTCGCTGATTTGACCGGTCTGGATATCTCTAACGCGTCGCTGTTGGACGAAAGCACGGCGGCTGCAGAATCAATGACGCTGGCACGCCGTGGCGCGAAGTCCAAGAGCCCGGTGTTCTTTATTTCGCGTCATTGCCATCCGCAAACCATTGAAGTGGTGCGCACTCGCGCGGAAGGCCTCGATATCGAAATCGTGGTCGGCGATGAGGCAGCAGGCCTGCCCGAGTGCTTTGGCGTGCTCTTGCAGTACCCGCACAGCACAGGTTCGGTGGTTGACTACCGTGCCTTGGCCGAAGCGGCCCACGCGCAAGGCGCGGTGGTTGCTTGCGTCACTGACCTGCTGGCACTGGCTTTGTTGGCTGCGCCGGGTGAGTGGGGTGCCGACATCGCAGTGGGTTCGGCGCAGCGCTTTGGTGTGCCTTTCGGTTTTGGTGGCCCGCATGCCGGTTTCATGGCTTGCAAAGATGCGTTCAAGCGCAACATGCCGGGCCGTCTGGTGGGTGTCTCGAAAGATGCTCAAGGTAATCCGGCCATGCGTCTCGCGCTGCAAACGCGCGAGCAACATATTCGCCGCGAGAAAGCCACGTCCAATATTTGCACGGCACAAGTGTTGCTGGCTGTGATGGCTGGCATGTACGCCGTCTGGCATGGTCCGGCAGGCATTCGCCGCATTGCACAGCGCGTGCAACGTTACACGGCCATCTTGCGCGTTGAGTTGGGCAAGCTTGGTGTGAAGGTGGTCAACGACACGTTCTTTGACACGCTGTTGCTCGAAACGGGTGCCGCTACCCCGGCAATCCTGACCGCCGCAGATTGCGAACATGTGAACCTGCGCGTGGTCGATGGCGCGCGTCTGGCCTTGTCGCTGGATGAAACGGTAACGGCGCAAGATCTGCAAGCGTTGCTGAACGTGTTTGCTGCGGGCCTGGAGCAAGACGACGTCGAGCTCGATATTGCCGCACTGGACGCCCAGGCGGCGGGTGGCATTCCTGCTGGCGTACAGCGCGAAAGCAAAATTCTGTCGCACCCCGTATTCTCCAGCGTTCAGTCTGAAACCGACATGCTGCGCTATCTGCGCAAGCTGGCGGACAAGGATCTGGCGCTGGATCGCACCATGATCCCGTTGGGTTCATGCACGATGAAGTTGAACGCAACGGCAGAGATGATTCCCATCACCTGGCCCGAATTTGCACTGATTCACCCTTTCGCGCCTGCCACGCAGACCAAGGGCTACGTCGAACTGATTGATCGTTTGTCGGCTGCATTGTGCGAAATCACCGGCTACGACAACATCAGCTTGCAGCCGAACTCCGGCGCTCAGGGCGAATACGCCGGATTGTTGGCGATTCGTGGCTATCACCGCGCCAATGGCCAGCACCAGCGCAATGTTTGCCTGATCCCGTCGTCGGCGCACGGCACGAACCCTGCATCGGCGCAACTGGCCGGCATGGATGTAGTGGTGGTCGCTTCCGATAGCAATGGCAACGTCGATCTGTCAGATCTGCGCGCCAAGGTGGAGCAGGTTGGCGACAAGCTGGCTGCGCTGATGATTACGTATCCTTCGACGCACGGTGTGTTTGAGGAAGCCGTGACCGAAATTTGCGACATCGTGCATCAGGCGGGTGGTCAGGTCTACCTGGACGGCGCCAACATGAACGCCATGGTGGGCATTGCCAAACCGGGCAAGTTTGGTTCGGACGTGTCGCACCTGAACTTGCACAAGACGTTCTGCATTCCGCACGGTGGTGGCGGCCCGGGTGTTGGTCCTGTGGCGGTGCGCGCCCACTTGGCGCCTTATCTGCCGGGTGTGGTGAATCAGCAGGGCAAACTGTCTGGTGACGCCAAGGTCGGCCCCGTATCGGCAGCACCGTTTGGTTCTGCAGGCATTTTGCCGATTCCCTTTGTGTACATCGCCTTGATGGGTGCTGATGGTCTGCGCCGCGCAACCGAAGTCGCCATTTTGAATGCCAACTACGTGGCGGCGCGTCTGCGTGACCACTATCCCGTGCTGTATGCCGGTCGCAATGGCCGCGTGGCACACGAGTGCATTTTGGATATTCGTCCGCTGAAAGAAGTGAGCGGTATCGGCGCAGAAGATATTGCCAAGCGCCTGATGGACTACGGTTTCCATGCACCGACCATGAGCTTCCCTGTGGCGGGCACCTTGATGGTGGAACCGACAGAGTCGGAAGGTCTGGCCGAGTTGAATCGTTTCGTCGACGCCATGATTTCCATTCGTGAAGAAATTTCGCAAGTGGAACGTGGAGAGCGGGATCGTGACGACAACGTGCTGAAAAATGCACCGCACACGGCACAGATGCTCCTGGTCGAGGAGTGGCTGCATGATTACCCACGGCAGCAAGCCGCGTATCCGTTGGCATCGTTGCGTGATGCCAAGTATTGGCCACCGGTGGCTCGTGTGGACAATGCCTACGGCGATCGCAACCTGGTGTGCGCCTGCTTGCCTATCGAAGCTTACGCATAAGGCAACAGTGCGCGCTTGACGGCGCGCACTGCATTGGCTGAGCAAGAAAAATGCCACGACCTCAATGTGAGGTCGTGGCATTTTTTTGGACTGCTGAAGATTCGTTTCTTTGCAAGAAAGCGTAGCGTGGGTGGCGCCCACGCTACGCAATAAAGGTGGGCGCTTATGCGTCCGCCTCTATTACTTGACGGCCGCGCCTTGCGTTACACCAGCGAAGTCTTCAGCGATGCTGAGGAACGTGTTGATGAGGATCTCCAGGCTTTCCTTGCCAATGCCACCTTCGGCATTCATGTCCATTTGCAGGACCGGGCGGTTCTTTTCGTCCAGGTAGGCACGTGCCCAACGGTATTCCTGGTTGAACGCATTGATCGCCTTCAACGTAGCCGTTTTCTTGGGCGCGTAGGTGGCGGTCATGACCAGGTCGAAGCACTGCTCGGAGAAGTCATTGCAGATGAAATCAAAGCGCAGATCGGTGGTGCCGTGGTAACCAGGCTGCAGAACCAAGGACGGACCTTGCTTGCCATCGGTCGTCTCGAAGGTGATGCCATTTTCTTCGAGAATGGCGCCGACGACATCTTTGTTGAAGCTGTCCAGCAGATTCGCGTTGCTGGTGGATGCTGCCGGTTCGTGCTGCGCATCGGCAGGCGTTTCTTCTTCATCGTCGGCATCGTCATCGTTGTCCAGCCCGGCTGCGCCGAGCAGGCCGCTAAACAACGTGTCGCCCGGGATGACCTGGCCATTCAGGTTGCCTGCACCATCAGCAAACGTGAATTTGCCCACGATATTGTCGCCGTCGTTCTTGCCGAAATTGAACATTTCAGCCATGCCAGACATGGAGCGGACTTGTTCCTGTGCCTCGGCAGCGGCTTTCTCAGGCGTTAATCCGCCTTTCTTGATGCCGTATTGCGTCGCCAGCTCAATGACCATGGGTTTGGACACCACCCAGTTGGCATCAATTTTCTTGATGGCCTGGATGGCAAGTTCCTGCGGCGTCAAGTCTTTGGCGTTGGCCGGATTCGTCAGGTTTACCGTTACGGCGAACTTGCTTTCGCCCTTGGTGGTTTTCCAGCTGATCGGATCGATGGCGAAAGATGGGTTGCCCGTCAGCAACTTGCTGCCGTTCTCCATGAGCACTTGGAACTGCTCGTCTTTCAGCCCTTCATCTTCTGTGCCCAATACGAGTTGGCGCACCAGTTGGTTATAGGTGTCGGAAATCTGTTTGACGGCCTTGCCGTCCAGATTTGCCAGCTTGATGACGGTCTGGATGTTGCCAAGTGCCACGTCGTTGACGGTGATGACTCCGGACTCATAGGCCGCTTGGGCGCTGATGGTGGTGTCGTCTTCCGACAGTTTGATGCCGTAGTTGAAATTGTCCAACGAGACTTTGACATCTTCGTCGGGCTTATCGACGTCGATGCGCTTGATAGCGAAGCTGCTGTCGCCAACCGACATGCCGAACTTGCCCATGCGCGAATCAACGGTGGCGCTCAAACCGCTGAACACCACTTTCGCCGGATTAGAAGCCTTCTTCGCGTCGACCGAGAACGTGTCCGTGTCCATGCGGGCTTTGACGGCCTGAGTGGCACGTTCAAACGAGCCTTCGATGCGTGCGCCAGTGAAATTCATGGCCATTTCGGGCTCAGTGATTTGCACGGCGGCAATTTGCACGGCGGAGGTGGCGTCGCCGTTGTAGCTCACGATCGCTTCGGTTGAGAGCGGTGAGACGTTTTTGGTGAGCGCAAATACAGGCTTGACGAGATCGGTGTTGGCGATCTCGGCATGCACGAACGCCAGCTTGGGCAAGAAGCTGCCGCGCGACAGGGCGGTCTTGGGGAACGGGCCGTGTTCGATGTTCGCGTCAAATTCCACCATGCCTGCAGGCAGATCCGCCGGGCTCTTGTCATTCTTGACCAGAGACAGGCCATAGCGTGCCTGCGTGGAGAAAATGCCACGCTCGTACTTCAATTGATCAATGCGCAGGCCCATCAAGGGCAGCGCGCGAGCCAGTTTCTCGTTAGCGTCCGCCAGATGTTTCTGGGAATCAGCTTCGATGCGTTTGCCGGTGTACCAGGAGGCACCCACCCAGCTTCCCGCTCCCACAATGATCACGCCAACGGCGATCGCTACGCTCTTTTTCATAGTTCTGCTTTGTGTAGTTGGTTATCGAGTTCCATTCAAAAAACGGCTGGCGAGCGTTCGCCTTATCGTCGCGCAAGAAATGCGTTGACGCGGTCGTTGCCGCAGAAAGTGCAGGTTTTTGAATGGGTTCGGGCCTCTCTTGCCCGCGGCGAGTATACCGAGCCGAAGTGCTCACGCGGAGCGCGTGCCGTTACGAGAGATTTCAAATTGAAAGGTGTGTAATGCGATACGGGTAAAACAGGGCATTTAAGCCATTAATTCGCGCCCCACAGGGTTGCAGATAGGGAGGGCCAGTAAAAACGCGTAACAGATGCTTGTGGCATCCCTGCGGGGGCGGTGATGGTCAGGCGAGGGCCTGCACCATCAACCGACTGCGAATTGTCGTCTGTTTAGCCGAATTACAGCGGATCGAGCGGATAAATAGGGCGCCGGACGTGTTTGAAATCAAGCTGGCCGTAGTCCGAGGTAGTGACCCCCACGCCCGTGCACTCAATGATTTCCGTGGCCATGTCGCCGAATCCGGCGCGCCAGTGCACCCGGCTCTTGAGGACGATGTAGCGTTTTAGCTGGGGATCGATGCCTGCCGACACAAGACAGTTGATGTCGAATGGCTCTTGGTGGCGCGACACAATGACGATCTCTACTTTGCCCGTATCAATGACAACGGTGAGGCCGGTGTCGTTGCGCACGCCGCGATACATAGGGCCTCTATTCAAATAGACGCCGTCAAAAATCAGTTTGACGCGACCCGTCACTTGCAACGATTCGCTAGGCTGTTTGATGGCGGGCATGGGCACTTTGCCTCCGAGCGCCAGTGTAATGGTGCTGCCAACGCCCGCCTTCGCCGCCGTCGAGGCCGCCTCAGGGTCGCAGATGGCGTAGAAGGCGACATTCTCCAGGCCTTGGCGCAGCACCTCCGCCAGCACGGTGGTAGTGTCCATCGTTCCACCCGAACCCGTGTTGTCGAAGTGGTCCAGCAAAATGACGGGGCCTTGTTCAATGGCTTTGGCGCGGGTAATCGTTGGCACCAACGGTTCAGGGTGAAACACCCATTTGGCACGATCATTCCAGGCACGATCAAGGAGTTCGTCGCGGTACTGTTGGGCTTGGGCCAAGTTCGCATCGGTGCAGATCACAGCGCTTAGACCTGCTTGCGAAATATCGGCATGCGGAAAGCCCACAAACACCGATGCGGCCAACGCGCCGTTCGCTTCGAGCGCTTTGCAGCGTTCTTGCAAGGATTTGTTGGGTTCCGCGTGCGTGCCCTGACACATGATGTGGGGCAGCATGGGTTTGTTGCCCCAGCTCATGACCGGTTTGATTTCGCCCTTGAGCGTGCGCACGATGACGTTTGCTGCCCGAACACCACATTCGCGAATGTCGACATGTGGATACGTGTGAAAGCCAGTGATGACCGTGGCGTTATCCACAATGTCGTCATAAATGTTGGCGTGCATGTCGAGCGTGACGGCAACAGGGGTTGTCGAGTCAATGGCGCGTAGCCTGCGCAGCAGATCGCCTTCGGCGTCTTCCACGCCTTCTGCCACCATGGCACCGTGCAAGTCGAGCAAAATGGCGTCATAGCCTCCGCGACGGACTTCATCCAGGATGAGATTGCAAAGTCGCTCATGTGTGGCGGCGCTGGTGGGCGAACTGGGCCAGGACTCGGCGGCTACCGCCACCACGATCTCGGCACCTTCGCGGCGCGCGACTTCGATGTAGCCACCCAGGCCACTATCGGTATTTTCGTAGGCCTTGATGGCGTCGTCGCCCGCGAGAATATCGGGATTGCCCCGGAAAAAACGCTCAAGCGGCGTGGGCACGGGTGAAAACGTATTCGTTTCGTGTTTGATCATTGCCAACAACCAACGCATGACTTGCTCCTTGCTGCTTGTTCAGTTTGCGTGAGGGGAAGAGGTTCAAGCGGCCGCGCGGGACCGGAAATTCCGGAAATCCCAGTCTCGCCCGGGGGCCGCGTCAATTAGCGCGCGTGTGTATTCGTGGCGAGGTTCCGTGAGCACCGTAGCGGCGGTGCCCGTTTCAACGACGATGCCGCGCTGCATGACCATGATGGTGTCGCATATCTGGGCAGCCACGCGCAGGTCGTGCGTGATGAAGAGCACGCCAACACCGGTACGCTGGCGCACTTGCTCAAGTAGTTCGAGCACTTGCGCCTGCACGGAGACGTCTAGAGCAGACACGGCTTCGTCGGCCACGAGCACTTCCGGGTCCATGACCAGCGCGCGCGCAATACAAATGCGCTGGCGCTGGCCACCCGAAAATTGGTGGGGATAGCGTTGCATGGCGTCAGGGCTCAATCCAACGACTGTCAAGGTTTCCCCTGCCTTTGCCAAGGCCTCATCGCGTGGCATGCCGAAATTCAGCAAGCCTTCGATAATCGACTCTCCCACCTTGCGGCGCGGATTTAATGAGCGATACGGGTCTTGAAAGACGATCTGGATGCGTCGGCGAAGTGGACGCAGCGCCTTGCCGGATAGCGTGGCGATATCGTTTCCGTCCAACATCATGCTGCCTGCCGTCGGTTCAATCAGGCGCATGATGCAGCGCGCCACGGTAGATTTTCCTGAGCCGGATTCACCTACGATGCCCAGAATTTCACCCTTGCGCAGGGTCAGGTTGACGTCGCTGGCAGCCACCACGTTGCGCGAACCGCCGCCCGCGAAAATGGAGCGCTTGTCGGAGTAGGTACGCCCCAAGCCTTTGACGTGCAAGACGGTCTGGCCGTCGGGGGCCGTACGGTGCATGGGAATCAAGCTGGGTACGGATGAGACAAGCCGTCGCGTATAGCTTTTCGTGGGCCGCGCGAGAATGTCGTCGCGCGTGCCACTTTCAATGAGGTCGCCCCGATTCATGACGATGATGTGATCAGCTATTTCCGCGACCACGCCAAAATCGTGCGTGATGAATAGCACGGCCGTGCGGTGCTTGACCTGTAGCTCCTTAATGAGCGCAAGAATCTGTTTTTGCGTGGTGACATCAAGCGCCGTCGTGGGTTCGTCGGCAATCAGGAGCTTGGGCTCCAGAATGAGTGCCATGGCGATGACAATTCGCTGGCGCTGGCCTCCGGATAGTTGATGCGGATAGGACTCGTAGATTCGCTCCACGTCGGGCAGGTGCACCGAACGAAACATCTCGAGCACGCGCACGCGTCGTTCAGCGGCCCCCATCTTTCGATGCAGACGCAGCACTTCATCGACTTGCTTGCCGACGGTGTGCACCGGGTTCAGGGCCGTCATCGGCTCCTGAAACACCATGGCCATGTGCGTGGCGCGCATTTCACGCAAACGTTTTGGCGTGGCCGTGACCACATCTTCGCCGTCGACCTGTATGGAGCCGCTCACAGTTTGCAGCACGCCGGGTGGCAGCAGCCCCATAACGGCAAGTGACGTAACGGATTTTCCAGATCCAGATTCGCCAACGACGCACACGGTTTCACCTGCATGCACGTCCAGACTGAAGTTGCGTACGACGCGGTTTCCGGCACCCGCGACCTCTACGGAAAGATTGCGAATGGCGAGGACTGGGGCGCGAGTGTCGTCGGCGGGAGAAGTAAGAGAGTTGGTCATCGGCATCAGATCCTGCGAACCATTTTCGGATCCAGCGCATCGCGCAGGGCGTCGCCGAGTATGTTGACGCTGAGCACTGTCAGCGAGAGAAACACCCCGGGAAATAGGATCAGGCCGGGCAGCATGCGAAAGTACATGCGGCCTTCGGACATGATGTTGCCCCAAGAGGCAATTTCGGGCGGAATACCCGCGCCGAGAAAGCTCAGGATAGCCTCCGTGATCATGGCTGATGCAAAGATGTAGGTGCCCTGCACCGTAAGCGGCGCAATGGTGCTGGGCACCATGTGGCGCCACAGTAGCAAGGGCAGTGGTGTACCAAGCGCAATAGCCGCTTCCACATAGGGCTCGCCGCGCACGGTCAGAATTTGCCCGCGCACCAGGCGCACGACGCGTGGAATCTCCGGAATAGTGATGGCCACCAGCACGGTAATCAGGCTGGCGCCCGTGACAGATACCAGTGCAATCGCCAGCAAAATACCGGGGATGGCCATGATGGCGTCCATCGTGCGCATGATCAATCCGTCCAGGGAGCGGAACCAACCTGCGATGACACCAATGACGAGCCCTATGCTGACACTGACGACGGCGGCGCCAAGTCCGGCGATCAAGGAGACGCGTGCGCCATAGGCGACACGAGACCAGACATCGCGCCCGAACGCGTCTGTGCCAAACAGGTAGCCGCTAAAGGCAGGCTTTAATCGTGCGCCGGGGTTAATGGAGGTGGGGTCTACCGTGCCTATCCAAGGAGCGAACAGGGCGATCAGAACAATGAGGATCAGCACCGTCAAGGCAAGCATGACGGGCCAGCTTTGGAAACTGAGACAGATTTGTCTCCATGCGGAAACTTGAGTATGGCCACCGCCGGGTAGATCGGCGGCAGTCGTATCGGCGACAGCGTCGGTAGGCGTTTGCATCTTCAGTACCTGATACGCGGATCGAACACGGTGTAGGCGCAGTCGACCAGCAGGTTGATGAACACATAGACGAACGCAAAAAACAGCGTCAGTCCCTGGATCACCGGATAGTCGCGCGCAAGAACGGCTTCGACCACCAGGCGACCGAGGCCGGGGATGTTGAATACAGACTCGGTGACAACCACGCCACTGATCAACAACGCAATGCCCAAGCCCACGACCGTTGCAATCGGCACTGCCGCATTGCGTAATGCGTGGCCCAACAGCACGCCGGACTCACTCAGGCCTTTGGCACGTGCGGTACGAATGAAGTCTTCGCCCATGACTTCAATAACACTCGTGCGAGTAATCCGGGCAATTAGCGCCACGTATACGGTAGACAAAGCCAGGGAGGGGAGGATCAAGCGGTGCAGATATGGCCAAAGGCCATTCGCCAATGGCGTGTAGCCCTGTACGTTGAACCAGCCAAGATTAATAGAGAAGATCCAGATCAGTACGTAGCCGGTAACGAACACGGGCACGGAGAAACCGAGTACCGAAAACCCCATGACCGCGCGGTCAAGTAGTTTTCCCTGGCGCCAGGCAGCAACGATGCCCAGCGGAATGGCAACAAGCAAGGTGAAGACCAGCGTGAGGGTCGCCAGACTGAGCGAGGGTTCAAGACGTTGGCTGATCAACTTGGTGACGGGCACGCCGGACATGAGCGAGTTGCCGAGGTCACCTTGCAGCAGTCGTCCGCTCCAGATGAAGAACTGCTGGATGAGCGGCAGATCCAGACCCATGGTCTGGCGGATCAGGGTGATGCGCTCTGGCGTGGCACCGTCGCCCGCCATGATGATGGCCGGATCGCCCGGGCTGAAACGTAATATCGCGAAGACCACCACCGCGACCATCACCAGAACGGGGATGGTCGCGAGGAGCCGGCGAAAAACAAATGCCAGCATATATTTCCCCCAAATTACTACCCACCTATCAGGGGGCTTTCTTGACGTTCCAGAATGCCATGATCGGCGCGTGCACCAAACCACTTAATTTTGCCGAATACACCGTCGGAACAGACATCTGGCCCAGTGGCACATAGAGCCCTTCGTCGATGCCGATGCGCTGCACTTCATCGGCAATTTTCTTTTGCTCAACAGGGTCAGAGCTCAGTGCAAATTTGGTACGCAGAGCTTCTATCTCAGGGAAGTCAGGCCAGCCAAACCACGCGTTATCGCCATTGGCCGAAGCCGGGGCAGAGCGCACGGGGTCCATGATGTCGGTGGCGTACCAATTGGTGTTGTGAATGTTCCAACCGCCTTCGGCCGGTGCCGCTTTAGAAGCGCGACGTGTTGCGACACTTTGCCAATCCATGGCCACCAGGTTGACGTTGAATCCGGCCTTACGCAGCGCCTGTGCAATAACGACCGGCTGTGGGCTCAACGTGCCGACGTCTGTCGCGTGCATGATCAACACTGGCGTGTTGTCGTAGCCTGCTTCCTTCAATAGGGCCTTCGCCTTGTCGAGGTTGCCGGACACGATCATTTCTTTGCCAATATCACTTTCCATCGGCGTGCCGCAGCCCCACAAGGAGGCGCAAGTCTTCCAGTACTTCGGATTGCCGACCAAGGCCTGCATCACGTCTTCCTGGTTGACGGCGTACATGGCGGCCTGCCGGACCTTCTTGTTATTGAAGGGCGGATATTTGAAATTGAACCGGTACATGGTGTAGTAACCCACCGGGCTCAACGACTCTTCTTTCAAATCTTTATTGCCCTGGATCATGGGCAATAAGTCGTAGGGGAATTGCTCGACGTAATCGACTTCACCACCAATAAGCGCATTGGCCGTGGTCAATGCATCGGGCATGACGTCCCATTCGACCTTATCCACATTCACGACTTTGCCACCGGCCAATCCGCTGACTGGCTCTTTGCGCGGCACGTAATCGGTGTTTTTCGCGTAGACGGTTTTTACGCCAGGCTTGAACTCAATGATCTTGAACGGACCGGACCCGGTCATGTCAGTAATGGGCTGCCCGATAGGCAACTCTGCAATGCGCTTGGGCATCATGAAAGGCGCTGTGCCTGTTGGCTTGGACAAGGCGCGCAACGCCAGATCCGTAGGCTCTTTCATGACGATGCGAAAACTGTTGTCGTCGATCGTTTCGATTTTGTCTGTGAACTTCAGCATAGTGCGACCCATGCCGTCACCTGCCGCCCAACGCTTGATAGACGCAACCGCATCTTCAGCTTTTACTGGTTGGCCATCATGCCATTTCTGGCCCGGCCGAAGCGTCATCGTGTACGTTTTTCCGTCGGGGGAAACTTCCCATTTCTCAAGCATCTGCGGCTGGATCTTGTTGTCGGCGTCTGTCGCCAGCAACGTGTCATAGATCATGTAGCCGTGCCACGTGGTGATATAAGCAGTGGTGGCGTGTGGATCGGTCAGACGTAAGGGCGAGTGCATTACCGTTTTGATAACGGTTTCGGCATAGGCACCGTGTGCCATCAACAGCGTGGCGCTGGTGAATGCGGCAGCCCGGACTAACTTGAGCATGAATGTTCCCCTTGAATGAAAGCGGGCGGCACGTTCGGCCGCCACGTCGTTACCGCGCCGCATGGCTGCTGCGCGTGAGGGTCCGGCGGTTACAGGTCCAACAAAAAAATGGGCCCGCAAGGCGCCATTCTGATGCCCGGACGCAGTCGTGTCCATGGTTGTTTTGCCGCATTGAGAAGCATTGATCCCGCTTGCACACAAACCAGGATCATCTGTGCAATCGGCGTGAAGTCTGCACGGAAATGTGCAGAGCTTTTTACGACCAGCAATGGGGCCCGCGTGGATTCGATTTTCGCAAATCGAAACACCTCCTGATCGGCCATCTGCACCTTGTGGGAAGCCACCACGATGCATAAACCATCGATATGCAGACACGCGCCGGACCTATGGATTCATGGAGAGTCGACGATAGAACGAAGCATGCGTATTGACGCGCCCATCGGTGTTTTTTCGACTGAAAATTCGGCATCGAAGGGATGCCGTGGGGAATACCCGAGTGTCCACCTGGCGCGCATTCGGGAAAGTCCGCAGCGGGAAAACCCATGGTGAATGATCGGCTGAACGCAGCACGCGCCTCGACGCCTCGACTCAGGTTGAGAAGACGGCGTGCAGGTTCAATGTTGGTGGATTGTCAGCAGAGAGGAATCAAGCAGGGCAGTCTCGAAGTGCCGCGGCAGGACGAGGCATGCCTGCCACCATCGCCTTTCTCTGCAACGTCTTCCCACGTTGCGTTGGGCGGCGCGAACGTGTTTTTTTCATGCAGCAAACCGCTTATTCCGATACGCATCAGGATTCACCCTGTGGCTCATTTGGATGCGTGTTGGATGGCGCAAATTGCATGATGCTCAGTGTTTATCGCGAACAGGAAAGTACGTTGGCGCTTTCCTGTTCGCGAACAACTTGCGTTTCTTGCCGATAGTGCGTGACGAACTTACTTTGCGACAGGCATGGTGAATTCCGCGCCCTTGGCAATGCTGTCTGGCCAGCGCTGCATCACGCTCTTGTAACGTGAGTAAAAGCGAATGCCTTCTTCACCATATGCATGATGGTCGCCAAACAGCGAGCGCTTCCAGCCACCGAAAGAGTGCCAGGCCATGGGCACGGGAATAGGCACATTAATGCCGACCATACCTACTTTTATCTGGCGGGCAAACGCGCGCGCCACGCCGCCATCGGAGGTAAAGCAAGACACGCCGTTACCGAACTCATGCGCGTTAATGAGCGAAACGGCGCTGGCAAAGTCGGGCACGCGCACAATGCACAACACTGGACCGAATATCTCTTCGCGATAAATATTCATGGCAGGTTTGACATGATCAAACAGCGTGCCGCCCAGGAAGAAACCTTTGGCGGGAACCGGCCTGTCGCGGCCGTCGACCACCACCGTGGCGCCTGCTGCTTCACCGTCTTCGATATAGGCGCTGACTTTGTTTCGATGTTGCGCGGTAACCAGGGGGCCCATTTCTGCGTCGGCCTGCATGCCATCTTTGATGACCAGAGCCTGCACACGCGGTGTCAGGCGCTTGACGAGTTCATCGGCCACGCCGCCTACTGCCACCGCCACGGAAATGGCCATGCAGCGTTCGCCTGCGGAGCCATAGGCGGCGCCTATCAATGCATCCGTTACCTGATCCAGGTCAGCATCTGGCATGACGACAAGGTGATTCTTGGCACCGCCTAATGCTTGAATGCGCTTCCCGCGTCGGGTGCCCTCGGCATAGATATATTCGGCAATAGGGGTGGAGCCAACGAAGGACAGTGCCTCTACATCAGGATGCGCGATGAGCGCATCAACGGCTTGTTTGTCGCCGTGTACTACGTTGAAAACACCACCAGGCAAGCCTGCTTCAGTGAGCAATTCAGCCAGGCGCAGCGCGGCAGATGGATCACGTTCTGAGGGTTTCAGTATGAAGGTGTTGCCGCAGGCAATCGCTACGGGGAACATCCAGCACGGCACCATCATTGGGAAATTGAACGGCGTGATGCCGGCCACCACGCCCAAGGGCTGGCGCATGCTCCAGTTGTCGATGCCGCCGCCGATCTGATCGGAGTACTGGCCAGTGAGCAATTTGGGAATCCCGCAGGCGAACTCGACAATTTCGATGCCGCGCATGACTTCGCCCTTGGCATCAGAGAACACCTTGCCGTGTTCGCGCGTGATCAGCGTGGCCAGTTCGTCTTGATGCTTGTCGAGCAGGGCTTTGAAGTTGAACAGGATGCGAGCACGTTTGAGGGCTGGCGTCTCTGACCACTCCGGGAATGCCTCACGGGCCGCCGCGACGGCAAGTGCAACATCTTCGTCAGAGGCAAGGGGAATGGCCGAGATAATTTCACCCGTGGAGGGGTTAAAACCATCGGCATATCGCAGGCTGCGGCCATCATAGTGCTGGCCGTTAATGAAATGGGAAATCTTGGTCATGGGCGAGGGCTGCAATGGACGGAGTGATTCGGGCTGCACGCGCCATTGACGGCATGGCGCCCGCAAAATGAATAGCGGTCTGGCGACATGTCGCCAGACCCACGCCCAGATTGCTGCCTAAGCGTGTTTAGTCCACCTCTTTCAAGACCTTTCGGATGCCGTCAAATATTTCGCCGATCTGAGCTTCATCGATGATCAAAGGAGGGGACACGGCAATGATATCGCCCGTATAGCGCACCAGCAGTCCACTATCGAAACATTTATGGAAGACTTCAGCCGCCCGGGCGCCAGGGGCACCTGGGCGTGGCGCCAACTCAATACCGGCTACCAGGCCGAGGTTGCGCACGTCGATGACATGGGGTGAACCCTTGAGGCCATGCGCAGCCGATTCAAACGCGCCCGACAGTTTGGCGGCACGGCCAAACAAATCTTCGCGACGGTAGAGATCCAGCGTGGCGAGAATGGCGGCAGCCGCCAGAGGGTGTGCGGAATATGTATAGCCGTGGAAGAACTCAATGCCGCCTTGCGCACCATTGACGATGGCGTCATGCACTTCACGCCTGACCGCAACGGCACCCGCTGGCACGGCAGCGTTGCTAATGCCCTTTGCCATCGTGATCAGGTCGGGGGTGACATTGAAATGTTCGGCGGCGGTTGACGAACCCAGGCGGCCAAATGCGGTAATGACTTCATCAAAAATCAGCAGGATGCCGTGCTTGGAAGTGATCTCACGCAGACGCTCGAGATACCCCTGTGGGGGAATCAACACCCCGGTCGAGCCGGCCATGGGTTCGACGATAACGGCGGCGATGGTAGAGGCATCGTGCAGGGCGACGATGCGTTCCAACTCGTCAGCGAGGTTGGCGCCCCAGGCGGGCTGGCCCTTCGAGAAGGCATTCTTCTCAAGATTATGCGTGTGCGGCAAGTGATCAATAGCGGGCAACAGGGCGCCCGAAAATGTCTTGCGATTGGTTGAGATGCCGCCCACGGAAATGCCGCCAAACCCTACGCCGTGGTAACCGCGCTCACGGCCAATCAAGCGTGTGCGCTGCCCTTCACCGCGGGCACGGTGGTAGGCCAACGCGATTTTGAGAGCGGTATCAACCGCTTCAGACCCGGAGTTCGTGAAAAACACCCGGTCCAGGCCGTCCGGCATGAAGCTCGCCACGGCAGTGGCTGCTTCAAACGCCAGCGGGTGTCCTAATTGGAAACCCGGCGCGTAGTCCAATTGACCCGCTTCATGCGCAATGGCTGCCACAATCTCTTCGCGGCAATGCCCGGCATTGACACACCAAAGCCCGGCCGTACCGTCCAGAACCTGCCGTCCATCGGTGGTGGTGTAGTGCACGCCTTTGGCACTGGCCAGCATGCGAGGCTGCGCCTTGAACTGCCGGTTGGCAGTGAAGGGCATCCAAAGATGGGACAGATCGGTCGGCTTGGCGGGGGCGTTCATGGTGACTCCACAGAATGAATCTCACTGGGGTGGCAGATAGCCGCCACGGGAGGGGATGCGTCGATTCTGGGCTTTCCCCTCGGCAATGAAAATATACAGTCGCCGCAAAGCTGGCTAACTGTATAGTTACTTTCATAACAACTGTATAGATTAACTTTGGCCGTGATTGATTTCATCCCCAACCGCGCTCGCGCAGAGGCCTCCACCTTGGTCGATCAGGTGGCCGCAGCCATCTCGCAAGCTATCGACACGCGGGCGCTACGCCCAGGCATGGCGGTTCCTTCCGTGCGGGAGTTCGCCCGTGACCATGGCATCAGCACATTCACTGTTGCCAGTGCCTATAGCCGACTGGTCTCGCAAGGCTGGTTGACCGCCCGGCCAGGAGCCGGCTATCGCGTTGCTGCCACGCCTGTGCAGGCGCTTCCGGCGGCCGAGTCAATCTCGTGGGAGCCGCCACGCCTGAATGCCGGTTGGCTGCTCTCGGATATTTTTGCAGACCACTCCATACCCATTAAATCGGGCTGCGGTTGGTTACCGGGCGAATGGTTGAACGAAGAAGGTCTGCATGGGGCCTTGCGCCACATGGGGCGGGTGCCCGCCATGCGAATCGCGGGTTACGGCCACCCCTATGGCTATGCGCCATTGCGCGACACTATCGCAGAAGGTTTGGCTGGCCACGGCATGGCGGTGGAGGCGTCTCAAGTGTTGTTGACGCAAGGCGTCACCCACGGCCTGGACCTGGTGATTCGAACCTTGCTTAAACCGGGCGACACGGTGGTCGTGGAGCAACCTGGTTATGCCAATTTGCTGCCGCTGTTGCGCTTGGCTGGTCTGCGGGTAGTGTCTGTGCCTCGTCGAGTGGATGGCATCGATTGCGAGATGCTTGAACAGGCGGTGATCGCGCAGCGTCCGCGAGCGGTGTTCGTCAATACCGTATTGCAGAATCCGTCCGGTAGCAGCATGTCTATGGCCAACGCCTTTCGCTTGCTTCAGGTGGCCGAGCGCCACGGGCTTTGGCTGATCGAGGACGATATCTCGCGCGAGCTGGCGCCGGGTGTCGCGCCCATGCTGGCCGCTCTGGATGGCGCGCAGCGTGTCGTTTATCTGGGGGGCTACTCCAAGGTGATCAGCCCTTCCGTGCGCGTAGGTTACGTGGTCGCACATCGGGATTTGATTCGCGATATTGCAAGAACCAAAATGGCCGTGGGATTGACCTCCCCGGAAATTATGGAACGTATCGTGCATCAGGTGATTCGGGAAGGGCGGTTCCACGCCCATATTCTGCGCACACGGGATCGGCTTGCCGAGGCGCACACGGCGGTCGCCCAAAGCATGCAAGAACATGGATTTGAAATCTATGCCAAACCACAAGCGGGTTTGTTTCTCTGGGCAAAAGCAGGCGGTGTCTGGCGCGAGCGAGGTGCCAATGGTTTGGCCGAGCTCGCGCTTAAGGACGGCATCTGGTTGGCGCCAGGGTCATATTTTGATGCTGCCGAGGCAGATTCTCCCTGGATCCGATTCAATGTTGCCTACTCGCAAGCGCCGGCCCTATGGCGCTTCATGAAGAGCGCATCATGAACGGACGCGATCATAGGTAACGAAGTCGTAGGCGTAGCCGTTTTCTTCTGGCTGCACCTCACGCTGTGATTCTTTCCACTCAAAAGAGGGCAGGTAGGGAAAGAAAGCATCGCCTTCAACCTGAGCATGTACTTCGGTCGCGACAATGCGTGAGGCCAGGGGTAAGGCCTGCACGTAAATTTGCGCGCCTCCAATCACAAACGCTTCGGGGATCTCCCCGCAAGCCTCGATGGCTGCGTGAAGATTGGGTACCAGAACAGCACCGGTCGCGACAAAGTCCGGATTCCGACTGACGACAATATTGCTGCGGCCGGGCAGGGGGCGACCCAACGACTCCCAGGTCTTGCGGCCCATGATGATCGGGCGGCCGAGAGTCGTGCGCTTGAAATGCGCCAGGTCTCCCGGTAATTTCCAGGGCAAGGCGTTGTCGCGACCAATGACGCGATTGGTTGAGTAGGCAACAACTAGGGTCAGGCTGGCAGGCATTCGGGTTCGCGTGTAATCAATTTTCGGGAGGGCTACGGACGTAAGCGTAGCAAATCGCGCGAAAGGCGCGTGCCCAGAGCCGAGAGCACGCGGTAATTCTTATGCGGCCGTCCGAGAAAAGAATTCGGAAGCGGGCACCGGTTTGCCCAGAAGGAAACCCTGCAGGGAATTACATCCCAGTCCCGTCAAAAAGGATTGCTGCGCGACCGTTTCCACGCCCTCCGCCACGATTCGAAAATTGAGCTTCTGCCCGAGTGCCACGATGGCCGACACAATGGCGGCATCGTCGCTATCGTGCTCAAGCTGATTAATAAATCCCCGATCAATCTTCAGCTCTGTGGCAGGCAATCGCTTCAGATACAGCAGGCTCGAATACCCCGTACCGAAGTCATCGATTGAAATGGTGACCCCTAGATGCGAGAGCCGTTTGAGTACGGTCATACTGGCTTCGGCATCGCGCATGGCGGTAGATTCAGTGACTTCCAGGGTCAGACTAGACGGCGAGACATTATGGCGCTCCAGTGCCGTTTGCACGGTATGGACCAAGCCCACGTGCGCGAATTGCAATGAGGAAATGTTCACGGCAATGTTCCATTGCCCGTGTCCCATGTCTATCCATTCACGCATCTGGCGACAGGCTTCGTTGATGACCCATTCGCCGATGGCGAGAATCAATCCGGTCTTTTCCGCCACCGGAATGAATTTGTCAGGTCCGACCAACCCGCGCCTGGGGTGGTTCCAGCGCAGAAGTGCTTCTGCGCCCAAAACCGGGCCAGACGGCGCTTCGAATTTGGGCTGATAGTGCAGGGCCAACTCGCCGCGCTCCTGCGCGAGGCGCAGATCGTGCAGTAATTCAATCTGCTCGTGCGCGTCCGCATTCATTGACGGTTCAAAGAAACTGTAGCCCGTGCCACCGAGACGTTTTGCGTGATACATCGCGGCGTCTGCGTTGGTCAACAAGGTGTGAATGTCGTGGCCATCGCTTGGGTACACCGCGATACCGACACTAGAGGTCACCAGCACCTCATGTCCGTAAACCAGGACTGGCTGTGCAATGGCGTCGACCAATCGGTCAGCCACATTTGCCGCATCCGTGGGCAAGATAACTTCACTCAAGACAATGAACTCATCTCCGCCCAGACGAGCCACGGTGTCTTGCGTGCGCAGACATCCCCGGATGCGTGCTGCCAGATCAATCAACAGGGCGTCGCCAGTGTGGTGGCCATAGGCGTCGTTGACGGCCTTGAATCCGTCCAGGTCGAAAAACAGCACGGCGAAGTGACTATTCTGGCGATGCGCACTTTCGATGGCTTGCATCAGCCGGTCTTCCAGCAAGATGCGGTTGGGCAGCTTCGTCAGCGTGTCGTGCAGAGCCAATTGCACCAGCTCCTCATTGGCTTTGGCCAGCGAAGAGGCCAGGGCGGCGGTACGTGCTTCGAGACGACTGTCGAGTACGGCAATCACTAGCGCAATGGCTAACACGGCCAGCGTGATAAGCGATACGGTGATGGCGAGCTGGCTCGTAGACAGCCCGGCATTGGTAGCCCGGCTGACGCTCTCGACCGGGAACCGGGCAGCAAGCATTCCTATGTAATGCGTCACCACAATAGCAACGCCCACCATCGTGGCTGCCAGACATCGCGAAAGATAAGGGCTGGGAATGTCGAGACGCAAACGGTAGATGAGCCAAAGCGACAGGCATGCCGCGACAATGGCGACCACGACTGATCCGGTGAGCCAGATAGGGTCATAGTCGATGCTCGGCTCCATCTTCATGGCGGCCATACCCACGTAATGCATGCATGAGATGCCCAGGCCCATAATGACGCCCGCCGCAAGCAGTCGGTATCGGGGCAGTCCAGGTTGGCAGATCGCCCATAAGGCAATGGCGGAGCAGAGAATCGCGGTAGCCAACGACAGCAGCGTGAGCGTCGTGTCATAGCCCATCTCAATGGGCAGGCTGAGGGCGAGCATGCCGACAAAATGCATTGACCAAATGCCCAGGCCGAGGGCGACGGCGCCGCCACAGAGCCAGGCGCGCGTCGCTGTAATGCTTGTTGCCGCTCTGACCCGATTGACCATCCCGATTGCCGTGAAGGCAGCAAGAATGGCGACGGCAGTTGAGACGACGACGAGTGCAGAATTAGAGGTGCCGACTAACATGTATTGGTGTCCGGTCCCAAGTGCGGCTCATGCCGCGATTGCCTCAATTGAATTCAATTGGTAGTGAATAGTTGCAATTCTGACGGAGTCCGGCTCTGATATCAGGCGCTGTTTGCTTTCATTCACCATGCCAGGCGCATGCGGTCAGACGGGCAACACCCGTCAGCAGATCAAGGGATGGGTTATACAGAAAACGCGCGCGCAGAAGCTCACCAATCTTCACTATTAGTTACTCAAGTTAGTGATCAGAGGGTGGGCCAGCCAATGTCAGGCACGACTTCACAGGTAATGCTGGGGGTTCTAGGTGTTAACCCTATTCATGCTGCTTGTCGGGGGCGCAAGTGTATTTCACCCCCAAAAGCTGGAGATTGATCCAAGGTTTACGGCGTGGGCGCGCAGCTTGTGCGCGTTTGACGGCCCTTGAGAACTCAATACGTCGCGAAATAGAAAACACCTCAAAGATTGGACGCCGATATCCAAAATTTGAGGTGCCGTCCAAAGAGGGCGATTCTGGGCTGACTGTTGGCGTGACTAGACCGCCATGGGCGCTGTCAGGGGCGCATGGTGGGTGTAGCCAGTCAATGAGAAGTCACCCGGTTCAACTTTCTCCAACCACTCCGGCTCATACTTGCCCGTGAGCGCAAAGTCAGGGATGCGATCAGAGAGTACGAGCTGAGGTGCCGGGTAGGGCGTGCGCGTGAGTTGCTCGCGCAGCATCGGCAGATGATTCTCGTAGATGTGCGCATCACCAATGAAATAGGTGAACCAACGCGGCGTATAGCCGGTCAGTCGACCGACTAAATGGAGTAACGCTGCCCCTTCCGTCAGGTTGAAGGGCGTGCCCAGACCAACGTCGTTAGACCTTATGTACAAGCACAACGAGATTTCGCGCGTACTGGCATTGGGCAGGAATTGATAAAGCAGGTGGCACGGCGGCAATGCCATTTCTTCGATCTGAGCCCAATTCCAGCCATGAAAGAGGATGCGGCGATCGCCTGGGCGTTCGTGAATGGTGTCCAGGCATTGGCGCAATTGATCTACGGCCTTATAGAGCAACACCTTTGGTGTGCCATCCTCAACCAAGTCGGAGATTTTGGTATAGCCGCGAGACAGGGCATCGGCCACTTGCTCGGGCTTGCTGGCATCCAACAACTTGTATGCGGGCCATTCACGCCACTGCACCCCGTAAACCGGACCCAGGTCGTCGGGGCCTTCGCGGTAGGGGTTCGCTAACCACTGCGCGTTCTCGTTGGCGTTTTGATCCCAGACCTTGCAGCCCAATTCCCGGAACTGCGCGGCATTGCGCGTCGCGCGCATGAAGCCCACCAGTTCGCCGATGGCCGATTTAAAGGCCAACTTCTTGGTGGTGACGCCGGGAAACCCCTGCTGCAAATCAAAGCGCAACGAGGCACCGGGCATGCTGATCGTGCGCACACCCGTTCTATTCTCCTGCCACGAGCCGGTGTCGAGAATGGATTGAACGAGGTCCAGATATTGTTTCATGGTGGTCAGGTGCGAATGTATGAGTGCGACTGGCCGTCACTCAGGCGGCAGGAGCCGCTTGCTGGGTGTCGACGATGTCTACCGAGAAAGTAAGGGTGGCGGTTTTGTCGAGCATGGCCGACGCCGAGCAATACTTCTCGTGGGACAGCTGTACGGCGCGTTCAACTGCGGCGCGGGGCAAACCCTGGCCGGTGACTGTGAAGGCGAAATGGATTTTCGTGAAGACTTTCGGGTCGGTTTCTGCACGCTCAGCTTCCAGCTTGACGCTGCAGCCTGACACCGCGTGACGACCACGCTTCAAGATAAGGACAACATCATAGGCCGTGCAGCCACCGGTGCCCGCCAATAGCATTTCCATTGGGCGTGGAGCGAGATTATGACCGCCGCCGTCAGGCGCGCCGTCCATCACTGCGACGTGGCCGCTGCCTGTGCTGGCTACGAAAAGCATTCCATTGGGGCCACCCCAGTCGATCGTGCATTCCATATTGAATAGTCCTTGAGATTGAGCGCTATCAAGGGTCGATAATACCTCTGTTGCGTACAATTCCTGAACGAGAGGCCCGCCCGGCGAGAGGGTGGAGGTCTGGTCAGTTCAGGAGTTGAATATGTCCCCCGTTATGTCTCAATCCGGCCCGTCTGCGTTCATGCGTCGTGTGGGTCCCTTGGATGCCGTATTGTCCGAAGTGGATCGCGCGCTGCGCGTGCTGTCGGGTAATGCCACGGCAGGCCGACCTAATCCTGCGCAAGCGGCTCTTGCGCCTGACGCGTTGTCCACGCAGGAAAAACGACATTCAGCGGGGTTGATGCGGGTGAACCATGTGGGCGAAGTCTGCGCCCAGGCACTGTATCGGGGGCAGGCTCTCGCTTGCAAAGCACCCGCGGCACGCGCCTTACTGCTAGAGGCCGCGAGCGAAGAAGTCGACCACCTTGTGTGGTGCGATCAGCGCCTGACCGAGCTTGGCAGCCGTCCAAGCCTGCTCAATCCGGTCTGGTACGCCGGGTCCTTTACGCTGGGAATCTTGGCCAGTTATGCCGGGGTGCCGCGCAATCTGGGTTTTATGGCCGAAACCGAGCGTCAGGTCGAAGCCCATCTCGAGGAACATTTGCGTAGCCTGCCCGAGCAAGATTTGCGCTCGCGCGAGATCGTTCAAAAAATGAAAGAAGATGAAGCCCAGCACCGAGATAGTGCAGAGCAAGCTGGCGGCATCCCTATGCCCGCGCCGATCCGTGGCGCCATGCGTGCCATGTCCAAAGTGATGACGACCACTGCCTATTGGATTTGATGCGACCGCGTAGCGCACCAGCTTGGTGCGCGTTGAGCCAAAATGGTGCAGTGCGGAATAACTGTCTTGTTTCTTGATTTTTCCTGGAAAAAAGCGAGCAAATCAGGAGGGGGATTACCCGGCAGTGGGGCCTGTTTTCCGCTGCGGGTATACCCTTTTGGCAAAAACCCGCTGATCTGCAGAGGCAGATAGAATGGCCCTCTTAGAGGTAACGCTGCCGATTTTGCGAGAAAATTACCGCGTCGAAAAGCAGCTTTAAAAACCTGCAAAAAAAATCTTGCATCGCACCAAAAAATCCTCTAATATTCACTTCATAGGATGTTGAAACGCAAACGGCGCGGTGCAAACCCCGGGTGCAATGAGTCCAAAGCGGTATTGAGCCAAACACTGGCTCCCGCCCAAAGTCTCCAACATGCCACGGTTGTCTCCTCCACCCTCCTCCTTTGGTGGATTTAGCCCGA
>JBEBWV010000074.1:0-27500 GCA_040391965.1 Achromobacter deleyi | reverse complement strand
GTTTTGGTCTTGTCGCGCTCCACCCACGCTACGCCAAATATAGGGAAATTCGCAGTCTGCCGATGCTGTATGTGATGGCTGGTGGTCGATGCTATATGCGACGTCTGGTCTGCCGATCCTATGCGCGGTGTCCGGTATGGAGAAGAGGGCGTAGCGTGGGTGGAGCGCGCGATTGTCGTCGCTATTCATGCGGCGGCAAGCGCGCGTAACCCGCGTGGTGGTTTTTGAGATATTGCGGGTTAAGAATCGCGAGTTCTTATGTTGAGTCTTTGGAAATTTGGAGTCTGCAGTCGCGGGTTACGCGCGCTTGACGTCAGTGTTCTGGTTTTGGTCTTGTCGCGCTCCACCCACGCTACGCCAAATATAGGGAAATTCGCAGAATCTCTTGCGCGTGATTCAGCGTGATGTCGTGAAATAAGGCGCTGACGGTGCTGTGTCAACACAATTAGTACCGCAACTGAGACTTTCGTACTAGGTGTTTTACCTGTGCATCGTAGAATTCCGATCTTCGATAAGCCCGGCTCTTTCACCCCAACCGGCATATAGCGATACATGGCGAAGCGACGTACCGAAGATGAATTCATCAAGGAATTGACGACATTACTGATCGTGGAGGGCGTGTCTTCCCTGACGATTGCCGACATCGCACAGCGCGTAAAGTGCTCGCGGCGGCGTCTCTATGAACTTGCCGCGACAAAAGAAGAACTCTTCGTCACCATTTGCCGTGACGTGTTTGCGGCGAATCTGGAGAAGGGCTTTGCGGCGGCGCGTAACGAGTCCAACGGTGCCAAAGCAATTGCCGTGTACTTGCGCGCCACCTTAAATGCGTCTGGCCTGAGCAAGACGGCATTGATGGATCTGGACGCATCTGAGAGCGGCCGCGCGGTTTTCGATGCCTACCAATTGGCGCGCGTGCGCGGTCTGGAGGCGATGATTGATGAAGGTGTGCGCCAAGGTCTGCTCGTACCGCACAACCCGCGATTGGTGTCAGAGGCGATTTTGGGCGCAGCCCATCGATTGAGAAACCAGCAGTTTCTAGCCGAAACTGGGCTGACCATCGGCGGTGCTTTCACTGAGTTTTATGAGATTGTGCTCAATGGATTGCTGGTCAAGCCAGAAAGGCCGAGCTCGCGCTGAGTATTTTCGTTAACGATTTGCGCAGCAGCAGGTCAGGTTCACGCATACGACGCGATGATGGCCTTGGACTCCACGAGTTCGCTCACAATCCATTCCTCAACCAATTTGACCTGCCGGCGATGGCGCAGAGCAGGGCGGCGGACCAGGTAGTAGGAAACACCTGTGGGCACGGCGTGGCGAAGTGGCACGACTAACTTGCCATCCTCAATGGCTTGATGGGCCAGCACCACGTCGGCAATGGCCACGCCGAGACCGGCTTGCGCTGCGGTAAGCGCCATGTCGAGCGCATCGAAGTCCAGTCCACCGCGCGTAAATAAGTCGATCCCGGTTTTTTCTGACCAGGTGATCCAGTCCTGATGGTCTGGCAACGGGTGCAATAGCGTGGCGCTGCGCAGAGCTTGTGTGGCGTTATCCGCATCGATATGACCAGGCGCGCAGACAGGCACGATCCATTCCGCGTAGAGTTCGGTGGCGTCTTCATGCGAGAAGTTGCCCAAGGCATAGCGGATGCCCAAGTCCGAATCGCTTTCGTCGGCCGTCATGTCATTGAGGCGGGTTCTGACGACGACTTTGATTTTCGGGTATTGCTCGTGAAAACGGCGTAGTCGGGGAAACAACCAGCGCAATGCGAAAGTGGGGATGACGCGCAGCGTCACAATGTCCTGGTCGGTGTGCGAGGGGTCAATCGCGTTCGCAATATGGTCGAACGCCTCTTTCACGGTAGTGGCCAGTTTGCGGCCTTCTTCGGTGATCTCGAGGCCGCTGTGTGTGCGCAGGAAGAGGCTTAGCCCCAACTGTTCTTCCAGGATTCTTACCTGTCGGCTGACAGCACTTTCACTGACACTGAGTATCTGCGCAGCCTTCTTGACGCTGGTGTGCGCCGCCACAACTTCAAAGCAGCGCAATGCGTTTAGCGAGGGCAAGCGTCGATACATCCCGGTCTCCGAGGGTAGGGGGCACGCGGCACTTAGCGGCTGCGCGGCTCGAGTATATTGCGCAGACCCTCTCCAACGAAGTTCACGCTGGTTACGGTCAGGGCGATGGCCAAGCCGGGCACAACTGCTAGCCAGGGCGCCGAGGTCAGATAGATTTGCGCATTGTTCAGCATGTTTCCCAGACTGGCGACGGGCGGTTGAATGCCGTAGCCGAGATAACTGACATAAGACTCCAGCAAAATTGCGCGGGCCACGTTCAAGGTGGCCACAATGATGATCGGGCCCATCGCATTGGGCAGCAGCTCGACCACCATGATCCGCAAGCCAGATGCGCCACTGGTGCGTGCTGCAGCGGCGTACTCGGCGTTGCGCAATGATCGGTATTGGCCCTCGACCAGCCTGGCCACTTCCATCCAGCAGGTGGCAGAGATCAGAATGGTGGTTGAGACAATGCCGGGTTTCACCAACAAGGCCAGTGCGAGGATGAGGAAGATGGTCGGGAAGGCCAGCATCGCGTCAACGAAGCGCATCAGCGCCGCACCCACGAATCCGCGGTAGTAGCCAGCGATCATGCCGACAGCGGTACCAACGAAAACCGAGATCAGCATGGCGGCAAAGCCAATGGTGAGCGATATTCGTCCGCCCTCCATGAGACGGGCCAATACATCACGCCCCAATTCGTCAGTACCCAGAAAGTGACCGGACGTCAGCGGCGGCGAAAAACGACTCAGCACGTCAATGTGTGTGGCACTCACTTGCATAAAAAATGGTCCGACAAAGCACAAGGCCACCATTGCCACAATGACGAGGCCGCCCGCCAGTGCAAGCTTGTATCGCCACAGGCGGCGGCACCAGGTGGGCAGAATCTTCTGTGGGGCCATGCTTGCGGTCGTTGCCGGTATTCCAGTAGCGCTCATCATGGTCAGTCCATTCGTATGCGAGGGTCGGCAATGGCGTAAAGCACATCGGCAATCAGGGAGCCCAGCATCACCATGACTGCAGAGAGCATCAGAATGCCCATCACGACGGGATAGTCGCGGTATTCCAGGGAGTCGAAAAACAGGCGGCCCATACCGGGCCAACTGAAGACCGTTTCGGTAATGAGTGCGCCGCCAAGCAGCGTGGGAAACTGCAGACCAACCAAGGTAATCATGGGCAAGAGCGCGTTGCGCAACGCATGCGAAAAGATGATGGAACGACCGCCGACACCTTTCGCCTTTGCAGTGCGGACGTAATCTTGCTCCAGGGTCTCGATCATGGAGGAACGCATGAAACGCGCCCATACCGCCGTTTCCACCAAGGCCAGCACCATCACCGGGGCCACCATATGGTGAAGCTGATCCAGGAATGAGCCGTCACCAAAGGTCTGTTGGTTGCCTGCGGGTAGCCAACCCAGCGTGATGGAAAACAGGTAAATGGCCATCAACCCGAACCAGAAAGTGGGAATCGAGAGCGCCACCATCGCGCCGATTGAGGTCATTGCATCCATGACAGAGTGGCGTCGTACAGCACCCCAGATGCCGATCATGCAGCCAAACAGCGCCGCAATCACGGTGGATACACTCATCAGCATCAGGGTTGAGCCGATGTGCGAGCCAATCGTGGCGAGTACGCCGATGCCATCGCGGTAGGACGCGCCCCAGTCACCCCTTACCATCCGGAGTAACCAATCTACATACTGGACGACAAAAGGGCGGTCCAGACCCATGCTGCGGGTCAGGCGGTCAATGTCTTCCTGCGCCATGCTGGAGGACTGCACCAATTGGGACAACGGCCCGCCTGGAGACATGTACAGAATGCCGAATCCGATCAAGGAGACGAGCAATAGCAGCACCAACGATTGTCCGCCGCGCTTGAGCAGATACTGGGTCATAACGAGTCTCCTGCCTGGTCAGGCTGCCCAGTACCAACTGCGCATGTTCCAGCAGTTGGACGAGCTGTTGATGTTGTTCTCGTAGCCCACCAGCTTGTCTTTGACGGCTTCCACGATGACGGTTTGGGACACAGGCAGGAATACCAGGTCGCTACGGATAATTTCCTGGATACGGTGGTAGATGCGCTTGCGCGCTTCCCGATCGAACTCTCGTGTGCCTTCTGCCAGCAGCTTGTCAATTTCAGGGTTCTGATACTGGTAAGTATTCAGTCCACTGCCGCCTTTGGCCGGAATGGATGTGCTGGAGAATCTTGCACTCACGTCGGGGTCGCTGCCTTGTAGAAAGTTCGACGCCACCATGACCGATTGGTATTGAGATTTCTGCCAGAAATCTCCCCAGATGACAGCCGCTGGCTTGTTCTCGATGGTCATTTCTACGCCAATCTGACGCCAGTCCTGCATCAGTAATTGCTGGGCCTGCTCTCGAGTTTGCGCACCTGTTGTCGTTGAATTCGTGAAGGCGAGACGCTGATTATTCTTCACGCGGATGCCGTCGCGGCCGGGCACCCAGCCTGCCGCATCCAGCAAGGCGTTGGCGGCTTTCGGGTCATAGGCGTGGCGGGGCAGGGCGTCGTTATAGGCCCAGTGTCCCTGAGGTACATAGGATTCGGTGGGCAGCGGACGGCCCTGGTAGATGGCCTGAATGCGCGCCTCTTTGTTCATTCCCAGGTACAAGGCCTCGCGAACTGCCTTTTCCGCGAAAGGAGCAAAGCCCAGGTTTAGCGCCACGTGTTCAAGAAATGGCGTGGGCACCGCCATGATGCGCGCCCCGCGTAGAGCAGCCGCCTCTTTTTCGAAGCTGGGCTGTATGCCTGACAGCCCCAAGTAATCGATCTGACCACTACGAAACTGCGTGTACAGCATCGTCTGGTCGGGAATGTATTTGAAAACAACGCGCAGAAGATAGGGGCCCTGCCCGTAATAGTCCGGATTACGCTCCAGCAAGATATGGTCACCCGCCCGCCGCGCACCCCAGCGGAACGGACCCGTGCCAACGGGAGCCTGATTAAACGGTGCTGTATTGGGATCAGACGCGGCACCCAGTATGTGGCCCGGCACCATGAAGGTTTGCGACAACACCGACATATAGGGTGTGAAGCTGTTTTCCATCGTCCAGTGGATTTCGTCGTCTGCCACGACCTTGAGATTGCGCACCAGGGAATGGCCAACGCGGTTACGTGCTCGAAACGCCGGGTTGTTGATCAGCTCCAGCGTGTACTTGACGTCGTTGGCCGTAAACGGCTTGCCGTCATGCCACTTGGCGTCTGTGCGCAGTTTTATCTTCCAGGTCAGGCCGTCGGCAGATAAGCCACCATTGGCAAGCGTTGGCACCTCACGCGCCAGATCGGCCACCGTATTGCCCTGCGCATCAATAAACCACAGGGTGCTGAACAATTGCCACCACACGCCCTGATCGACTTCGCTGCCGGGCATCAAGGGATTAAAGACGGTGGGCTCCTGGGAGATGCCTGCGATGACTTGGCCGCGTGGGGCTGCGGGCGGCGTGCTGGTCGTGGTCTGCTGCGCCCAGGCGGGTGCATACAGCAGCGTGCCCGCTGCCGCTGACATTTTCAGGAAGTCTCGCTTGGATAACGTGTGGCGGTTCATGGCGTGCGTTTTCCCTTGTTATCGATGGATGATGCAGGTGGTTCGTGGGGGAATAGTGCTGGGATTAAGCTGGATTCAGACTTGGCCGATCCGGGGAGAGGCTGGCACGGCTCAGGCCGTGCGCGCGCAGCGCCTCGGGTAGATCAAGGCCCTGCGCCAGCGCCGCTACCGCCTGTCCCATGGCGGGGGAGGTCAATACTCCGCAGCCACCTAGCGCCGCGTACCAGATGAAGTCAGGGGTATCGGCGCGCGCGCCACAAACGGGATTGCGATCACGCACATAGCTGCGTACGCCCGCCCAAACACTTGACGGTCTTCTTACGCGAAGCGTGGTGTCTTGTTCCAGGTTGTAGATGCCTTGCGCGACGTCGAGCTCGTCTGGGTAGACTTCACCTGGCTCCACGGCCTGGGCGTCTGCAGGCGAACCCATGAAGCAGCCATGCTCTGGCTTCACATACCATTGATAATCGGCATTGCACACGTGCGGCCACGTTCCGCCTTCGTTGTCCGGTAGCAGCGGAAACGTAAAAGCCGTGCGTTTGTAAGGCGTAATGCCGATGGGTGCCACGCCAGCCATGGCGGCCACGTGGTCCGCCCAGCCGCCTGATGTGTTCACAATCACACTCGCCGTGAAGTCTTCCAGTGGCGTGTGGATAAGCCATTTTCCGTTCACGCGCTCAATGGCCTGAACCTGGGCGCCACTTGCCAGCACGGCGCCATTGCGCTTGGCGCCCGAAAGATACGATTGCAATAAGGTGTTGACGTCAATGTCTTGTGCGTCTGCCTCGAACACCCCAATGTCAAACTTTTCAGCCAGCAGGGCAGGAAACAGCGTCAGTGCCGTTTTTTGATCTACATGCCGGGCGATGCCGCCTGCCTGAAGAATTCGCTCATACAGCTTGTCTAAGGTGGCTTTCTGATCCAGTCTGCCCACGGTCAGGCAACCACGTTGTTCGATCAGTGGCAGATCAGAGAAATCGCTGGGAGGTGCCTGAAAGAAACGGCGGCTGGCAGCGGCCATGCCACGCATCTGGTCCGCAGAAATTCCCACGGTGAACTGTCCGGCGGTGCGTCCCGAGCTATGAAAGCCATAGTGTGCTTCTTGCTCAAGGAGCGCAACGCGGCCGACCCCCGATAGAAAATAGGCGGCGGATGCGCCTGAGATACCACCGCCGATCACTGCGAAGTCCACGTGCATTTTCTGCTTCCCCTATTGTCGAAAACACCAACGGTTCTGTGCCGAGGTGCCGGGTTGTATCCGGAATGGCACGATTGAATCTCAACGCCTTCGCCGCTGTCGAGTCGAATAAATCGAATCGAATAACCAATAATCTGCACCGGGGGGGCACGGACCAGGTCATTGCCCATGGCGGCACCATCGTGGGGCGTTCAGGTGTCATCTCGCGCTACGGGAAAACGATGATGGCTGCTTGCTGAAGACGGGGAGGGCTTACGCGCCTGTGTTTCGTCGTGCAATGGATGACCTTCTATTAATTGCGTCGGGCCCTCGATTTTTTGAAATCGACGGCTGCCGTTCTTTTGCGCCATCCTGCAGGCCATAGAAGCCCACGGGATGAAAATCAACCATGAAAGACTGCACCCAAGAACGCGCCACGCGATTGGCGATCTACTCTGGCAGCGAGTATGAGCGCACCTATAGTTATGCCCGGGCTGTGGCCGTTGGCAAGCAGGTGCGCATTTCCGGCACCACGGGTTATGACTATGTCCGGGACATTCTTGCCAAGGGCGCAGGCGCTCAGTCCGAGCAGATATTCCGTAACGTGCAGAACGCACTTGATCAGGTGGGCGGATCGTTGCGCGATGTTGTGCGTGTGCGGATTTACATTGCGCAAGAGCAAGACTACGACGCTGTCATGAATGCCTACGCTACGGCGTTTCGTGGCATAGATCCCGCGTGCACCACGGTGCAGGCCGGACTCTTTGACCCAGAAATTCGGGTTGAAATGGACATGGACGCCATCGTCGATGCCGTCGCTTAGCCTGTTGAAACATGCGCCCGCCGATGCGCTTTCCCGCTTGCTCGACCGGGCAGAACCGCTACCAGCCCAAGCCGATGTGATCATCATTGGCGGTGGCATCATGGGGTGCAGTACGGCATGGTATCTGGCGCGAGCGAATGTGAAGGTTGTGCTGCTGGAAAAGCACCGAATTGCATCGCAACAGTCCGGCCGAAACTGGGGCTTCGTGCGTTCACTCTACCGTGATCCCGTTGAACTGCCGCTCGCGGCCGAGGCCTTGTCAATTTGGCCAGAGCTGCGCGAAGCGCTTGGCTTTGAAACAGGCTGGCGACGCAGCGGCTGCGTTTTTCTCTGCGCCAATGAGGCCGAGGATCAGGCGTATCAAGCCTGGTACGCAAAGACGCAGGGCATGGTTGTTGACACACATATGCTGAGTGCAGACGAGGTTGCGCTGAGATTCCCGTCGATTACTCGGCGCACGCGGGGTGCCATCATTGCGCAGTCAGATGGGCAAGCGGAGCCAACACTGGCCACGCTGGCATTTGCGCGTGCAGCGGCGCGCGCCGGTGCTTTGGTTCTGGAAGATTGCGGTGTAAGTGCCCTGGAAACAGCGGGTGGGCGAGTGCAGGGTGTGCAAACCGAGCATGGTGTCGTGCGTGCCCCCATTGTTATCTGCGCGGCGGGTGCACAAACCTATCGTCTGCTGCAAGGCCTGGATGTGCATTTGCCGCAGAAAGTAGTGCGCAGCACCGTATCGTTAACGGCTCCCATGCCGGAGCTGAACTTGCCGTGTTTCGTAGGCTACGGCTTGGGTCTGCGCCAACGCTCCGACGGTTCTTGCATTATTGCGACCGACTCAGGCACAGATATTGACCTGACCCTGGATGCCTTTCGGGCTTCTCGCTATTTCTTTCGCGAGTTGATGCGCAACCGTCGGGATTTCTCTCTGCATCTCGGAAAACCCTTTATCAACGATCTCTATCTGCGTCTAGCCGTGCCGCGCTCTGAGCGAGCCATCAAGCCCCGCAGTCCGGACATCGAGCCCAACGGGCAGCGGGTGCAAGACAATCGCAAGTTGTTCAGCCAGCTCTTTCAGAACGCGCCGCCCATCGAGATCGTCAAGTCCTGGGCGGGCAACATTGATGTGATGCCCGATGCGTTGCCTGTAATTGACGCGTCCTGGCCAGCTTCGGGCCTGATTCTCGCCACCGGATTTTCTGGCCATGGCTTCGGGCTGGGGCCCGCCGTGGGCAAGACCCTGGCGGCCCTCGCCATGGGCACGGCGCCAAGCACGGATCTTGCACCGTTTTCTGCCGATCGTTTCGTGCGTGGCGCGTACTCGCGTCCCTACGCCGCCATCTAACTTACCGAGCACGCCATGTCCCAATTTGCCTCGACTGAACTTAGCCACGCCGACCTGCTTCACCTGGCCTCGAGCCTGCGACTCCCCGACAAGGCCTTCATCGATGGAAATTGGGCGGCGTCTGACAATGGCGCCCTGATTGAAACCCGCAACCCGGCGACCGATGCGGTGTTGGGTACGTTGGCGCATTGCGGGCAAAGTGATGTGGATCGCGCGGTGGCCAGCGCGAGACGGGTGTTTCGCGCCGGTACGTGGTCGCGTGCCGCGCCTGAGCGCCGAAAAGAATCGCTGCTGAAACTGGCGGGCCTCATTCGCCGCGACGGTGTGAAGCTGGCGGTAATGGAGAGCCTGGAAAGCGGAAAGCCCATTCGGGATTGCCTGAGAGAAATTACCCAGGAGGTGCCTGCCATCTTTCAATGGTACGGCGAGCTGATTGACAAGAGCTACGGCCATGTAGCCCCAACGGGCGAGGAAGACTGCGCCATGGTGGTGCGCGAACCGATTGGTGTGGTGGCGGCTGTGCTGCCGTGGAATTTCCCCTTGCTGATGGCCACGTGGAAGTTGGCGCCCGCCTTGGCAAGCGGCTGCTCGGTCTTAGTGAAGCCGGCCGAAGAAACTTCGTTGACGGCACTTTGCCTGGCTGAGCTGGCCATAGAGGCGGGCATACCGGCAGGCGTGCTGAACGTGTTGACCGGGCCAGGGGAGACGACGGGCAGGCTGATCGGTCAGCATCTGGACATTGATGCGGTGTCGTTTACGGGATCAACAGATGTGGGCCGCTTGTTTCTGCAGTATGCAGGTAGCAGCAACCTGAAAACAGTAGGCTTGGAGATGGGCGGAAAGAGCCCGTTTATCGTGCTGGATGATGCGGATCTGACTCCTGATCTGATCGACAACGCGGTCATGGCGGCGTTCTGGAATGGCGGTCAGAACTGCTCCGCTAATATGCGTCAACTGGTCGCTCGATCGCGCCAGGATGCCTACGTGGAGAAGATCATTGCCCGCAGCAAACAGATCGTGCTTGGCGACCCCTTGGACCCCAGAACCGATATGGGGCCGATGATCTCCGCAGGCCAGCGCAACCGTGTGCGGTCATATATCGGCAAGGGCATCGACGAGGGCGCGCGCCGCGTGCTGGTAGCAGATGAGGGCCTGGCATCCAGCCGTGGACACTATCTTGGCCCTACTGTCTTTGCGGATTTACACGCCGATATGACGATTGCCCGTGAAGAGATTTTCGGCCCGGTGCTGGGCGTGTTGCCAGTGGACAGCATGGAAGACGCTCTACGCATCGCCAATGGCACCGATTACGGCTTGCACGCTACCGTCTACACCCGTGATCTGGATCGGGCCATGTACTTCTCACGACGCCTCGAATGCGGCACCGTGGCGATTAATGGCTTTACGGAGGGTGATATCAAGACGCCCTTTGGTGGCTATCGCCGTTCGGGGTCGCTTGCACGCGATAAGGGCCTGGAGGCAATGTCGCAATATCAGCAGATCAAGACCATTTGGCTGCGTCTGTCCAAGATGGGGCTGGGCACGTGACGGCGCCCATTCTTCGCGTACAAGGACTGCGCACCCAGTTTCGATCTCAGGGTGAATGGCGCACGGTAGTCAATGGCCTTGACTTCGAGGTGGGCGCTCGCGAGACCCTGGCTGTCGTGGGCGAATCTGGTTCGGGTAAAAGTGTGACCGCTATGTCGATCATGCGCTTGCTCGATCCGCGAGATACGCGTATTTCGGGCAGTGTGAAGCTTGGCGAGCAAGAGCTTCTGATGTTGTCGGAGAAAGCGATGCGCCACGTACGGGGCGCAGATATTGCGATGATTTTTCAGGAACCGATGACCAGCCTGAATCCAGTGCGCACGGTCGGTTTTCAGATTGCCGAATCGCTCATGCTGCATCGGCAATTGGCATGGCCGCAGGCACAGGCGGAGGCGTTGCGCTTACTGGACAAGGTGCGTATTCCCGCTGCCAAGTCGCGATTGACGGATTATCCGTTTCGGTTATCAGGGGGGATGCGGCAACGCGTGATGATCGCCATGGCGCTTGCCTGTCGTCCCAAACTACTGATTGCGGACGAGCCCACTACTGCGCTGGATGTCACTATCCAGGCGCAGATCCTCACCTTGATTCGCGAGTTGCAGCAAGACGACGATATGTCGGTGCTGTTCATCACGCACGATATGGGCGTAGTGGCAGAGGTTGCGGACCGCATCGTCGTGATGCTGGGTGGGGAGCAGGTGGAATGTGGCAGCACGGAAGCCATTTTTAATGCACCTGTGCAGCCCTACACAAAATCGCTATTGGCGGCAGTGCCGCGGCTGGGCGCCATGAAACACTATTCGCGGCCCCTGCCGTTTCCCGCCATCGACAAACTGACCGGTGCCATCACACCCGCGCAACAAACGCCAGATACGGTGCGCGCAGACGCTGCCCCCGCGCTTGAGGTGCGTGGCTTGACGGCACGCTATCGGGTGGGAACTGGTTTGTTCGCCCGCAAGCGCGAACTGGTGCATGCGGTAGAAAACGTATCTTTTAGCGTGCAACCCGGTGAGACGCTGGCATTGGTGGGCGAGTCTGGCTGTGGAAAATCCACGATTGGCCGCAGCATCATGAGTTTGCTCGTGCCGACCGCCGGTGACGTGTTGATAAACGGCCAGAACATCCATGCGAAGCCGCAAAGGGATCAGCGCAATCTCTCCCGCCAAGTTCAAATGGTGTTCCAGGATCCTTTCTCCAGTTTGAATCCGCGTAAGACGGTGGGTAGTGCCATTGCGAGTCCGCTCATCGTCAATGGCATCGCCAAAGGTGCCGACCTTGCGGAAAGAGTGGCTGAGCTACTGACTTGCGTGGGTCTGGACAGAGACGTGGCCCGGCGCTATCCGCAAGAATTCTCCGGTGGACAGCGCCAGCGCATCTGCATCGCACGCAGCCTGGCCTTGCGGCCTTCTCTGCTCGTGGCCGATGAAGCAGTGTCCGCTCTGGATGTGTCGATCAAGGCGCAAGTCATAAACCTGATGCTGACCTTGCAGCAAGATCTTGGGCTGGCCTATCTGTTCATTTCGCATGACATGGCGGTGGTGGAGCGGGTCAGCCACCGCGTCGCCGTGATGTATATGGGTGAAATCGTGGAGATCGGTTCGCGTGCCTCGGTGCTATACGACGCCCGTCACCCTTACACCCGGCGCCTGCTGGATGCGGTGCCCGTGGCGGATCCTGGTGCCCGGCAGAAGCCGCGTCGACATCTGGCGCAAGACGAGATTCGCCATGTGCTGCGTGCTCCGGGCTATACGCCGCCGCTTCGGCGCTACGAGGAGGTGTCGGCCGGACACTTCGTCATGCTGGAGAGCGAGCCGTCATGACACCAGTCGTATGGATAATTTTTCCGGTTCTTTGAATCGCAAGCCAACCCCGTTAGACATGGATCAACACATGAATATGAACTCAGCGTTGAAAGCGCATCTGATGCGCTTCTACGATGGCACGATGCTTCCCAATGAGCTGACCCTGGCCATGTCCAGTGATCCGGGTTGGTTCGCCGTCGACACCATTTCACGTGGTCCGAACGTGCGCGACTTCTCGCCGCTGCCAGGCGGCATGCCCGCGCTGAAGATAGAAGATCAGGGCCGGGTGTTTGATATTTACGACTACCTGGCTACCAACGGTGTCGCGGGCCTGATTGTGCTCAAAGATGGGCAGGTCGCTTTCGAGACCTATCAGCGTGGCACGGCACCCGAAACGCTCTGGAATTCGTGTTCTCTTGCCAAGTCGTTTTCTTCCATGCTCGTCGGTGTAGCCGTGAAAGAAGGCGCCATTGACTCATTGGATGACCCCATCACGAAGTATGCCGACGTGGGTGGCGCTTATCGTGAAGTGTCGCTGCGTCAGATGCTGAGAATGTGTTCGGGCATCCGTTGGAATGAAGACTATGGCGACCCGCGCTCAGAGCGCCGTCAATTGCTGGACATTCAGACCCAATGGAAAGACGGCGGCATTCTGAATTTCATGAAGACGTTGCCTGCGGCACAGCCGGCGGGTCAGGCCTGGACCTACAACACCGGCGAGTCATATTTGCTTAGCGCGGTGATGCAAGGTGCAACAGGCATGAGGTTGGCAGACTACCTGCAATCCAGAATCTGGTCGCGTATCGGTATGGAGTTTGACGCCACGTGGTGGGCGGAGTGCCAGGGCGGCATGACCATCTCCGGCAGTGGCATGAATGCCGCACTGCGCGACTACGCCCGCTTTGGACAGTTCGTGCTGGAAGGTGGAAACGTGGGCGGCGAGTCTTTGCTGCCTGATGACTGGGTCTTGCAATCAGGCTCGCCGTATCGCATTGGTGAACAGGAAATTCCCTACGGATATATGTGGTGGGTTCCGGTGTTGCCAGACCCGGTGCTCAAAGGCACCTTCCAGGCAGAAGGCATTTACGGGCAATTTATCCACATCAACCCGGCCAAGGGTCTGGTCGCAGTAGTGCTGAGCGCACGCGGAAAACCTAGCTATAAAAAGCGCGTTGAGATTAACGACGATGCGTTTTTTGCGGCGCTGGCAAAGGCGTTTTAAGCGCATTGGCGTGGCGGGTGTTGCATTTGAGGGGTGGTATGCAGGGTTTGTGTTTTGCGGTTGGTATGCAGGGCTTGTGTGTTGCGGTTGGTGTGCAGGGCTTGTGTGTTGCCGCTGGTGTGCAGACCTTGCTCGTTATCGTTGGTGTGCAGACCTTGTCGTAGCGTGGGTGGAGCGCGCGATTGTCGTCGCTATTCATGCGGCGGCAAGCGCGCGTAACCCGCGTGGTGGTTTTTGAGATATTGTGGATTAAGAATCGCGGGTTCTTTTGTTGATTCTTTGGAAATTTGGAGGCTGCAGTCGCGGGTTACGCGCGCTTGACGTCAGTGCTCTGGCCTTGGTTTTGTCGCGCTCCACCCACGCTACGCGGGCATTTTTTTACGCAGCAAATATCGTTGTGTGCCCTCCATAACCAACTCGTCGCGCTGATTGCGAACTTCTGATTTCATCTCAAGCACACCCGTGCTGCGGCCCGGAATCAAAGCCGCCACGATCAGGCTGGAATACAGGGTGTCGCCTGAAAAAACCGGCAGCAAAAAACGGCTGCTTTGCTCAATGAACGCCTTGAGCGAATCTTCGACCATATGCGGGAAAAGTCCTGCACCTGCTGCGGTCTGAATAGCCACCTGAAAGCCGTGGGCAAGCATGTTTGGCATGCCGTGCGAGCGGCAGTACTCAACGTCGTAATGCACAGGGTGGTTGTCGCCACTTGCTAACTGGAAGGCTGCAAACAAGGCGTCTGTCATGGTGCGCGACGGCAATACAAAGCGTTCGCCCAGCACGAAGTCATCGAAGTAGCGCTGCTCGCACATTTGATGCTTGATCATAGTGATATTTCTCGCGTGTTAATTGGCGGTCATGCCAGTGGCTTTGGCGACCGCATCCCATTTGTTTAATTCAGTCTTCAGGAATGCTGCCAGTCCCGCGCGGCTGGGGTCTGGTTCCAGTACGAGTCCCATATCGTAGGCGCGAGTTTTCAGTACGTCGTCCTGAAGTGCGGCGCGAAGTGTGGAATTCAGTTTTTCTTGTGCGACCTCCGGCGTCTTGACGGGGACGAAAACGGCGTTCCAGGTATAGGCCTCATAGCCTGGTACGGTTTCGCCAATGGCGGGCGTATCAGGGGTTTGCGGCAGGCGCTTGGCCATGGAGGTGCCGAGTAATCGCACCGTGCCCGCCTGAACTTGCGCCAAGCCGGTGGGGGCACTGTCAATCATGAACTCAACATGCCCACCGATCAGGTCGGCCATAGCGGGTGCGCTGCCGCGATAGGGCACATGGACCGCCTTGGTGCCAGCTGTGTAATTGAGCAATTCGGCCGCAAGATGGGGGGCACTGCCAATGCCTGCTGATCCATAATTCACTTTGCCCGGATTCGCTTTCAAGTACTCGATGAATTCAGGGATATTCTTCGCCGCCATGTTTTTGTTGACCACCAAAACGAGCGGGGCACGTGCGGCCAAGCCAATCGGCGCGAAGTCTTCTACTGTGCGGTACGGCAGGGTGGCGTGAATACTGGGATTCACCGCATGGGCTACCGTCGTTAACAAGACGGTGTAGCCGTCAGGGGCCGCCTTGGCAGCCACCTCAGTGCCGACCATGGTGCCCGCCCCAGTACGATTTTCCACAATCACGTTTGTGCCCAGCTTGCGGCTCCAGGACTCGGCCAGACTGCGGGCAAAGGTGTCCGTAGGACCGCCTGCGGCGTAGGGCACGATCATGCGAACTGGTCGCGTCGGAAAATCCTGGGCAGCCACTGGCGGGGCCACCATGACCAGACTGGCTGCTACGACGAGCGCATACGCATACAAGCGGCGAGTGAAGCCGTGGCTAACAGGCGAGTTCATCTTGATCGTCTCCGTTTTCTTCTATTCGGACCGACCCAGGTGTCGATCCTGATATTTGTGCGGCAAACTATAGAGATGATGAAATTGGCCTACCAGTCGAATGTTTATGGGGCGAGCTTAGAAAACTTCTAAGACGCCCGGCCTTCCTTTTCCCTGACGGTGATCTCTCTTGCGATACGAGTTGACTGACCTGCGTGTATTTCTCGCCATTGCCGAGGCCAAAAGCCTCACGGCGGGCGCGTCTGATGTTCATTTGACGGCACCTTCAGCGAGCTATCGCCTGAAGAACCTGGAACAGGCGATGGGTGTGCCCTTGTTCCTGCGTACGCAAAAAGGCATGGCGCTGACGCCTGCCGGCATGACGGTCTTGCGCTACGCCAAAACCATTTTGGGCAATGTCGAACGTCTTCAGGGTGAAATGCAGCGTCACACTGACGGCGTAGAGGGGCATATTCGGGTATTTGCCAACAGCAGCACCCTGAGTAGCCTGCCCGCAGCGCTTAGCCGGTTTTTGGCGGCCTATCCCAATGTCAACGTAGATCTGGAAGAGCGCTTAAGCGAGGAAACCGTGCAGGCGGTGCTGGCGGGCATGGCGGACGTGGGCCTGGTTGCCGGACCTATTGAGATGCGGGGCCTGGACCACATCCGCTACGGCAAGGATGAATTGCTTTTCATCGTTCCGCCACGGCATCCATTGGGCTTGTTACCCTCGGTCAGCCTGGAGGTGGCGCTAACCCATGATTTGGTGGCAATCGGCCGCAAGACCAGCAATTTTATTTTCTTGCAGCAAAGGGCGGCACAATTGGGCCTTACCCCGCGCGTGCGCGTCCATGCGCCCACGTTCGATGCGGTCTTGCGCTGTGTGCAAGAGGGGGTTGGAATCTCCCTTGTTCCCTTGTCGGTGGCGAGCGCGGCCATCGAGGCGGGTGCCGTGGAAGCGGTGCCGCTGCAAGAAGCCTGGGCGATGCGCGAGCAACGAGTGGTCACGAAAACACTCACGGAGCTTCCCAGTTTTACACAGGCCTTTGTGCACTACGTGACGCAGCCTGGCGTTTGAGCGAAAACGCGTTAGAGAAAATCGAACCGGGCTTAAAAATAATCGACTGGTGCGATTGAATAGGGGATTCCTATAATTTTTTCACGCGCCTGTTTCCGGGCCGCGCATGAAAAACAGGAAAGACTTTGTCCATGACCTCAGCCGTAAAACCCCTGGATGGCGTGACCGTTGTTGCGCTTGAACATGCTGTCGCAGCCCCTTTTGCGAGTCGACAGTTGGCGGATCTGGGGGCCAGGGTTATCAAGATAGAGCGCCCGGGCACTGGTGATTTCGCGCGTCAGTATGACAACACCGTCTTGGGGCAGTCGTCCTTTTTCGTGTGGGCGAATCGCGGCAAAGAAAGCATGACTCTGGATTTGAAGCAGCCCGAATCGCGTGCCGCGTTTCAGCGCTTGCTCGGGCAGGCCGATGTCTTTATTCAAAACCTGGCGCCAGGTGCTACGACACGCATGGGACTGGATTTCGCGACGCTGCATGAGGAATTTCCGAAGCTGATCGTGTGCGATATCTCGGGTTATGGCGATACCGGTCCCTTTAGCGACAAGAAGGCCTACGACCTGCTCATTCAAGCCGCTTCAGGGCTGATCTCCGTGACGGGGACGCCTGAACAACCTGCGCGCACCGGTATTTCAATCGCCGATATTTCGGCAGGCATGTACGCTTATTCCGGCATTCTTTCTGCCTTGCTTCAACGTGCCCGAACGGGCGATGGCTTGCGTGTGGAAGTGACCATGCTTGAAGCGTTGACGGAATGGATGTCGTACCCGCTGAACTTCGCGCATTACGGCGGCGCAGCCCCGGCGCGCAATGGTGTGGAGCATCCGGCTATTGCGCCTTATGGGCAATACAAAGTGGCCGATGGCAGCATTATTTTCGGTCTGCAGAACGAACGGGAATGGGTGCAGTTTTGCGCGGCAGTGCTGCATGACGAGGCGCTTGCGGTTGACCCGCGTTTCTCGTCGAACATGAAACGGGTGGAAAACCGGGAAGCGCTAAATGCGCTTATCGAGGGTCGCTTTGCGGATCAGAGCCGCGAAACGGTGCTGCGCAAGCTAGATCAAGGCGGTATCGCTAATTCTTCCTTGAACACGATGGAAGACGTTTGGGATCATCCGCAGTTTGAGGCGCGAGGGCGCTGGCATGAGGTGCAAACACCCGCTGGGCCGATTCGGGCCTTGTTACCTCCGGCGACGTTGTCAGGAACGCAGGCAGTGATGGGCGCGGTGCCGAGGGTGGGGGAGCATACTGAAGCCATTTTGCGTGAGCTAGGGTTGCACTAGCCACATTGCGCAAGGCATAACGGGTGTTTGCATAGTGCGAATGCGCACTTGTAAAAGGTTCGCCAAAAGCGTTATGTATGCGTCGTAAGGACCAGCACTAGCGTGCCGCGATATGTACCTGCCGTGGGTATTATCTGGGCGTCCTTGGGAAGGATTCTCAATTCAACGGCTTTTGATATGGCTAACCCGTTGCCGTCAAGAGGTGTTCGGTGCCCGAGAGGAAAAAGGCCGGTACTGAACCGTGCTTCTGCCTGGGATGGCGCGATGTCTGCGTTGATCCAACGGACCTCCAAGGGTATGGATTGCCCGCCCGAAGTGCGCAAAACAGGCTCCTCTTTAAGACGCAGCTGGAAGAATGTTCCTGGTGTATTGGTATGAATCTCAGTCGAAATGATCTTCGGCAGCAAGCCGCGACCTTGCTCATAGGTGAGCGCTATGGCGTCAGGCATTTTGTCTTTGCCAACCTCTCTCAGTTCAAAACGTTCAGGGACTTTTGCCGAGACGGAAATCATGCTTTCGGCAGCTTGGGTGCTGACACTGAACAACAGAGCGGCTGTAATGAGAGCGGAGTAGGTCAAGAATTTCATGAGTTTTCTACGAAGTAGTTATTGCCGGGTGCGCACTGAATACGTGCTTGGCGGTGCAGAAGCATCGGTTTCGGCCAGCGCGCCAGGGAGCGTTTTGTGAAGCGGTGGTGCCTCTCAGACGCGATACGTGAAGCTTAGCTAGTGCGTTGTCGCTCCAATACCGGACTAGTCTGACTTTGGCGTGGTACCCAAATCGCCCATCTAGGGGTCGTCCCTAACGACCCCCTCGTTATGCAAATAACGCATAACTTCCTCGCTGCCCCTCCCTATACTTGCCCTCATTCAGCTTATTGAACGCGGTGGGTGTGATGGATTTGCGTTGGTTTCAGGACTTTTTGACCCTGGCCGAGTGCGGGCAGTTCACGACCGCGGCTGAGCTGCGCCACGTGTCGCAGCCCGCGTTCAGCCGCCGCATACAGGCCTTGGAGCATTGGGTGGGAGCGGCTCTGGTCGATCGCGGGTGTTTTCCGGTTCGGCTTACGGCGGCGGGCGAGCAGTTTCGTTCCAATGCCGCCGAGATCGTGCGCAAGGTGGTGGACGCGCGCGGTGAGGCGGGTGAGACCGACAGTGATGCCGCCGTGCTGCGCATTGCGATGCCGCATTGCCTGGCAACTTCGCGCTTTCCTGCCTGGTGCGCGCAATGGACCTCATCGGGTGCGGCCGCGTCCCTTCGTTTGCATGTAGGTAATGTGCATGACTCGGCCGAAGCGTTGGCGGCCTCCGTGGTGGATCTGTTGATCTGCTTTCGGCATGCCGCCGAAGATATTCAGTTAGACCCGCAGATGTATATGCGTGTGTTGGTGGAGCCGGATACTTTGCGTCTGTATCGGCCCGCCGGCATGCAGCTTGACGAATCACAATGGCTCGCAGAGACCGCCCGCACGCGTTATCCGTATGTGGCCTGGTCTCAGGGCACTTACTTCAAGCGGCTGACGGAGTTGGCCGGTTGCGATGTCTTGCAACGCTCGTTTTTGCGCCGTGTCTGCGAGACCGATTTCGTGGACGGTGCCCGAGACTTGGTACGTGCCGGTATCGGGTTGGCCTGGTTGCCGCAGAGCAGTGCAGGCGAGGCCGTGGCACGTGGAGAAATAGTGCCAATTGTGGACCGGCGCTTTTCGGTCCCAATGGAAATCTGTATGTATGCGCGCCGTCATGTAGCGGCCGATAGCCCGGTGAGCCGCGTCTTCAATTTGTTTACCCGCTGACTTGGCGGGCAAAGGTGGCGTCCGGAAAACCGGGCGGTGTAGTCGCACGTCTGTACGTTTCTAGTTGTTCCTCATAAGAAGAGCAGTCCAAGGAGAATTACCCATGCAAAGATCGTTCAAGGCCCTTGTTGTTGTGCTGGCGGTGCTTGGTGGCGGGCACGCCGTGGCCGAGGATTTGACCGGAACGCTGAAGAATGTCGCAGAGACGGGCGTAATCACTATCGGGCATCGTGAGACCTCAATTCCGTTCTCGTACTACGACGCCAATCAAAAGCCGGTGGGCTACTCGATCGATATCTGCAATCGCATCGTCGAGGCGGTCAAGGCACGCATGCCAGGCAAGCCGGTTCAGGTTAAATACTTGCCCGTCACATCAGCCACGCGCATTCCGCTGATGGCCAATGGAACGATCGATCTGGAATGCGCTTCCACGTCGAACACCCTGGATCGCCAGAAACAAGTGGCCTTTTCGGTCACGACGTTTGTCACTGGAAATCGCTTCATCAGTTTGAAATCTGCAAACCTGAAGTCAATTGATGACCTGAAAGGCAAAACGGTAGCGTCCACATCGGGCACTTCGAATATTCGTCAGGCCAATGAGATCAATGAAGCACGTGGGCTGGGTATGAAGATTGTGCCTGTGAAGGAACACGCAGAGGGCTTTTTGATGGTGGAGACGGGGCGCGCCGCGGCTTTCATCATGGATGACATCTTGCTGTTTGGGCTGGCCGCGAACGCGAAGGAACCAGGACGCTACGCCGTGTCACCCGACGTGCTGTCTATTGAGCCCTACGCCATCATGCTGCGCCGCGATGATCCGGCATTCAAGGTACTTGTCGATGACACGATCAAGGCCATGTACGCCAGTGGTGATATCAAAAGCGTTTATGAACGCTGGTATCAGAGTGCACTGCCACCGAAAGGCATCAATTTGAACGTGCCGATGAGCGACGCGCTTAAACGCGTCATCGCGCAGCCAACAGATTCAGGTGACCCGGCCAGTTACGCGAGCCGTTGAGTTCCCAGCTGGGTTTGACGGTCGGCAGGCATGGGCCTGTCGACCGTCAAAAGAGGTGTAGTGCCTGAGAGTCGAGAGAGCGATGGGATATCAATGGAATTGGGGTGTGCTGTTTGCCATGTCTCCGAATGGTCGTGACAGCTACCTGCAAACGCTGCTGGATGGTTTATGGATCACGGTGCAAACGGCGGCCCTGGCGTGGGCGATTGCGCTGGCGCTGGGCATGTTGGTCGGGGTGGCGCGAACACTGCCGTATAAAAGCGTGCGAATAATCGGCAGTACATATGTGGAGGTTTTTCGGAATATTCCGCTGATCGTGCAGATGTTCTTGTGGTATTTCGTAGTGCCCGAATTCTTGCCAATCCACGTAGGGGATTGGATAAAGCAGTTACCCAATGGTTCGTTCTATACGGCGGCTTTATCCATCGGCGTGTACATGTCGGCACGTATCAGTGAGCAATTACGGGCTGGCATTGAGGCTTTGCCTCCGGGTCAGAGAAACGCGGGCCTGGCGCTCGGGCTCAAGCTGCCGCAGTTGTATCGCTACGTGCTGCTACCCAACGCATTGCGCACCGTGCTGCCCACCATGACCTCCGATTGCCTGAACACCATCAAGAACACGTCTGTGGCGCTGACGATTGGTCTGGCGGACCTTACCGCGCAAGCCCACTCCATGCAGGAGTTCTCTTTTCAGGTATTCGAGGCATTCTTGACGGCCACCATTGCCTATCTGGCACTGAACCTGATGGTGATTCTGGTCATGCGGGCGCTGGAACGCTGGTTGCGGATTCCGGGCTACTCCGCAGGTGGTCGTCGGCCGGTAAAGGGGTAACGCATGAGCAATTTTGATTTTCAAGCCATTGTTGACGCCTTGCCGTATTTGCTGTTCTCCGGCTTGCGTTTCACCTTGCTATTGACCTTGTCGTCCACAGTTGGTGGAGTGTTGTTAGGCATCCTGTTGGCTGTGGCACGCTTGTATGGTTCGCGCTGGGTTGCGTGGCCTGCGACTGTATATGTAAATCTGTTTCGGTCGCTGCCGCTGGTGCTGGTTATTTTTCTGATCTATTTCATTCTGCCTTATTTGCTGCAGTGGATAACGCAGTCAGAGCGGCCGATCGTGTTGGGTGCAATTGGCTCGGCATTCGTGACGTTTATCTTGTTTGAGGCGGCATATTTTTCGGAGATCATCCGTGCCGGTATTGGTAGCGTGGGACAGGGGCAATATGCAGCGGCCAGTGCGTTAGGAATGCAGCATGGTCAAATTTTACGTAACGTGATCTTGCCGCAGGCGTTTCGCAATATGTTGCCGGTTTTGCTGACGCAGGTCATCGTTATTTTTCAAGAAACCGCATTGGTATATGTGTTGTCGCTCACCGACTTTCTGGGCGCTGCGACGAAAATTGCGCAGCGTGATAACCGTCTGGTAGAGATGTATGTGCTGGTGGCCGTGGTTTTCTTCTTGATCTCGTTTATGGCATCGCGCGGCGTGCGCGTGTTGCGCACGCGGATAGGTGCATGATTGCGCTCGGTGCAAGCGTTCTGTTGTGGAGTCAATTTTCATGATTGAAATTCAACAAGTCGGCAAACGCTACGGCGATTTGCAGGTGCTCAAAAACTGTTCTCTGTCTGTGGAGAAGGGAGAAGTCGTCGTGGTCTGCGGCCCTTCAGGATCTGGCAAGTCAACGTTGATTAAATGCGTCAATCGGTTGGAGCCGTTTGAGTCGGGCAGGATTGTCATTGACGGCACAGATGTTGGTGCACCGGGTACTAATTTGCCGAAGCTTCGTGCACGGGTCGGTATGGTGTTTCAGCATTTTGAGCTCTTTCCCCACCTCTCTGTGCAAGAAAACGTGTCGCTGGGCCAGATCAAAGTGCTTGGACGAAGCGTTGCCGAGGCAAAATTGAAAACAGCGCAATTGCTCGAACGCGTGGGCGTGTCTGCTCATCGCGACAAGCATCCTGGCCAGTTGTCTGGTGGTCAACAACAGCGCGTAGCGATTGCTCGAGCCCTGGCCATGGATCCGATTGTGATGCTGTTCGATGAGCCTACGTCTGCGCTGGATCCGGAGATGATCGGCGAGGTGCTGGACGTGATGACGGGTCTGGCGCGTGATGGCATGACCATGATGGTGGTGACGCACGAAATGGGGTTTGCCCGCCGCGTGGCAGATCGCGTGGTTTTCATGGAGTCCGGCGAAATTATTGACGACGCTGAAGCCGGCAGTTTCTTTGGTAACGCGGCATCAGCACGATCCCGCGAATTCTTGTCTCGTATTCTTAGCCACTAATCCAACCTTAGATCAGCACACAATCGATGTCTTCCTACTTTTATGTGAATGGCAGTTTTGTACCCGCCGAGTCGGCCGTGATTCCCGCACTGGATCGTGGGTTTCTGTTTGGTGACGGAATCTATGAGGTAGTGGCTGTGATGGACGGGCTTTTGCTCGAATTTGATCGACACGCCGCACGTCTGGCTCGTAGCCTGGGCGAGATCGGCATTGCGAATCCGCTGCCGCGCGATGTCTTGCTGGCCACATGTCGCGAGTTGGTTAGTCGCAATGAGCTGCGTAACGGTTCTGTCTATTTGCAGGTCACGCGTGGCGCAGATACCAAACGCGATTTTGGTTTTCCCGGCGCGGACATCAAACCCACGGTCATGATGTTTCCCTCGGCACGTGATCTGCGCGTAAATCCATTGGCAGCGACAGGCGTGACTTTGGCTAGCGTGCCGGATTTGCGTTGGAAACGGCGCGACGTTAAAAGCATCTCGCTCCTGGCGCAAGTCTTGGCCAAGCAAGCCGCATTGGAGTGCGGCGCGTTCGAAGCGTTGATGCTGGATGAGGGCGATGTCGTGACCGAAGGCTCGTCGTCCAGCGCATTGATCGTGAATGCGCAGAACGAAATTGTGGTGCGACCCTTGTCGCAGCACATCTTGCCCGGCTGCACGCGTGCGGCGGTGCTGCAACTTGCACACGAGCGGCAAATGCCGATCGTCGAGCGCACTTTCACCTTGCAAGAGTGCCTGCAAGCCAATGAGGTCATCCTGACCTCTGCACTGCACTTTGTGCTGCCTGTGGTGGCGATTGATGGCCAGCCGATTGCGGATGGGCGTGCGGGTCCTGTGTGCGCTGCCTTGCGGGCGTTATATGTAGAGAATGTGGTGGCGACGGCGATTTAGGCAGGGCTCGCGATTGATGCGTCAGGCGTTACGCGGCGCTGTGTATGACGGTGGCGTAGCGTGGGTGGAGCGCGGAGGAACTTGAACGAGTAGACACATGCTGACCGCGCGTAACCCGCGTAATCACCGTAATCACCGTAATCCACGTAATCCCCGTAATCCACGTAATCCACGTAACCCTCGTAATCCGCGTGCTGATTTTTGTGCGGTTGCCGGTCAACAGTCGCGGGTTACGCGCGCTCAATGGTGGTGTTCTTGTTTTAGTTTTTTCGCGCTCCACCCACGCTACGCAATGTGTCGCGTCATATTGGTGAAGTCATCAGGGGTCAGTAGGCGAAGCGCGCGTTACTGAGCCAGTTTTGTTTCGGTGGGATGGTCCAGCGTGCCATCGCCATAGGTGCGTAGCACTTCGGCAATGATGACCTGGTAACCCGCCAGCCAATTCGCTTGTGCGGCTTTGGCTTCCAGATGCGCGGGGTGTTGCATAAGCTCGCGAAGCGATTCCAGAGAATCCCAGTAGTACACGTTGGAGACCAGGCCATTCCCTGGGTTCTCCCAGGTTTCTTCACCGCGATACCCGGGGATTTCTTTGGCGGCGCGGGCGATCACGTGATCGAGTCGATGAAACGCATCGTCGAACTGCTTGGTGGCGAAGATGAAGGTCGATGAATACATTCAGGCGTCAAACTCAGAAGTGAACGGTGGCGAGGCAGCATGTAAACCGAACTATTTCGGCGTGCTTTTTAGATAGGGGGGAAGTATGGAGAGCATGGAATCGCGTGCGCGAATGCCCGCCGAACCGGGCGTCATTTTTTCATCCTGAATCAGTCTGGCGAAGACGAGGGTTTTTGGGCCTTTCGTTACCCAGCCGACATACCAGCCGAAGGAATGGGCCTGATCCCAGGAACCGTCGGCTTTCGTGGTTCCAGGTGCACCAGTACCCGTCTTGCCATGTAATTCCCAGCCGTCTGCAAGCGTGCCATTTGCGGTGATGCGCGTCGTCATGTCATACGCAAGATTGGTGACCGGCAGTTGCCGGTTTATTACTTTGCGCAGGAAGGCCACTTGTTCCATTGGGGAAATTCTCAAGGACGAGCTGAGCCAGGCGCGGTCCAGCGCGTTGCTGGTGCCGGTATCCCCCGAGACATTCCGATTGCCGTACTCAAATTGGTTCACATACTGCTCGAATGCCCCTTGGCCGAGCGCGTGCGTGACGCGCTGTGAGAACCAGACGACGGAATATTTCATCCATCTTTCGGGATCGGTTGGCTTGTGCCATTCTTCGCCGCCCCAGTCCGGGTCTCCGGCTTGAAAGTTCAAGGTCGGAGAATGTTCGTCTTTCAGGAATCCGGCGTCAAAACCCATCAAGCTGAGGGCGATCTTGAACGTGGAGGCGGGGGTGACGCGCGCAGCGCAGCCTAACCCTTCTTGTTTCAAGATTCTGCCCGTGTCAGCCTCAACTATGGCCGTGCAAAGTATCTTGGCCTCGACGTTGGATACCATGGCTCCGAGTAGCAATGCACTTAGCGCGAGGCGTTGGTTGAACATTTTTCTCTCCCTGGGCAATCGATGGAGCCAGACTGGTTTTATTGAAAAATGCGGAAGGCTCAAGAGCGGGTAGTTCGGCTTGGCGCATGCATGCAAGACGCAGGCCAAGTATTGCCCGACGATTCAATATATCGCTTTGCCGAGGTCCAGACCGATAGATTCTGTGAGAATTATGCAGCACTGGCGCGATTTGGACGCCCTGGGCCTCAAAAAGCAATCGGGCTGAACGACCGATTAAGGTGGCTCAGCCCGATGCGCCGATCTTTTGGAGGTGTTAACCCTGAACGATGTTCGGGATTTTCACGTCCGAATTCACGTCAGCCTCGTAATCCACGCCGGGGATCTCAAAGCCAAAGAGGCGCAGGAAATCCTTCTTGTAACCGGCAAAATCGGTGAGTTCGTAGAGATTTTCGGTAGTGACCTGATTCCACAAGGCTTGCACCCGTGCCTGCACCTGTGGGTCCAGTTCTTTGTAGTCTGCGCGCAGTCGGCCTTCGGCATCCATATGAGCGGCTTCGCCGTACAGGCTGTCTTTGTAGAGCCCGTAAACCTGTTCAATACAGCCTTCGTGCGTGCCCGTTTCCTTCATCACCTTGAACAGCAGGGACAAGTACAGGGGCATGATCGGGATGGCGGAGCTTGCCTGGGTGACTACGGCCTTCAGGACAGAGACGCGTGCATCGCCACCTTTCTCTGCCAGCTTGGCGCGAATACTCAGCACTTTCTGGTCCAGGTCTTTCTTGGCCGCGCCAATCGAGCCGTTCCAGTAGATATCGTGGGTGACTTTCTCGCCCAGATAGGTGAAGGCGGTGGTCTTGGCACCATCAGCCAGCACACCGGCTTCCAGGAGGGCGTCAATCCACATTTGCCAGTCTTCGCCGCCCATCACCGCCACGGTGTCGTCGATTTCGCGCTGGGTGGCGGGCTCCAGTACGGTTTCTTTAATAACTTCCTTGTCCGTATCGATGCCCTGCTGGCGGACCGTCATGCCGATGGGCTTTAAGGTCGAGTTAAACACTTCGCCGGTCTTCGGGTGGGTGCGCCGGGGCGAAGCCAGGCTGTAAATCACCAGGTCGACTTGGCCGAGGTCTTGTTTGATGACATCGATGGTTTGCTGTTTCACCGCGTCGGAGTAGGCGTCGCCGTTGATGCTTCGGGCATAGCGACCTTCAGTGGTGGCGAACTTTTCGAAGGCGGCGGTGTTGTACCAGCCCGCCGTGCCAGCCTTGGCTTCGGTGCTGGGGCGTTCAAAGAACACGCCTAGGGTGTCAGCGTCGGATCCGAAGGCGGCGCTGATGCGAGCGGCCAGGCCATAGCCTGTGGAGGCACCAATCACCAACACGCGCTTGGGGCCGTTAGGGATGGGGCCGCCGGCTTTGACGTAGTCGATCTGCTCCTTAACGTTGGCTTCGCAGCCCGTCGGGTGAGTGGTGATGCAGATGAAGCCACGCACGCGCGGTTTGATGATCATGGGGAGCCTTTGTAAGTAAGAGACGAAGACGTATTCGATTGATGCGAAATTTCCCCGCATTGTAAGGGGGCTGGCCCGTGATCTGGGCGGCGGGCTGGCAAGCGGTGTTTTTCCCTGGGGAGACGCGTCCGGACAGGACCGCGCTGCGGATCAGCCCAGTAATTTGGGGACTGAAGACACGAGTAAGACCAAGCCGGAAATCGTCAGTAAGCTCAGCACGATCTGGCGAAACGCCAGTTCGCTGATGCCGCGGTAGAGCCGGGTGCCCAAGAGCGTGGGGACCAGCATGGCGGGCGCCACGATGGCAAAGAGCGGCAGTACATCTGGTGTGACGAGGCCCGTGGTGAAATACGCACCCATGGTCACGAGCAGCATCGATAGGTTGAAGTTTTGAATGATCGCGCGTTGTGCGTCTTTGTCGAAGCCGCGTAGCGTGCACCAAAGAGTGGGTAGCACACCGGTGAACCCACCCAATCCGCCCATGACACCCCCCACCATACCGACGGCGCCATCGGCCAGGCGGCCGCCTGCGGTGATGCGCGGCAAACGTTTGGCCATGAGCATGGCCGGGCACCAAAGCACTAATAACGTGCCCAGCACGACTTTGAACCAGTCCATATCGATGCGGGGGAGCAGCATGACTCCCAGAGGTATGCCCAGGAGCCCGCCCAAGACAAAAGGCAGAAGGCGCTTCGCGTCGAAACCCCGTCGCACCGTGGTCGCCGCCAGGATCTGTCCGACCACGGCACCGAAGACGACCAGTACAGCGGCGATTCGGGGCTCCA
>JBEBWV010000073.1:0-27724 GCA_040391965.1 Achromobacter deleyi | reverse complement strand
CGCCCACCGGGCGGCTGACCAGGTCGCCGCGCATGGACGGGATAATACAGAAGCTACAACGGTGGTTGCAGCCTTCGGAAATCTTCAGATAGGCGTAGTGGCGTGGCGTGAGCTTCACGCCCTGCGGAGGCACCAGATCCAGATAGGGGTTGTGGTCTGTATTGGGTGGCGCGGCAAGATGCACGGCGCGAACCACTTCCTCGTACTGCTGCGGGCCGGTGACCGACAGCACGCTGGGGTGCACCTTGCGGATCACCGACTCTTCAACGCCCATACAGCCGGTGACAATAACCTTGCCGTTCTCAGCCAAGGCTTCGCCAATAGCTTCCAGGGATTCAGCCTTGGCGCTATCTATGAAGCCACAGGTGTTGACGACGACAACATCGGCATTGGCGTATTCGGGCGTGACTTCGTAGCCCTCCATACGCAGTTGGGTCAGGATGCGTTCGGAATCGACCAGGGCTTTAGGACAGCCCAGGCTGACGAAGCCGACTTTGGGGGAAGACATGGAATACCTCGGTGGGCGCGATACGCGCCAGCGGTCAAAAGTTGCGCAATTTTAGCGCGGACTGCGAAGGGTCGATATTCTAGTCGTTCTTGGGGGGCATCGCCGAATGCCCCCGTAGCCTAAGGGGACAGATCTCAGGTGCTCGGGTGAGGGCGATACTGACCCTGCGTAAAGATGGTGTGCAGGTCATTTTCAGAGATGATGTTCTCTTGCACAGCGGCATAGAGCGCCTCTACATAGACCTTTCTTGCAGCCGTTTGATTCTTGTGCAGGGACATCGATAAACCGGTCAGACCGTCCGGACCCGGCGCGATTAACAATCTGATCAGTAGCGGCTTGGTGATCAAACCCTGCTGATGAGCATTGACCAATGCAGCGAGATACACCTGAATGGTATCGGCATGGCCCAAGCTGAGCATGCGAAATAACACGTGCGCCGTGCCGGCGCTGTTGCTGTCCCCGGTAAATAGACGTTCGACGTCTTCTGTGGTGATTGCCCGGCGTGTCCAGGCGTCAATGGTGGATTGCATCAGCGCGTCCACGACGGCGCTCGACCCGTGTGTGGCGGCCTGAAAAAGTGCCGACCGTGTGCCGCCTGCGTCTGCGCTCAATAATTGATAGGTAAGACCCGGGGGTACGTGTTTGCCAGCGGTCTGGAAGAATTGCTTGATTTCTGCTCCCCCGTCAACGCAACTCAAGGTTTGGATGTAAGCCGGACTGCACATCTCGACAGGACTTGCATAGGTTCGGACGCGTGTGGTGGTCGGCCCACCAACCTGGGTGGGGGAAGGGACTTCAATAAATAGGGTCAAGTCATGGGCGGAAGCGGCAACCGGCCGGGATGGGTCGGTGCAGAACCGTGAGTTTGAAAGGCGTTCGGTTTCGCTTGCCTGGTGAATGCGCAGTTTTGTGTGTGCGTGTGGGGCACCGGGTGAGTAAACGTGAATCAGGTAATGCGCGGGTTCGTGGGCTTGGGTGGCGGCGTGATGCAGCACTAGCGTGAAGGCGTGGCTCTGCGTGCCTGCGAGATACGTGGCGCGATTTCCTTCCGAGAGTTGCCGAAGCTGGTCCCCGAGAAAGCGGGGCAAACCAGCGTTGCCGACCACGTGATAATGCCGTCCACCATGCAGGAGTTGTCGGAAATCGATGCTTGGCGATAGCCCCATCGAGCGTTCAATGGCTTGGCTGGCGCGTGGTGCATCAATATGGATGCGTGGAGTGGCAGTTCGGGCTGGCTCCGCCCGGTGGAGCGACATTTTTAGCCGCATCATTTCGCGCTGCGCGTTTTTTTTAGGAGGATGCAACTGGGCCGCGGGCGGTTCCCCCGTGCCAATGGCTCTTTTGACCTCAACCAGCGCTTCGGCCAATTGCTGCAATTTCACAGAAACACGTGCACTTTCTTCGAGGCGGGCGGGGCGTTGATAAATCGCGCTGAATCGGGAGGCAAGGCGCGTCAGGAATGAGGTCATGGTGGGGGAGCGGCTTTCGGTTTCTCGGATCCCAGAGGGCGCGGCCCCTCATTCTTTTCTGCAAATACAAGATTGGCTTGCGCAAAATAACCATTTCCAGAAAACGACGGAATGCCTCCCGGGGACCCAAACACCGGTCAAGTGGCCGGTCTCGCTGTGGTTTGACGGGGGGTTTTCTACGCTTGAGCTGTCATTTGGTCTTGTTATTTCGGTTAACAGCGGGTTGAGGCGTGGGTTTAGCCTAGGCTGCGGCTACCATAGCGGTCTTGACTCTTAAATTTGCTCCATGTCCCTCCGCCCCGAAAACAGCACCCTCGCACCGCCGCTCTCCTCCGTCTTGCTCGCCAGCGCGAACACTATTGAAGCCGTCCTTGATGGCCGTTCGCTCACCGATGCCCTGACGGATGTCAGCTCTGCCTTGCGGCCCGCCACGCAGGCTGTCTCGTTTCACGCCATGCGCTACTTGGGCTGGGCTGACGCCGTGGGTCGTGAGTTGGTACAGCGATACCCGAATGTATTGTTTGAATCGCTTTTGTTGGCATCCTTGACCCTGCTCAAGGCAGAGGCCGAAGCCGAAACCCCTCAACAGCCGCCCCTGCCAGGCATGCCTGTGTATGCGCCGCACACCGTTGTGGATCAGGCGGTCACGGCAGCTTCCAGTTCCCGCTCACTCTCCAGCTTCAAAGGCATGCTCAACGCCTGCCTGCGTCGTTTCTTGCGCGAGCGCAACGCCATTGAAGCCGCAGTAGCCAATCGTCCGGAAGTGCAATGGAACCACCCCGGCTGGTGGGTGAAGCAATTAACCGTCGCCTATCCCAATGATTGGCGCGACATCCTCGCGTCGGCCAATTTGCCCGCACCGCTTACGCTGCGCGTCAATCGTCGCCAAATCAGTCGCGCTGACGCCCAAGCGGCTTTTGAAGCGGCAGGTATGGCCGTAGAACCCGTAGGCGAGGCCGGCCTGGTGCTAGCCGTGCCCAAACCGGTTACGCAGTTGCCTGGTTTTGCGGAAGGTTGGTGGTCAGTGCAAGACGCTGGTGCTCAGTTGGCGGCGCCATTGCTGGCACCCACCGACGGCATGCGTGTTCTTGACGCTTGCTCGGCACCGGGTGGGAAAACGGCGCATTTGCTTGAATTGGCCGATATCGACCTGGTTGCACTAGACACCGATGCCACCCGCATGGAGCGGGTCGAGCAGAACCTTGAGCGTCTTCGTTTGCGTTCGGATAGGGTCACGCTCACCGTTGCCGATGCCAGCGATCTCGACTCCTGGTGGGACGGCAAACCATTCGACGCCGTTTTGGCCGATGTTCCTTGCTCGGCGTCGGGCATTGTGCGCCGTCACCCTGATATCCGCTGGTTGCGTCGCGCTCAGGACATTCCGCGTACTGCCTCGTTGCAGATTCGCATTGTGGATGCGCTGTGGCGCACGGTAGCCCCAGGTGGGCGCCTGTTGTATGTGACATGTTCCGTATTCCCGGCAGAAGGCTCGCGCCAGGCATTGGAGTTCATGCAACGTCATCCTGATGCCATTCGCCTGGAAGCACCGGGGCAAATGCTGCCGGTTGCTGTCAATGCAACACCTGCAGCTCAACATGACGGATTTTTCTACGCCTTGTTTGCCAAGCAGTCCTGAATCGCCAAGAATAGGTGGCATGACGTTGGGTCGGTGCCATATGTTGATTATTTCACGCCTGTTTTTCGCATTTTTGCTGGTATTTGCCTCGCTTGCTTTGCTGCCTGGCGGCTCAGCCAATGCGGCCGAACCCAAAGTTTTAAGCATTGATCCCATCGTTCGAGATGGCAATCTGGAAATTGATGCAGACTTTGAGTTTGAACTGAACGACCAGTTGCGAGAGGCCGCCCAACGCGGCGTCCCGCTCTATTTCACGGCAGACCTCATCATTACCCGTCAACGGTGGTGGTGGTTTGACGAGGCACTGGTCGACACCAACAAAACCTGGCGTGTGGTGTACAACGCGCTGACTCGCCAATGGCGAGCCGGCGTGGGTGAACTCTCTTTCCCGGCCGCCTCTCTGGACGACGCCATGAGCGTGGTTCGTCATGTTCGGAGCTGGCGCGTGGCAAAAGCATCTCAGTTTGAAGATGACGTCACCTATGAAGGCCAACTGCGGTTGCGCCTTGACACTTCCTTATTGCCCCGGCCCTTCCAGGTGAACGCTCTCAATAGCAGCTCCTGGTCGCAAGCCACACCCTGGAAAACATTCAAATTCTCGCTGGCTGCGGCCCCGCGTGACCCGTCATGAAATTGTTGCTTCGGCTGGCCTTGCTCATTGGTATTGCCAGCGGCTTGGCGTTGCTAGGCTTATTGGCATGGTCCACGGGTAACGCGTCACGCTTTGCGCGTTATTACGACACGTTGCTTGTCCTGAATGGCGTATTCGCCTTCGCCCTGTTTGTCTGGGTAGTCACGCTAACGGTGCGTCTGGCACGCCAGATTCGTCGTCGCCAGTTCGGCGCCCGACTGACGGCACGTTTCGCGTTGGCATTTGCTCTTATTGGCGTGTTGCCCGGCGCCCTGATCTACACCTTGTCCGTGCAGTTCATGTCGCGCTCTATTGAGTCGTGGTTCAACGTACGGGTAGATACGGCACTGGAGGCGGGCCTGAATTTGGGGCGTGCGGCGCTGGATTCACTCTTGGCTGACCTGGATGCGCGTGCGAGGTCAATGGCGGTTGAGCTGAATCGGGAATCAGATAGCGGCGTTGCACTGACACTGACACGCCTGCGTGAGGTGAATGGCGTGCAAGAGGCCATGGTGTTCACCGGGGCTGGACGCATGGTGGCTTTTTCCAGCAGCCAATATGGGCAATTAATGCCCGCTATGCCGCCGTCAACCGTGATGAATCAACTGCGCCTGGCGCGCAGCTATTCCGCTGCAGAGGCTGATGATTCCATGGCACCCAGCGCAGACGGCGGCTTGAATCTGCGAGTGGTGATTCCGCTATCCGGGCCAGAACGGTTCGATAGCTTGCTTGGCCCGACCTCCGAGCCACGCTGGTTGCAGTTGTTGCAGCCCGTGCCTGAGCAGATCGCCCACAACGCGAATCTGGTGCAGCAAGGGTTCCGTGACTATCAAGAATTGGCGCTGTCTCGCCTGGGGCTGCGCAAGCTTTACAGCATTACCTTGACCCTGGCCCTGTTGCTGGCGGTGTTTGCCGCCATTGCCGTGGCGCTGTCGCTTTCCAAGCGTCTGGTTCGACCACTACTGAGCTTGGCGGCGGGCACGCAGGCCGTGGGTGTGGGCGATTATCGCCCCTTGCCGGAACCGCCTGAGCGCGACGAAGTGGGCCAATTGACCCGCTCATTCAACGCCATGACTCGGCAGCTGGAAGAGGCGCGTCGCATGGTCGAGAGCAATCGACAGCAACTGGAGCGCTCCAATGTCTATCTGGAAAGCGTGCTGTCGAACCTGTCTTCCGGTGTGATGGTGTTTGATGAGTCTTTTCGCGTCACCACGGTTAACCACGGTGCACAGCGAATTTTGCAGACAGACTTGCGCTCGGTAATCGGCAGACCGCTGGAGACGGTGGAAGGCATGATGGCTTTCACCCAAATTGTTCGCCAGGCCTTTGCTGCGCACGCTGCGGTGGGCTCGGAGCGACAACATTGGCAACAACAATTCGAAATTACACCGGCCTCTCCTGATGGAGAGACTCTGGTCCAACCCGTCACCTTGCTGGCTCGCGGCACGCATTTGCGGGTAGATGGTCGAGGCAATGGATATCTGGTGGTGTTCGACGACATCACCGATGTTATTTCTGCCAATCGGACCGTGGCCTGGGGCGAGGTGGCGCGACGGCTTGCTCATGAAATCAAAAATCCGCTGACACCTATTCAACTGTCTGCCGAGCGGCTGGCCATGAAACTTGTCGATAGGCTGCAGCCGACCGATGCGCAAATGCTGATTCGCTCGACCAACACGATCGTCAATCAGGTCGCGTCTCTTAAGCAGATGGTTGATGATTTCCGCGAATATGCCCGCACACCGCCTGCGGTGATGCAACGGATCGATTTCAACGCGCTGGTGGCCGATGTGCTGGCCCTCTACGGCTGGGATCCTACCGAAAGCGGGGTGCGTCCGGATGTGCCAGCGCTTAATCTTGATGTCGAGCTTGAGCCCGGTTTGCCTGCCATTGAGGGCGACGCCACGCAATTGCGTCAGGTTATTCATAATCTGATGTCAAATGCGCGAGACGCCGTTGCAGGTCAGAATGCAGAGGGCCGTGTGCGGGTGACGACCCAACTGATGTGCAGCACGCAGCCCGATGGCACCGAGCAGCGGGCGGTGCGTTTTACTGTCACGGATACGGGTTCTGGCTTTCCTGCTCAGGTCATGCAGCGGGCTTTTGAACCCTACGTGACCACAAAGTCGCACGGTACTGGGTTAGGATTGGCGATTGTGCGCAAGATAGTTGAAGAGCACGGCGGGCGAATTGACCTTGCAAACCGCAAGGAAGGCGGAGCGCGAATATCTATTTTGTTGACCCGGCTCGCGCCGAGTGTCGATACTATGGACGCGCACCCGCAAGAAAAGGATAATGCGGCTACGCAATAGGTGGAAGGTTTATGGCCAGAATTCTGGTGGTTGACGACGAAGTTGGTATTCGCGAGCTTTTGTCCGAAATCCTGTACGACGAAGGACATACGGTCGAACTGGCTGAAAATGCTGCGCAAGCGCGTGCGGCACGGTTGCGCATGCGCCCGGACCTGGTATTGCTCGATATCTGGATGCCCGATACCGATGGCGTGAGCTTGCTCAAAGAATGGGCATCTCAAGGCTTGCTGGATATGCCGGTCATCATGATGAGCGGCCACGCCACCATTGATACCGCCGTGGAAGCGACGCGCATCGGTGCTATGGATTTCCTGGAAAAGCCGATCACGTTGCAGCGTCTGCTCAAGACGGTGGCAACGGGTCTGGCCCGTGGTCGGGCGCCTCACGCCACGCCAATCGTCGCAAATTCGACCACCATCCTGGCCGCAGTGGCCCTGGAAGATGAATTGGATTCGCCGGTTGCGGCCGCCATTCCCATGGATGCGCCAGTGGCAGCCACAGGTCAATTGGGCACTATTTCGCTCGATCAGCCTTTGCGTGAAGCGCGCGACGAATTCGAACGTATTTACTTCGAATATCACTTGGTTCGCGAAAACCACAGCATGACGCGTGTTTCTGAACGCACCGGCCTCGAGCGTACTCACTTGTATCGCAAGCTCAAGCAATTGGGTATTGAGTCCGCGCGCAAGCGAGGCGCATGAAAATCCTGATCATGGGCGCGGGTCGTGTTGGGACCAGCGTGGCGGAAAACCTGGTGTCGGAGCAAAACGACATCACCGTGATCGACACCGATTTCGCCCAGTTGCAGCATCTGCAGGAGCATTTCGACCTGCGTGTGGTGCATGGTGACGGATCTCAAGTTTCCGTTCTCGAAGCGGCCGGCGCCGCCGACACCGACCTGTTCATCGCCTGCGCGGCATCGGATGCCGCCAATATGGTGGCCTGCAAGATCGGCCGTCAGTTATTCAATATCCCGCGTCGCATCGCGCGAATCCGCTCTGCAGAATTTCCCGAACACCCCGAGCTGATGAGCGAGGAAGGGTTCTGCATTGACGCCATCATCAGCCCTGAACGAAGTGTCACGACTTACCTGCACAGCCTCATTGAGTTTCCTGAGGCCCTGCAAGTCGTGGAGTTCGCGGGTGGGCGGGTCAGTGTCGTCACCGTCAGGGTGGGGCGTGGCAGTCCTATGGCGAACCAGTCTGTAGATAAGCTGCGCGAAGTCTGGCCGGATGTGCCCGCGCGCGTGGTGGATGTGTTGCGCAACGGACGGCCCTTGCACACGGGCAGTGGCATTGTGCTTCTGCCGGGCGACGAAGCCGTCATTGTGGTGGACACGCGGCATGCTCGCCGCGCGGTCCAGCAATTGCGAGAGGCAGAAAAGTCAGTACGCCGCGTCATGATTGCGGGCGGCGGCAACATTGGTATGCGCTTGGCGCGCCAGCTCGCTGAAGAAAAATACAGCGTTCGCATTATTGAGCGCGACCTGAAACGCTGTGAATATCTGGCGACCCATTTGCCCGATAGTGTGTTGGTGCTGCATGGCAGTGGCACCGATGAGTCCCTGCTCGAACGCGAAAATATTGAAGAAATGGACACCTGGTTGGCGCTCACAAGCGACGACGAGGACAACATCATGTCTTCGCTATTGGCCAAGCGTCTCGGTGCGCGCAAGGTTATTGCCCTGATTAACCGGCACGCCTATGGCGAGCTGATGCAGGGCAGCCATATCGACATTGCCGTATCACCCGCCCAGGCAACCATGAGTGAACTGCTGCGCCACGTGCGCCGTGGCGACGTGGTGGCGGTGCACCGTTTGCGCCAAGGCGTCGCGGAGGCCCTTGAAGCCGTGGCTCACGGTGATCGGTCTACCTCTCGTGTGGTGGGGCGTCCAGTGGGCCAAATCAGCCTGCCCAAGGGCGCGACCATTGGTGTGTTGGTTCGCGGTGACGAGATTTTGCTACCCGATGCAGACACCATCATCCAGACCGACGACCACGTGATTGTGTTCGTGCCCTCGCGCAAGCAGATGCCACGCGTCGAGAAGCTCTTCCAAGTGTCAGCGTCTTTCTTCTAATGTGCAGTATTTTTATGCCCATGCCTCACGGGCATTGCTCGGGCCACTGACTCCATGAAGCGCTTATTGGCCACTTTCTACGTGCTGGGCCTGATCATGGTCCTGTTCGCGTTCACCATGCTGATTCCGCTTGCGGTGGCCTACATTGGTGGTGATGCGGCGCGTGAAGCCTTTCTCTACGCTTTTTTGCTGGCCCTGGGTATCGGAGGCACCATTGCGTTGGCAACGCGCCATAGCCGCTGTGAATTGCGTCCACGCGACGGTTTCGTACTGGTGTCTACCGTCTGGGCTGGGCTGCCTATGTTGGCCGCTATTCCCTTACTCATTTATTTTCACAGTGCCGGCCAGCCGCTGTCGTTTACGGCAGCCTATTTTGAAGCCATGTCGGGCCTGACCACGACGGGCGCCACCATTTTGCACAATCTGGATACGCTGCCAGCTTCGATCAACCTATGGCGGGCCACGCTGGTCTGGATTGGCGGCATGGGGATTCTGGTGCTGGCCGTGGCCATTTTGCCGCTGTTGGGCGTCGGCGGTCATCAGGTGGTGCGCGCAGAAACGCCGGGTCCCATGAAGGACGAGCGCCTGACGCCGCGCATGGCCAGCACGGCCAAAGCGCTATACGGGGTGTATTTCGGCTTTTCCATACTCTGTTTCCTGGCTTACCGTGCCGTCGGCCTGTCCTGGTTCGAGGCGTGGTGCCACATGGCCACAACGATGGGTCTGGGTGGATTTTCAACCTGGGATGACGGCTTTGCGCACTTCGATTCCGTTGCGGTCGAACTGGTCGCCATGGTGTTCATGCTGATTGCCGGCATTAACTTTGCAACGCACTTCAACGCGCTGCGCCAGCATAGTTTTCGTGCCTATTGGCGCTGCCCGGAAGCTATTCCGTATCTGGTCGTGGTCTTGGGCGCAGGGTTGATGATTTCAGTGTTTCTGTTCATCAAAGGGGTCTATCACGACCCGTTTCAAGCGCTGCGCTATGGCATGTTCAACACCATTTCCATGGCAACCACCACTGGTTATGCGAATACCGACTTCGCGCTATGGCCGCTGTTTGCGCCCCTGACCATGCTGTTGTTGTCCGGATTCGCTACCTCGGCGGGATCGACGGGCGGCGGTATCAAGATGATCCGCGCCATTTTGTTGGTCAAGCAGGCCCGCAATGAGTTGGTAACAATGTTGCATCCCCATGCCGTGAGTCCGGTGCGAATCGGTGGCCGCGCGGTCGAGGCCAGAACGATGGCGTCTGTGCTGGCGTTCATGCTGTTCTACGGCTTGTCCATCGCCGGCTTTACCAGTTTGCTCTTGCTATCTGGTTTGGAGCCGATCACGGCGTTCTCGGCTGTATTCGCCAGTGTCAATAACACCGGACCTGGCTTGGGCCCGGTTGGGCCGATGGGCAGCTATGCCGTGCTCACCGATTTTCAGATCTGGGTCTGTACGTTCGCCATGCTGGTTGGGCGGTTAGAGCTGCTGACAGTGCTGGTGCTGTTTACCCCGATTTTCTGGCGTAAATAAGCCATTTTTCGCTCTTGAAACGTACTGGAAAACCCTGATTCGGGTTTTCCAGAGGGCCCTTGAAAGGCCCATAAATACTGGTGTTGAACGCCCCATCAGCCGTAGCGCCAAGCTGGGCCTACGTTGTGAGTGCTCGCTTACTTTTCTTCCCAGGGAAAAAGCGAGTGGTTCACGATGTTGCGCATAAATGTCACTATTTTCATTCTTCCTGTAATGAAGTAGCGGCTATTATCGCCGTACAGCTGCCGTCTAGTGCCCCCCGGGAGGTCTCCGGGCTTCAAGGCCGAACGGTGCATTCCTCATCAAACATTCAAGGAGTCCGAGATGGAACAGATCCCATTCGTTTCGTCGGCCCCCAACACTTTGGGCATTGAATTAGAGCTGCAATTGATCGACCCCCGCAGCTTTGACCTGACAGCAGCCTCTGACGAGTTGCTGGCCCAGATGGCCAATCACCCGATAGCTGACCGCGTGAAACCTGAAATCACCCGGTCAATGATTGAACTGAATTCTTCTGTTCACGAACACCCAATGGGGTTGTTGGTAGAAATGCGCGAAATGCGCGATGCCTTATGCGATGCCGCCGACGCCGTCGGGGTTTCTGTTGCAGGTGGCGGTGGCCATCCCTTTATGCGCTGGCAAGAGCGATCTATCTCGGATACCCCCAGATTCCAATATCTGGCCGAAATGTACGGCTACCTGGCGCGACAATTTACGGTGTTTGGTCAGCACATTCACTTGGGTGTGCGCAGTGGTGACGACGCGATCAAACTATTGCGACGTTTGTCACCTTACGTCCCTCATTTCATTGCCATGTCGGCCTCCTCGCCCTATAGCGAGGGAGTGGATACCTTGTTTTCCTGCTCGCGCCTGAATGCGGTGAACAGTTTTCCGTTGGCAGGTCACATGCCCGCCGAAGTGACCGACTGGTATCGCTTCGAGGCCCATATGTCTCAGCTGCGAGCCTATGGTTTGGCCGAGAGCATTAAGGATCTTTACTGGGATATTCGTCCGAAACCTGAGTTTGGTACGGTGGAAATTCGGGTGTGCGACACGCCACTGACGGTGGAGCGAGCGTGCCAAATTGCGGCATTCGCCCAGGCGCTGGCCGTGCTGTTGATGCGTGAGCCTGAGCCCAATGTGAATGCCTGGTTGTCCTATCGCAGCAATCATTTCCAGGCGTGCCGTTTTGGCCTGCAGGGCAGTTACGTAACCCCGGACGGCGAGCGCATGCGCTTAATGGACCATCTGCGCGCCTTGTTCATGCGTCTGATGCCTGTGGCGAATGAATTGGGCACGAGCGATATGTTGACGACGTTGCGTGATGAAATTTTGCGCACAGGCAACGATGCTCGTTGGATGCGTGGTCAGTTCAATCGACTGCGTGATTTGCCGCTTATGGTGGAGTCAATGGCGCAGACCTGGCGTGGCGAGCGGGTGGCCGAGGTGGCGCCACCGGCGGACCCCAATGCGGTGTTACGGCGGCGCATCAGGGCCAACTCGGAGCCGATGATGGGCGTGCCATCAACGATGTCGGCACCAGAGCCCGGCATTACGTCGCCGTGGCCTGATCGACTGCATTAAACGGCGGATCGTAAGAAAAAACTTCATCGTGATTGAGCTGCACCCCAAAAGTTGGAGATTGATCCAAGTTTTGGGGTGTTTTTACGAGTGGGTCGGGGGATGTGACGGCAGCCGATGTTGCGGCAGCCGATGCTGCGGCTGCTGCAGCCATTGCTTATTGCCGCGGTTGGTGTTCTTTTGACGCTGTGCGAGGGGAGGCGTTGCCGTGCTCGCTCCGTCGGCCGATTTGGGCCCTGCGGCCCAAATACCACTTCCTCCTCCTCGTCGCTTCGCTCCTACGGAGTCCGTCGTTCGGCCTCCAAGTCGCGAGCACGGCAACGCCTCCCCTCGCACAGCTCGCAATGGTTCAGGTTTCAACGGAGCTGGCGCGGGTGCTGTTCTTGCGCTTCGAATGTCGTGATTCTTATGTTTGGAAGATCTTGCCGGGTTGCCACTATCGGCGGCGCGGGCCGCGCGATAGTGGCATAGGATCATCGATGGTTTGAGGCGTTGTGGATAACTTATTCTTTTTGCCACGAAATCAATCGACCAGCTCCGCACCGTCGGTACTGGCAACACTGAAAGACCTTCTGAACCAGAACAGTTCGACGAGAACACCAACCCGGCCACGGAGGTAGCGTGGGTGGAGCGCGCGATTGCCTTCCTCGTAGGGAGATTGGCGAGCGCGCGTAACCCGCGATCTGAATCCTGCGCAATTGCTGTTCAAGCATCGCGGGTTACGCGCGAATAACGGTGGTTTTCTTGCCTCAGTTTGCTCGCGCTCCACCCACGCTACCCGAGCGAGCAGAAACCGTCGGGAGCACGACAGGCACACCCACCCCTCGACCTGCCCCTGAAGAACTCAACGATTCGTCAAAAGAAAACACCGCAAAGATCGGACAGGTATCCAACGTTTGCGGTGCAGTTCTGATGGTTTTTTTTGCCTGAGCCTTATAGCCCGCCCAAGTGACGTCCGCCAATGGCGCTGACAGACAATCGGGTTTCGCCCGTCGCAGTACGGCGCGAGGCGGCTCGCCAGGCGTGGCCGTAGGCCACTTCGATGGTCAGCGCAATGACGCCATCCGGTCTGCGCTGGGCCTCTAGCGCGGCACAGAGCTTGTCGCGCCAGGCGCGTCCTACCAGACCCGCGCGTCGGCCCCGCGTGGGGTTGCCGCCCAAGGCGCGGACATCTTCGAGCAAACGCTCGGGAGTTTGGTAGGTCAGGGTCAGGATTTCCTGGTCCATGACCGGATCGGCGAAACCGTTTTCAACCAGCAAGTCGCCAAAGTCGTGCATATCGACAAAAGGCGGGGTCGCCGTGTGCAGGTCGGCATCGACCAGCGCCTGGCGCAGCTCTCGCAGCGTGGCGGGCCCCAGACAGGAGAACATGGCCAGACCGCCGACCTTCAACACGCGTCGCCATTCGGCCAGGACATCATGCGGCGCCGGGTGCCAGTGCATGGCCAGGTTGGACCACACCAAATCCTGCGATTCGGGCGCCAGTCCGGTGGCTGCGATGTCTGCACGCACGAACTGCGTGTCAGGGCCTCCCCGGCGCGCCAGCTTGCCGATCCACGACGACAGGCCGCTCGGTGCATGACGTTTTTGCGCATGCGCGAGCAGTGGGTTGCAGATGTCCAGGCCGATATAGGACGCCTCGGGGAAACGTTCGCGCAGCATGGGGTAGTTATCCCCTGCACCACAACCGGCGTCCACCATGGCCTGAGGTTGCAGTCGAATGTATTTCAGTCTTCCCAGCATCCGTTGCGCGACTTCGCCATAGAGAAACTGGGCGTCGGACAAGTCGCCTCGGCGGCTGAACTGGCGTTCGACGTCAAGGCTGAGAAGGGGAAGCGTGGGAAGTGGCGTAGATTCAGGCAGGGACATTTCGGTCGCACTCGCACGGCCGTGGGCCGCACAAAGCGTGGTGTGATGAGGGGTCAGAGACTTGGCGCGCCCGGCGGGGGCGTCTGAAGACAGATGGAACACATTATTGCGCATCCGGCCAGATCGTCCCGATTTTCCCTACAAGCCTTGTGGCGACTGGGCCTGCGTCAGGTGGCAACTGAGTGCCCCTTGTGCGGCAGTCGGGTGAGCGGTGCGCAGCTCTGTGCGGGTTGCAGGCGGGACATCACGCTTAGCATGCGTGTTTGCAAGCCTCGGTGCACCAACTGTGCCTGCCGCCTGTCTCGCGATGCGCCGCAATGTGCCCATTGCATGAGCCGACCGCGTGCCTTTGCCACCACGGTGGCCGCTTTTGACTATGAAGCTCCCGCCGACGTCTTGCTGCGCAAGCTAAAAACCGAGCTGCGTATCAGCGTGGCCGAGGTGCTGGCAAGATTGCTGCTTGATGCGCTGGCTGTTGCACCACCGCTGCCTTGCGGCACACTCGTCATACCGATTCCGGCGAGCCGGGCATCATTGAAGGCCCGTGGCTTTAATCCGGCCGGCGAGATTGCCCGAGCGCTGGCCGGCGAGCTGGGTTTGCCGTTGGTGCGTAGCGCGCTGCGACGCACGCGTGAAGACGCCCGTCAAACCAGTCTGGGGCAACGCGCCCGCATTCGGGGTGCGCATGGCCTGTTTCGATGCAAGGCGCTTGTGGCCGGCCGTCCTATTGCGCTAGTAGACGACGTGATGACTACGGGAAGCACCATGAACGTGGCGGCGCAGGCATTGCTTGCCGCTGGCGCGTCAAGCGTCATTGCCTTGGTGGTGGCGCGTGCCCCGTAGGGCGGATGGAGCGCGAGCAAACCTGGACTGGAGCGGCGTAACCCGCGACCCATAAGCCACAGTTGCCCGGAATCCAGCACGCGGGCTACGCGCAATGATCCGGCATGGCCAACTTTCTTCGGGATAGCCTGAAAATGCGGACTTTTCTGGCCCCACCCTAAATCGGCGACAATCTGCGCGTGCGGCATCTGGTTCGCCGCAAGCCGTTTTCGCCCTGATACCTATGTTCCACGTCATTCTTGTTTGCCCTGAAATTCCTCCCAATACGGGTAACGCCATTCGCTTGTGCGCCAACACGGGTGCGCAATTGCATCTGGTGCGGCCGCTGGGTTTTGAGTTGGACGACGCGCGTATGCGGCGTGCCGGCCTTGATTACCACGAGTGGCAGCCGGTGCGGGTACACGATTCTCTTGAAGAAGCACTGGCGGAAACGGGCGCCGCACCCGACCACATCTACGCACTGACCACGCACGGTCAGCGCAGTGTGGCTGACGTGGGTTTCAAACCGGGTGATGTGTTTGTGTTTGGCCGGGAAACGGCCGGTCTGTCAGACGAGCATCAGGCTTTGTTCGCCCCGCAGCAGTGCTTGCGTTTGCCAATGCGAGTGGGTCAGCGCAGCCTTAATTTGTCTAACGCCGTGGCCGTGACGGTGTTTGAGGCCTGGCGCCAGCAAGGATACGAAGGCGGGCTGTAAGACGTGATTCGGGCGAGCCTGAGGGCTCGCCCGAATCACCTGCTGCGGGTGCAATGCCGGCAGTATTAGTCCAGCGACAGGTTCAGTTTTTCAATAACCTGATCCCAGCGCGCCTTCTCGTTTTTCATCCGCTCGGTGAGTGCTTCCGGCGTGGAAGGCAGGGGCGTGAAATATTGCACGGCCATTTGCTTGCGCACGCCGTCGCTTTCAAGAACGCGAGCCAACTCGCTGTTAAGACGCTCGATAATCGGCGTAGGCGTGCCGGGCGGGGCCAGGACGGCGTTCCAGGAAATCGCTTCGAAGTCAGGGAAGCCTTGCGAGGCCATGGTCGGAATGCCGGGCAGCGCGGCACTGGGCTCCAGGCTGGTCACCGCCAGGACCTTGACCTTGCCGTCGCGCATTTGCGGCACAGCAATGGCGGGCACCATGAAGCCGGCCTGGATGTCGCCTCCGATAATGGCGGAAATGACCTGCGGGAAACCAGAGTAGGGGATGTGTGCCAGATCGATTTTCGCCTGGCCCTTGAACATCTCCATCGCCAGGTGCGCGGAGCTGCCTGCACCGACTGAGCCGTAATTCATCGAGCCCGCGCTTGATCGCGCCAGCTTGACGAAGTCCTGCACATTGCTGACGTTCAGACTACCTGGTACGACGAGCACATTTGGGCTGGTGGCCACCAGGCTGACCGGGGCCAAGTCGCGAAAGGGGTCGTAGCCGAGTGTTTTTTTGTACAGCGTAGGCGCGGTGACCAAGGGCCCGTTAATCGTATAGAGCAGGGTATTGCCGTCTGGTTTGGCCTGAGCGACGAAGCGCGTGCCGATGTTGCCGCCCGCACCTGGTTTGTTGTCGATGACGATAGGCTGGCCCAGTGCTTGGGACAGCGGCTCGGAGATGGTGCGCGCCAGAATGTCGGGTGAGGAACCAGGAGGAAATGGCACCACCATGTGAATCGGACGATCTGGCCATTCGGCGTGCGCGGCGATGGGCAGCGCAGCGATGGCGCCCAAACAGAGATGACGCAGCAGTTGGCCGACCCGAAATGTGCGGGCAATCGACATGACGAAGCTCCTTTGGCTTTTTTTGCAGGGTGTTTGTTGTTAGAGGTCGTGGCCGTGCGTCACGTGGTCGAGTCGCCGCTTTCGTAGCGGGCTTCACGTGCGAGCAGGGCGGATACAGCGGTCATTGGGGCCACGCCGTCAAACAGCACGGCGCAAACGGCCTCAGTGATGGGTAATTCCACATTCAGGCTGCGGGCTCGCGCCAGCGCCGCTTGGGCGCAGCGTACGCCTTCGGCGGTGATGCCACTGGCCAGAATGTCGGCCAGCTTGCGCCCCGCCCCGATTTCCATGCCTACGCGTCGATTACGGGAGAGGTCTCCTGTGGCAGTCAGCACGAGATCGCCCAGGCCAGTCAGCCCAGCGAAGGTTTCGGGTTGGGCACCAAGGGCGACGCCAAAGCGTGTCATTTCAACCAGGCCGCGCGTAATCAGGGCGGCTCTGGCATTCGTGCCTAATGCCAGACCGTCGCCAATGCCGCAGGCGACGGCAATGACGTTTTTCAACGCACCGCCCATTTCTACGCCAACAACATCGGTGCTGGCATAGACGCGCAGCGCGGCGCCATGCAGAGCGTCCGTGGTGGTTGCGCACAGGGCCGAGTTATCGCTGGCAACGGTGAGTGCCACCGGCAGTCCTTGCGCCACTTCTTTGGCGAATGAGGGGCCTGACAAGACGCCACCGGCGACCTCAGGCAGGATCTCGCGCACAATTTCGTGGGGAAGTCTGGCCGTGTCAGCCTCAAAGCCTTTGCACGTCCAGACGACCGGCACATGCGCCAAACCCAAGGCTGGCAAGCGTTGAGCAAGCTCACGGCACATCGTGGCCAGGCCGGCCACGGGCACACCCAGCACAATGAGTGCGGGGGTGCTGTCTTGGGCCAGACCGCGCAAGGTGGCATCCAGATCGCTGGCGTAGGCCAGTCGGGCTGGCAAGGCAATGTCAGGCAGATAGCGCGCGTTTTCGTGCGAAGCGGCCATGGCGGCCGCCTGCAAGGCATCGCGTGCCCAGAGTACGGTGGGGTGGCGGCGGCTGGCTGCCGCCGCCAACGCGGTGCCCCAACTGCCTGCGCCCAAAACGGCGACGCGTAAACGCAAGTCGGAGGGAGAGGTCATGGGGGCGCCGCGGTGGGTCTTACTGGCGCGTTGCGCCCGGGGGCAAGATGATGCCGGATTCGCTTGCATCGCCATTGGTCGAACCTTGCTGCTGGGCCAATTCGGCCAGACGCTGTTCGTACAAGGCTTGGAAGTTCACTTCCGTCAGGTGAAGCGGGGGCAACGAGGTGCGGGTGATCGCATCAGCGATGTTCGCACGCAGGTACGGGTAGAGCATCGTCGGGCAGACAATGCCCAACAAGGGGTCGAGTTGTTCAACAGGAATGTTGGCCAATTCGAAAATACCGGCTTGCGTGGCTTCGACCAGGTACACGACCTTATCGTTGATACGCGTGGTGACCGTGGTGGTGACCGTGGATTCGAACACGGTTTCAGCCAGGCGTTGACCGCCGACATTGATGCTCACTTCCACTTGGGGAGCTTCTTGCTCCAGGAAGACGTGCGGCGCATTGGGCATTTCCAGCGACAGGTCTTTCAGGTAGACGCGTTGCAGATTGAACGACGGCGCTTCCGTGCCTTCTTGCTGGGTATTTTGGTTCTGGTCAGCCATGAGTGTTTCCGTTGAGTGGAGTCGGGCAAAGAACGAGGCCATGGGGCGACGTGCGCCCACGTATTCTGGATTCGAAGAGCAGAATACTAGCCGTTAAGCAAAGGAGCGAGGCCGCCTGCGCGGTCCAACGCCACCAGATCGTCGCAACCGCCGACATGTGTGTCGCCGATGAAAATCTGCGGCACAGTGCGCTGGCCGGTGCGTTCGATCATGACCTCGCGTTGGGCGGGGTCCTGATCAATACGAATAATTTCCAGGTCAGTCACGCCACGCTGTTCAAGCAAGGATTTCGCGCGTGCGCAATAGGGACAATAGTCCTTGCTGTACATGACAACTTTATTCATGGTCGCTCCGGCATCGGGGATAAAAAGAGAAAAAACCGGGGGTCAGCCCTTTTGGGTGATCGGCAGATTCGCGGCCGACCAGGCACGCATGCCACCTTCAAGGGTTTCGGTATCCGCAAAGCCCAGTGTGCGCAGTTTGGCTGCTGCACGGGCCGAGTCACGGCCGTTGTCGCAGACCACGATCAAAGGCTTATTCTTGGGGAGTGCGGCAGCTTTTTTGTCGAGATCGTCCAGCGGCACGCTACGGGCCTGGGCAATGTGACCGGCCTGGAACTGTTCGGTGGGACGGACATCAACCCACACCGCCTGGCGCTGGTTGATCATCTGGGTGGCCACGGAGGGGCTCACACCGCCGCTGCGACCTTTGCGTAAGGACGGAAAGGCAAGCATGACGCCTGCGACCACGGCCACGCCTACGATGAAGATATTGTTTTTATCGAGCAAAAATTGCAGAAGATCCACGGTGCATCCTGAAGTGCGGCGCTAGCCAGAAAACGGCGAACCCTGACTGCCGTTGCGCGAAGGGTAGCGCGCTCAGTGCATCAAGGCAAAATCAAGGGCAAAATCGCTCAATTATAAAATGAGCGCAATCCTTTACTTTAACCCGTGTTACAAGCGTGCCAAATCATGCATAAACTCGTTCTCATGCGTCATGGCGAAAGCCAATGGAATCTGGAAAACCGTTTTACCGGTTGGATGGATGTCGACCTGACTGAAACTGGCCGTGAACAGGCCCGTAAAGCAGGCGAGTTGCTCAAGAAAGAAGGCTATACCTTCGATCTGGCCTACTCCTCCTTGCTCAAGCGCGCCATTCGCACGCTCTGGATCGCCCTGGATGCGATGGACGCCATGTACACCCCGGTTGGTGTGAATTGGCGCTTGAACGAACGCCATTACGGTCAGCTGCAAGGGCTGAACAAGGCCGAGACCGCAGCGAAATATGGCGAGGAGCAGGTTCTGATCTGGCGCCGTGCCTACGCGATTGCACCGGAACCGCTGGCCCTGGACGACGAGCGTCATCCGCGCTTTGATCCCCGCTACTCGAAAATTCCCGCAGACCAGTTGCCGGCAACCGAATGCCTGAAAGATACGGTGGCGCGCGTGTTGCCGCTCTGGAATGATTCCATTGCTCCTGCCATTCGGGCGGGTCGCAAGGTGCTGGTGGCGGCGCACGGCAATAGCCTGCGTGCCCTGATCAAGCATTTGGACGGAATTTCCGATGACGACATCGTTAATTTGAATATTCCTACCGGTCAGCCCCTGGTTTACGAACTGGATGACGATCTTCGTCCCATCCGCCATTACTATCTGGGCGACGCTGCCGAGATTGAAGCAGCAATGGCCGCCGTCGCGGCTCAAGGCAAGGCTAAGAAGGATTAATCCATGCGGTGCTCGGCAGGTTTGTTGTTGTCGGTTGTCTTGGTTGGGGGGGCTTTGAGCGCCCACGCTGCGCCAACCGACCTCGCCGGGCGTCAATCCGATGCAGAAAAACAACAAGCCGCCTTGCGCGGCCGCATCGACGAATTGCAGAAAAATATCGATACGCGTGAATCAGCGCGTAAAGAGGCGGCCGACGGGCTCAAGCAGTCTGAGTCGGCCATCTCCCGTATTAATCTGCATCTGCGTGAGTTGGGGGAGTCCAGCCGGCAGGCCCAGGGCGACCTCACCAGCCTGGAAAAGCAGATCGTCGCCCAGCAGGCCGTGCTGGCCAAGCGCCGGATTGAGCTTTCGAACCAGTTGCGTACCCAGTACACCAGTGGTTTGTCGCCCTGGACAGCCCTGCTCTCGGGCGATGACCCGCAGATTCTCGGTCGTAACCTCAGTTATCTTGGCTATGTATCGCAAGCGCGCGCACAAGCCGTGGAAGCCTTAAGGGTAGATATCGACCGTTTGGCGTCGCTGCAAGGCCGTGCCGATGCGCGTCGTAGCGAAATTGAAAAATTGGTGGCCGACACCAATAACGAAAAAACCGCGCTCGTTCAGCAGCAAAAAGAGCGGGCCACGATTCTGGCGCAACTGGAGGGCCAGATTGCCGCTCAGCGCGCCGAAGCGAACAAACTGGGCCGGGATGATCAGCGCTTGTCGCACTTGATCACCGACCTGGACGTTGCCATTACCAAACAGGCAGAAGACGCTCGAAAGGCCGAAGAAGCCAGACGTCGTGCTGAAGAGTTGCGCCGCGCGCAAGAGGCACGTCGCGCCGAGGAAGCGGCACGCAAAGCAGCCGATGATGCGCGTCTGGCGGCTGACCAGGCTCGCAAGAAGGCCGAGGCCGACCGTCGTGCTGAACAATTGCGCAGCAAGGCTGAGTCCGATGCCGAGCGTCGCGCTGCAGACACGGCACGCCGTAGCCAGGAAGCGCGTGACGCCGCCCAGGCAAGAGAGCAGGTTGAGCAGGCATCGAACCAGCCCAAGGGCCCGGTTGCCCTGGCCGATCCCGATGCAGCAGGCTTGCGCCCGGCAGATAAAACCGCCCAAACGCGGCTGACGAACCCAATCAGCCCGCCAAAACCGGTTGAGCCGCCACCAAAACCGGTCGAGCCGGAACAAAAAACGCTCGAACCGCAAAAGAAGGCGGAACTAGTTCCAGAGGAAACCACTCCAACTCGCAGTGCGTCGGCCCAGCAGGCCGCTCGCCCGCCTGCAGGCGGTGGAAACGGACTGCGTCATGGTTTGACAATGCCTGTTCGGGGTGCCGTTCAAGGCCGTTTTGGTGTAAACCGTCCGGACGGCGGCGTTTGGCGAGGTGTCGTGCTACGTGTGGCAGAGGGCACGCCAGTGAAAGTCGTCGCCCCTGGTACAGTGGTTTACGCTGAATGGCTACGTGGTTTTGGCAATCTCATCATTGTGGATCACGGGCAACAATACTTAACCGTTTACGCCTACAACCAAAGCTTGCTCAAACGAGTGGGAGATTCTGTCGCAACAGGCGATACTATCGCCACCGTCGGGGCAACCGGCGGCCAGGTGGAATCGGGCCTATACTTTGAAATTCGCCATCGTGGCGCACCGGTGGATCCAGCCCTATGGCTGGCCCCCTAAGCCGGTCACAAATTCGGGAAGTGTGCATGAGCACTCGCAAGTTTCGTAGTTTCGGTCTTGTTGGCATCGGTGCAATCGCCGGCGTGATGTTGAGCGTGGGCGTAACCGCCGTCGCGCAACGTGGCTCGCCGCTTCCACTCGATGAGCTGCAACAACTCACCAGCGTATTTAGCGCGATTAAGAAGAACTACGTCGAAGCGGTTGACGACAAGACACTTATCGACAATGCGATTTCTGGCATGGTGTCGAATCTGGATCCGCACTCTGCGTATCTGGATGCCGACGCGTTCCGCGAGATGCAGACCGCCACTCAAGGCGAGTTCGGTGGGCTGGGCATTGAGGTCGGTGCGGAAGATGGCTTCGTAAAAGTCATTTCCCCAATCGAAGGCACACCAGCCGCGCGCGCTGGCGTGATGGCCGGCGACCTCATTATCAAAATTGACGACACACCGACCAAGGGCATGTCCTTGAACGATGCCGTCAAGCTGATGCGTGGTGCGCCCAAGTCGCCGATTACCCTCACCATCATGCGTGCGGATCGCCCGCAACCGATCGTCTTGAAAGTCGTGCGCGACATCATCAAGGTGCGCAGTGTGCGCAGCAAGATGCTCGACAACGGCGTGGCCTTCTTGCGCATTGCGCAGTTCCAGGAAAAGACCGGCGCCGATATGGCGAAGGAACTCAAGGAATTGGGCGCCAAGGGTCCTCCCAAGGGCCTCGTGCTCGACCTTCGCAACGACCCGGGTGGCTTGCTGAATGCCGCTATTGGCGTGGCAGGTGCGTTCTTGCCACCTGACTCCCTGATCGTCTCCACAGACGGCCGTACGCCCGATGCACGTCATAAGTATTTGGCAACACCGTCGGAATATGCTCGTGGTGAAAGCAACTATCTGGCCGATTTGCCCGCATGGGTGAAGACCGTGCCGATGGTGGTGCTGGTCAACGTAGGCTCGGCCTCTGCTTCGGAAATCGTGGCCGGTGCGCTGCAGGATTACAAGCGCGCCAAGGTGATGGGTAACCGTACGTTCGGCAAAGGCTCGGTGCAACTGATCATCCCGCTGAGCGAAACGACGGCGGTCAAGCTCACCACGTCGCGCTATTTCACGCCCAAGGGTCGTTCCATTCAGGCCACTGGCATTGAACCTGATTACGTGGTGGCCGACACGGCCGACGGCGATCTGTTCCGCCTGCCGCGCGAAGCTGATTTGCAGCGTCACTTGTCGAACAATCAGAACAGCGCAGAAGTGAAGTCCTCGGCTGACCAAGACACCCTGGACGCCGCACCTAAAGTGTTCGAATTTGGCGGCAAGGAAGATTTCCAATTGCAGCAAGCTGTGAATCTGTTGGCTGGCAAAGCGGTGCAGCCAGGTTCGGCACGCGCTCAGGCAAAGGCTGACATTAAGCCCAGCAAGGCTCCAGGCACTGTTGAGCGTGTGAAAATCACGCCGTCCGGAGTCGAGCCCGCCAAGAGCAAATGAACGACGAACAACTGCTGCGGTATGCCCGGCACATCCTGCTCGACGAGTTGGGTATAGAAGGGCAAGAGAAGTTGCTGGCAGCACGCGTGTTAATCGTAGGAGCGGGCGGCCTCGGGTCGCCCGCTGCGCTCTACCTGGCGACAGCCGGAGTGGGCGACATCACCCTCGCTGACGATGACACCGTCGAGCTCAGCAACCTGCAACGTCAAATTCTGCACACCACCACGAGCGTTGGCCGATACAAGGCCGAGTCGGGTCGGGATATGCTGACTGCCTTCAATCCGGAAACACACGTGCATGCGCGCGTGGAACGCTTGGCGGGCGATGCCTTAGACGACGCTGTTTCTCATGCCGACATCGTGCTGGACTGTTGCGATAACTTCAGCACGCGCCATGCCATCAACCGCGCCTGCGTGCGTCACAAGAAGCCCTTGGTGTCAGGCGCAGCCATCCGTTTTGATGGACAAGTCAGCGTCTATGACCTGCGTGACGAGCGCGCGCCTTGCTATCACTGCCTGTTTCCGGAAGCAGATGACGTCGAGGAAGCCAATTGCGCCACCATGGGCGTGTTTGCGCCGCTGGTGGGCATCATTGGAAGTGTTCAAGCGGCTGAGGCCCTCAAGCTCATCATGGGCGTGGGTGAAAGTTTGTCTGGCCGCTTGCTGTGGCTGGATGTTCGCACCATGCAATGGCGTAGCGTGAATGTGCTGCGTGACCCGGAATGCGCGGTCTGCGCCCATCGTTGAACCGTCCTTCCGTTTGACCGCAGCTCCCCAAACCAAAGCAGCATCGACTCACCTAAAAAGTTATCAGATAACCTGATAACTATGCCTATAATGCTTTCCATGTTGACCCAAACCGTAACCTTGACTGACCAAGTCGCTGGAAAGCTTGCCGCCGATATTGGCGCAGGCCAATACCCTGTTGGCACGAAGCTGCCGGCAGGCCGCCTGCTAGCCGAACAATACGGCGTCAGCGCTGCCGTGATTCGCGAAGCCACGGAACGATTGCGTGCGTTAGGTTTGGTGCAAAGCCGCCAAGGTTCCGGCTGTATGGTGACGGCACGCAGGGTAGACAGTGGCTTTCAAGTGCCTGCGCGCATCTCTGTAGACCATCAGCAGTTGGCCAGTGTGTATGAGCTGCGTATGGAGCTTGAGGGAGGCGCAGCGGCCCTGGCCGCGGTGCGTCGTAACGATGACGACCTGGCCGCCATGGCGACCGCCTTGAACGACCTGGCGCAGCACCTGGAAGACCCCGAGCGCGGCGTCGACCATGACATCGATTTTCATGTGGCTGTGGCCCGCGCCACACACAACACGTATTACCAGCAACTGCTGCAGTACCTGAATCAGCAATTGCGCCAGGCGGTGCAAACCGCCAGATCGCACACGCTGCTGCAACGTGGCCTGTCCAAGGCAGTGCATCAGGAGCACGTCGCGATTTTTACGGCTATCCAGGCTGGCGACGCCAAACGTGCACGCGCCGCTGCCACCCAACACTTGCAGGGCGCAGCCGCGCGTTTGCAGCTCAATCTTCCTTTCTCCGACGTTCGTCCGACTCTATGAACACCACTGCTTTTTCCCAACGTCTCGTCCAAGCGCTCGGCGAGGATGTCGTTATCACTGCCAGCGAAGATATCGCACCCTGGTTGTCCGATTGGCGCGGTCTTTATAACGGTCATGCACAAGCGGTGGTGCGTCCACGTACTACCGAAGAGGTCGCAACGTGCCTGACGCTGTGCCAGGAAGCCGGCGTGCCGGTGGTGCCGCGTGGTGGCAACACCGGTTTGTGCGGCGGGGCCACGCCCGATAGCAATCAAGCCAACGTGGTGCTCTGCCTGGATCGCATGAATGCCGTGCGTTCGATCGATACGGTAGCGAACACGATGGTGGTGGAGGCAGGTTGCATTCTCGGTAACTTGCGCCGTGCCGCGCAAGACGCGGGCCGATTGCTGCCCCTGAGTCTGGCTGCGGAAGACTCCAGCCAAATTGGCGGGAACGTAGCCACTAATGCCGGTGGGGTGAACGTGGTTCGCTACGGCATGGCGCGTGAGTTGGTGTTGGGGCTGGAAGCTGTCTTGCCCACGGGCGAGATTTTTCACGGCTTGCGTACCTTGCGCAAGGACAACACCGGCTATGACTTGAAGCAATTGCTCATTGGTTCGGAAGGGACGTTGGGCGTGATTACCGCCGTGGCCTTGCGTTTGTTTCCGCGCACCGATATCCGTTCGGTGGTGCTGGCGGCGGTTGAATCACCCGCGCAGGCCTTGGCCTTGTTTGAACTGCTGTTCGAGCAATGCGGTGCACGGGTTCAGGCTTACGAGTTTTTCACTGGCGACTGTCTGGAACTTGTACTGACGCATGCTGAAGGTGTGCAAGAACCGTTTGGCCAGCGGTATCCCAATTATGTGTTGGTGGAGTTGGCCGATACGGCCGATGAGGCCGCATTGAATGCTCTGCTGGAAAACGTGATCGGCCAGGCGCTGGAACGCGAGCTGTGCCTGGATGCTGCCGTGTCGGCGTCTTTGGCCCAAGTGCATGCCATGTGGAAGCTGCGCGAGGAAATTTCAGAAGCGCAGCGCGCCGATGGTCCACATTTGAAGCATGACGTGTCCTTGCCCATTGAGCATATTCCGGCATTCATGGTGTCGGCGCAGGCTCGTGTTGCCGCGCTGTTCCCGGATATTCGTCCGTTCATCTTCGGCCACTTCGGTGATGGCAATCTGCACTACAACTTGTCGCGGCCTGCAGGTGCGGCACGTGACTGGGTGGCTGAGCATGGCGCTGCCATTACGGATGCCGTGCTGGACGAGGTGAATCGCTACGGCGGCAGCATCAGTGCCGAACATGGCATTGGGCAATTAAAGCGCGAGCATTTCCTGCACAGCAAAGACCCGCTTGAATTGCGGTTGATGCGTGACATCAAGCGTTTGGTAGACCCGGCCGGCATCATGAACCCCGGCAAATTGTTGTAATGGGTAAAGTGCGCGGCGGGCGTGCTTGGGCAGATTGCTTGCCCGAGCAAACCTGGCTTCGCATGCAAGGCATTGCGTTACGCTGTGAGACACCGTCCGACACGATTGATTTTGGCGGAAGAATATAGAAACTTGTAGGCGTTTTGATTGAGTTTGTCTCAGCACGGCGTCAGCGATTCATAACAACGGGAAGCAAACAACATGCATGCAAATTTTATCGGTGGTGTCTGGCTGGATGGCGTAAGCGCGCAGTCCAACATTAATCCGTCCAATGTGGCGGATGTGATTGGCGAGTACGCGCAGGCTGACGCCGCACAAACGCTTCAAGCGATTGAAGCGGCCAGCGTGGCGTCATACGCATGGGCCCGAAGCACGGGTCAGCGTCGTGCAGACATTCTTGATGCCGTCGGCAACGAGATTCTGGCGCGCAAGGAAGAGTTAGGCCGTTTGCTGTCGCGCGAAGAAGGCAAGACCTTGGCAGAAGGCATTGGCGAAGCAGGGCGTGCTGGCCAGATTTTCAAGTTCTTTGCGGGCGAAGCGCTGCGTATTCAAGGCGAGAAACTGCCGATGACACGTCCGGGCGTCGAAGTGGACGTCACGCGTGAGCCGGTGGGAGTGGTGGGCATTATCGCGCCGTGGAATTTTCCCATTGCGATTCCTGCCTGGAAAATTGCGCCTGCGTTGGCATATGGCAATACGGTGGTCTTCAAGCCCGCCGAGTTGGTGCCGGGAAGTGCATGGGCCTTGGCCGAGATTTTGAGCCGCGCAGGGTTGCCTGATGGCGTATTCAATCTGGTGATGGGGCGTGGCACGGTGGTGGGTCAGGCCATGCTCAATGACAAGCGTGTGAATGCCATCAGCTTTACGGGTTCGGTGCAGACAGGGCAGCGCGTGGCGCAGGCTGCGATGACACGCCTGGCGAAGGTGCAGTTGGAGATGGGTGGCAAGAATCCGATGGTGGTGCTGGACGATGCAGATCTGAAGGTGGCGGTTGAGTGTGCGGTAACGGGTTCGTTCTTTTCGACGGGTCAGCGTTGCACGGCGTCGAGCCGCCTGATTGTGCAGAAAGGCATTTACCCGCGCTTTGTCGAGGCAGTGACGGAGCGGCTAAAGGGTTTGAAGATTGATGATGCCTTGGCGGCGGGCACCGATATTGGGCCGGTGGTTGATGAAAGCCAACTGATGCAGAACGAGAAGTATGTGGCGATTGGTCGGGATGAAGGCGCCAAGCTTGTTATCGGTGGCGAGCGCGTGAAGCGCAGCACAGAGGGCTTCTACATGACGCCTGCGTTGTTTGTGGATTGCGATAACAGTCTGCGTATCAGCCGCGAGGAGATCTTCGGACCGGTCGCTGCGGTGATCCCGGTGGATTCGTATGAGGAAGCTCTGGCAGTTGCGAACGACACGGAGTTTGGTTTGTCGTCTGGCATTTGCACGACGTCGTTGAAGTACGCCACGAATTTCAAGCGCGATTCGCAAGCCGGTATGGTGATGGTGAACTGCGCGACGGCAGGGGTGGATTATCACGCGCCGTTTGGCGGTCGCAAGGGGTCGAGTTATGGCCCGCGTGAGCAAGGCCGTTATGCAGCTGAGTTCTACACCACGGTGAAGACGGCTTATACGGCGGCGTAATCGTCTGATGCTTTACGAAGGCCGCAATGTTGAATTGCGGCCTTTTTTTATGGCGTGTGTGTGGGTTCTTAAGGCGCTGTGCGAGGGTAGGCAATGGCCGTCGTGCTCCGTCGGCCGGTTGGACCCGTTCGGGTCCAACACCGCTTCGTCATCTTCGTCAGCCTTCGGCTTCCTTCAGATTCCCTCGCTCGGCCTCCAAGTCGCACGACGGCCATTGCCTACCCTCGCACAGCTCGCGGTAGTTGAATATTCACCGGTGTCGGCACGGGTGGTTCTCTTGGCTCTTCGTATGAGCAGTCGTTTTGGTTCAGAAGATCTTACGGGGTCGCCGATGTCGGCGGCGCGGGCCGCGCGACATCGGCGTTTGATCATTGATGCTGAGAGGGGGAG
>JBEBWV010000072.1:0-28189 GCA_040391965.1 Achromobacter deleyi | reverse complement strand
GTCTGGATGCCCATCCTGATTTGGCCGCCTGGTTGGAGACGGTGGTTGAGCAAGCGGTTACACCCGACACCCTGAGAGCCTGGCAAAACGAGTTAACCGGCCCCGATGCACCGCCGGTACTGAGCGTGCCAGCGTGCCGTGCGGTATTACGCAAGTTACGTGACCGGGTATTTTCCGTGCTGATTGTGCGTGATTTGGGTGGCCAGGCAAATCTTGAAGAAGTAGTGGGTGCCATGACCACACTGGCAGATATCGCCGTGGAGGCTGCATACCGCAGCGTGGTGGCCGAACTGATCGCGGTGCACGGCGTTCCGCGCGACCCGGCCACTGGGGCACCACAGGAAATGCTGATCGTCGGCATGGGCAAACTCGGGGGGTGCGAACTTAATGTCTCATCAGACATCGATCTGGTTATGTTGTACGGCGAGGAAGGTGACACAGACGGTGACCGCAGCATTAGCCACCACGAGTTTTATGGCCGCCTGACTCGCCGCATGATGCCGGTCATCTCCGAGGTGGACGAGAATGGCCAAGTCTTTCGTACCGACTTGCGTTTGCGCCCCGATGGTGACTCAGGCCCGCTGGCCTGGAGCCTGGACGCATTCGAGCACTACTTGATCGGACAAGGACGGGAGTGGGAGCGATATGCCTGGCTGAAAGCACGGTTAATGCCTGCGCGCGCCTTCCCGGATAGCGACACCACCACGCAGGCAAGACAGTTCGAAAGTCTGCGCGTGCCATTCGTCTATAGAAAGTACTTCGATTTCGACGCCCTGGCCGCCCTACGCGGCCTACGTGAGCGTATTCGCCAGGATTGGCAGCGGCGTGCCCTGTTGCGCAGCGGTGTTGATACTGCCAACAATATCAAGCTGGGTGACGGCGGCATTCGCGAAATCGAATTCGTGGTGCAGTTGGCGCAACTTATTCGCGGTGGCCGCATGCCGGCACTGCAAAAGCGTGGCCTGCTTGAAGCGCTGCACGCCGAACGCGATGCCGGGTTGATTCCGGCAGAAGATGCCGTGAAGCTGGAAGAGGCCTATCGATTCCTTCGGCGCACAGAGCATGCGTTGCAATATCGTGAAGATCAGCAAACACATTTGTTGCCAAGTGATCCGGCCCTGCGTGTGGGCCTGGCAGTTGCGCTGGGATTCAGTGCCATCGACTTTGAGCAGACATTGGCCGCACATCGCAGCTTCGTGTCCCAGACATTTCGCAATGCCTTCCGTCTCGTGGGTATTGCTGATGCGGAAGATACATGCGCGGGGCAGCCGCTCAAGGATTCAGCAGCGAGCCCTGGCGCACGCGCAGCCGAAGCAGGACACGGTGCGGAAGGGCAACTTGCAGATCAGATTCAGCAGGCTTTTGGTGACGAGGCTCAGGAGTTTCTGCGGCGCACGGAAATGCTACTGAGCAGCCATAAGATGCGCAGCCTGCCGGAGAGTAGCCGACGGCGTATGGAGGCCCTTCTGCCGGCAGCCCTGCAAGCCGCCTTGCAAACGGCCGCACCTCTGGATGCCGCCACTCGACTCTTCGATCTCATCGAAACAATTGCCCAGCGCAGCGCCTATCTGGCGCTTCTGGCCGAGTATCCGGATACGCTGGCGCGCGTAGCCCGGATGATGGCAGCAAGCCCCTGGGCGGCCCAATATCTCACGCAGCATCCCTTGTTGCTCGACAGCCTCATCGATTGGCGCACCCTGTTCGAACCTTTGGATTTCGTTCAAATGGCACGCCAACTGACGGCCGATCTTGATGCTTGCCGTCTCCCGGATGGCGCCCCCGACGTCGAGCGTCAGATGAATCTGATGCGTGATGTGCAACGCCAGGCCAGTTTTCAATTGCTCGCCCAGGATTTGGAAAACGAGCTCACGGTCGAAAAATTGGCCGATCAGTTGTCGGCGCTGGCCGATTTACTGCTGGCCGAGACCATCCGACGCGCCTGGCCGCTGGTAAACAAGGTGCCCGGTGCAACACCGCAGTTCGCCGTCATTGCCTACGGCAAGCTGGGTGGTAAAGAATTGGGTTACGCCTCTGATCTGGATATCGTCTTCCTCTTTGATGACCCCCGCGATGATGCGGCCGAGGTCTATGCAAAACTGGGACGCCGAATGACCTCGTGGCTCTCCACCATGACTTCGTCGGGCCGTCTGTATGAAGTGGATCTGCGCCTGCGCCCTGATGGGGATGCCGGCCTGCTCGCGGTATCTGTCGAGGCCTTTGAGCAGTACCAGCGCACACATGCGTGGCCGTGGGAGCATCAAGCGCTTACGCGCGCCCGGTATGCCACTGGAGACGCTGCGGTAGGTGCGCGTTTCGAAAGAATTCGAGAGGAAATCCTGGTTATGCCGCGGGACACGCAGGCCTTGCGTCAGGAAGTTCTGAAAATGCGCGAGAAAATTAACGCTGGCCATCCCAATACCACGGAAAAATTCGATCTCAAGCATGATCGCGGGGGAATGGTCGATGTCGAGTTCGTCACGCAATATCTGGTGCTTTGTTACGCCGGATCGCACCCACAATTGGTCGCGAACCTGGGCAACATCACGCTGCTGCGCCTGGCGGGCGAAGCAGGATTGATCGAGCCAGAATTAGGCGCACGCGCTGGCGATGCTTACCGGACGTTGCGCCGTGTGCAGCATCAGTTACGTCTTCAAGGGGTAGAAAAAGCCCGAGTGGCGCCAGACCAGTTGAGCGAAGAGCGAGCCGCTGTCCGGCAACTTTGGGACACCGTTTTAAGTTAGTACCTGTCCCCGCTTTAGCAGGCGCCAGCACCTGCCTCATGGGCGTTGGTGCCAACCCAGCGTAAAATAACGACTTTCTTCGCTCCTACCGCTTTTTGCCATGTCCGAACTCGTACGTCCCAAATTAGACCTGCCCGCTGGCCGCAGCAAATTGCTGATGCATTCCTGCTGCGCCCCCTGCTCTGGGGAAGTCATGGAGGCCGTTCAGGCGTCGGGCATCGATTACGCCATTTTCTTCTATAACCCGAACATCCATCCGGTTAAAGAATATGAGATTCGCAAGAACGAGAACATTCGTTTTGCGGAGCAACATGGCATTGAATTCATCGATGCCGACTACGACATGGACAACTGGTTCGATCGCATCAAGGGCATGGAAGATGCACCGGAACGTGGTGAACGGTGCACTGCTTGCTTCGATATGCGTTTCGAACGCACGGCACTCTACGCGCATGAGCACGGTTTTGACACAATCACCAGCTCTCTCGGCATTTCGCGCTGGAAAGACATGAATCAAATCAACGGCAGCGGCGAGCGTGCTGCCGCCCGTTACGACGATCTTGTCTACTGGACCTACAACTGGCGTAAAGGCGGTGGATCCAAGCGCATGATCGAGATCAGCAAGCGCGAGAATTTTTATCAGCAAGAGTATTGTGGCTGCGTCTATTCGCTGCGAGACACAAACCGTCATCGCCGCTCGCAAGGACGCGAGCGCATCCACATCGGCGTCAAGTTCTACGGCAAAGAAGACCTCATCAACGAGGAAACGCTGTCGTAAATTACAAAGGTCGGTACTGACAGCAGCACCGACCTTTTGATCCGCCAAGCCCGAAGCCACCCAGTGTCATATACCGGGCGACTCCCAGCCCGTTTAATCCAGCGTCAGAACCGTCGCACCGGTCGTTTTCCGACCCGCCAATGCCGTCTGCGCATCACCAACATGCTCAAGATCGTAGCGCTGGTCAATGCGTACCTTGATCTTCTTCTTCAAGACCAGATCAAACAACTCGTCGGCTGCCGTTTGGAGTTTTTCCAACGTATTGACGTGCACGCCGAGCGAGGGGCGCGTCACATATAGACTGCCCTTTTGGTTCAAGATGGCGAGGTTAACGCCCGACACCGGACCGGACGCATTGCCAAAGCTGACCATCAAACCACGCGGCTCAATGCAATCCAGCGAAGTTTCCCACGTGTCTTTGCCAACGCCGTCATAGACCACGGGCACTTTCTTGCCATTGGTCAGTTCCAGCATGCGCTCAACGACATTCTCGCGCGAGTAATCAATGGTGGCCCAGGCGCCATTTTCCATCGCCAGGGCTGCCTTTTCCGGGCTGGATACCGTGCCGATCAGCTTCACACCCAATGCCCGTGCCCACTGGCAAGCAATCAAACCCACACCGCCCGCCGCAGCATGGAACAGAATCGTTTCATTGCCTTGCAGGCGATAGGTCTGGCGAAACAGATACTGGACCGTCAACCCTTTGAGCATCAACGCGGCAGCTTCATCAAACGCAATGCCCTTGGGAATTTTGACCACTTGAAGCGCCGGCACATTGCGTGCTTGCGCATAAGCACCGAGTGGGCTTTGACCATAAGCGACGCGGTCGCCTTTCTTCAAGTGCTTGACGTCGGCACCCACCGCTTCGACCACGCCCGCGCCCTCAAAGCCAAGTCCGTGCGGCAGCGGATGGGGATACAAACCCGTGCGGAAATAGATATCGATGAAGTTCAGGCCCGCTGCATGCTGACGGATCGTGACTTCATTGGCTTCGGGAGCCGGGACTTCCACCTCGACCAGCTTGAGTACTTCCGGGCCACCATGCTGTTCGATACGAATTGCCTTGACGAGATTGCTGGCCATGCAGGCCTCCTTTGGAATGGAATAACAGTACGAATGTAAGAAAACCGGGCTTCAACGCAAAGCATTACAACCCCACGCGCACAAATTACATTGGCGCTTTGGGGCGTCTGGCCCCCATCAGGGCGAATACACCCAAGAGCACAAATGCAGTGCCAAACAACTGCCACACTGTAATTGGCTCGTTGAGAAACCATGAGGCCAAGAACAAGACGGAGACCGGGCCAACCATCCCTAACAATGAGGCCGTTGGTGCCCCGATCCGATCAACTGCCCACATCAGCATAAACACCGGAATGACAGTGTGAAAGGTAGCGTGGATAGCAGAATAAACATAGACAGGAAGAGGTTGAATCAAGACGGACGGGGGATGCACGACAAAGAACTGAATGACGCATGCCACGCAGGAAACAAGCATGGCGTAGGCCACCAAGCGCGTCGCGCCAATTCGTTTAATCAACTCTCCTGAGCAAATCAGGTACACAGAATAGCTGAGCGCAGAGCCAAAAACGAACAAAGACCCTAACAGCACCTCGCTGCCGCCGCCGAAAGAAAGATCATGTGCAAAGACCAGCACAACCCCGACATAGGACAGCAACATTGCCACCCACTGCCGCCGCTCGATTGGTCGCTTGAGCCAGATGGCGGACAACAGCACAACCAGGGAGGGGGATAAAAATAGAATCAGGCGCTCCAGGCTGGCTGTGATGTGGCGCAAACCCAGAAAGTCCAAAAAACTGGACAAGTAATATCCAATTAGCCCCAGTATGCAAACCTGAATGCGCTCCGTCGCAGTCAGCTTTGGAATTTCTCCCCGCGCGGCACGCCTCGATTGGTGCCATGCCACGGCGGCAAAAAAAGGCATGGCAAAGAGCATTCGAAAAGCGATCAGCGTGACCGCGTCAATGCCGTAGCGATACGTGAATTTGACGATGATGGCTTTGGCGGAAAACAGCACCGCGCCAATCACGGCCAATAAAATGCCGCCCACGCGTCGGGACGGCATCAAGGCTGTTGAAAACTGCGTCATACGATTCATGCGATGATTTTAGATTCAGTGCATTGCTATTTGCACGCTCCGATGACCTTTTTAATGTTCGTATGACTCGACAACGCGCTTTAAGCTATATCCATATCGCCGCAATCCTGTTCGGATTGACGGGCGTATTTGGCGAATTGATCCAGGCGAGTGCCGTCGTCATCACATTGGGCCGGGCACTATTTGCAGTCGGCGCGTTATTCCTTTTCGGCCGGATGCAGCGCCAGCCCGTGCTTGGTGTGCTCACACCGGCGCAACTTGTGGTGTCGGTCATTTCCGGCTGCTTGCTGGCCGCCCATTGGGTCACGTTCTTTATATCTGTCAAAGTGGGTGGTATTGCCGTTGCCACGCTTGGTTTTGCCAGTTTCCCCGCATTCATCACCTTATTTGAATGGCTGTTGTTTCGTGAGCGCGTCCGTATGGCTGAATGGCTGTTGCTAGGCCTGGTCACGATTGGGCTTGTCCTGGTGACACCCTCTTTCGATCTGGCGGACCAAGGCACGATAGGGCTGGCCTGACCTTTGCATTGCTCGCACTATCGAACCGCCGCGCGGCAGCAGGCATGCCTCCGATGCAGGTCGCTTGCTGGCAAAACATAGTCGTCGCCTTAGTCATGCTGCCCTTTGCCGCCGGCCAATTGCCAGCAGTCACCCCAAGCGATTGGTTCTGGCTGGCCGTGCTTGGCATCTTCTGCACCGGTTTATCTCATTACCTGTTTGTGTCCAGTCTCACAAAGCTCAATGCCCGCAGCGCCGGGCTCGTCATTGCGTTAGAACCGGTATACGCCATTGGCTTCGCGTGGTTTCTATTCAGCCAAGAGCCGTCGTTGCGCATGATCGCTGGCGCCGCGCTGATCGTCGCCGCGATTGTCTGGTCTGGGTTGCGCAAGACATCTCACTAAGAAAACGGGACGGATTACCTGCCTTGACAATAATTGTCTAGGCAGTAAAATTCCTGCCATGACTTCTTCGCGCCCCCAAAACTCCACCGACAATTCTGCGCATTATCGCAGTGACCTTCGTTGCATGACGGACGATAACGTCGGCTACCTGATCAAGGTCGTCTATCACTCGATGACACGAATGCTTGATCAGGAAATGGCACCTCTGGACCTTACAGCGGTGCAGTGGAAGCCTATTGCGATGATCTTTCTCGGCCGGGCAGACACCCCAGCGGAACTTGCCCGCCTGAATAACATTGACACCGGCGCCATGACACGAGCGCTGGACCGTCTGGAAGCAAAAGGCTTGTTAAAACGGGAGCGCTGTCTTGAAGACAGACGCGTCGTGAAAGTTGCACTCACAGAACTGGGCGAAACCATTGCCCGTGAAATTCCAGCCAACATTGCCCGTGCATTGAACCGCCATTTGCGAGGATTTTCTCCAGAAGAAGTGACTCAACTGACGCACCTTTTGGGACGAATGATTGCCAACGGCTCTAATGCTGGTGGAGTGCCAGAGCGCTAAGCCGCAATGATCTTCGCCTTGGTGCGAAATCCCAAGGTACGAAAATTCCCATTGTGCTGCGCAATATTGAAGCCGAAATTTATCGTAATATCTGCCTAGTCAGATACAGATTAATCAACTACTTTCAGCAAACAGTCAGGATGAAACGCCTTCTATCAACCGTTTTGGTATTAGCCCTCAGTGGTTGTGCACTGATGGAGCCTGGGACCGAACCCGTCGCGACCCTCGACGCGGCCAAGCTTGGCCTGTCGGGTCAAAGCGTAGTTTGGCCAACCACGGAATGGTGGAAACGCTACGGCGATCAGCAGCTAAACGCCCTGATTGACGAAGCGCTCGCCAACAGCCCCTCTCTCACGGCGGCACAGGCGCGCCTGGCACTGGCTAATGCTGCCGTCGGTTCAGCCCGCGCCCCGCTGTTTCCCAAGGTCGATGCGAACTACACCTTGAACCGGGAGAAAATCTCCAATACATATATCTACCCCGCCCCCTTAGGCGGCTCGGTAGTAAGCGATAACCGCCTTGCACTGGATTTCAGTTATGAAATTGACTTCTGGGGCAAGAATCGGGCGCGCCTGAAATCAGCCGTATCACAGCAACAGGCAGCGGCAGCCGATGCACAGTCGGCCCACAATGTGTTGGCCAGCGCCGTGGTTCGCAGCTACTTGAATCTGCAAAATGCCTTTGCTCAGCGCGACGTACTGAATCGTGTACTGAAGCAGCGTGCCGAAGTGCTGCAACTGACGCAAGGCCGATACAAGGCAGGACTGGACACTCAAGTGGAAGTCAAGCAAGCCGAGTCGTCACTGGCAGCCGGCAAGGTTGAACTCACGCAAAACGATACGACGGTCGCCCAATTACGAAACCAGGTGGCGGCGTTGGTGGGTGCCGGACCGCAACGCGGCCAAACCTTGCAGCCCGTCGCACTGACCACGCCAGCAGGTGTAGTTCCTGACGCGATTCCTCTTGACCTTCTGGGCCATCGCCCAGATGTGACGGCGGCGCGTTGGCGCGCAGAATCTGCGAATCAATCGATCGATGTCGCAAAGGCATCCTTCTACCCCAATATCAACTTGGTAGCTTTCGTCGGACTTCAATCAATCGGCACGAGCAACCTGCTGAATTCCGATAGCAGAACCGCCGGTTTCGGACCTGCGATTACCCTGCCAATCTTTCATGGTGGCGAATTGAACGCCAACCTGGCTGGTCGACGTGCAGATGCAGATCTTGCCGTGTCCGACTACAACCAAACCGTCCTGGATGCTGCACACCAGGTTGCTGACGCCATCGATGCCCTGCGCATGATTGATCAAGAGCGCGCGCAACAGCGTCAGGCGCATGAAGCCATCGAGGCTGCTTATGACCTGGCGGTCAGCCGATACCGTGCTGGCATGGGCAATTATCTGACCGTTTTGGTGGCTCAAACAGGCGTATTGACGCAGGCTCGCCTGGATACTGATTTGCACATCCGGGCTTACCAACTGGATGCCAACCTTGCCTATGCCTTGGGTGGTGGCTATGCCGCCGACACCAAGGCGTCGCCCGACTCGACCTCTACCCATTGAATGTTCCGGATTCAGACGTCATGAATGCAACTACCCCTACTACTAATCCTGCCCGCAAACGCTTGCTCTGGTCAGCCACCGGAATATTTGTCGTGCTGGGCATCGTCTACGGTGTCTGGTGGGCGATCTACGGTGCACATTTTGAAAGCACGGACGACGCGTATGTGCATGGAAATTTGGTGCAGATTACGCCTCAAGTGCCCGGCACGGTCGTGGCCATCGAAGCAGATGACACGGAAACCGTAAAAGCGGGCCAGCCATTGGTTCGCCTGGACTCATCCGATGCAGACATTGCGCTGCAATACGCGCAAGCAAAGCTGGCGCAAACGGTTCGCCAAGTGCGCACGTACTACGTTCAGAATGACGCGCTCGCCGCGGATGTCGACGTGCGCATCGCGGACATTGCCCGGGCGCAGGCAGAATTGACACGTGCGCAAAGCGACGTAAATCGGCGCCAGACATTGGCCAAATCAGGTGGAGTCAGTGGCGAAGAGATTCTCCATGCAGAGGCCGCACTGAAGGCTGCCCAATCCGGCCTGGCTCAGGCAAAGGCATCACTGGCGGCGTCGCGCGCAAAGCTCGCCACCAACCAGGCGCTGACAGAAGGCACGAGCGTTGCTGAGCACCCCGATGTGCGTCAGGCCGCCGCAGATCTTCGCAACGCCTGGCTCGCCCGCTCGCGCACCGTACTGCCCGCCCCTGTAAATGGCGTTATTGCCCGCCGCAGTGTGCAGGTCGGCCAGCGCGTGGCCCCTGGCTCACCGCTTATGACTGTCGTGCCGCTAGACCAAGTCTGGGTAGAGGCAAATTTCAAGGAAGGCCAACTGCGCAAAATGCGTATCGGCCAGCCGGTAAAGTTGAAGGCGGACTTGTACGGTGGCTCGGTCGAATACCGTGGCACGGTGGCAGGGCTGGACGCGGGCACGGGCGGCGCTTTTGCCCTGTTGCCGGCGCAAAATGCCACCGGTAACTGGATCAAGGTAGTGCAACGCGTGCCCGTCCGCATTGCCTTGAATCAAGAAGACTTGAAGAAGCATCCCTTGCGCGTCGGTTTGTCTATGGACGTAGAGGTGGACATCGCTCCACAAGAAGGCGAACCGATTACGCAAGCGACGCGCACTGAGCCGGCGTGGACGACGCGTGCATTTGATCCCCCACATGACGAAGCCGATGTCATGATCAGCAAGATCATTCAGGAAAACCTCGCCTCATGAGTACCACCGCCCAGCCTCAAAACGGCGCTGCGGCGGATCAACCCGCGCGCCCAGCCGGCACCTATGCGCCGTTGGAGGGTGCGACTCGCATCATCGGGTCGATCGCACTGTCCACTGCCGTGTTCATGAACGTTCTGGACACTTCAATTGCGAACGTTTCCATTCCGACCATCTCGGGTGACCTCGGCGTCAGCAGTAGCCAAGGCACCTGGGTCATTACATCGTTCGCGGTCGCAAACGCGATTACCGTACCGCTAACCGGATGGCTCACCCAGCGATTCGGTCAGGTGCGCTTGTTCGTGACTTCGACGCTGTTGTTCGTGATCGCGTCCTGGCTCTGCGGTTTTGCGCCCTCTCTGGAGGCGCTGATCCTCTTTCGCGTGCTGCAAGGGGCTGTCGCAGGCCCAATGATTCCGTTGTCGCAGACATTGATGCTGGCAAGCTTCCCGAAATCGAAGGCGGGAATGGCGCTAGCGGTCTGGTCCATGACCACACTTGTTGCGCCCGTGGCGGGGCCGCTGTTAGGTGGCTGGATTTCCGACAACTATTCATGGCCATGGATCTTTTATATCAACGTGCCCGTGGGGCTCTTGGCCGCATGGATCAGTTGGCGTATCTATGGCAAGCGCGAGTCAATGACTCGCCAGTTGCCCATCGATAAACTGGGCTTGGTTCTGCTTGTGGTGTGGGTCGGTGCCATGCAGATCATGTTGGACAAGGGTAAGGAACTGGACTGGTTTGCCAGCCCCGTCATCATCGCCCTCGCAGCCACGGCAGTTGTCGCGTTCGTCTTTTTCCTGATCTGGGAGCTAACGGACGCTCACCCGGTGGTGGACTTGCGTCTGTTCAAGTTACGCAATTTCACGGTAGGCGCCCTGACGCTTGCAGTGGCTTATGGCGTCTTCTTTGGCAACGTCGTGCTCTTGCCCCTCTGGCTGCAAAGCAACATGGGCTATACCGCGACCTATGCCGGCATGGTCACCGCCCCCGTCGGATTGCTGGCCATTCTTCTCACTCCCATTGTGGGCAAGATGCTGGCAACCCGCGACCCACGGCAGATTGTGACCGTCGCATTCATGATTTTCGCACTGGTCTGCTTCATGCGAGCCGGGTTCAATACACAGACAGATGTGCGCACGCTCATGATCCCGACGATCATTCAGGGTGCAGCTATGGCGGCCTTCTTCGTCCCGTTGACCTCCATCACGCTGTCCAACCTGGAGCCGTGGCGCATTCCTGCTGCGTCAGGCTTATCGAATTTCCTACGTCTAACGGCGGGTGCGTTCGGCACGTCGATTGCAACCACGCTATGGGAGAACCGCGCCTCGATGCACCATGCGCAGTTAACGGAAATTGCGAAGCCGGGACAACTTGCATTCGACCAAACCCTCAATGTCCTGCAAGGCACTGCCGGGCTGTCGCAGCAGCAAGCGCTCAGCGTGGTGGATGGTTTGATTAATGCACAGGCGTTCACCATGTCGGCAGTGGACGTGTTCTACGGCTCCGCCATGATCTTCCTGCTGCTCACCGGGCTGGTCTGGTTCGCTCGCCCACGCTCTGCCGCCGCGGGTGGTAGCGGTGCCGCAGAGGCCGCTGCAGGCGCGCATTAATTCAGGTCGTTCAACAAAGGAAAAACGGAAAAGGCGTTCGCCTTTTCCGTTTTTTTTTATACCTTTGCATTGATGCGCACCAAGCGCAGCCCAGGCGCGACACGCCGAGCTTACTTTCTGGGTAGATCGTGCCAATCGAATCGAGGAATGACCTCACCCGATAACGAGCTAATAGGCGAGAGATTAAATATGTTCACGTTGCGCTGGCGCAATAACGCGGCGGCAAAGCGGAACGACGGTTCGATCAAGCGTTCAAAATTGCGGCCCAAGCGGCTGAACTGCGGATTGTCGCCCTCGTCATAGAAGCGTAGTCCCTTGCTTGCCGTAATGTCCAAGCCATGCAGATAAACCGTTTGTGCACCACCCGACACGAGCACTTGCAGAGCAGGATAAGCCACCGTATCTGCATCGAATACGCCTAGAGAGGCGTTAAAGCTGTATCCCAACCCCTCCCGGGCATTAAAGAGCTTGAGCTCAGGGCTGCTGGCAACCAGATCAGACAAGACTTCCGGTGAGGCCCGACGCTCATACGCGCGTTCGGACACAAGCTCGATGACACAGATACGACATCGGTATGTTTCCGGCGGTATGCCTTGCATGAGGTAGCGCAAGACGTCCGGGGTTACGTACAACGTCAGATCGCGCGCAACCACCTCTCGTACGAGATCAATTCGTTGACGCACAAAGGTCTGGTCGATGATGCAGTAGTAGCGAAACGGCAAATCAAACTGGCGAGCCAGAACGATGGACCCGTTCACACCCATCGCCACCTTGATATCCAATTCGTCGTATCGGATTTCCGCCACAGACGGCCCGCTCAGGATCAGGTGCACCTCTTTGTGAGCGGGATCAAAGCCCTCGGATAAGGGCGTCAGTTTGACGCTTTTTCCGAAGGCTTTGAAACCCGTAATCGCGCCCACGCGATCACGGGCGATTCTCACGAAGGGCCACAAATGCTGATTATGTCTTTGCGTTCTGGAGCGAAAAGCGCGATAAATTTTTCGCACGAGTCGGTCCGATCTACCACTACCTATATCTGCAGCAGGAGAGGAAAGCGCGGAGTCATTCACGTGGCACCTACGTAGCCCTTTTTAAATTAGACGCTACCTTTGGCTATAAGCGATGCAATCGCCTGACCGACAGCCTTGGTGTCTGCGTCCCCTTTCATATCGCGCGTTCTCGGCCCGTCTGCCAAGACAACTTCGATAGCCTTCACGACAGCTGCCGCAGCTTCCGGATAACCCAGAAAGTCCAGCATAAGCGCACCACTCCAGATCTGTCCGATAGGATTGGCGATGCCTTTGCCATAGATATCTGGCGCGGATCCGTGGACAGGTTCGAACAGGGACGGAAATTTGCGCTCGGGGTTCAAATTCGCCGACGGTGCAATACCGATAGTTCCTGTGCAAGCGGGTCCAAGGTCAGAAAGAATGTCGCCAAACAAATTCGAAGCCACCACCACATCGAACCAATCTGGATGCTGAACAAAATGTGCGCACAAGATGTCGATATGGTATTTGTCCCAGCGAACGTCGGGATAGTTCCCAGCCATCTCGGCTACTCGAGCATCCCACCACGGCATGGAAATAGAAATGCCGTTGGATTTGGTCGCGGCAGTTAGATGCTTGCCACGTTTGCGCGCCAGTTCAAAAGCAAACTTCAATACCCGATCAGCACCAATACGTGTGAACACACTTTCCTGGATTACGACTTCGCGTTCAGTACCTGCGAACAGTATCCCACCGCTATTGGAGTATTCACCTTCGGTATTCTCTCGAACGATGAAGAAATCAATTTCACCCGGTTTCCGGCCGACGAGCGGCGACGGCACGCCTGGCATCAGACGGACAGGTCGCAGATTGATGTATTGGTCGAACTCACGGCGAAACTTGAAGAGCGAGCCCCACAACGCTTCATGGTCCGGGACGGCGTCAGGCCAACCAATGGCGCCGAAGAAAATAGCTTCGTGCTGACCGATTTGCGCTGCCCAGTCATCCGGCATCATCTTGCCGTGTTTGGCGTAGTAGTCGCAGCTCCAGTCGAAATGGTCCCACTGGAAATTGATCCCGAAGCGGGTGGCGACAGCCTCCAACACTCTCAAGCCCTCAGGTACCACTTCCTTGCCTATGCCGTCACCAGGGATGACAGCAATTTTATGAATCTTGCCCACCACAACTCCTCAGCTCTTTTAGTTTGAATGCCCTGAATAATAGGCATAAACGATGGCATAGCAACAGCCCTCGTTACAAAGCGGCAGTCGATAGTCCTTGATTGATGGGGTACCGCAGGGATGCGCGCTCGCCGCCATCCGGGCGCATTGGGGCACTCGGATGGCCTACGACGCGTCGCCCCGACCTATAACAGCGGGGCTCCATTGCGCTCTATCGACGGCCCTTTGGACCCAACAATGACCCCAATATTCCTCTGGTAAGTTCACGGGCAACTGAACGTAGCGTGCTCTTCGCCATGCTTTGCACAACGCCGTCGCGCTTGCCTCCGCGTGGGCCGGTTGAACCGAAAAGCACTTCATTCAAACCACCCATGAAGCCACCACCGGCATCTGGCGTCTCTGGCGTCGCTGAGCCCGTTGGCGATGCCGGTGTCGATTTACCGGCCCCCACAGGGGCCGAGACACGCGCCGTCAACACCTCATAGGCAGACTCGCGATCAATCGTTTGCTCATACTTTCCCGCCAAGGAATTGGTTTGCCGCAATGACTGACGCTCCGCGTCAGAGGCCGGGCCAATGCGACTGCCGGGCGGCACGATCCACGCGCGCTCAGTCGGCATGGGTCGGCCTTTCTCATCAAGCAGTGACACCAGCGCCTCTCCGACGCCTAGCTCGGTAATGGCCGCTTCGATATCCAGTCCAGGGTTCGGGCGCATAGTCTGCGCGGCCGTCTTCACGGCCTTTTGATCGCGTGGCGTAAAGGCCCGCAAGGCGTGTTGCACGCGATTGCCCAACTGACCCAGCACCGTATCCGGGATGTCCAGGGGATTCTGCGTTACAAAAAAGATGCCTACACCTTTGGAACGCACCAAGCGCACAACTTGTTCAATTTTCGTCAGCAGCGCGGCAGGCGCATCGTTAAACAGTAAATGCGCTTCGTCAAAAAAGAAGACGAGTTTGGGTTGATCCATATCGCCCACTTCTGGCAATTTTTCGTAGAGATCTGCGAGCAACCAGAGCAGGAATATCGCGTACAAGCGTGGCGACTGCATCAGCTTGTCGGCGGCCAGAATATTGACCATTCCACGACCCTGAGCATCTGTGCGCATCAAGTCAGCTACATCGAGCATGGGCTCGCCAAAGAAGTTAATGGCACCTTGCGACTCAAGCGTCAACAATCCCCGCTGGATGGCCCCTACTGTGGTGGCAGAGACATTGCCATAGCGAGTTTTCAATTCCGCTGAGCGATCCGCCACATTCTGCAACATGGCCCGCAGATCTTTCAAATCCAGCAATAACTGCCCTTCGTCGTCAGCCACCCGGAACACGAGGTTCAGGACGCCCTCCTGCGTATCGTTCAATTCCAGCACCCGAGCCAATAGCAAGGGCCCCATATCCGATACCGTCGCACGCACGGGCAAGCCCTGCTCACCAAAGACATCCCATAGCGTTACCGGACTGGCCGACCACACAGGCTCGTCCAAACCCACACTTTTGAGACGGGCTTGCAGTTTTGCGCTGGTCGCGCCTGCCTGAGAAAGCCCCGTCAGATCCCCTTTGACATCGGCCATGAAAACCGGCGTGCCGATGCGGGAGAACGACTCCGCCAATACTTGCAGTGTCACCGTTTTTCCGGTGCCCGTAGCACCAGTGATACAGCCGTGCCGGTTAGCAAGAGCAGGCAGTAGCGCGAGCTCAGTCTGGGCGTTTTTTGCGATGACAATTGGGGTCGACATGACGAGATTCTCCGAGGCCGAAAAAAGCGGGTACTTGAGTGTAGAGCCAGCGCTTACCCTTGTGTGCGTCGCAATACAGACACAAGATCATCACCCTCGCCACACGGACACCCGTCCGGCACGGTAAAATAGCCATCTTTCAAGATAAATTTCCCTGGGAAGCCATGGCCGGACATAGCAAATGGGCCAATATTCAGCACCGCAAAGGCCGTCAAGACGCCAAGCGCGGCAAGCTGTGGACCAAAATTATTCGTGAAGTTACCGTGGCGGCACGCGCCGGTGGTGCCGACCCAGACAGCAATCCGCGCTTGCGCATGGCCTGGGACAAAGCCACGGACGCCAACATGCCCAAAGACAACATCCAGCGCGCCATCCAGCGCGGCGCGGGTGGTGCCGATGGCGTGAACTATGAAGAAGTGCGTTACGAAGGCTATGGCGTCGGTGGCGCCGCCGTCATCGTTGACTGCATGACTGACAACCGTACTCGTACCGTGGCCGATGTGCGCCACGCGTTTGCCAAGAATGGCGGCAATCTCGGACAAGAAGGCTCCGTTGCCTTCATGTTCAAACATTGCGGTCAATTCTTGTTTGCGCCGGGCACGTCAGAAGACAAAGTCATGGAAATCGCCCTCGAAGCGGGTGCCGAAGACGTGACAACCGATGCGGAGGGCGTCATTGAGGTTACTTGTGCGCCGCCGGACTATGCGGCTGTGCGCCAAGCCTTTGACAAGGCAGGCCTGAAAGCTGAAGTAGACGGCATCATCATGAAGGCGCTCAATGAAACGGAGCTTGCCGGTGACGATGCCATCAAGATGCAAAAACTGCTCGACGCTCTCGAAGCGCTGGACGACGTGCAAGACGTCTACAGCACTGTCGTTTTCGACGAAGCACAGTAAATTTCTTACCGGTGCAGCTATGGTGTTTCCGTAGCTGTGCCAGATTTTATCGAGTCCGGCTCGTATTGGGCTTGTTGCCTTTCCACAGGCTAATGTGCGAATTTGAATGTTTGTTGGAGTCTGTCGGCTATCGGATTCAATACAGCCGAATCAACAGTCCATCCATTTGCGCGCACTCGAGTGACAACTTTCTGAATCACCCAAAATGAAACTCCTGGTAATTGGCTCGGGCGGCCGTGAACATGCTCTCGCCTGGCGACTGGCACAGTCCCCCCGCGTACATAAGGTTTATGTAGCGCCGGGTAATGGTGGAACGCAGCGGGCCGAGCAAATGGAAAATATTCCGCTCACCAGCCCCGAGGAACTCGCCGATTTCGTCCAGCGCGAAGGTGTGGCATTAACGGTTGTGGGGCCAGAAGCGCCATTGGCCGCTGGCGTCGTGGACGTCTTTCGTGCTCGTGGCCTGAAGATCTTTGGCCCCACGAAGGCTGCCGCGCAGCTGGAAAGCTCCAAAGACTATGCCAAGGCGTTCATGATTCGCCACAACATTCCTACCGCGCGCTACGCCACGTTCACCGACCCCGTTCAGGCCCACACCTATATTGATCAGGAAGGCGCCCCCATCGTCATCAAGGCTGACGGCCTGGCCGCTGGCAAAGGTGTCGTCGTTGCCGCCACGCTGGAAGAGGCACATGCCGCCGTAGACGCCATGCTGGGTGACGGGTCCATGGGTGAAGCTGGCGCGCGTGTCGTCATCGAAGAATGCCTGGTGGGAGAAGAAGCCAGCTTCATCGTGATGTGTGACGGACGCCATGTGCTGGTGCTGGCCACCAGCCAAGACCACAAGCGCCTGCAAGATGGCGATCTGGGTCCGAATACCGGAGGCATGGGTGCCTACTCGCCCGCCCCGATCGTCACCCCGGAATTGCACCACCGCATCATGCGCGAAATTATCCTGCCGACGGTGCAGGGCATGGCGCGCGACGGCATCCCCTATACCGGCTTCTTGTATGCAGGCCTCATGATTGCGCCAGGGGATGACCCCGACCGTGAAATCAAGACGCTGGAATTCAATTGCCGCATGGGTGACCCCGAAACCCAGCCCATCATGATGCGCGTAAAAAGCGATCTGCTCGATGCGCTGGAACACGCCGTTGACGGCACTCTGGATCAGGCCGATATCATCTGGGATCGCCGTACTGCGCTTGGCGTCGTGCTGGCCGCTCATAATTATCCGAACACACCGCGCACTGGCGACGCAATTCAAGGCTTGCCTGCTGACGCGGACGACTGCATGGTCTTTCACGCGGCGACACTGCTAGATGACGGTAAAGTCAAAACTACTGGCGGACGCGTACTTTGCGTCACAGCGCTGGGTGAGTCTGTGCGCATGGCTCGCGAGCGAGTCTATGAAGCTATCGATGCCATCCACTTTGATGGCCGCCAGTATCGTAGCGACATCGGCTGGCGTGCATTGAAGCCATCGCAGCAGAAAACCAAACCCAATCAGTAAACCCGAATCCATGCCGATACGCGCCCTACCCGTTCCCGATGTCCGCAGTTACCTCACAGGCCTGCAATCTCGTATTGTCCAAGCGCTGGAGCAAGCTGAAGGCACGTCGTTTCGCACGGATACGTGGGAGCGGGCGGAAGGCGGTGGCGGCGTTTCGCGGCTGCTGGAAGGTGGCCAACTGTTTGAGCGCGCGGGCGTGTTGTTCAGCCATGTATTAGGCTCAAAACTGCCGCCGTCGGCTAGCGCGCATCGGCCGGAGCTGGCCGGCCGTTCCTGGGAGGCGATGGGCGTGTCTATGGTGTTGCACCCGCGCAACCCGTACGTTCCCACCACCCACATGAACGTGCGTATGTTTGTCGCCGCCGCACGACCTGGTCACGACGAATCAGATGTGTTCTGGTTTGGCGGCGGCCTTGATCTGACCCCTTACTACCCGTTTGAAGAAGATGCCCGGCATTTTCATCATAGTTGCCGTGATGCTTTGGCCCCCCATGGCGCTGATTACTATCCACGCTACAAGAAATGGTGCGACGAGTACTTTTTCCTGAAGCATCGCAACGAAACGCGTGGAGTTGGCGGCATTTTCCTCGACGATCTGAATGAACCCGGCTTTGATGCCTCGTTCGCTCTAATTCGTTCAGTAGGTGACGCCTTCCTGCCCGCTTACATGCCAATTGTGGAAAGCCGCCGCAACATGGCCTATACCGAACGTGAACGAGATTTTCAGGCCTATCGTCGTGGCCGCTATGTCGAATTCAACCTGGTATTTGATCGCGGCACGCTTTTTGGACTGCAATCGGGCGGGCGCACTGAGTCAATCCTGCTGTCGATGCCCCCACTTGCACAATGGCGCTACGACTGGCAACCACAAGCTGGCACGCCGGAAGCCGCTTTGGCTGATTTTCTCAAGCCGCGAGAGTGGGAGTGAAGCGAATTGGCTTGCTCGGCGGCAGCTTCGACCCCGTTCACGTTGCCCATGTGGCACTTGCACAATGTGCACTGAATGAGCTCGATCTTGAACAGGTTCAGCTAATTCCTGCTGGCAACCCATGGCAACGCGCCGAACTGCACGCCACTGGGCGGCAGCGCATTGATATGCTGGAACTGGCCACAGCAGAAGCGCCTGGACTCGTCGTCAACCCGATCGAAATTGAAAGGGCTGGCTCTACCTATACAATTGATACCCTGCGCGCCTTGCCAAAAACCGCCAGATACGTCTGGTTGCTCGGTGCAGACCAGTTGGCGAACTTTTGCACTTGGCGTGATTGGCAGGAAATTGCCAAAAGCGTTGATCTGGCTGTTGCCACCCGGCCAGGTACGGCGCTCGTCGCGCCACCCCAATTGTCCGACTGGCTAGCCAGTCAGCAACGGTCGCTGGAAGAACTTCCCTTTATTCCCATGGCTGTGTCCGCGTCCTTGATCCGCCAACGGTTGGCCAGGGGCGAATCCACTGAAGGCCTTTTGGCTCCCACGGTGGCCCGATATATCGCGGCGCACAACCTTTATCGTTAACCTACCGCGCGCGTCCAACACCGCCTCGCCACGAAAATCGGCGGCGGCCGTGACGCCCGCGGGTTATATTTACAGACATGGATATTCAGAAACTCCAACGCGCCGTCATCGATGCCCTCGAAGACGTGAAAGCGCTAGACATCAAGATTTACAACACCACGCACTTGACCAGCTTGTTTGACCGTGTGGTTATTGCAAGTGCCACGTCAAATCGTCAAACCCGAGCCTTGGCTGCCAGTGTCGCAAACTGTGGCCGAGCGCTAGGTTTGACCGGTATCACCGTTGAAGGTGAAGACACCGGTGAATGGGTTGTTGTCGACTTGGGCGACGTGGTCATCCACGTAATGCAGCCGGCTATTCGCCAGTATTACAACCTGGAAGAAATCTGGGGTGACAAGCCTGTTCGCGTCAAACTCCTCCCGGAATCCATGCGCCTGGCACCCATCGTAAGCAATACCGCCTACGACGACACAGAATACTGAGTTCGCAGTGAAGCTGATCGTCGCCGCCGTCGGCACGCGGATGCCGAACTGGGTGGAAACAGCTTGGAACGACTACGCCAAGCGTCTCCCCCCAGACTGTGCGCTGGAATTGCGTGAGATCAAGCCTGAACCTCGTACTACTGGCAAAACGCCAGCGCAGATGATGGCCGCCGAAGCGCGGCGCATCGACGCTGCCCTGCCACCAGGCGTTTTACGCCTGGCGTTGGATGAGCGCGGGCGTGACCTGACCACCATGGCGCTATCTCAACAGCTTGAACAATGGCGCGGTGGTGGCCAGGATGTGGCGTTTCTGGTCGGGGGTCCTGATGGATTGGATGCCGATCTGAAGGCCTCATGCAGCGGACTGCTTCGGCTCTCGTCGCTGACATTGCCCCATCCCATGGTTCGTATTGTCTTGGCCGAGCAGCTCTATCGTGCCTGGGCAATCATGACTAATCATCCATACCATCGCGCCTGAAGCATCCGTTCGCATGACCGTTCCCAACGTCCTCCACAATCATCCTCCTCGTATTTATCTGGCCTCGGCGAGTCCAAGACGACGGGAATTACTGACTCAAATCGGGCTGCCCCACCAGGTATTGATGGTGCCCTCGCCCCCTGGCGAAGATGAACCTCAACACCCCGGTGAAACCGGTGCTGACTATGTTCGACGGACGGCGCGCGACAAAGCGGAACGCGGCGAGCAGTGGATGCTCAGCCAGCGCCTGCCGCCACTCCCATTGCTGGCAGCAGACACCTGCGTCATTCTTGAAGGTCAAGTCCTCGGTAAACCTTCTGACCGAGCCGATGCCATTCGCATCCTGACTGCACTTTGCGGGTCAGTGCATGAAGTGCATACGGCTATTGCCTTATGGCATGCGGGTCAACTTTTCGAAGCGGTGTCGATTACACGCGTACAGATGACGGATCTGTCAGTTCAAGAAATTGAGCGCTACTGTGACAGCGGCGAGCCCTTTGGAAAAGCCGGTGCATACGGTATTCAAGGGCTTGCTGGCACGTTTATCTCGCACATCGCCGGAAGCTACACCGGCGTCATGGGTCTGCCTCTTTTCGAAACGGCCGCGTTGCTGCGACAAGCAGGAATCCAGATTCCCTGATTTGGATTCGCGGCATGGCCCCGACCGCAAGCGACCAAAAGATGGCGTTTGCCGTCTGACCCAAAGCGATCGGCCGCGCAACCTGCTCAACCACGGCAATGAACTGGGCCTGCCCACATTGGGAATGAGTCAGGTGGGTACGCAGGCTACTGCACTTTTTTAAAAGTGCAGTAAGGCGGAAACGCGATGTCTGCAGCTACACTGGTTTTGCGTGTCCGACGAGGCCGCTTCATCTTGGCTTCAAATATTCCTTTGAAAGGGTAATGAATGCCGCAAAATACACCCACGCTCCAGAACGACGAACGCTTGTTCGCGGGCCAGTTCCTCAAGTCGAAGAACGGTCTATTTCATGCACTGATGCAGGACGACGGCAATTTCGTGGTCTATCGCGGTGACCTCTTTGCGACGAAAGAACCGGGCTACGAGAAGACTGCCGTCTGGAGCGTCTATCCCGCGGGCCACGCCCCCGGAGGGGGAACTGGCTATCATATCTACATGCAGTCGGATGGCAATCTGTGCATCTACCGGCAGGACCCCCAAGCCGTCACATGGGTCTGCGAGCAGACCCACAAGAACAGGAAAGCGGATGGCCGAGTTCTGACGCTCTGGGATGATGGAAGGCTCGACATCAGCGGCATCTGGAACAGCGATTCGGGCGACGGCTACGGTGACGTGGAGTTCGAGCAGGTGGACTACATCGTGGATCCTCCGCCGAAAATCATCTCGCTCGGGCCGCCCAGGGTAAGCCTGAGCCAAATCGCCACCAACGACAGCTCGGTCGAGCAATCCCAAACGTTGACAGTGTCCTATCAGGAAACCAAATCGCATTCCTGGAAGGTCTCAACGTCCTTGAAAATAGGGGCGAAGACTACGGTCAAAGCCTCTATTCCGCTTCTTGCCGATGGCAAGATCGAAACCTCCGCCGAATTCACCCAGGGTTTTGAATGGAACGAAACCAAAAGCAGTTCTGAGACCAAGAGCATCTCCATGACTGTCAAAGTTCCGCCGGGCAAGTCGATCGTCGGGAAATGCACCTGGAAGGAGTCAAAGTACAGCTTGCCATTTAGGGCGGTCGGAAAAATCAAATTCAACAACTACCCCGATATGCTGCCCGTTCATCTCGAAGGCGTGTTCGACGGCATTTCAACAAGCGAGATTCGAACCTTCTGGAAGGAATTGCCACCCGACCTCGATAAGCCACTGCTTGGTGGCGTGGCAACGGCGGGGTTGGAGGGGTTGGAGGCCTTGGGGGATGACGGTTGGCATGAGGTGAAATCGACCTCCGTGGCCAAGGAGTAGGCCAAGAACCCTGTGAGACGACTCGTCCTTCCCGGGTAGTTTTCCGTTTGTCTTGCGGCCGGTATCCCTCGGGATGCCGGCTGCCGCTCCCCGCTTAACGCAGGGCAGCAATATTGATGACTCTTGCTTCGCAGGCCTGCACAAGTTCGGCGTCGTGACTGGCGATCAGCACGACTCGATCCTGGGCCCAGATCTTGAACTGTTCGGCCAGCACGCTACGAGCCCCCGCATCCAGCCCATTGCTGGGGCCATCCGCGATCACGACCGCCGGCTCCCCCAGGAGCGCAGCCGTCAGGAAGACTTTGCGGCGTGTACCCGTCGACATCTGTTCGAAACGCTTGTCCAGATGCGGTTCCAGCCCCAGTCGATATGCAAGATCGAACACGGCATCGTCGAGCGTTGTGTTCTTTTCCGAGGCAACTTGCTCGAGCAATCCGCGCCCTGTTTGCGTGGGGAACGCCAAGCAATTGTCGGGCACATAAGCCAGGCGGGCTTTGGCTTGCAGCGGCGCCTGGATCAACGAATGCCCGTCGATCCAGACGTCTCCCACATCCGGCTCGATAGTGCCCGCGATGATACCCAGCAAGCTGGACTTGCCGGTGCTTTCTTCTTCGCACAGCGCCACGCATCCAGGCCGGAACGTATGAGTCAGTCCCTGGAATACGAGGTGGTCGCCATAGCGCTTGCTGAGATTGTTAATGCGTAGCATGCCGGAAGTGTACGCATGAACACGGCGCACGACCAGACCGCTTCAGCCCACCTGCGCAGGCGACGCTTTCAGCGGCTCGTCGTCCAATGCCGGCATTTCACCATTGAGTGCCGCATGCAAGCGATCTGCGTCCAGCTCACCCTCCCAACGTGCCACGACGACCGTCGCAGTTGCATTGCCGACCAGGTTCGTCAGTGCACGGCACTCCGACATAAATCGGTCAACCCCCAGGATGAGCGCCATGCCCGCTACTGGCACTGTCGGCACGACTGACAAGGTGGCGGCCAGCGTAATAAAGCCTGCACCCGTGACTCCTGCCGCCCCTTTTGAGCTGAGCATCGCCACCAATAACAGCAAGATCTGGTCTCCCAGCGACAACTGAATATCGCAGGCCTGTGCAATAAACAGCGCGGCCATTGTCATGTAGATATTGGTGCCATCCAAATTGAACGAATATCCCGTGGGCACCACCAGCCCGACGACGGATTTCGAACAACCCGCGCGTTCCATCTTTTGCATCAACGTTGGCAACGCGGCTTCCGACGAACTGGTACCCAACACCAACAGCAATTCCTCACGGATGTATCGCACCAACTTGATGATGGAAAAGCCGTTGTAGCGAGCCACCACGCCCAAAATCAGGACAACAAACAGAACCGCTGTGGCGTAAAACGTGCCGACCAACATGGCCAGGTTAATCACGGATCTGATGCCGTACTTACCGATGGTGAATGCCATGGCGCCGAACGCACCGATGGGTGCCGCCTTCATCAAGATGGCCACCATCTTGAAGATCGGTTGACCCAAGGCGTTCAGAAAATCCAGCACCGGCTTGGCACGTGAGCCAACCATGGCCATGGCGATACCAAACAGTACCGCGACAAACAGCACTTGAAGAATGTCACCACCGACAAAGGGGCTAAACACTGTCGTCGGGATGATGTTCATCAGAAAGCCCGTGATCGTCGAATCATGAGCTTTAGTTACGTACCCGGCCACTAAGCTTTTATCCAGAGATGCGGGGTCAATGTGCATACCTGCACCCGGTTGCACCAAGTGGCTGACTACCATGCCAAGAATGAGCGCCAGGGTGGAGAAAAACAGGAAGTACACCATCGCCTTGCCGGCAACGCGTCCGACCTTTTTCAAGTCGCTCATACCCGCGATCCCTGTGGAGACCGTCAGGAAAATAACTGGGGCAATGATCATCTTCACCAACTTGATGAAACCATCACCCAAAGGCTGCATCTGCTGACCGAGTTCGGGTTTGAAATACCCTAACAAGACCCCTACCACGATGGCGAAGATCACCTGGACATAGAGGATTTGATAAAACTTGTGCTTGCGCGCAGGCACGCCAGCAGATTGATCTACTTCGATCATTGGGTTGTCCCCACCAATAGCCCTCAGGCCCCGGCGGCATTTACGATGCAGCCAGGCGACAGAGCGTTATGTTTTAGGTCGGTGCGCAAAATGCGCCCGCCGGTTTCGCCACATCCGAGCGCGGACGAGGCTTAGTACTCCACGTAGCAAATGCCATGCCAGATGAGCCCGACGCACCAAAAATCGCTAACAACTTAAAAACACTAAGAAATTTCCGAATATTCGCTATGGCTCAGCCTTACATTGGCGAACAACCGCACAAAATCAGATAAAATGTGCGGAAATCCGCACGACTCTTGGCAGAATTGAATGGCCCGCACACCGACCATGAATAGAAGACATGGCTGCCATGGCTTTCCCTGACCCTGACCATCGAATGACCCCGCAACAACCGGACGCCTCCCGGCCCGAGCCGCATCAATCCTGGATTCGACTCATTGTTCTTGCCCTCGTAGGCATCGCTCTCAGCGCGGCTGCACTGCTTGGGGCTACGCAATGGGCGAGCGAGCGGGCGCTGCAGGAAGCTACCGTCCAAGCACATAATGCAGGGCAGTTGAACGCCGCACTGCTTCGCAATAACCTCGACAAATTTCGCGCCCTGCCTGTCGTGCTGACCCGCGACGTCGACGTGCAATCCGCCTTGCAGACGGCATCCAACACACAGATCATCTCGCTTGACGAAAAGCTGGAAAATTTGAGCCGTGACGTCGGTGCCGCAGCGATCTATGTGCTTGACCGCAGCGGCACGGCAATCGCTGCCAGCAACTGGCGGGAACCCGCTTCATTCGTCGGTATCGACTACCAGTTTCGGCCCTACTTTCAAGGTGCCATCTCAGAAGGTCAGGCAGAACACTTTGCCCTGGGGACCGTCAGCCGCGAGTCGGGTTTGTATCTCTCTAGACGCATTGATAATGCCGCAGGAGAAGTCCTCGGTGTCGTAGTCCTCAAAGTCGACTTCCGAGACTTGGAGGCTGATTGGCGGCAGTCAAACGCGCCCATGATTCTCGTCACTGATGAGCACAATGTTGTCATTCTCGCCAGCGATGCAAAATGGCGATTTGACGTACTGGCCCCCCTCTCACCCGAGCTGGCGGACAAGATACGAGGCAGTCTTCAATTTGGCACGGCACCATTCAATACGCTTCCCCTAGCGCCAGAGCTTTTGGAGCAAACGCCGGGACAGCTTGTTCGCACGCTGGAGCCTCTGCGTCAATTGCCCAAGGGCAGCGCACTACTACACATCTCACAACCCATTGTGGAGTCGGCCGGCTGGACCCTGCATTTGTTATGGCCAGTTCAATCAGCCATCTCCCGTGCCACAGCCAGCGCACAACTCGCAGTTTTGCTTGCGCTTGCGCTCATTACCGCGATCATCGTGGCGCTACTCTATCGACGCCATCTCACGCTCGCGCGCAGCAACGAGCAAGCCGCGTTGCGTCAAGAACTCGCAGCTCAAATTGCTATACGTACACGTCAATTGCGCGAAGTTAATGAGCAATTACTGGGTGAAATGGACGAGCGGCAGCGTGCGGAAGCACGCCTGCACACCATGCAGGAGGAGCTGGTTCAAGCAAGCAAGTTGGCGTTGCTGGGGCAAGTCACGGCGGGGGTCGCCCACGAGATCAATCAACCCGTCGCCGCGATTAGAAGCTACGCAGACAACGCCTCCGAGTACTTGCGTCGAAACAACGCGCTGGCAGCGCAAAACAATCTGGCGATCATTGCCGAACTCACGACAAAAATTGGCGACATCACCGCTGAGCTGCGTGCATTCTCGCGTAAAGCCGATACCAGCGTCACGCCCACCAGCTTGAAAGAAGTACTGGATGGCGCGCTCTTGTTGGTCGGCCCTCGAATGCGTCGCCAAAACGTCACGCTGCAACGGCCCCCAGCATCAAAAGACTGGCTTGTACTCGCCAATCGCGTGCGTCTTGAGCAGGTGCTGGTTAATTTGCTTCAGAACGCACTGGAAGCATTGGATGGGCAACAAGAAGCGAGCATTCTGGTCAGCATTGCCGAGCATGAGCAACGCATACACATTGCTGTACGAGACAACGGTCCTGGTCTATCGGATCAGACGCTTGCTCGTCTTTTCACGCCATTTCACACCACGAAAGCAGAGGGACTTGGGCTGGGCCTGGTCATTTCGCGCGACATCGTAAGAGAGTTCGGTGGTGAGCTATCGGCGTTCAATATTGTTGGCGCAGGCCTACGCGGCGCCGAGTTCGTCATTATTTTGAATAAGGCCAATTCGCCAGAATCTCATCGCATGGACTGAGGGCGCCTGCCCGATCACTTTGAATACGCCCGGCTTTCTCAACGTGAATGCCGCTTCGCAAGCCGCAAGTTTGCGTTTCTTCAATTTTTCACCTGCCATTCATGACGTCACCAATGGGTCCATTGCCCGCAAGCGCACCGCCACTCGCCTCCGCGAGTGCTGTCAAGCATGTCGTCTTTATTGACGACGATAAACACCTCAGGCTCGCGAACGTACAAACCTTGGAATTACGCGGGTTTAGCGTCGATGCCTTTGATTCTGCACGCGCAGCGCTGGCTATGCTAAATCGGGAGTTCGACGGGGTGGTGGTCACTGACATCCGCATGCCTGATATGGACGGGCTTCAACTTTTTAGCCACCTGCGCGAGCTCGACCCCGAGATTCCAGTCATTCTCATCACTGGACATGCCGATATCGCAATGGCCGTCCAAGCGATGCATGACGGTGCTTACGACTTTTTGGCGAAACCTTATCCCCCAGATCGCCTGATCGCCGCCATTGAACATGCTCGTGAGAAACGCCACTTGATCCTGGAGAACCGAAGGCTGCGAGAGGCAGCGTTCACGCTGGATACCGCAGAAACGCCGTTTCTAGGGGCCGCGCCCGCCATTCAACGAATTAAACAAACCCTAAGGCACATTGCTGACGCCGATGTCGACGTACTTATCGAAGGAGAAACCGGTACCGGTAAAGACGTCGTGGCGACGGCCTTACATAGGTTGAGTCGTCGCCGAACACACCAGTTCGTGGCCATCAATTGCGGCGCACTTCCTGAAAGTGTCATCGAGAGTGAACTCTTCGGCCACGAGCCGGGTGCCTTCACTGGTGCGCAAAAAAAGAGAATTGGGCGTGTTGAACACGCGAGCGGCGGCACCTTGTTTCTGGACGAAATAGAGAGCATGCCACTGAGCGTGCAGGTGAAGTTATTGCGTGTCCTGGAAAGTCGTCAAATTACACCGCTTGGGAGTAATGAGATTCGCAATTTGGATCTCCGAGTCGTCGCGGCCACAAAGGCAGACTTGGGCGATCCCGCCATCCGAGGGCGCTTCCGTGAGGATCTTTTTTATCGACTCAATGTCGTCACGATTCGGATCCCCCCGTTGCGCGAGCGGCGCGAGGATATTCCCTTATTATTCGCGCATTACCTGGGTTTGGCATCGCGCCGCTTTCAGTGCGAAATTCCAGAAATTTCCGACGCCGTTAAACATCATCTCTTAAGTCATCATTGGCCAGGAAATGTACGTGAGCTGGCACACTTTGCCGAGCGCCTAGTGCTGGGCGTGCCCAACCAACCCATTGGCGTCACATCGACAGAAGCATTTAGCGGTTTATCGCTTCCCGAGCGTATGGAACGGCACGAAGCACAGTTAATTCGCCAGGCATTAGCGGCAACAGATGGAGATGTAAAAGCCACATTGGAAGCCTTAGGCATTCCGCGCAAAACGTTTTACGACAAACTGCAGCGCCACGGCATAGATCGCCAACAATACACAGAGAAATAATACTGAGCTGAGCTATCGGCAAAGCGCATTGCGCATTGCTACGGTACGCACAAACACAAACGCCCCGCATGAGCGGGGCGTTTGTTTAACGCAATTCTGTGG
>JBEBWV010000071.1:0-28758 GCA_040391965.1 Achromobacter deleyi | reverse complement strand
ATTAGGACAGGTGGCCGAGCGGTTGAAGGCGCACGCCTGGAAAGCGTGTATACGTGCAAACGTATCGGGGGTTCGAATCCCCCTCTGTCCGCCAAATATGTCAAAAAACCCCTGATTTCGTTGAGAAATCAGGGGTTTTTTGCGTTTTCGATCAAATAAATTATCAAAAAGTGATCGTTAATCGCAGCGGAATTGGGGACTGGTGATCATTTTTTCGTGGCTCGCGGCTCTTTTGTAACAGCTAGGCTTTCTGGCGTTTACATTAAGTATCAGTTAGGTATCATCGCGCCGGCATATCTAACTAATAATTTCTAATTGTGTAGAAATTATTACGCTTTCTGTAGTTGATCTGCAATTCGAGGCACATCAATCGAACATGCCTGGCGTTTTTGCTTATCGCCAGCCAGTTCCGGTTTCAGTCTCGACACAACCCATTCCTTTCTCGCGGTGACTTCGGTCACCGCGTTCGATTTCGTCGCGCGAGTGCTGCCCCTTCCGATGATCTTGCTGCCCAAGAGCGGCAGAGCGTTGCGGATGATGCCCAGCGGCTCCCGGGCACGCTGCTTTCCGGAGTATGTAGTGAGTAAGATTTATCGTTTGGTATGCAGCAAAACGCAGGATGCGCTGGCGAATTCAGAGGGGAAGAGATTTTCGACTCGCCAGGCGTCGCAGAGGCTGCCTGATGAGGCCGACGGCCTGCAACCTTGGAATCAAGAAACGGCTACACCGCAGTTGCGACGTTTGCCAGCCCTGCTGGCGCTGGCAACTTCCGGCTTCCTGACGTTGAACAGCTTGCCTGCCTGGGCCGCTTGCACACCGAACAATCCAGCTGCGGGGGCAACTGTCACCTGTAGCGGTGATCCCAATAATTTAGACCCGTCTTTCAGTAGCGCAGCCAACAACCTGACGGTGAACCTGAATGTCGGTTCCACCCTCGGCGTTTTGCCGGGCTTGCAAGGCTATGCTCTGACTCTGACCGGCAATGGTGTCACCCTCAACAACGCTGGCACTATTGATCCTGCGTCGCAGGGACAGAGCGGCTACAAGTCGACCGGTACTGTCATCGGCAATGCCTCGTCGAGCGTCGTGACCGTCAATAATACCGGCAGCATGGCTGGATACCGCAGCTTGCTTGGCGTGGAGGTGACCAACTTGAATGGTTTGGCGCTTGTCGTACAGAACGGCACGGCTGGCGTCAGCAATCTGACTAATAGTGGCACGATCGGCAATTCGGAAGTCTTGGGCGTCCAGGTGCCTGCATCCGATTCCCTGGTCGCTGCCGTCATCGGCGGCGGCCGGGTTAATTTTGTCAATAGCAGCACAGGCGTTATCAACGGCCGGGTCGGACTCGAGGCTTCTAGTACGCCTGGTGCCGGCAATACCTTTGTTAACGCTGGCAGGATCAATGGCAGCGTGTCAATGGGCGCCAACAGCACGAATACCTTTACCGCTGTGACTGGATCCGTGATCAGCGCAGACGGCAGCCTCGATGCAAGTCAGGTAAGCCTGCTAGGTAGCAGTCTCAGGTTTGCGTCGACGGGAACCGTAGACGGGGGCGCCGGCGGCAACAACACCTTGCGGCTGCAAAACTCGGCCACAGGTACGGGCAGCGGGACTGCCGCTGCGGGCAACATTGACAACGGCGTCTACGTCAATTTTCAGCACCTGAGGCTCAACAGTGGCACTTGGACGTTGAATGGGGCTCAGTCATTTCAGGATGCGACGCTCTCTGACGGTGTGGCCTTGTTGGGTAACGCGGCATCGCTTGGTGTCGGTGCAGTCACGGTGAATGGTGGTGCTATTCAGGCAGATAGCGCCGCCCTTAGTCTGCTCAACAATTTCTCCTTGCAAAGCGATTTGACGGTTCAGGGAACTCAGGCGCTGACCATAAGCGGTGTTATTTCGGGCGCCGGTGGATTGACCAAGAACGACTCGGGCACCTTGACCTTGACCGGGCTCAATACCTATAGCGGTGGCACCGTTCTCAACAAGGGTGCACTGATTTTGGGCGATGCAGGAGCTATTGGTAGCGGCGCACTGAGGGTCAATGGTGCTAGCGCCAGCCTCGACACCACGGGCTCGATGTCGTTAGGCAACAGTATCAATCTTGTGAGTGGCGCGGCCCTGAGCCTGACAGGCGGCAACAATCTTAGCCTCACCGGAGTCGTCTCGGGTGCCGGTGGTCTGGTCAAAGATGGCATCACCACCCTTACTTTGAGAGGGGCCAACACCTTCTCGGGCGGCACGACAATCAACGATGGTGTGTTGGCGCTTGGCGCAGGCGGCAGCCTTACCCCCACCGGGGCAGTCCATGTTGCCGGTGCAAGCGCGGAATTTGATATTTCAGCAGCAGCGGGTAACCAAACGATTGGCGCATTGAGCAGCGTAGCCGGCAGTCGCATCCACCTGGGCAGCAATATCCTGAGCTTCGGTGATGCGAGCAATCAATTTTTTGAAGGGATCATTGGTGGCGCCGGTGGCGTGGTCAAGCAGGGAGTGGGAGTCGAGAAACTGATCGGCAGCAACACCTACACGGGCAGCACGTCGATTGCCGCGGGTACCTTGCTAGGTGGCGCAATGAATGCGTTTTCTGCGGCAAGTGCAATTAGCGTCAGTGCTGGGGGCACGCTTGATCTGGGTGGTTATAGCCAGACGGTGGGCTCGCTTGCGGGTGCAGGTAGCGTCTCGAATTCGGGTACATCGGATGCGGTACTGATCTCAGGTGGCGACAATACGTCCACCACATTCTCTGGTGCTATTACCGACGGTGGCACCCACATAACCGCCCTGATCAAATCGGGCACAGGTACATTGACGCTCGCGGGTGCCAATGCTTACACCGGTGGCACTTTGGTTTTGGAGGGCACGCTCGTCGGTGATGCGACGTCGCTCTCCGGCAGCATTAATAATGCCGCAATAGTGGAGTTCAATCAGGCTGGTGCCGGGCTCTACGGCGGCACGATGTCAGGCGCGGGTGTACTCGTGAAAGCCGGCGGGGGCGCGCTCCAACTCGACGGCAACAGTTCAGCCTTTACGGGCACAAGCAATGTCAAAGCGGGGAGTTTGACCGTCAATAGCCAACTCGGCGGCGTAGTGAACGTAGCCAGTGGTGGCACGCTTGGCGGTAGAGGTCAGGTAGGGACCACAACGGTGGCAAGTGGCGGCACGCTCGCACCAGGAGTTCTGGGCTCAGCACTGACCGTAAATGGCCCGCTCACGATGGATCAGGGTAGTGTTCTTGCGATAGGGATCGGTACACCAGGTCCAAAAGGCGTGGCTGGCTTGGGCACAAGCGCCAACGTCATTGGTGATCTCGCTTTGAATGGCACGACAGTCAACGTGGCGGACGCGGGGGGTATGGGCATCGGTTTGTATCGATTGTTTGATTACTCGGGCACGTTGAGCCTAAGCAATGGCGGCCTCGCGCTAGGGGCCATACCTGCCAATGCAGCCCTGACAATTCAGCATTTGACGGCAAACAAACAGATCAATTTGCTCAGCAGCATGGGCCTGACGTTGAACTTGTGGAATGCCGATGGGCGGGCCAGCAATACGCAAGCAGGTGGCGGTTCTGGCACATGGTCCAACAACTCAGTAGTCTGGACCGATGCAGCAGGCACGGTGACCTCGGCGATGCAACCCCAACCCGGCTTCGCGATTTTCGCAGGTAACGCTGGTCAAGTGACACTGAGCGCCAGCGCAGGCGCGGTGCAAGCGACTGGCTTGCAATTCGCGAGCAATGGCTATTCTCTCAATGGCGACACACTGACTTTGGTCGCAAATAATGCAAATCCTGCCCCCGTGGAAGTGCGTGTGGGCGATGGCAGCGTGGCAAGCAAAGCCTATGTGGCAAGCATCGGAAATGTGATCGCGGGTGTCGATGGGCTGAACAAAACGGGTGAAGGCACACTTGTGCTGAGTGGTATCAACACCTATGCCGGCGGCACGACCTTATCAGCCGGAACAGTGTCTATCTCGTCGGATGCGAATCTGGGTGCTGGCGCAGGCAACTTGAACTTCAACGGCGGCACGCTGCAATCCACGGCAGACATCACGAGCTCACGCAATGTAGTAATGGCTGGCAACGCTACCGTGGATACGCAGAGTGCCAGCACGATAGCGATGACAGGCCGCCTGTCAGGGCCGGGTAGCCTGACCAAACTGGGCAACGGAACATTGGCGCTGAACCGGGCCAATAGCTATCAAGGCGGGACAAACGTTCAGGCTGGCCGACTGACGGTGAACGCGACCGGTGCATTGGGCAGCGGAGCAGTGACGGTAAGCGGTTCGGAATCGATGCTTGGCTTTGCAACGATAGATGCGACGCCGGTGAGTGCGCAGGCGCTCACGATTCGCAACGAGAACGGCGGCAGCACCTCCTTCCTGGGGCACGCCAGTGCAGGCACTGCGATGCTGATCAATGGCACGCAGGGCGCGACGACATTCGCCGATCAGGCTACGGCTGATGCGGCTACCATCGTGAACAATGCTGGCGGCAACGTCGATATCCGTGCGTTGACCAGTACCGGTATCAGCGTCGGTTCACTCTCGGGCGCGGGAACGGTCTTATTGGGCAACAAGTCCCTGACGCTTGGGGGCTTGAATCAAAATGATGTGATTGCAGGCATCATTGGCGGGGTCGGCGGAAGTCTTGTCAAAACAGGTACGGGCACGTTGACGCTGGACGGTGCAAATACGTACACGGGTTCCACTCAGGTGCAGAGCGGCAAGTTGCTTGTCGGAAGTGCCTCTGGGTCCTCCGCCGCACTATTGGGTGCAGTGTCGATCGCCAATGGCGCGACGCTGGCGGGCCATGGCACCGTGGGGAGCACCAGCATCGCCTCAGGTGGCACGCTGGCGCCCGGTAATGGCAGCGGCGTTGGTGTCTTGACAGTCAATGGTGACCTGACCATGAATGCAGGTTCAGTCTATCGTATCGAGGCGAACCCGACGACGGCCAACAGCACACGCGTGGCCGTGACGGGTGCAGCCAACTTGCTAGGCGGCTCGGTCGTGCATGTTGGGCCTGACAGCACTTACACGACGGGTTTGAACTACACGATCCTGAGCGCGGCGGGTGGCGTGAAGGGTGTCTTTGATCAAGCGCGTTCCAGCTATGCGTACTTGACCCCGAAACTGGAGTACACCCCGACGGCCGTAACGCTGGAGCTGGCGAAGCGTCAGGTACCGGTGAATCCGGACGTTCCGTCTGGTCCCGATGTTCCATCGCGCGATATCCAGTTCAATGATCTGGCTATCACGGGAAATCAACGCTCCGTGGCCAGAGCCCTGCAAAGCCTGCCGCAAAATAGCGATCTCTATAAGCGTATCTTGACGTTGGGTGAAGGTGCCCCTCCGGGAGCATTCGATAATCTTTCGGGTGAAGCGCATGCCGGCGCGAGCGGGGTCTTGCAGAGCAGTTCGATCGCCGCGCAGGCAGTACCACTCAGTCATTTGCGCCATGGCCTGTCAGCAGGGATGATGCCTGGCGCCGCAACGGCAGATGCGGGGTTCAGTGATGCCCCCATTGCGAAAAGCGTGCTGCCAAGCTCTGCCGCATTGCCGGCTTGGGCTGAGGTAGTGGGGAGTTGGCAAACACAGGACGCGAGTGACACTGCGGCCAAGAGCACGCAACGCACGGGTGGTCTGTTCATCGGTGCCGATCACGCGATCGGAAATGGCTGGCGAGTGGGTGCCGCAGTGGGCTATACCGACAGCACTATTCGTACGAACGATCGCAACTCCAAGGTGGATGTGAGTAGCTACAGCGCGACGCTCTATGGTGGTCGGGCGTTTGACGCCGGTGCAGGAAAACTGAATTTGCTGATGGGCGGAGCCTATACGTGGCACGACCTCAGTACGACGCGCGGTATCAACGCCGCTGGCCTGAATGAACGCGTGAGTGCGGATTACGGCGCAAGCACGACTCAACTCTTTACCGAGCTTGGGTATGCAATGCCATTTGGTGACAGCACAATCGAACCCTTTGCAGGCGTTGCCTGGAGTGACTCACGCACCCGTGGCTTTTCGGAATCGGGTGGGTCGGCCGCATTGAATGGCAAGAGCAAGAGTGACACCCAGAGTACGACGACCCTGGGGTTGCGCGCGCAAACGCCATTTACCTTGGCTAGTACGAGTGGAACCGTGCGTGGCAGCCTCGGGTGGCGTCATGCATTCGGCTCCGTCACATCAGAATCGACGTTGGCGTTTAACGGTGGGCAGGCGTTCACGGTAACGGGTGCCCCCATTGCACGTGACGCCGCGCTACTGGAGTTGGGTGCGGAGTTTGCAATCTCACGTAACGCTGTCTTGGGTCTGGGCTACACGGGTCAGTTGAGCAAAGATAGTCGTGAGAGCGCGGCCACCGTTAATGCTCGCTGGAGATTCTGATCGTTGCATTGACCGGTTAGCGTAGTCGCTAGCGAGATTCACGTTTTCCGCAGAAGTGAGAACCCGTAGCCGCTAGTGCTCTACGGGTTTTTTTTCTAAAAAAATTCCGAATTTTCCTAGAGCACGCACGGTATCTTGCGAGTTGTTTCCTTCGGTTGATATTCCTGAGCTATGAACGTGACAAATACGTGCGCATGGCAGGAGTGCTACGTGCGGGAACTGGCAAACTGGTTGGGTTCAAGGTCTTTGAGCAAGCATTCGCGGGTTCAGATTCCCATTCACCAGACACGCAGCGAGGCACCCATCACGATGCGGACCAGATATAAAAAATTCAATTCGAAGCGGCGTTTTTTGCAAATCAATGCCGCTCATTTGAAACGCCTTCGTACACTTTCTGAGCTCGTCCGATATGGCGGTAATCCGGAGCATAAGAAGCATCCAGGAGATTTCAAGCTGACACCCCCATCCGACCCGAGGCCGGGAAAGTCACTTTGCGACGTGGCGGAAATCTATAGCCGACACATTGCTCGGGCGTTGTTGCAAGACGGTCTTCGCAAAGGTTTGGTGAGTGATCGGCAGCTTGATGGTTGGCCCAAGAATATTTGGGCGGTGTCAGAGAACGGTTGCCCTTTGGAGGCACAGTTGGAGAACGCGAGCATTGGCGGTTATCACGCGTACCCTATGCCACCCAGTGATCCGTTAGCCCGCGAGGTGTTGATTCGTTGGGGGTGGCACCTTGGCTGAGCTTCGTTTCACGCATGAATGGTTGTCGGCAGGGACTGACATGCCTGTATTTCGAGAGACCTCTGCCTTGTTGGGCATCTACCTTGACGAAATATGCCTGACACGCCATGAGGACATCTGGTCAAAAACTATTCGTGATGCGGTATTGGTATCCGTCTATCCGCTTGCGCTATGGTTGGCGTCGTCCTGGTGGCGTTTGAACTTCGAGCCTGTGCTGATGCCACATGTATGCGCGTCACACGATTGGCGGATGGCGCATGAGTTGGGCGCGGCAAATCACGGCTATATATGGCCCCAGCTAGTGTTCGCCACGGACGGTGAAGTGATTAATGCTTGGGCCGAGCCATTAACGGGGCAAGGACAATCAGTGCGCTATCTGCAGGGCTTGGCAGAGTCGCAGATCATTAAGCCTGAGTGTTTTCAACGAAGTATCGATCTCGTGATTGGTGCCGTGCTAAGTCGCTTATCGGCACTTGGGTGTAAGCACAACGATCTGGCCGGTCTTTGGGCTGTGGTGCAAGAGGATCGTGCTGATCCCGCTGCAAGTCGCATGCGGCGCCTGGAGGCGCAATTGGGATTTGATCCTGAAATGTGTCCGGCGGAGCTAATGGCGCAAGCACTCGCGCTACAGGATGCAATGGGACAGGGGGCGATGGCTGAATTGGCGCCGCTATACGGGGCGGTGGCGGGCGGCACATTGCAGGAACTTGTCGAACGCGATCCGACGGAAGGTATGCGTGGGCGGCCAGAGATTGAGTGGCATGCGTCCGGCAAGATGCTCAAGGGCTCGGCACCATGGGCTCGTGGCGCGAATGCGGCACAACGATTACGGGCCCAAATGGGAAATCTGGATCGACCGCTGCAGACGGTGGTGCTGTCCGGCCTGCTTGGTATGACCGAAAAACAGGCTGCACAGTGCGAGGTACCTTCCCGGAGGATTTCTGCGGCAATAGCGAGACCTGTCGATGGCGGATATTTTCATTACATGCCCAGAAAACGGCATCCCCACGCCAGACGGTTTGAACTTTCACGCTTTCTGGGCGATTACCTCATGGGGCCTGACGCGAGCCGCTGGTTGGTGTCCACTGATCTGGCGACGGCGAGGCAGAAGTATCAGCGCGCATTCGCGGCCGAATTGCTTTGCCCGATTCAGGCTGTGGTGGATTTTTTGGACGGCGATTTGAGCGATTCAATGCTTGATGAGGCCGCTGAGCATTTTGGTGTCGGTGAGTTCGTCATTCGATCTCTTTTGGGAAATAACGGCTACGTGCCATCTCAAGAAACACGTATGCCGTTTTCCTTCGCAACCTGATCCTGCCTCACGCCGCTACACACGTTTCCCAAGCCAGCGCATGGCAGCGAATCGCCCGCCCAGCCACCAGTTGCACGGCTGGTGCCTCGACCCGGCATTGATCACGGGCCATGGGACATCGCGGGTGAAACGTGCAGCCACTCGGCGGCGAGATCGGGTTCGGCACTTCGCCGCCCAGCGGTTGTCGATCTCGCTGGGGGTTTTCCAGATCGGGGATCGTGTCGAGCAGCATGCGCGTGTAAGGATGCCGCGGATTATTGAACAGCACATCTGCGCGGGATTGCTCAACAATGCGTCCCAGATACATCACCGCAACATTGTCTGATACGTGTCGTACCACGGACAGGTTGTGGCTGATGAATACATAGGTCAGGCCAAGTTCTCGTTGCAAGTCGCTCATCAGGTTCAGAATTTGCGCTTGCACGGAAACGTCCAGAGCTGACGTCGGTTCATCGCACACCAGGAACTCGGCTTCGGTGGCCAAGGCGCGTGCGATGGATATTCGCTGGCGCTGGCCGCCGGAGAATTCGTGCGGAAAGCGTTGGCCGTCGGCGGCGGATAAGCCCACTAATTCCAGCAGTTCATCGACGCGTCTGCGGGTTTGCGTGGCGTCGGCTCGAAGGCCAAGTGTGCGCACGGGTTCGGCAATGATATTGCCGACTCGCCAGCGAGGGTTCAGACTGGCGTAGGGGTCTTGAAAAATCATTTGCGGACGCAGAGCCTCGCCACGGCGGTTGCGTCCATAGGTGAGGGTGCCTTGGGTAGGCGCGATCAGGCCTACCAGCAGTTTGGCCAGGGTCGATTTACCGCAGCCGGATTCGCCAACAATGCTGAGCGTTGAACCCCGTTCGACGCGCAAGTCCACACCGTCAACGGCTTTGAGTGTTTGACGAGGCTGGTGCGACAAGGTGCGTTCCAGCCAAGGTGCGGAGACATCGAACCAACAGGCCAGATCGCGCGCATCAAGCAAAATATCGTTGTTATGCGGCATGAGCCACCCCACCTTGTTGCAGCCAGCAGGCGACGGCAGTTGGCGCGCCAGGTGCTTGTGTGAGTACGGGTTGTGTTTGCGTGCAGCGTGGCCCGGCTTGTGGGCAGCGCGGATGAAAGGCGCAGCCGGAGGGCATGGCGTGCAAGCGTGGCATGGAACCGTCGATTTGATTCAAACGCGCCGCGCGTTCGCGCAAGCCAGGAATGGCATTCATTAGTCCCTTGGTATAGGGGTGGGAAGGATGGCGCAGCACATCACGCACGGGTCCGATTTCGACAATGCGTCCGGCATACATGACCGCGACGCGGTCTGCAGTTTCAGCGATGACGCCCATGTCGTGGGTGACGAGCAACACAGAGGTGCCCTGGTCGCGACATAGACGGCGCAACAAGGCGGTGATCTGCGCCTGTACGGACACGTCAAGCGCCGTGGTGGGTTCGTCGGCAATGATGAGCGCGGGTTTGGCAGCGAGCGCCAAGGCAATGACCACGCGCTGGCGCATGCCACCTGAGAACTGATGCGGATAGTGGTCGATGCGTAAATGAGGCGCAGGGATACCGACTGCTGTGAGTAGCTCCAGCGCGCGAGCGCGACCCGCTGAGCTGGATATTTTCTCGTGATAGCAGATGGTCTCGACGAGCTGAGCGCCCACTGTGAAGAGCGGGTGCAGGCTGGTTAGCGGGTCTTGGAAGATGGCTCCAATTTCCTTGCCACGCAGACGCTGGCGCGGTTTGGGCGGCAGATTGTCGATACGCTGTTCGTGCAAATAGATTTCCCCGGCACCTAAGCGGCCGGGCGGCTCCAGGAGGCCGATGACGGCCATGCCCGTCAAGGATTTTCCTGCGCCAGATTCTCCAACCATACCCAGAATCTCGCCGGGATAGATATCGAATGTGATGTCCCGAGTGGCAGTCAACGTGCCGTGCCGCGTTGGAAACTCCACACTGAGGTTGCGCACTGATAAGGTGGGGACAAGCGGTTTTGAGGCGCTGGCGGAATCCATTGGCGTCATCATGTGGCGCTCCTTGCTGGACGCGGATAACTGGAGGAGAAAATCTGCTCGACAGGTGGGTGGCCCCAGGTTCTGTCGGGGTATTTGGCGACGAGGCGGTCAAACTGAGCCTGAGCCTGTCGTTGTGCAGCCTCGGCGTCAAAGCCTGGAATCTGACGGTCTGTCATGACAAAGCGTCCGTCGATGATGACGTGGCGGACATCGCGTCCGCTGGCCCCTACCATCAGTGTCTGAATGGGGTCGATAACCTGGCCGATGTCGTTGCTCGCCAGATCAAACACGACGATGTCGGCTTTGGCACCCGGGGCGAGGCGTCCCAAGTCAGGGCGGCCTAGCGCGTTGGCGCCGCCTACGGTAGCGGCGTCGAAGTAGTCTTCAGCGCGCACCGGTGGCAAATCGCGTTCGACCAGTCGGCAAAGCATTATTCCGGTCTGCATGTTCAACACCATATCGGGTGGCCAGGTGTCCGTGCCCATGCCAATGTTGATGCCCATGGCGCGATAGCGGGAGAATGACTCCAGGGTGGCACCGTGGCGTGCAGATACCAGCGGGCAGTGCACGATGGTGGCACCGGCGTCCCGGATAATTTCCAAGTCCTGGCCGGGACGTTCAATATGGCTGGAGCCGGACACGTAAGTGCCATGCGGCAGCAAAGTGCGCGACGATAGAAAACCAAGGCTGCGCAGCCACTCGGGTGGGCTCATACCGTGTTGTTGCAAGACAAGATCGTATTCGGTGCGAGATTGGCAGCTATGCAAGCGAATGGGAATATCGCGTTCGCGTGCCGCGTGACCAGACGCTTGCAGTAAGGCTGGCGTGCAGGTTTCGATACGGTCGGGCGAGAGCATGGCGCGCACGCGGCCATCATGCGAGCCTTCGATGTCGTCGCAAAATTCCAGTGCGGCCTTCAGCCCAGCCATGCCGCGTGGTTCGTCGAAATGGCATTGGATATTCTTTTGCGCATCCACATAGGTGTGGCCGCTGCGATAGGCGGGGCCCAGGTACACGCGCAAACCCAACTCGCCCGCCGCGTCGGCGGCAGACAGAAACTCATCTTTTGTTTCGCCCCACACGCGGTAAAACAAGGACGCGATGGGCAGCGCGGTGGTTATGCCGTTGCGGATGAGTTGCGCGAAGGCGTAGCGTTTCTGAAACGCCAGTTCTTCTGGCGTGTACATCTCGTAAGGCCCGTTCTGCATATAGCTTTCCGGCCAGATGCGCCCCTTGGCCCAGGCGGGTTGGTTGTCGAAACCAAGGATGGTGGTGTCCAGGTCAGACAAGGCGTCCAGGTCAACGAAACCCGGTGCGATGAGTGATTGTCCGTAATCGATTCGACGCGTAACCGGCCCGGGGTAGTGGTATCCCACGTATACGATGCGGTCACCTTCAAATACCACTTCGCCGTTCTCGAACAGACAGTGCCGGCCCTCTTGATGGCCGACGACCCAGCGAGCGCGCAGCAGGTGGCGGGCGGGCTCGTGTGTCACTGTGGCGCCTTCACGAGTGCGTGTCCGTCGCGCGCGACCACACTACCGCCTTTGACCACGAGCTTGCGTACCGGGCGCGCCACAATGGCTTCTGCCACGGTTTCGGCGTTGACCAGCACGAAGTCGGCGTGGCAACCGATGCCCAGGCCATAGTCTTGCAAGCCCAGGACGTGGGCATTTCCATAGGTGGTGACATGAAGCGCTAGATCCAGCTCATCATCGCGGCGGAAGTTATTGCGCAGGCCCAGCAACATGGTGCGCTCCAGCATATCGGGCTTGCCGTATGGACCCCAGGTATCGCGCATGCCGTCGTTGCCGGTGCACACGATGACACCGGCTTTGAGCAGGCTGGCCACGTGGGGCACGGGGCGCGACGCCGAACCGGTAGTCATGATGTGCACCCCTGCTTTAACCAAGCCTTCGGTGAGTCCGCGCACCGCGTCAGCGTCGGGCATGCCCAGGCAGAACGCATGGCTGAGGGTGACCTGGCCTTGCATGCCCAGCGCCAATACACGATCGATGGTCATTTGCATCGAAAAGGCCCCTAGTTCTCCGGTCTCGTGCAAATGGATATCAATGGGTTTGCCGTGCTTTTGCGCCAGATCGAACAAGGCGTCCAGATGGCCCTTGGGGTCGCGGTCCATGCCGGCCGGGTCCAGGCCGCCGATCACCTCAGCACCCATGCGCAAGGCTTCGTCCATGAGTGCCAGAGTGCCAGGGCGAATCAAGAGTCCGCTTTGCGGAAACGCCACAATCTGCACGTCAATCGCGTCCTGATATCGCTCACGTGCTCGCATGACGCCTTCAATGGCCGCCACGCCGCCCTCGGTGTCGACATCGACATGGGTGCGGATATGGCTGGTGCCGTCAGCAATCGACATCACCAACTGGCGCGAGGCTTGCAGGCAAGGGTCCAGTCCCAGACGTTGTTTGACGGCGCGTTCGTTCTCGATCTTGTCGATGAGGCGTGGGCCCACTTCGTTGCGATACCAGGGCAAACCATATAGCGTCTTGTCGAGATGTGCATGCGCATCAATAAGGCCGGGCAACATCAACGCGCCTTCGCCGTCGATACAGGCTACGTTGGCAGGCGCGGCTTCGCCTAGCGCAGCAATGCGCCCGTCTCTGACCAGAACGTTTGTGGCGGCACCGCCTGCTGGGCGAACATTGCGAAAGTAGCTAGTGGTCATCATCAGTCTCGTAGATTCGTAAGTGCGGGGTTAGCGCAGGCGTGGGTTCAGCGCATCACGGAGCCAGTCGCCCAACAGGTTCACCACCAGGACGACCAAACTCAGAAACGCAGCCGGGAACACCACGACCCACCACTGACCCGAGAAAAGAAATTGATTGCCCAAGCGAATAAGCGTGCCCAGCGAGGGCTCGTTAGGCGGCATGCCTACGCCGAGAAAGCTCAGCGTGGCTTCGATCAGAATAGCCAGCCCAAGATTCAAGGTGGCAGTGACCATGATTGGGGTCAGCGTGTTGGGCAGAATGTGCGTGAGCATGATGCGCAGTGGGCTCACACCCACCAGTCTAGCTGCCTGCACGTACTCCTTGCCCCTCTCTACGAGGGCCGATGCCCGCACGGTGCGTGCGTACTGCACCCAGTTCGTCATGGAAATCGCAAACACCAGAATGACCGCTGACAAGGTTTCGCGCATGCCTGGGGGCAGCATTTGTCGAAATACCGCCGTGACCAGAATCGCCACCAGAATGGTCGGAATGCTGAGCAGTGTGTCGCCCACCCGCATCAGCAGGTTGTCGACCCATCCGCCGAAATACCCCGCCGAAAGTCCGACCAACAGACCAATTGCCAGAGAAAGGACCACGGTCGCCAAGCCGATCACCAAGGACATCCGAGAGCCGTACAAGATGGCTGACCAGACATCTCGACCCTGTGTGTCCGTACCAAGCAGGTACTGTGGCTCACCGCCCTCTACCCAGCGGGGAGGCAGCTCGGCATTCAAGAGGTCGAGCTGAGCCAGATCGTACGGGTTTTGCGTGGCGATGAGCGGCGCAAAGATAGCCATGAGGATGATGACGATGAGCACGATGCCCGCAGCCATGGCCATCGGATCTTGACGCAGGCTCCACCACAGATCACTGTTCATCATGCGCTGCCAGCGCGAGGGCGGGGCAGTCGCTGCCATAGACTTAGTGAGCATTACCGCCTCCTTTTACGTGCTGGCTGCGCAAACGCGGATCAACGACGCCATACATCATGTCAACAAGGGTGTTGAGGGTCACGAAAATGAACGACACGATGACCAGATACGCGGCCATGACGGGGATGTCCACAAACATGACCGACTGGATAAACAGCAGACCCATACCTGGCCACTGGAACACCGTTTCGGTAATCAGGGCGAACGCAATCAGGTTGCCGATTTGCATACCGGTTACGGTGATGACGGGCATCAGGCAGTTGCGCAAGGCATGCCGGAAATAAACGATGCGATCAGGCAAGCCGCGAGCGCGGGCGAATTTTACGAATTCGGTGCGCATCGTCTCCAGCATCTCTGCCCGGATCAAACGCATGATGAGTGTGATCTGAAACAGCGCCAAGGTGATGGAAGGCAGCACCAGTGCCGCGCGTCCTGACGGTGTCAACAGGCCGGTGGACCAACCTCCAATCTTCACGGTTTCGCCACGCCCGAAACCCGGAAACCAGCCCAGATGCACGGAGAACACCAGGATGAGCATGATGCCCACCACGAAGCTGGGCAGCGAAATGCCAAGAATGGAGAGAAATTGCAGACTCTGCGCCAGACGGGATTTTCGATAAATGGCTGTCAGCACGCCGAGTGGCACACCGATAAGCAATGAGAGCAGGGTGGCTGCCATCACGAGCTCAAACGTGGCGGGAAAGCGTTCGGCGATCAGAGTGAATACGTCTTGCTGGTTGCGAAACGAAATGCCGAACTCGCCCACTGCGGCGTTTTTCACGAAGTTCAGGTATTGCATGCTCACGGGGGCGTTCAGGCCAAGTCGCTCGCGCAACTGATCGCGTTGCGATTGCGAAGCCTGCTCGTTGAGCATCATGTCGACGGGGTCACCGGCGAATCGGAAAATCACAAAGGCCATGAGCGCGACGGCGAGCATGACACCCGCTGCGTTAAAGGCCCGTCTTAGAATAAATGCCAGCATGCTTGCTGCTCCTACGTGAGGCAGAACCGCCACCGTGACGCGCGGCGGTTCATGCCGGCTTTCATTTCATCTGGATGGTCCAGAGGCGCGCTTTGTTGTCCGGCATCTGCAGCGTGTTCTCTACGTTTTTGCCCACTGCCCACACCATGGGCTGCTGGTGCAAGGGAATGAAGCGAACATCGTCGTGAAGTTCTTGCAAGATTTGAGACATCATTGGCAAACGGCGGGCTCGGTCCATTTCCGCCGAGGCCTGGTCGATTTCGCCATCCAGCTTGGCGTCACCCCACGTGCCCCAGTTGAAACCACCGGCAGCCCCCGTGCGGCTGTGAATAACCTGCAAGAGAATGGATAAGGCATCCACCTGGGGCTCATTGGCCCAGCCGTGAATCGTGACGTCAAATTCGCCCTTGGAACGGCGCGGGTTCTGCAAGGCGCGTGGGCCGCTACTGAGCACGGCTTTTACGCCGATGCGCGCCCACATGGACGACGCTGCCTGGCAGATTTCCTCTTCGTTGACGAACATGTCGTTGGAACATACCAGCGACACCGTGAATCCATTCGGATAGCCAGCTTCGCTTAAAAGTTTTTTAGCGCCTGCGGCGTCGAACGGCAGGCGTTCGTCCTGGGAGGGGAGGTAGCCCGGAATAGAGGGTGCCACCAGTGCGCCTGTGGTGCGTGACAAGCCACGCATCACCCGCTTTTGCAGCAGGTCAGGCGAGAGCGCCATATACATGGCCTTGCGGACGCGCAGGTCTTTCAGCGGGTTCGGGCTGTCGCCACTGAGCAGCTTGTCTGCATAGTTAAAGCCGAAATACAGCGTGCGTAGTTCGGTGGACGCCAGCACCTTTACGTCAGGGGAGGCGCGCAGGCGGTCCAGGTCTTGCAGCGGCGCATTCTCGGTGAAGTTAATGTCGCCAGATAGCAGCGCCGCCACCCGGGTAGGGGCGGAAGCGATGGGCGTAAATTCGATGCGCGTCAGATTGTGCTTGGGTTTATCCCACCAGGCAGGGTTCACCACCAGCACAGTCTTGGTGTCGGGCCGATACGACTCCAACATGAAGGGGCCCGTGCCATTTGTGTGGTGGGTGGCATAGCCTTCCACCTTCTTCACCGCATCGGTGGGTTTCAGGCTGTTGTTGTCCACCAGCCATTGCCGGTTGAAGATGAAGATGTTGGTCAGGTCATTGAGCATGAGCGGGTACGGGTGCGTCATTTCAATATCGACCGTGAAATCATCGACCTTGCGCACCGCCTTGAAGGCGGGCAGGTTTCCTTTCAAGGGCGAGGCCTCATCCGACACCCGCGTCATGGAGGCCACCACGTCGTCGGCGCTGAACGTCGCGCCGTTGTGGAACTTAACTCCCTGGCGCAAATGAAAACGCAAGACGGTGGGCGACGTCGCTTCCCAGGATTCGGCCAGGGCAGGGGTGATGTTGAACTTGTCGTCGTAGCGGATCAGCGCTTCATAAACGTGATTCAGAAAGGCCAGGTTGAATGTGCTGCCGTAGGAGTAGGGATCTAACGAATCCAGGTCGCGCGCAGCGCCCCATTTGAGCGTATTGGCCGTAACCGTGGATACGGCGGAACAGGCGATCACGACGCCGGCAGTCCATTTAAGCAAGGCTTTCATAGCGACAGACACTCCCGCAGGGATAGAGACAAATACGCGTCGATGGGACGCAAGAAATACGTAAAACCAGGCTTCGCGTTACTCACGGGTGGCGTGCTGCGCGCGGGTGAGCGAACTGAGTGCAAGCGCTTGAGCCAGCGCGGCACGATAGGAATCAATGATTTGTACCGGCGGCAATCCCGGGATATGGCTGATGTAGCCCGCCAGCGCGGCGCCGGCCGCGATCACGACGTCAGCGCCTTGGTCTGCCGCCGCATGAATAGCCTGACTGACAGCACGAACGGACGCGTCCGAGTGCGCGACGTAGTCCAGTGCATTGCCGGGCAGCACTTCAATTGAGGCGCACCGGGTCTGTAGACCCCATTGGCGAATCTGCTCGCGCAACATTCCGGGCCAGCGTTGGCCGACCGTGACGATGCTGTAGCGGTCCCCCAGTTGCAGGGCGGTCAGAATCGATGCTTCGGCCATGCCCACCACCGGGAAACCCCAGCGCTCACGTACGGCCCCGATTCCCGGTTCGCCAAAACAAGCGAGCACGCAGGCATCAAAGGATTGGTCGCGTGCAGATTCAATTTCCTGCTCGACGGTTTGGACGATGGCGTGTGCCGCAATAACGGCTTCTGCGCGGCTCGCGATGTAGGCCGGGCCGAATTTCGCGCTTACGGTGTGGATGCTGGCCGTGCCTGAGAAAAAGGCGTTGGCCTGGGCGTGCAGCTTCTCAGTCAGTGCGACGGTGGTATTGCCGTTGACGATCAGAAAGCGCATCGGCGTGGTCTGCCGACGAGCGGGGAGTGCGAGTTCGGGAACGGCGAGCACGAGGGTCTTTTCCTTGGTTGCATCTGGAGTGTCCGGAGGAGCACACAGCGCCTTCGTCTTGCTTTGTATAAATGTTTGTATACGATGTTGGCAACTCTACCGGATTCCTTTTGGGCTTCCACCTATCGCTAACCCTTAACTTTCCTTGTAGTATTCATGTCGTAACTAAATGATTAAGCGAATCTTTCCGGCAATTGCCGAATGAGAATCGCGAAAAGCAGTCTGGCTCGGAGACGAAGAAAAAGATGAAATCACTGTCCGCGGAAAAGAAATCCAGCGCAATTGCTGAAATGTCGCGCAACGAAATCGTATACAAAAACTTGCGCAGAGCGATCATCGAGCAGGCTTTGTTGCCGGGCGACAAGCTTCCTGAAGACTTGATTGGCGAGCGTTATGGCGTGAGCCGCACGATCGTGCGGGGTGTGCTGACGCGGCTTTGTGGCGAAGGTCTGGTCGACTTGAAGCCGAATCGGGGGGCAACCGTGGCTCAACCCAGTCTGGAAGAGGCACACGACATTTTCGAAGCTCGCCGCAGCCTGGAGCGCGACGTGGCGCGTCGATTGGTGGAGCACATTACCGATGCCGGGCTGCACAAGCTTGAGCAACATGTTGCGTTGGAAGAAGACGCCAGAATCCGTAGCCACACGACGGAATCCATCCGCTTGTCGGGCGAGTTCCATATCCTCATGGCCGAACTCTCCGGCAATGCGGTGTATGCCCGCTATGTGAATGAAATTGTGTCCCGCTGCTCGCTGATTCTTGCCCTTTATGGTCGGCCACATTCCAGCGAATGCGCTGTAAACGAACATCTGGAAATCGTAGCCGCCTTGCGCGCACGCAATGCGGCGCAAGTGATCGAGCTGCTGGAACACCATTTGCAAGCGGTTACGGCGCGCGCCTTGCTCAGCAATGATGGCAACGTGCGTGATATTCGTTCCATTCTTGATCGGTACTAGCGCCGGGAATGTTTGACTGTGCTGCCGGCTGTTTTCTCCTGTGATTTGTTCTACCGATGCAGATATGACGATGAACGCCTACGACACAACTCAGCCTTACCCGCGTGACCTGGTTGGCTACGGCCGCCACCTGCCGCAAGCGCAATGGCCTGGTCAGGCGCGCATCGCCGTTCAGTTCGTGCTGAACTACGAGGAAGGTGGCGAAAACAGTGTGCTGCATGGCGATGCAGGCTCTGAACAGTTCCTTTCGGAAATGTTTAATCCCGCCAGCTTTCCAGATCGCCATATCAGCATGGAAGGCATTTACGAGTATGGCTCGCGTGCCGGGGTCTGGCGCATTTTGAAGGAGTTTGAAAAGCGGCATCTGCCCTTGACCGTGTTTGGCGTTGGCATGGCGTTGCAACGGCACCCCGAGCTCACTGCTGCATTCAAGGAATTGGGCCATGAGATCGCCTGCCATGGTTGGCGTTGGATTCACTACCAGAGCGTTGACGAGGCCACCGAGCGCGAGCACATGCGCATGGCGATCGAAGCCATTACGACACTGACTGGATCTCGTCCCTTGGGTTGGTACACCGGGCGTGATAGTCCACGAACGCGACGTTTGGTGGCTGATGACGGTGGCTTTGACTATGACAGCGATTACTACGGCGATGATCTCCCGTTCTGGATGAAAGTCCAAAAGACCAGTGGTGAGGTTGTGCCTCAGTTGATCGTGCCTTACACGCTCGATTGCAACGACATGCGCTTCGCGTTGCCTCAGGGGTACTCGTATGCTGATCCCTTCTTTCTGTACTTGAAAGACAGCTTCGACGCACTCTATGCCGAAGGCGATGAGGCCCCGAAAATGATGAGTATCGGCATGCACTGCCGTCTGCTGGGGCGCCCGGGGCGTATTACCGCGTTGCAACGTTTTCTGGATCACATTGCCAAGCATGATCGCGTCTGGGTCTGCCGCCGCCTGGACATTGCGCGGCACTGGAAAGCGGTGCATCCATTTATCGATCGCACTGAAACTTGATCAGGAACGACATGGCCTATACCGTCGCTGAACTTAATGCCGCATCGCATGCAGAGGCTGCGGCCATGCTTGATGGCTTGTACATAGGGGCGCTCTGGATCGCGGAGCAAACGGTGGCGGCGCGGCCGTTTCGCTCGTTGGCTCATCTGAAGCATGTGATGGTGCAAGTCGTGTCGCAGGCGGGCACCGAGCGCCAGGTAGCCCTGATCCGTGCGCAAACCGAGGTAAGCGATACGGTAATGGCGCAGCAGCGCAATGCGGACTACCGGAGAAAATTCGGATTTCCGTTCGTGTTGGCGACGCAAGGGCCGCGCGGTACGGGGCTGAGTATCGAGGAAATCATCAATACCTTTGAGCGCCGCATACAGAACCCGGTCGACGTCGAGCACCAGGAGGCGCTGCGCCAGATTCACCGCAAGGTGGAGCTTGGGCTCAATGAACAATTCGGCATGCAGCCTGTGCTGGGCAATGACGTCTGGGACTGGCATGAGCAACTTAGCGTACACAGTGATCCAGGCTATGCCGAGAAGGGGCAGCTTACCGTCACCTACCTGACGGATGCGCACCGTGCTTGTGCCCAGGATATTTTTCGTGGCATGCACGAGTGCGGCTTTGATGAGGTCAATATTGATGCGGTCGGAAACGTAGTTGGCCGCTACAACGCCGCCACTCCTGACGCCCTTACGCTGCTTACGGGCAGCCACTATGACACCGTGCGCAATGCCGGAAAGTACGATGGCCGATTGGGTATTTTCGTGCCCATGGCCTGCGTGCGCGCGTTGCATCGTCAGAGACGCCGACTTCCATTCCACATTGAAGTGATTGGTTTTGCAGAGGAAGAGGGGCAACGCTACAAGGCTACCTTCCTCGGGTCTGGCGCCCTGATCGGAGATTTCATGCCCGCGTGGCTTGAGCAAAAAGATGCCGCGGGTATCTCAATGCGCGACGCGATGGCACATGCCGGTCTTTGCATTGACGACATCCCCAAGCTTAAGCGTGATCCGACGCACTATTTGGGGTTCATCGAAGTACACATCGAACAAGGCCCGGTTCTGAACGAGCTTGATCTGCCGCTAGGCATCGTGACGTCAATCAATGGCAGCGTGCGCTATGTGGCCGACGTGCACGGCATGGCCAGCCATGCGGGCACTACACCCATGAATCGCCGTCGGGATGCCGCTTTGGCCGTTGCAGAGCTTGCCTTGTATGTTGAGAAACGCGCCGCTCAAGATGGCGACTCGGTGGGCACCATAGGCATGCTGGAAGTGCCTGGTGGTTCCATCAATGTCGTGCCCGGCCTTTGTCGATTCAGCCTGGATCTGCGCGCGCCCACGAACCCGCAGCGTGATGCGCTGGTGCATGACGTATTGGCTGAGTTCGACGCTATTTGTACGCGCCGGGGTGTGCGTCAGACGCTCGAAGAGACCATGCGCGTGCCGGCGGCCCCGAGCCACCCCGTCTGGCAGGAACGCTGGGAGCGCGCCGTGGATGCGATTGGTGTGCCGCTGCACCGGATGCCCAGCGGGGCAGGCCACGATGCTATGAAACTGCACGAAGTCATGCCTCAGGCCATGTTGTTTGTGCGCGGAGAAAACTCCGGTATTAGCCACAACCCGCTGGAAAGCAGCACCAGCGATGATATGCAGTTGGCCATTGAGGCCCTGCTGCACTTGCTCGAACAGATTGCCACCCCAACATGAACCATTCCATGACCGACTACACCGCACTCGACACCTGGATTGACGCCCACTTTGATGAGGAAATTCGCTTCCTGCAGGAGTTGGTGCGTGTTCCGACCGACACACCGCCCGGCAACAACGCGCCACATGCCGAGCGCACGGCGGATCTCTTGCACGCTTTTGGTTTCGAGGCTGAAAAGCATGTGGTGCCCGCGCAGGAAGTGCGGGACTACGGCATGGAGTCGATCACCAACCTGATTGTGCGGCGCAACTATGGCGCAGGGCTCACGGTGGCCCTCAATGCCCATGGTGACGTGGTGCCACCGGGCGAAGGTTGGCAGCACGATCCCTATGGCGCCACGATTGAAAATGATTACCTCTATGGCCGTGCCGCCGCCGTCAGTAAAAGTGATTTCGCCAGTTTTACCTTTGCGGTACGCGCACTGGAAGCCGTAGCTAAACCCAGTAAAGGCGCGGTCGAACTGCACTTTACCTACGACGAGGAATTTGGCGGTCTGCTTGGCCCCGGCTGGTTGCTCAAGCAAGGGCTTACACGGCCTGATCTGTTGATTGCCGCCGGGTTCAGCTATGAGGTTGTCACGGCCCACAATGGTTGCCTTCAGATGGACGTGACCGTGCACGGAAAAATGGCCCATGCCGCCATTCCGACCAGCGGGGTCGACGCGCTACAGGGGGCGGTTCATATCCTCAATGCGCTGTATGCCCAGAATGCGCTCTACACAACCATTCAGTCAGACGTGCCAGGCATCAGCCACCCGTATCTCAATGTCGGGCGCATCGAAGGCGGCACCAACACCAACGTCGTGCCTGGAAAGGTGGTGTTCAAACTTGATCGCCGCATGATTCCTGAAGAGAACCCTGTGCAGGTCGAAGCCGATATCCGTCAAATCATTGCGGATGCCGCCGCGCAAATGCCGGGTATCAGCGTCGACATCAAACGCCTCTTGTTGGCAAATTCGATGCGCCCGCTAGCGGGCAGCCAAGCCTTGGTTGAAGCCATTCAAAAGCACGGGCAGGAAGTGTTCGGTGAGCCGATTCCCGCAATGGGAACGCCGCTTTACACCGACGTGCGTTTGTATGCCGAAGCCGGTATTCCCGGGGTGATCTACGGCGCTGGTCCGCGCACCGTGCTGGAATCGAACGCCAAACGTGCCGACGAGCGGTTGGCGCTTGACGATCTACGCCGCGCCACCAAGGTTATCGCGCGGACCTTGGCAGAGTTGCTTCAGTAATACCAACATGTAGCCAGCACCACGCGCTCTGGACCTCTGACGGTGCGATGCCGCGCGCGGCTGTTGGCAGGGCGCAAGTGGCCAGTGCTTAATTGGTTTCGGCCATCGGCCCACGCAAGGTGGAGCGCAGACCCTCGATGGCCTCGGCCACGCCCTGCAATGCTGGTGAAGGGGCTGTGACGGGTTGGTCGGGCACCGTACCTCCCTCGTCAACTACTTCACCCATACTGCGCAAGGCACTGACCAACGGTGCCGTGTCCACAGGAGCCAGCGCTTCCGCATTCCGGGCACGTTTCCAGCCCACATCTGACACGGCATTGGCAATCTGCTCAAGCGCCGCTTCGACCGGCCACCACGCCATCGCCCGGCGGCTGACGAGTTCCGGCTCCGGCTCGGCACGATCCAACACGCCGCGCAAATTGGTCAGTTTTGAATACGCAGCAGAATGCAAACGATGCCGTGTTGCGTCGTCGGCCACGAATACCCCTTCCAGATACTTGGCGATCGCGTCGATGGCACCGCTTACCGCTTGATCGAGGCTAGTACGCTCAAAGCGTATCCATGGCAGATAGCCGATGAAGACGACGATGACGGTAGCGATACAGACATCGAGCGCGCGCGCTTCGGCAATCGGCCAACTGGTGGCCTTTTGCAAGCCCCCTACCAACAGCATGAGAATAGGTAACCAGATCGCGGTAAACAAGCCGTAGTTACGACGAATTGCCCACGGAAGCAGTGAGGCCAACACAATAATGGCGATCAAGCTGGTGATGCCGTTGTTATCGAATTTCAGCACAATAATGCTGATGCCAACCCCGACCAGACTGCCCAGGCAACTCTGCAGCGCGCGGCCGTACACCGAGCCAAAATTCGACTTGAACATCACCACAACAATCAGCGGAACCCAGTAAGAGCGTGGTAGCGCAAAGACGCGGAGCACGAGCTCGGCCACGATCAGGCATAAACCCAGCCTCAGCAGATAGCGCCGCACATCGGCACTCGGCTTGGGAATTTTTAGATGAGAACGCAAGGGTTGTGAAGGTTGTTGAGGGCCTAATGCATCGACTGCTGCTCCCGGTGCCGAGGCCATTACGTCTTGCGCTTGTTGTAACGCTTCGGCAAGCTCATCGCAGCCCAGCCCGCGTAAATGCGCGATTGCCTTGGGCAGATCGATGGCGTGACCTCGCTCCACGCGGTCGGCAATCGCCCTCAGAGTTTGCATGGCTTCGGGATGCAAAGGTTGGCCTGCGTGAATCAGCGCAAGACAGGTATCGATGACGGGTGTGCACGCCTGCAATTGCACTGCAAGCTGCGCCAGTCGACGTGATGCACCGTGAGTGCTACGTTCCGCCCATAGCGTGTCATAGGCACTGCTGACGGTCGCCTCCATGTTGCGCCGGGCAGCAGCGCTTTGCGGCGTATTGATCGTGGCCAGTAGATCGGCCAGTTTTCGATAGATCGACGCCAGCGAGCCCCGCTCGGGGGCAGTGGGTGTAAATAGCCAGCCGGAAAGGGTGAGGACCAGCCCGAATAAACCACCAAGACCCACCAACTCAGCTCGCTCTGCGCCGGGAATGGCCACTTCCAGGCTCGCGCCCACAATGGCATAGACCGAAAATTTAAGGGTGGCTGCGGCGGCGATGCCGTTGAATGTGCCGATCAGGCTGGCGCCCAGGACCAGTATCAGCAGCCCGAATAAGGTAAGCCAGCCATGTCCGAAGAGTAAGACACCCAGGTAATACCCCAAGACGCCACCCAAGACCGTGGAACCGATAGAGATAGCTCGTTCGCGATAAGGGCCGCCCTTGTCGCCAGTAATAGCTGGCAGGGCACCAATGGCCACCAGAGCGGCAATATGGGGTTGGCCGACAGCCAAACCGATGGTGGCGGGCAGGCCAATCGCTATGGCGGCACGCACAGCTAGCCAGGGTGAGACATGTGCTGGCGCCATGTGCGCCAGACTCATCAACCAGTGCATAGCCGGAATAGGTCTTCGCCAGATCGTCATGTCACCTCGTCTGCCGCAAGCGCGGCCTGAACAGGTTCAGAGCAATAGTGGCCTAGTGTATGAGTGTCAGGCGAATTTTCCTATCCCTCTATCCAGCATGGCGATTTTCCATCGGGACAGGGCAGTCTCCATACGCTTGAATGGCAGGGAGCACGATATCCACACGAAGTCCGCCGTGCCGGCCCCGGGAAAATTCAATCTCTCCGTCGTGGCGGTGCACAATTTCAACCGACACATATAGGCCTATGCCGCTGCCCGCAGCAGCGGCGTTGCTCAGGCGCCGAGCGCGTTTGCCCAAGCGATGCATTGCTTCGGTGGCAATGCCCGGGCCATTATCCTCAATCGCTATCCGCACTTTTTGGTCTTCGACTGCGGTGCTGACCCAAACGGTGGTGCCAGGAGGTGTGTGATGCACGGCATTGTGCAGGAGGTTGCTCAATAGAATGCGAAGCCACATGGCGTCCCCACGCAGCGCACAATCTGGCGCTAGCGCGGCACGAATGCGTTGCTGGTTGGCATGTTGTTCTGTGCGTCTGATCATGTCATCAATCAGCGCATTCAGGTCAAGGTCTTCAACCGCAAATTGCGGAGCCATCTCGCCCAGGGCGTCGGCATTCAGGCTGTTGTCCATCAAGCCGTTCAATTCATCGAGCGCGCGCAGCATCCTGGCGTGACGAGTCGGATCGACGCCAGGCTTGATGAGGTGGAGGGTGGCACCGAGCACGCTGAGCGGCGTACGAAAGTCATGAGACACCATGAGGAAGAAATCACGCTGACTTTGACGCGCTTCGCGCTCAACGAGCAGGGCACGTTCGCTGCGGGCATGCGCGTTGTGCAGCGCATGTTCGACGGCCACGCGTCGCTGCATTTCTGCTTCAAGCGCCTGTGTACGACGGGCCACACGTGTCTCAAGCACCTGCTCAGCGTGTTTCATCGAAGACAGCAATGCCGCTTGCGCCGCGTCTTTTTCGTCACGCAGCACCCGTACCCGCTGAGCCACCGCCACGCTCATGACTAGAAAATGAGCGTAGACGCTTAAGCGCATGCCGTCTCGAGCCCACATTGAATCGGTGATGTAGCCCAGATTCTGAAGCACGAAAAAGCAGACTGAGATGTGCAGCAGCAGGAAGGCCAGAAAGAACAATCGAGCACCCGGCTCGCCCTTGCGCCAGAGCCAGGCGCTGACAATACAGCCGAAGGCCACCTGCGCAACAAAGAGCAGTTGGGTGACTGGCGACACCACATCGAATTGGCCCAGAAGCGCGAGGGGTAGCAGGAGGGCGGCGAGGCCCCAGCAAAGCTTGCGATAGCGTCGGATGAGAACAGGCCAGTGCAGATCAGGGCGCGCAATCCGCAGAACTTCTGCATTCAATCCGAGCGCCAGGCATAGGCCCACGCCAACGACGGGGTTGTAGTACCCCACACCAAGCCAGGGCGCGGCAAGTCCTTGAGCAATCCAATGGATCACCGCGCTGGCCAGCACGTACATGGCGTACACAAGATAAGTGCTGTCGCGTGCCACAAAACCAAACGCGATGAAGATCAAACCAATGAGGATCAATCCACCAAAAAAGAAGCCTTGTCCAAGATAGCGAGCTTGGCGATATTCACCGAAACCACTTCGGCTCCACAGCGCGGCAGTCACGTATCGGGTGGTTTTGGTTTCCAGGCGGGCGTAAATGGCGTGGGGCGCCATATCCGGCCCAAGGTCAATGACAAGTGCCGGATACTGGAAACTGAGCACGTTGGGGCTGGCTTGCACCATATTGCCGGCTTGACTGACCGCAAAACCCCCATGCCCGTCGGGTGCGTAGATAGTGAAACGATTGATAAAGGGTGATCTGAATTCCAGAACGTGCTCGCCAGGCCGTAGGTCGGGCGGCAACGGCAGTCGCAACCAGATAGCTGGGCCAAAGCCTGCAGCGGCCGGTTCGGTATAGGGTGTGAAGCTGTGCTCATAGTTGCCGCTAAGTACCTGCGTGGCACTCAGTTGCCCAAGGGGGTCAGGCAATACCTCTATGGAGAGTGCTTGCGGCTCCATGTCGGGTTGGGCGGGTAGCGCCGCGCCAACCTGTAGCAACAGTAGCCCAACGAGCAGGGCGAGAAAAAAACTCTTCACAAGGAAAGGGAGCGCAATAGCGGGAACATGACGGCAGTCTTGATGAGAATTGGTGAGGCGCAAAGAAATCAAATTCTGTATAAAGCGGACTCAGTCCGCAATTATTGCTTGCATTTTTGCCTCAATTTCTACTCCGTCCCTCTGTGGATGTCTCGTTTTGTACTCATTTATTCCTTCTGCCCCCCCGATCCCTCGCATAGGTCGATTCGCGCTAAGTGCGATGTCAATGTCCGGCGTGCTCCGATGAGCATTCTGGTGGTTGAAGACCATGTCGGTTGGCGTGAGGCCATCACTGAGCACATAGAGGGCATGCATTTGCACGAGCCAGTCTTGTCCACCGATTCATTGGCCGGGCTAGATAACCTGTTAAGTACATGCGACGCGAAAGTGCTGATTCTGGATGCAGGCCTGCCCGATGGCGATGGCTTGGCGCATTTGGTTCGACTTCGAATGGCATATCCGAGTTTGGGCATCGTGATGCTGACGGGCCGGGTCAGGACGGCGGACAAAGTGACGGGCCTGAAGCTGGGGGCCGATTACTACCTCACCAAGCCTTTGAATTTTCCAGAGTTTGAAGCCACGCTCATCACGTTGCTGCGTCGGCTGAGCAATGACGCGCGCCGTGTTGAAACGTCCGAAATATGGCGTCTGGACAGAGCAGCCAGAGTGTTAATAGGGCCGCACGATGGCCCCATTGAACTGAGCGAATCGGAGTGCAAGGTATTTGCCGCGTTGGCGCACGCCGCGCCGCTGCCGGTGAGCCGCAGAGAATTAATTCAGGCTCTGGGCGAGAGGCCGGAAACCTATGATGCCCATCGGCTTGATGCCTTGATGCACCGGCTGCGTCGAAAAATCTCAGACGTGGGTCAACCCGGTTTGACCATCAAAACGGTGTACGGCAGCGGTTACGCCTGTACGGCACGCGTTGCTGCCGTCGCACCTTGACCGAAAAAGCGTGGATCCGTCACTTGATGTGATTCGTGCTTAACGAAAAGACAAACATCCAGCCATTTGCAGCAGGCGTTGACGCCGTCCGCTCGGAGATTTTGAAATGCTCGCAGGTCAATACAACACCACGCTGGTCATGGTCTCAATCGGGGTGGCTGTACTGTCTGCCTACACCGCGCTCGGGCTGGCCAACCGTGTGGTCGCCGCAAGTGGAGCCAATGCGCTGTATTGGATAGCAGGTGGCGGCTTCGCCATGGGGATGGGCATTTGGTGCATGCACTTTGTTGGCATGCTGGCGTTCGACTTGTCGATACCCATGAGCTATGACGAAACCCTCACATTGCTCTCATTGCTCATCGCGGTGTCTTGTTCTTCTTTCGCATTGTGGGTGGTGTGTCAGAACAGTTTGCCCTGGCGTCGTCTGGCGGGCGCTTCTTTATTGATGGGCACGGGTATTGCCGCCATGCACTATGTGGGAATGGAAGCCATGCAAATGCAGCCTGGCATTGACTATGACCCTGCATTGTTCGCGCTGTCCCTTGTGATTGCTGTGTCGGCGTCTGCCGCCGCGTTGTGGATAACCTACCAATTGCGCAAAGACGTGCCCAATGCCATGTTCTACCGATGGACCGCGTCCGTCATTATGGGCCTGGCGATTGTCGGCATGCACTACACAGGAATGGCGTCGGCGCGTTTTCCTCTGGGCAGCGTTTGCATGGCTGGCGACAGCGGCGTTTCTACGGGCTGGCTCGCCACGTCCGTCACCACCGTTTGTGTTGCGGTGCTGGCCTTCGCCCTGGTCATTGCCGTGTTGGATTCGCGCTTGGAACTGCGTACGTCGGCATTGGCGTCCTCCTTGGCCAACGCCAACGAAGAACTTGTGCAACTTGCCCTGCACGACACCCTCACGCAGTTGCCAAATCGGGTGTTACTTGAAGAGCGGCTGGAGCAATCGATTGCGCGCAAATCAGAAAACGGGGGGCACTTCGCGGTCATTTTCCTGGACCTTGATGGCTTTAAGGCCGTCAACGATGCCTACGGTCATCAGACGGGTGACGCCTTGCTGAAAGAACTGGCGCAGCGCGCCAAGGGCGCATTGCGCAACCGCGATTGCATCGCCCGACTCGGAGGCGATGAGTTTGTGGTGCTGGCCCAAGTCGACGAGCCCACAGACGCTGCCGATGTCGCCCAACTCCTCATTGACACGCTATCTCAACCGGCAGATCTTTCGGGGCAATACGTGGT
>JBEBWV010000070.1:0-29241 GCA_040391965.1 Achromobacter deleyi | reverse complement strand
ACGATTGGGCCGAAGTCATGCGCTTCCTGACCGCCTGAAATCTCTCGCCAGGAGCGATCGGTTTCCGCTCCGATCGTCGGATGTTGGACCCTGCGACCTCTTGCGCTCCCGTGCTCCTTCGTGACTTCGATGGCATCCTGCACTTCTACACAACGCGTTTGACGAGTACTTCGGCTGCTGCCAAACCCGAACCTGTTCAATGGATTCCTGCATGCAATCGGCGGCTTCGATGGCAAACGGCCGCTCTTTCGCTTGGGCTGCCAGTACTGCAAGGGCGGTGAGCATGTTGATCCGGGTCGAATTGCTATGCCCCCGAGGCGGCAGATATTGCAGTAATCCGGTGGAAACAAACGCGATCGCTACATTGGGGCTTTTGCAGCTTCCTAGAAGGACGGAGCACTATTCGTCTTCGCCGGGAAGCGTGTTGAACATGTCGATGGTGATACATCCGGCACCTTGCAGGCGAAGTGCGCATTGGCGCACCCGTTGAGTCTGCCGGTAATAGAGGCTCCTCATGGTCAGTCCGAAGACATTGACGCGAGACATAGAAAGGGCGGCGTCGAGCCTCAATCCGTCAAAGGAACCCACATAAACGAGTAACACCAACCATAAAGCCCCGACCAGATGAATCTGTCGGGGCTTTATTCGTTATGGCTGGCAATTGCTTTTGGCCTCACGACCAATTGGCCGTTATTTGTGCAAATGTTTGCAACTGGGTCACTGCGTCAATGCCCCGCTACCGCCATGGATGTGGCTGGATAGCGTATTGACCGACCACTCTGCACATGCCCAACTGCTCCTCATGGCTTGCCTATCAGCATTCCAACGGAGGTACCGTGCAAAATGAGCTATCGACTATTCATTTTAGTGTCATGGCAATGGATGAGGACGGCTTCGTTTACAGGATTGAAACGCGCTCCCGTTCGCTACCTGGCGTCGACCCTAGCCAGGTCTACTTCTATTGCTGCCTATCTAGTGGTGAAGCCGTAACGTGGCTCGGGCGCGGGCATTACGAGCTGCCTGACGGGACTGTAGTACGCACAGTCATATCCAATCTGATGTTCAGGCCGGGAGAGGCCTAGCTTCGCTAGCATCTCGCATCCACTGGCGCAGCAACATTTACCGCAGCACTTAGGCGCCTTCAGCTCAAGACACTCGAGCATCCGTGGGAAGCGTTCTAACTCGTCCGTATTCTTGTCCGTCATGCGGCTGATAGGACTATTAATGAATTAGCACGTGGGCCCGGCCTCGTTGCGTCACCGGACCCGTGCTGGGTGCGTCAATTAGTTCTTATCGCCCCGGCATCTTTGAGCCCATCGGGCTCTTTTGATGCCCACCCTCGCCTGCCTTCTTGTCTGGAGAATGGGTTTCTTGCGGTTTTGCGGTCTTGGCATCTTTGCCCGCAGCGGGAGCATGCGCGGGACTAGGTTTACTTGGCATATTGGAAGTCATGATGACTACCTCGGTATCGACGTGGCAAATGCCACCTTTTGACCATACGCTTCAGCGACCATCACCCCCAACGTCTTAATTGAAAGCAGAAACGTCCAATTCCTACGATTCAGTCGGGACCCTTTAAAAATGGGGCAGGAAGGTGTTGAAAGCCGTTATTAGGTAATAAGTTACCGTTGACATGAACCCTGGTCGAAAGTACTTTGATTCAGTGCTTCAGGCGAGTCAGCTTGGTGCACATCGAGCTTCGTGTTGTTACTGCCTTGCAAACACCATGGATTGGGAGTTACGTAATGAAGAAACAGCTTTTGATGGCCGCCGTTATGGGCACCGTACTCTTCTCCGCAGCGGGCCATGCTGCCGAATCGAAGAAACCGATGGCCCTATGGCAATGTTCTGACTTTCTCCAACTTACCGAGTCCTACCGTCCAATTGCTGTCAGTTACGCTGCGGCCCTGAACCATCAGGGCAAGCCAGCAGAAGCCGTCCTTAATGTGGAAGGCATCCAAAAGATGACACCGCTATTGGTCAAACAGTGCAATGAGAACCCCAAGATCATGATGAAAGATGCCATGGCGGTGATCGGCAAAAATGGCTGGTAGTCGAACACCGCAGCTTGGCACATAAGCGAGTAATTGCTTAGCCATCAGATGTGAAATGGCCCACGTTGAAGTGGGCCATTTCTTTTCTACCACTGCATTTTTTTCGCAGACCAACTTATCGCCCACTACGGCGATTGATTTACTTGATTCCGATAAAAGGCATGGCCGCGCCCGGGATCTGCGTCGCGGGCAAAACGCCGTTCCATTTTTCTACGGCATTCAGACTGACCAGGTTGGTATTGGCCGCCAGTGCTTCGGCCTTAGCGCGAATAGCCGCCGCCTCGGCGTCACCACGCAGGCGAATGCCATCGGCTTCAGCCGTGAACTTTTGTCGTTGCGCGTCAGCCTCTGCCTTTGCTTCCACCACCTGAATCTCGGCATTAATCATTGCCGTTTCCTTTTGCTGCCTGGTGGTTTCAATCTGAACTTGCGCCAACATGCGCTGCTCAATCGAATGCTCATAAGCTTTCGAAAATGCAACCTCTTCGATCTGTACGCCGATCACCTGCACCGGGGCTCCTTCCATCGCCTTAAGGACGGAAGCGTTGACGTCAAGACCGAGTTTCTGGCGTTCCTGGATGGCGCGCACTGCCGTGTATTGCCCGAATACGTTCTTGACGGAATCGGGCGTCTTGCGCTCCAGCACCCGCATCTGCAAATTCGCGATGGTTCCGTACTCCGAATACAACTCCGACACATGCTCAGGCGGCACACGATAGGTCACGGATACGCGCAAGGTGGCGGGTTGCTGATCATAGCTATACGCCTCCAGGTGTTCAAAGACGAACGTATGGTCACGTACTGACACGGTCGTCACGGAATCGATAAAAGGCGTCTTGAATTCCAAACCTGGCTCTGAAACCCGCACCAACTTTCCGTTACGCAGCACCACGCCACGCTCTCCCTGATCAACCTGGAACCACGAACCGAACGTAAGAACCAAGATGAGCAGGAAAATAATCCCGCTAGTTGCTGCAATCGTGATTTGACGCTTACTCATCTATCAACATCCTTTCTGTCTGAGGTCTTTTTGCGCCCATCGCTGATAACAGCGGCGATGCCGCGTGCCAGTAAATACGCGACAACAGCAGCACCCACCAAAATTAGAAAATATCTCATCAACGACGGCCTTTCATTCGAAGCGGTGGATTCTAGCGCAGGCTGAGTGCTGACTGACATTGTGGCAAACCGTGTCAGATAGCCTCGTCCACGATTGCGAAAATATGTTCGGCAGGAGCACGCTTTACCCATTCCCGAGCAAGCACTACTCGCTCTACTTGGAAAGGCTATGATCATTCGTAGCCCTGAAAATGCGACAGCATGGGCATTATTCAATAGACAGGGATAAGCTCAAATGACAGACACTCTGGCCGTAGTGGGAAAAGCCTGCGAGGCCGATCTGGACGGCATTCTGGCATTGCAGGCTGCCAACCAAACTGCAAATGGTGGCGCCTTATCGGCAAGCCTGCCAAGCGAACGCGTCCGAGCCATGATGCAAGATATGCCACTGATCGTGGCTCGTCGCGACGGCCAAATCTCCGGTTTTCTGATGACGACCACACGCGCCATGAATGCCGATTTTGCTATCGTCCAGGCGATGTTTAATGCTTATCACGGCACGCCCGATGCCTATGTATATGGCCCCATCTGTGTCAGTGAAGCTGCGCGAGGGCAAGGCTTGGCGCAAGCGATGTTTGCAGAACTTCGACGCCTTGAACCCGGACGGGAAGGTATTTTGTTCATCCGACGCGACAACGAAGCCTCGCTACGAGCGCACGCCCGGATGGGCATGACTGAAGTGGCCGAATTCAGCTTCAATGGATACGAGTTCGCCGTGCTTTCTTACGTTGGCTAAACCGCATGTCAATCTCGGTTTTGATCGTTAAGGTCCCGGCTGCAGAGTCTCTGGTCGGCTCGTTGCGGTGTCGGCACACATCGCGGTGATACTCCCGTTATTGAAACGCCTGATCATCACACCCCACCTCGCTATCGCCCATGGAGACCCTTCGCACGCGAAGAATGCCAGCCTGGAGCTGGAGGCGCGGCTTCGCCCGCGCGGTCCGATCAAAGCCTGGTGCACGTCCGTGACCTTAATTGAGAACTCCAGCAGCCATTGGGAAGAGCGGCACACGTTTGCGCTACGGCCTCCGGGCTGACGCATAGTCAACCTCGCTCCACATCTGTCGATCTTAGTCACCTGACTGCCGCTAACTAGCGGTAGCTGAGCGACTACAATCCTTCGCTCTCGCCAGTCGTGCGCCCTCGTTGTATCAATCTTTTGTTGCACGGTGCGCTCTAAGCCATCGTGCGTTGGATGCTGTCGGATGCGTTTTCTCCCCTCTTTGCGGATTGATCTTCGTCGGCTGATTCTCACCCTGGCGTTCTTGAGCTCTGCGATCGCCCTGGTCAACACGCTTCACGCCAGTCATGGCGTGCAACGCGAACAACTCATCGCGACCACGCTTGAATCCAATCGGGTCTACGCAAGAAAACTTGCCGAAAGCACCGACAGGTTCCTTAGAGAGGCGCAACAACAATTGGCGTATAGCGCCGCAGCTATCGCGTCATCTGACCTGACGAGCGGACGACTCCTTGCAGAGGCCACGCGAGTGCAGCAACAGACGGATGGATTCAGCTCGGTGCTCATCGTGGATCAGAACGCCATGGTTCTTGCGATGTCGCCCATCATGCCGACCCTTGAAGGCAAACCCCTGGACAGTCCAGGCAACACGGTGGCGCAGCGAAAACAACGCCCCACTATCAGTAAGCCCTTTGTCTCCGCCGCAGGTAATTTGCTGGTCCATTTATCTCAGCCCATCTTCACCGTGGGCGGGGAATACATGGGCTATGTGGCGGGCACGATTCACCTGAAAGGACAAGGCATCCTTCACAGTCTGTTGGGTAGTCACGACTATCGTGACGGCTCTTACATTTATGTGGTCGATAGCGAAGGCCGCCTTCTCTATCACCGCGACCCCTCCCGTGTCGGTGACAAGGTAGAAGGCAATCCCGTAATCCAGGCTGTCATGCGTGGCGAGGCGGGCGCGCAGCGTTTGATAAACACTCTGGGCGAAGACATGCTTGCGGGTTATGCACCGGTGCCTCGCAGCGGCTGGGGTGTCGTTGCCCAGCGGCCCACGGCGGGCACGCTCGGGTCGCTTTACCGTTTAACCACGGACGTCTTGCGCAACACCATCCCACTGGCGTTGTTATCGCTGCTCGGAATTTGGTGGTGCGCAGCCCTTATTTCCAGGCCGCTTTGGCAATTGGCCAAAAATGTTGAAAAGAAAGATGCCACCGTTGCCATGCAACGGGTCACCGCCATTAAGGCGTGGTACTTCGAGGTTGAACACTTGAAGCGTGCTGTCCTGACCGGTTTTAGCTATCTGCAGGAAAAGATTGGAAGTTTGAATCAGGAGAGCATCACAGATCCAATGACAGGCCTGCAAAACCGCCGCGGCTTGCAAGCCATGCTCGAACAGTGGAAAAGCGCGAATCAGGCTTTCGCAATACTGGCTCTCGATATCGATAGGTTCAAGTGCGTCAACGATACGTTTGGCCATGCCGTCGGTGACGAAGTCATCAAGCGCGTGGCTCAGTTGATGCGCGAATGTTCCAGGAGCTCGGACCTGCTTTGTCGTAGTGGCGGCGAAGAGTTCCTGATGCTATTGCCTGGCATCGGCATTGAAGAGGCAACCCGGATTGCAGAGCGCCTGCGCCAACATGTGGAAAGAGCGGAAATACCACCTGTCGGACATGTCACCATCTCGATTGGGGTAGCCCATTGCCCGCTATCCAACCAGAATCAGGGGCAAGCACTTAGACTGGCGGACGCCGCTATGTACCGTGCCAAAGATCAGGGAAGAAACTGCGTTCGCGTGGATTCGATTGAGGCGAAGCTGTAGTCCAACAGAAGGAGGGTATTAAAGTCGCTTCCTCGGTACGATATTCAGGAATCAGTCAGTAAACATTCCGTTGTATCGAGGAGCAATGAAATGCCACTATCCTGCCGCAGGCTCTCTGACGTGCTTGCCACGTCGCCCACGGGCAGTCTGTTCCGCATCGAGCGCTATCGCTTCCGGGAGAAGCCGCCCCATGATTGCATCGACCAAGAAAGGGCCGAAACAATATTGACCCGATGCCGCCTGGCAAACGGAGACCCGGTTACATGGGTACGTGGCTCCACCTATCGTCTCAAATGCGGCGCGATTATCAAGGCGATTAGGGTCCCCCTGGCGGTAATGGACTAACACCAGCCAGCAACTACACACGGCTCTCGCTACACGTCACTTGTAGATCGAGGTTGAGCGACCATTTTTGTCGCTCAGAGTATGGGCAGCTAATAATGGCTCACAGCCAACGATTGTTGCGCGTAAACGCCACGGTCAGCCAACGATCCGGACCAGATTCACCAATCGTGTTCGAGATTCTGTCTCGAATCAAATCAAGTTGAGTAATACCAGCCTGCTCCATCGATTCCGGCACCACGATATGCACCTCAACGAAGAGTCCTCGCCCCACGCGCGTCGCATAGTGCGAATACTCCTCAAATCCGTACTCTTGCGTCAGCGTTTGCATCAACGTGCGCAAGGTTTCGTCCAGATCGTCAGGCGTAATGAGCAGCACTTCCTTGATCGCACTGACGACCGTACCTATTGGCACGGGAATCAATATCAGCGTCAATAGCGCCAAGACGCCAGGATCAATGAAAGGCGTGAGGTAATCAAAACGCGTGCCTTCCAGCAACCATGCCGTGAAGAAGGCAATCAACAGCGCGGAGCTGATGCTCGCCGACATGAACCAGCTCTTGGTATCGAGCGCTATGAGCTCTGATTCGATGCTGCGGTTAATACGACGTTGATTGAAGAACATGGTGAAGCAAATCACGCTGACAATGAGGGCGTAGACAATGGCCCACCCAAACTCAAGCTCGCGCCCGCCTTCAAGCAAACCTTTAACGGCATTGATGAACGCGTAAAAACAGAGCACAGCGAGAAGACTGCCGTTAAATGCCAATACCAAGGGTTCAATATGCCAAAACCCTCTCTGGAAACGCCGACTGGCTTGCTGACCGAGCAGCCGAGTCACTAGCAGCGCCAAGCTGCACATGGCGGCGTCTACGGCAGAGAACATACCGTCAAAGATGATGGACAGCGAACTACTAAGAACACCAAAACCGATACCCAGGCTCGCAATCAATACCGTACACAACAAAGACCGTTTAAGTATTTGCTGTTCAAGACTTCTGCTTTGCATAGTCTGCTCGCCGCCTGCCCTGTGAAAAGTCATCTACGTGCACGCAGTCTGCAATAAGCAATGTCGACCAGCGCATCCGTATGAAAAAAACCAGCCAGATTCTGGATCCCCGTTTTAGTTATTTCAACGGTGCAATGGCCATCCGATCAATATCCGAGTCCGCCAGCATCGTTTTCACGGCGGCCTTGCCTTCACGTGAGGCCTCGCTTGTGCTCGTAAACCGCTCAGGGGAATAGGTCGTGCTGCGCACATTGCCCGAATCGGGGTCCATGAGCGTAATTATCCAGGCGAACTCGCCAGATTCCAGTTGGCGCACCTGCAAGGTGGCGCGGGTTCCTGGGCGTAGCCGGTGCGGCATAAGTCTCCCTTATTGTGGTTTTATTTTTCTGATCGTATAGCAATTATGCGCGAGCAAAGGAAAACCCTAGGGCCATTCTTATAAATACAGGCGCACAATCAAACTGCAATTAGAAAAAAGACCGCACTCAGTGCGGCGCCGACATCCCAAAACAGGTGAGGACGGAGACATCATGAGTTACTTGGCATTCATTGGCTGTATGGTCGTAATGGGTATCGTTGCACTCTTGGTTCAAACTGTCAGAAGCGCGGGGCCGGAGCCGGTCTTGAAGGTCTCTGCGGCCATTATTAGTTCCACCTTTGCATTTTTGCTCTTGATTCCGATGGCATACGCCATTGCACAATCCATCGAGTAATCCTCACAAATAAGGGCCGGTGCATCATCACCAGCCCTTATTTATGTTGTGCTGTCGGCATTCACGTTGCTGAGCGCGCTCTTGTTGCAGCCCAGCATATTAATGACCCCGCCGTCACCATGGCGACCCCTTGCCAGAAAGCAGGTGCGAGTGCTGTGTTCAACCAGGCGGCAGCAAACACTGTGGAGAGCACCGGGGTAAAGTAAGAGGCACTTGCCAGCAATGTCATGTTGCCGTGCAAAATACCCTTGTTCCACAAGGCGTATCCCGCCGCCATCGCCGCACCCGTGATCCACAACTCAATGACTGCCTCCGCAGACAAAGCCGGAATCGCTACGGCATTCAACGCATATTTCCCCCACAGCACCACGGCCGTCAGTAAGAAAAATAAGGCCACGCCGTTCTTCCCGTTCGCCCAGCGCTTGGTCACATTGCAGTACACCGCCCAAATCAACGCGCCGCCGAACGCCAGGCCATAGCTCAGCGGGTTGCTTGATACATTGCTGAGCGTTCGAGACAGCGACAGCCCTTCACCACCGCTCATCACCCAAGCGATCCCGCTAACCGCCAGCACAATGCCGGGAATTACCCACCAACGCGCAGCTTGTCCGTTAAAGAGAATGGCCAGTACAACGGTAAGACACGGCCAAAGATAGTTAACGATACCCAGCTCAATGGCTTGGGTTCTGTCCAGCGCGAATCCCAACGATAGCGATAAACAAACTTCATAGGCCACAAACAGAACGCTGCCCGCCACCAGGTAAGCGCGCGGAAATGTCCGCAGTCGTGGAACGCCCAGCAGCATGAACAGAAAAAACGTGCCCACACTGTAAATTAGGGCCGCACCCGCGATCGGCCCGAAGTGCTCGCTCACGCTTCGTATCAGACCGACAACCGTACTCCAAAGCACGATAGCCATCAGACCGCAAGCGGTGGCCATGCGAGAGGATGCGGACGAATTCATATTTTTTATCTAAATCCACGCACGATCACCCGTGTCTCGGCCAAGGAGTCCAGCCGGTACAGGGAGGATGTTCACATGAGCATCCACACAAGGGGAATGGCTTGGCAAATGCGCCGCCATTATCAGTGATCGGAGGCCACGCGGCGTTTGCCCGACCCCTTAGCCTTGTAAAGCGCCACGTCTGCACGTTCGAGAAGTTGCAGCATCGTCACGCCGGATTCTGGAAATACGGCAATGCCAACGCTGGCCGACACCGCCGGGAGCACCCCATGATACGGTTCAGAAAGGCACTCAACCAGAGCCTGTGCCGTCTCACGAGCGCGCTTCAGCTCGGCTCCCATTAATAGAACAGCGAACTCATCGCCCCCTAAACGCGCGGCAACATCCGAAGCATGGATTGCTGCAAGAATTCGCTCTGCAACGGTTCGAAGAACGACGTCTCCTGCCGCGTGCCCATGCATATCGTTAACCGCTTTGAAGCCATCAAGATCAATAGCCAGAATGGCAAATGACGTGCCGTTGCGCTGCGCCAACGCCAACTCCCGCATCGTGAGCTCGCCAAACAGAATACGGTTGCATAATCCGGTAAGAGAGTCGTAGTGCGCCAAGCGCTGCGCACGCGCCAGCATATGAGAAGCCTGAACCAAGGCCTCGCCCACCTCGGCAGCTTCTTTCAAGCGTGTGGCTCTTGGGGTAACGACTTGCCCGCTGCCAAGCGCCAGGGCAGGTTCCACCAGCCCCTGCACCGCCGACGTCATTCGACGTGCCAAGCGAAAGGCCAGCCATAAGCCCACACCGAATGCGAGCAAAGCGCCCAGCAACACCCAGGCGACCGAGCGGTAGAGCCCCACCGTCAATAAGGCCATCGGCGCACCGACGGCAACCGTCCATTCAGATGAGGGTAAACGGCTAAAGGCAGTAAAGACTGGCTGGCCATCAACAGTGGTGGTTTCCAAACTGCCCTCGGTGCTTTCAGCGGCGGCCAATGCCAAATTGCGCACGCCTTTTTCCCCGACATACGTTGCGCCGTCGCGTGAGCGCGCAATAATGGTTCCGGACCGATCAAGCACAGCCGCGATCCAGCCGATACGCAATGCCTGGTGGGCCAATACCTCACCGATGCGCTGGGGTGACAGGCCGATCGCTAAAACGTAGATGACCTCGCCTGCGCGCATGACCGGCACGCCCAAAGCAATTTCCGGCAAGCCACTGGTTGGGCCCAAGAACAACCCTGACAGCACGGGAATGCGCGTCTGAAATACCGTTTTCAGCCCCGGAGCACCTGTCAAAGGCAACGCCGTGCCATAAGGCACGCGCGTATTGACCACTTGCTGACCACTACGATCAATTAAGACGTAAGAATCTGCAATCTGAAATTTGATTGCTTCACTAGCCCGTCGATGAAAACTCTGTAAATCGCCATCGGCCAACTCTGGCGAGCCAGCAAGGACTTGCAAGCTGGCCTGAACGCCAGCGAACTCGCGATCCAGGCTGGCAGCAAGTGCCCGAGCGAGCACAATGGTGTCACCCAAAATGCGCTCTTTTTGCAAGACATAGCTTTCGCGAACCGCAATCGAGGCAATCACTAAAGCAGGTGCAATGCACACGAAAACCAGAGCAAGCAGACCCGCCCGCATGGAGTAACGAGGGGCAGGACGCACGTCGGACACGACAACAGGCTCACTGCTCTTCATGCCGATTCGAAAGGCCTATTGCGCGAGTGAACTGCAGGCGCGCACGCGCGAATGTGCTCTCGTATTGCGCAACTCATCTGCAACGCCCCCTCTTATGAACGGCCGCGGACAAATACCGGCACTACAAAATATTGCCAAATACGTTTGAAAACAACAAATATTTCATGCCTTTGGACGTTTCTTACATTTTTGAAATTTCATTCGAACCCTATTTATCTACGTTATATATGCAACAAGCCCGGTATTCCTTGCGGAATACCGGGCTTGTCTACATTTGAAAACCGCTATATCAGGACTCGTCGAAGTCAGGAGTGCCCACGAACTGCGACTTCAGCAAGGTCAGGGCTCCCTTTTCTGCAAGTTCTTTTGTGGGAAATACATGCCTGGTATCTTCGAGCACTGGAAATCCAAAAATGCGCACTCTGGCGTGAAATCCCTCTGGCGTTTCAGCGAATTCAATGTCGAAATTGCGCTCTTCAATCCAACCTGATTTGTGCAGATTCCATTCCATATTCAACACGCTCCTTCTTGGCGGGGACCGATATAAGTGTGCCGACCACAATGGGCCCGGCACCGTGACACCATACACCCAGTCAGTTAGGTGGACTGACCAGGATCCATCAAGATTCTTTAGGGGCAGCGTCATCCTCAGGGGAAAACAGGTCCCAACTTGCCATAAACAACGCGGCGATCAACGGCCCGATCACAAACCCGTTCAGGCCGAACAAGGCCATGCCGCCCAGAGTGGAGATCAGCACGGCGTAGTCGGGCATTTTCGTATCCTTGCCCACCAGAATGGGGCGTAGCACGTTGTCCACCATACCAATAACCAGCACGCAGAACAGAATCAGCACGACGCCCTTCATCGTGGCGCCCGTCAACAGGAAATAAATGGCGACCGGCATCCAGATCAGAGCAGCACCAATCGCTGGCAAAAGAGACAAGAACCCCATAATCACGCCCCACAGCAGCGCGCCCTGAATGCTGAGAACTGAAAAGATGAAGCCGCCCAATATGCCTTGGCTGGCAGCAACGGCAATATTGCCTTTCACCGTGGCGCGCACGACGGTCGTGAACTTGCGAAATAAGTGCTGCTTGTGCTCTTCGCTAAGCGGCACGGCCCGGCGCAAGCGCTTCGAGAGTTGCGGGCCGTCGCGTAATAGAAAAAACAGCAGGTAAAGCATGATGCCAAAGCTAATCACAAACTGAAAAGTATCTTGTCCGATACTCAGTGCCTGGGTCGCGAGGAACTGGCTCGCCTGCATCGCCCATGCGCTCAGCTTTTGCTGCAAGCTCGGAATGTCTGCGAGATCAAAGCGTGCCAGGCTGTCGTGCACGGAGGGCGGCAGTGCGCTCATTGCCTGTTGAAAGTAGGCACCAAAATCCAGCTCACCCGACTTGATGCTCTGATAAAGATTGCCGCCCTCTTGCAACAGCGACCCTGAAATAAGCACCAGGGGAATAATGACCAGGAGGATAACCACGATGAGCGTGGTCATCGCGGCCAGATTGCTGCGCCCCTTGAAACTGGCAACCAGTCGGCGCTGAAGAGGGGCAAAAATAATTGCAAGCACGGCCCCCCAGAAGACGGCACCGTAGAAAGGCCACAACAGCCATCCAAATGCGATTGTCACAAGAGCCAGCAAAATCAAAAATGTTCGGTAGTGCAAACTGGGGGATTGGCCCATGGTGTTTCCCAAGCGCGACCAACGCCGCGAGATCTGCATTGTACAAAGGAGCGCTGCCGCACTAGCGTCGCAATAGCTATTCGTTCTCGTGCGTCCCTTGACCGAATTTCTGTAATTCCTGCTGTGCCGCCGCCAGAGGCGGGGAATGCGCATTCAAACTCGCCAACATCTCATTTAGCTGCAACTGGACCGAAGGTGCGAGAACCTGCGCGACGTCGTCATCAAGCACGATGTCCTCTTGATGCGCTTTAACGAAATCATCGACACCAATGGCATCTCTGGCAGCGTCATCCATCTGCGTGATCATGAGTTGAAACGCGGCCGCTGGCGCGGCAACGGTTTGCGCGAAGGCGCGTTCATACGTTGCGCTTAAATCTTCCGGAATCTTGAGTTTGGCACGCGATGCGTTGGCCTCAGCCAACGCATCAATGATGGCCTGGCGCGTATCAGATAGGGTCTTGCGAGCCTCATCAAGCGCCTGGCGACGCTCCATGATGTCACCCAGCGTGTGCAATGTTTCCGTCTTCAAGACATCTTGCATCACGCCGGCGGCGTCGCTTAATGTCTCTTGAAACTTGGTAATAACGCCGTAGTGTTTGGCGTATTCGCCAATCGCCTTTTTTTCATCTTCCGCTAAGGTCGGCGCCCGCATGACTTGCGGCCCAATCAGTTGGGTTTGCAATTTCGAGATGAACGCCGCCCGTTCTTGAGGCTCATGATTGGTGCACGCAGTCAGTACAAACGACAACACAGCAATCATCATTGCAAACCGACCCAACGACGCTCTCATAGGCAACGCTTCTTTAATCATCCAGAACCCACTTTTTTTGATTTTTACCTTCCGACGGATCCAGAGGTCGGCACCCGTCGGCTATGCGGGCAGATTATCCCGATACTGATGCAATGCAGGGCGTAAGGCAGATTTTGTTGGTATCGAAGTGTTATGACACAGGGCATGCCTGAACCAAGGCTATTCATCACTGTCGAAACCCCGTTGCGCCTGAACGCCACGCATACAACTCCTGGTGGGACCTCAGACTCCAGCTTCCCCTAAAATACGTAATTCCTACGCGAGCCGACAAGGGGAAGAATCACTTTGCCCGGCCCGCCATGCTCCCCGTCAAGCCGTATCCCTCTTATTCACATGACTCAAAACCATAACACCACAGCCGACACCTCGAGCGAGACCTGGGGTTTCGCCCATCCTGACTGCCGCGGTGCGGCGGCACTTGTATTTTTTACCAGTGATCTGGCGCGAGTCGTCAACCAATACCTGGGTGCAGGCCAGGTGTCACACGAAGCATTGAACGATGCCCAAAAGGCAGTTGATGCTCTTTTGCAACGCTACGTGGAGTTACAAGCAGCTCCTGAAGCTTTTAACGGGGAACAGGTAGGCCTTCAGTTGGAAACAGAGCAATTGCCCGATGGCAGCCTAGGCGCGTATGTCGCGTTGAAAATGTCACCGGCGTTCGAAAGTCTGATTATCGAAGCCCAAAAGCTTGCCAACGAACGCGGCACAAAGCATTGAGGCGTTCCCTAAAAGCCTACCGACCCAGCGCCAGGCATCTTCTTGACGCAGCGTTTGGGTTTAATGGCACAAATGTCTTGCCAAACCACGGCAAAGTCGTTATAGTCCTTGGTTAGCAGTTAGCTTTTTGCACCAAGCTTCTTTTTTGCGGCCTGAAATTTCGTATCGTTTTCAGAAGAAAACGTAGTCAAACGAAATTCATGCTCACCAGGAAGCCTATACATCAAAGCCTTAGTGCACTCTCACCCAAGAGAGCTTTCGTCAGGTCACTTGAAGGGCATCAGCCCGGACCGCCATACGATCACTATGCTGCTTACAGCAATGCTTGACTCAGACCGAACTGAATCACATTGCGCAGCCTACTCCTTACGCTTAAAAAAATTACGAATGCGTAGCGGGTCGGCGGTAAAAAATATGCGCCATCGCGCTATTCGCCTGTCAGCCGCTACTCTTAGCGGCAAGACGCTCGTCGCACCCAATCGACCTGCGGCATTTCCGTTGCGCCATGCGCCGGAAACGCCAGACGCCTAGCTCGAAGCAACACCTATAACTAAAAAATAGAGAGCAACACAATGAATACACATTTCACCCCTGCGGAACTGACTCGTCGTCCTTCCCATACGAAGTTGGACGAAATGCCGATCAATATCGGCGACGTCGTATACCTGAAGCCCGCCAATGGCCCCACCATTCGCGCCACCGTTATTTTTAACGCGCCCATCAACGGCACCACCACCTACACCACGGAACGAATCCAGGCTGCCGGTGATGCACCATTGAAAACACCCGGCCAGCGCATCCGCTTTCGCCATGAGCATGTGCACAGCATTGAACCGGTACGTCGTGCCGCCAAAGCAACGCACTAAGATGACATTAACGATTCACACCGTCCGTCGGGATAGTTGAATCGCGCCAGCAAAACCTGAAAGCACGCAGGTTTTGCCAAAGGGACGCATGCTAAAGTCGCAACCTTCACTGGGTTTGCGGCTTTTTTATTATGCAAAACAATCGTTCTGCCGTACGCATCTGGGACCTCCCTACCCGCCTCTTTCATTGGGCGTTGGTGGTCTGTATTGTGGGCGCCTATATATCAGTCAAACTCGGCGGACTGTATATGGAATGGCACGTCAGATTTGGCTGTATCGCACTCGGACTGATCATCTTTCGCTTGGTCTGGGGTTTTATAGGCCCAAGATATGCACGCTTTGCCACCTTTGTGCGCGGCCCGAAGGCGCTGGCAAAGTACCTCAACGGCGCAGCACCGCCCGCCGGCCACAATCCGCTTGGCGCCCTGTCGGTGATTGCCCTGCTTGCAGTCATCGGTTTTCAGGCCACCACCGGGCTTTTCGCCACCGACGACATCATGACGCAAGGCCCACTATTTGCTCACGTGAGTGAATCCACAGCGAGTCTGTTGACGTCGTGGCATAAATTCAACGAATGGATAATTATTGGCCTGATCGCCCTGCATCTATTGGCGGTTGCCTGGTACGCCATCGTGCGTCGCAAGCGTTTGGTGCGCGCCATGATTGTGGGGGATGTGGAAGCCAAAAGCGTTCCGCCTGGCACCGAACCCGCACAAGACGGCATTGTGGTGTGGATCCGCGCCATCTTGCTGGCCGCCTGCATCACAGGCCTGATTCTTTGGATTCGATCCCTTGAGGTTGTCGGCAGCATGTCCTTCTAGATCGTTTTTACAGACGAAAAAAAACCCGGTTCGAACCGGGTTTTTTTGCGCCTATAAAAACGCTTCGCACGATTGTTTTCTTGCTTTTACTTCTTGGCGCGATACACGTCGTGGCAGGCCTTACAGCTAGCACCGACATCACCAAATGCCACGCGCAGTTTGTCCAGATCACCCGCATCTGCAGCAGCCGAAAGCTTCACGACATTAGCTTCAAGAGCCTCCTGCTTTTGCTTAAAACCCGCAGCGTCGCTCCAGACCTCAGGGCGAGCAGCACCGCCCTCAGTGCCCGGTGCAAAGCCTGCCCAGGGCAACGTGGACAACGTTTTAAGCAGATCCACGTTGGCCTTGATCTGCGCTTTGTCGTAAGGAGCTTGCCCCTTGATGACCGGCTGCATACGACCAAAGTGCGACGCCATCAGCGTGAGCGCCGATTGACGATATTTAATCGCGTCTTCAGGCTTGGCGAACTGGGCCGCGGCAGGCGTGGACCAGAGCGGAGCCAGCGCCACACAGGCCAATGCGGCAAGCGTAGACAACTTCTTCATGTGCAATCTCCCGTAGTTACCCCAAGAACCGCGCACGGACGAGCGTGCGCGGGTTGGCGCGACTATACCGCCCGAGCCAACTCGACGGCTAGCCCCAAATAAGAGCGCGGCGTCATGACGAGCAAGCGAGTCTTGGCATCTTCTGGCAATGCAAGGCCCTGAATGAACTCACGCAGAGCCTCTTCAGTGATGCCCTTGCCACGCGTCAATGCCTTGAGCTGCTCATAGGGCTGCGGCAGACCATAGCGACGCATGACGGTCTGGACGGGCTCAGCCAGCACTTCCCAGCAAGCGTCGATATCGCCATCGATGGCCGCTGTGTTGACTTCCAACTTGCCCAGGCCACGCATGCAGGCGTCCCACGCTACGAGGCAATAGCCAAGCGCCACGCCCAGGTTACGCAAGACGGTTGAGTCCGTCAGGTCTCGCTGCCAACGCGAAACGGGCAGTTTTTCCGACAAGTGACGCAAGACGGCATTGGCCAGGCCCAAATTGCCTTCGGAGTTTTCGAAGTCGATGGGGTTGACCTTGTGCGGCATGGTGGACGAGCCCACCTCGCCCTCACGTAGACGCTGCTTGAAGTAGCCCAGCGCAACGTAGCCCCAGATATCGCGATCGAGATCCAGCACGATAGTGTTGGCGCGAGCAATCGCGTCAAACAGCGCAGCCATCCAGTCGTGCGGTTCGATCTGAATGGTGTGGCGGTTTTGCGTCAGCCCAAGACCTGTCAATACACGCTCGCTGAATGCTGGCCAGTTAATTTCTGGATAAGCGGACAAGTGAGCGTTGTAGTTGCCGGTAGCACCATTCATTTTGGCCAGCGGCTGCACTGCCTCGACAGCGGCGATAGCTCGCACAAGACGCGCGGCGACGTTGGCGAATTCCTTACCCAGGGTGGTCGGGCTGGCAGGCTGACCGTGCGTACGTGCCAACATTGGCTGCTCAGCGTGCGCGATGGCCAGCGCGTTCAGCTTCTCGGCCATTTCACGCAAACGCGGCACTACCACTTCCGTGCGGGCTCGCGACAGCATCAGCGCGTGCGACGTGTTGTTGATGTCTTCGGATGTGCAGGCGAAGTGGATGAACTCGGCAGCTCGCTCCAACTCAGCGTCATCCGCAACTTTTTCCTTGAGCCAATACTCGACGGCCTTCACATCATGGTTGGTGACGCGCTCGATGTCCTTGATGCGGGCCGCATCCGCCTCCGAAAAATCACGCACCAGGAGGGCGAGGCGTTCGCGCGCAGCCGACGAGAAAGTGGGCAGCTCGGGCAAACCGGCATCAGACAGAGCGACGAGCCAAGCCACCTCGACTTCGACCCGGTGCGCCATAAACCCCGCTTCAGACAGCAGGCCACGCAACGAATCTCCCCGTGAGGCGTAACGGCCATCCAATGGCGAAAGGGCATTAAGTTGGGTAAGTTGGTTGGCGATTTGCATGGTCTGAGATTAAAAAAGCGAGGAAAGAGAATACCGAATCGATTTTATCATTCGAGGAGGCCACACATTGTGGCAAACTGGCTGGGTCCCGGCCGTTCCTCTAGCCTCACGGCTCTCCGTGACGCATGCTGGTATACTTCGGCCGCTTTCCGACTATGCTTGTGACTCCATGAAACTGATCGGCTCGCTTACCAGTCCTTACGTACGCAAAGTGCGTATCGTTATGGCAGAGAAAAAGCTGGATTACCGGCTTGAACTCGAAAACGTCTGGTCCGCCGACACGCAGATCCAAACGTACAACCCCTTGGGTAAAGTACCCTGCCTCGTCATGGAAGACGGTGGCGCACTATTCGACTCCCGCGTTATCGTCGAATATGTGGACACACTATCCCCTGTTGCCCGCTTGATTCCCCAGCCAGGCCGCGATCGCGCTGCGGTCAAATGCTGGGAAGCCATCGGTGATGGCGTACTTGATGCCTGCGTAACCATCGTCAAGGAAAACCAGCGCCCAGAGGCTCAGCGCAGCGCCGACTGGATTGAACGCCAGTACAGCAAAATCAGCGCAGGCCTGGACGCCATGGATAAAAGCCTGGGCGACAACCCGCATTGCATGGGCGTGAACTACAGCCTGGCCGATATTGCGGTTGGCTGTGCTTTGGGTTATCTGGACTTGCGCTTTGACGCCGTGCAGTGGCGCGTCAACCACCCGAATCTGGAACGCCTCTACGACAAGTTGTCGGCCCGTCAGTCGTTCATCGACTCGGCGCCTCCACAACCCGTTGCATAAGCACTTCCTGATATAGCAAAACGGCCGCTTCAAGCGGCCGTTTTGCTGTGCGGGGCAAGCCTTTCTACGAGGTGTGACGTCGCTTAAGGCCCTACATTGAATACGTCTGCCAAGCCTTGCTGAGCATATAAGCCGCGAGTGCGAACAATAGGCACGCGAATACCCGCTTCAAGGTATTTACTGGCAGTCGATGAGCCATGCGAGCACCCAGAGGAGCCGTCAGAACGCTTGTGCACACCAGCGCCAGCAACGCCGGCCAATAGATATACCCCAGCATGCCTGGCCGCGAGGTTTCTTCCTGCAGACCCGATATGACATAGCCCATGCTGTTGGCCAGCGCGATGGGAAAACCCAGCGCTGCCGAAGTCGACACCGCGTTATGCAGCGCGACGTTGCACCAAACCATGAATGGCACTGACAAGAAGCCCCCACCCGCCCCGACCAGACCCGACAGAAAGCCTATACCGGCGCCTGCGGCGCTGGTACCCACCAATCCTGGCATCTGACGGCTGGGCTTGGGTTTCTTGTTACGCAGCATGCTCCAGGCGGAATAACCAACAAACAGAGCAAAGAACAGTGACAACCAGAACGTATTCAATGCCGCAAAAACGGCACCACCGGCGATCAAGCCACCGACAATAATGCCGGGTGCCATCGCCCAGACAATATTCCACTTGATCGTGCCTTTTTGCTGATGCGCACGCACGCTCGAAATCGACGTAAAGAGAATGGACGTCATGGAGGTAGCGATAGCGGCGTGCACCACGAGATCTGCAGGCATTCCTTGCCATGCAAACAACATGGTCAGGAATGGCACGAGCACCATACCGCCCCCTATGCCCAATAGACCTGCGGAGAACCCAACCACTCCGCCCAGAATCAACAGGCAAATCAACATCGTTACATCCACTTCCCTCTCCTTTTTATGTATAGGTTCGTGCTCCGCAAGTGAGCGCAGAGCGGCCAAGCACGAATCGTATACATTATTCTAATTTTATGTTTGCTTTCGTGGCGTGGGCTACGCCGTTACCACGCGCAATCAGACGATGATGCCGCCACCAAGGCAGATATCGCCGTCATAGAGCACCGCGGACTGCCCGGGAGTCACGGCCCACTGCGCATCACGAAATTCGAGCGCAAATTTATCGTCTGCTGCCTCGGCCAACGTGCAAGGCGCATCCGTTTGCCGGTACCGCGTTTTCGCAGCGTAGGCCCCGACTTGAGGCGGATGACCTGCCACCCAACTCGCATCTTGTGCCTGCAGGCGATTGGAGAGCAGCCACGGATGGTCGTGCCCCTGCACCACATAGAGCACATTGTTCTCAAGGTCTTTGCGCGCGACGAACCAGGCCTCCGCCGTGCCGTCCTCGCGTTGACGCCCCTTCACGCCCCCCACTCCCAATCCTTTGCGCTGCCCCAGCGTATAGAAAGAAAGCCCGTCGTGACGCCCGATCTGCTGTCCATCCGGCGTCAGGATACGTCCCGGCTCGGTGGGCAAATAGCGATTGAGGAACTCGCGAAAAGGTCGCTCGCCAATAAAACAAATACCGGTGGAGTCTTTCTTGGCCGCGTTATGCAACCCAATTTCGTGAGCGATGCGCCGTACTTCAGTCTTTTGAATGTCACCCAGGGGAAACAACGTCCGAGACAATTGCGCCTGATTCAAACGGTGCAGAAAGTAGCTCTGATCTTTCGTGCCGTCAGCGGCTTTCAAGAGTTGATATTGCGTGCCTTGCTCGTCGGCTACCGCACGCACGCGCGCATAGTGGCCGGTCGCAATATGTTCGGCGCCCAAAGCCATGGCGTGGTCGAGAAATGCCTTGAATTTGATCTCGGCATTGCAAAGCACGTCTGGGTTGGGAGTGCGACCCGCGGAATACTCACGCAAAAATTCGGCGAACACGCGGTCTTTGTATTCAGCGGCGAAATTCACGAACTCGAAATCTACGCCCACCAAGTCTGCAACGCTGGCCGCGTCCAGCAGATCCTGGCGGGTAGAGCAGTATTCGGAGTCGTCATCGTCTTCCCAGTTCTTCATGAACAAGCCGATAACTTCATAGCCTTGTTGTTTGAGCAACCATGCGGTCACCGAAGAATCGACGCCGCCAGACATGCCGACAACAACGCGGCCTTTCTTAGTAGATGTTTGGGTCATGATGGGATTATTTTAATGCGACGATACTTTCGTCAGGCCGCGGCTCTGCCACGCGCGACACTTCCATTAGCCATGCGCGAAAGGCCTGCAGGCTGGGAAGATTCGCTTTTTGTTCCGGATAGCAAAGGTAATAGCCCTGGCGCGCCCGAATCGGCAACTGAATTGCCGCCGTAAGCTTGCCATCGCGCAATTCATCTTCAATCAGGCAGCGCGGGATCAAGGCTACGCCAAAGCCGGCAGCGGCGGCCTGTGAGAGCAGCGCATATTGATCAAACCGAGCACCTTCAAAACTGCGTCGTGTATCGCACTCGGCGCTCTCGAACCAATCGCGCCAACCTTCCAATGCAGAAGTATGGTGCAGCAGCGGATAGTTCTGTAGATCAGCGGGAGACTGACAGCCGCCCGGTATGAGCTTGGGGCTACAAACGGGCAATATCTCTCGACCCACAATGTAATCAGCACCACTCCCGGGCCAAACCCCTTCGCCAAAACGTACCGCGACGTCCAGCTCAGGCGTGGAAAAATCGTAGCCCTGCCGGTGAGGCAGAAACTCCACATGGATGTCCGGTCGCAGACGCATAAACGCAGTCAGGCGCGGAATCAGCCAGCGCGCGCCAAATGTGGGCATACAGGTCAGGTGCAATGTGCCACCTTGTCCCTGGTGCGCAATCAGCTCTATGGTGGCTGCCTCGATCTGGCCCAAGCCCGCCTGGACTTTCGTCAGATAGCTTCGCCCGGCCTCGGTCAGCACGAGCCCTTGCCTGATTCGCAGGAATAGCTCTACTCCGACGAACTCTTCAAGATGTTTCACTTGTTTACTGACCGCCCCCTGCGTCACGCAGAGCTCTTGGGCAGCACGCGTGAAACTACAGTGTCTGGCGGCAACTTCAAACGCCTGAAGGTCAGTCAACGATGGACAGAATCGGCGCATACGTAAGTATATGTAAATTCATGGCGACGATTTCACACCAAACAGCCATGAAAAAAAGTCATAGCTTACGGAGAATCTTTCGTTTGCGCAAACCCGGCCCGGAGACAAAAATCAGCGGGTCTGCCTCACTGCATTCGAATTCATAAATCTTCCTAGGGGAAAACATGCAACGCCGTAATGTCATTCTGAGCCTGTGCGTCGCCGCAGCGGCCATGAGCTCACCATGGACCACCACTGTTGCGCTTGCGCAAGACGCATTTCCAACCAAGGCGATTCGCCTGATCGTCCCCTTCCCGCCCGGAGGCACGACCGACATCGTCGGCCGTATGTTCGCTGACAAGCTGAGCAAGGAATTGGGCCAGACCGTTGTCGTGGAAAACCGCGGCGGTGCCGGCGGCTCCATTGGCAGCGCCTTTGTTGCCAGCAGCGCACCGGACGGCTACACCTTGGGTATCGCCACGGTCAGCACGCACGGCATCAATCCGGCCATCTACCCGAATCTGCCGTTCGATGGTGTGAAGGACTTTACGCCGATTTCGAACCTGGCTGCCGTGCCCAACATCATGACGATCAACCCCAAGGTTGCCGCCAAGAATATGGCTGAGTTCATCGCGTTGGCCAAGAAAGAACCGGGCAAGCTGACTTACGCGTCGGCTGGCAATGGTTCGGTCTCACACATGATGGGTGAACTGTTCAAGATGGCTTCGAGCACGGATCTTATGCACGTGCCTTACCGCGGTGTCGGCCCGGCACTGAATGATGCGCTGGCTGGCCAAGTTGACGTCCTGTACGACAACCTGCCCTCCACGCTGCCCCACGTTCAATCTGACCGTCTGATCGCCTTGGCCGTTGCCTGGCCCCAGCGAGTCGCTGCGTTGCCGAACGTGCCGACGTTTGCTGAAGTTGGCCTGCCCGCCGTGAACGACGCATCGTGGTTCGGTTTGGTTGGCCCGGCCAAGTTGCCGGCCCCGGTTCTGGCCAAGCTGAATGCTGCCGTACAGAAAGTGAGCATGGATCCGGACGTGAAGACACGCCTGGAAGGCATGGGTGCAGCCCCAGCCGCCAACACTTCGGCTGAATTCGGTGCGCAAATCGCGGCGGAAATCGCCAAGAACAAGCGTATTGCGAAAGAAGCCAACGTGAAGATCGACTAACCGATCTTCGGCCTTCGCGTCAGTTGGCGCGAAGGCCACTACCGAATTATTAAAAGCTGTACCCCACTATGATAATTACCCAACCTTTGTCTTATCGGCTTGACCAGCCGAAGCAATATCCGAATTCGGCGCATTGCGCGCCCCTCGTGCTGGACTCCCCTCACAGCGGGACGGCTTATCCGCCGGACTTCGCTCCCGCGGTAGAGCTCGGCGCGTTGCGTACAGCTGAAGACACCTGGGTAGATGACCTGTGGAGCGACGCACTGGAAATGGGCGTACCGATGATTGCTGCAGCGTTTCCGCGCAGCTACATCGATGCGAATCGTGCGCCGGATGAAATCGATGCGCTGCTGCTGGACCAGCCCTGGTCCGGTCACATCAACGAGTCGCCGAAAGTGAAATTGGGTAAAGGGCTGATCTGGCGCATGCTGGATGATGGCACGCCGTTGTACAAGCGTAAGTTGTCGATCGATGAAGTCAAACATCGTATCGAAGCCTGCTGGAAGCCTTACCACGCTGCACTAGGTCAGGTGCTCGACGCTGCACATTCAAAATTTGGCAAGGTTTGGCATATCAACTGTCATTCGATGCCGAGCGTCGCGGGTGCGTTCGCCACGGACCGTCCTGGTCTGGTGCATCCGGACTTCGTGCTCGGCGACCGTGATGGCAGCACCAGCGATCCTGCATTTCGCGAGTTCATCGCAGAGTGGCTGCGCGCTCGGGGTTACGACGTCACGGTGAATGATCCGTACAAGGGCGTCGAATTGGTGCGCGCCTTTGGCCGCCCTCATGAAGGCCGGCACAGCTTGCAAATTGAGATCAATCGCAAGTTGTACATGGACGAAGTTACTTTGCGCCCCACCGAAAATTACGGACGCCTCAAAGCACACTTGGGCGAGCTGACCGCTGCGCTCATCAACTGGACTCGCGTGCAGACGGCCTGACGCCGGACGTAGGCACGCCAGTAACAGCCCGATCTTAATCGACCTGGGTTGACGTTTCGGGTGAACAACCCGTGAGCTCCATGCCAGTCATGGAGCTCTTTTTTTGAGCCGCGCAATTGGGCTTTCCCTCTCTGGAATTCTGGCTGATTCGTGTATAACTACGCGGAACCTTCTGAGGAGAAGCGTCAATGCGTGTCGGAATACCGCTAGAAACTCGAGATGGGGAAACCCGTGTCGCGGCAACACCAGAAACCGTCAAGAAATATATTGGCGGCAAACATACAGTCGTCGTGGAGAGAGGAGCAGGTAGTGCGGCACGCTACCTTGATGACGCTTATGAGGCCGCGGGTGCCACGCTAGGCACCGCCGAAGAGGCCTTGGGCTGCGAACTTGTGTTGAAAGTGCGCGCACCTTCAACGAGTGAATTGGGTCACATGAAAACGGGCACTGCTGTGGTCGGCATGCTTGATCCCTTCGATGCAGAAGGTCTGGCGCTCATGGCTACGGCCGGCATAACTGGCTTTGCGCTGGAAGCCGCCCCGCGCATTACACGCGCCCAAAGTCTGGACGTGCTGTCGTCGCAGGCCAACCTGGCAGGCTACAAAGCCGTACTGCTGGCCGCGCACTATTACGGTCGGCTCTTTCCCATGATGATGACTGCGGCCGGCACGCTAAAAGCGGCCAGAGCGGTGGTGCTTGGCACCGGCGTAGCAGGCTTGCAGGCCATTGCCACCGCGAAGCGCCTGGGTGCCGTGGTGGAGGCCTCTGATGTCCGCCCGGCGGCGCGTGAGCAAGTCGAATCGCTGGGGGCCAAGTTCATTGACGTGCCCTTTGAAACGGATGAGGAACGCGAAATTGCGCAAGGGGTCGGCGGCTATGCGCGACCGATGCCTGCTGCCTGGATGGCGCGGCAAGCGGCCTTGGTGTCCGAGCGCTGCAAGCAAGCAGACATCGTCGTGACGACTGCCTTGATTCCAGGGCGTCCGGCGCCAATTCTTGTGTCAGCGGAAACCGTGCAGGCCATGAAACCCGGCTCCGTGCTGGTTGATCTGGCTGTGGAGCGCGGCGGCAATTGCCCGCTTTCAGAACGAGGTCTGGTCGTGGAAAAGCATGGTGTCACGCTAATCGGCCTCACTAATTTGCCCGGATTGGTTGCCACTGACGCCTCGGCGCTCTATGCGCGAAATATTCTGGATTTTCTCAAACTCATCACGAGTCCGGACGGGGCGCTGGCCATTCAGCGTGAAGACGAAATAGTAGCGGCTTGCCTTGTATGTGAAGGCGGCATTGTGACGCGGAGAACCTGAGACATGGAAGCCATCAGCCCTACCCTTATTAACCTGATCATCTTCGTGTTGGCCATCTACGTGGGGTATCACGTAGTGTGGAATGTCACGCCTGCGCTGCACACGCCATTGATGGCTGTCACCAACGCAATTTCAGCCATCATTATTGTTGGCGCCATGCTCGCGGCGGCACTGACCGAAGGGGGACTGGCACGTGGCATGGGCGTATTCGCGGTTGCGTTGGCATCAGTCAATGTATTTGGCGGTTTTCTCGTGACACGGCGCATGCTTGAAATGTTCAAGAAAAAGGACAAGAAGCCGGCCAAGGAGCGAGCCCAATGATTTCATTGAATGTTGTCACGCTGCTTTATCTCGTCGCCTCGGTGTGTTTTATTCAGGCACTTAAAGGTCTATCGCATCCCACAACATCACGTCTGGGGAACCTGTTCGGCATGGCCGGCATGGCCATCGCCGTGCTCACGACGGCGGCCCTCATCGTCGCGTTGGCGCGGGCGGACACCGCAGGCATCGGCCTGAGTTGGGTGCTGCTGGGTCTGCTAATCGGCGGCACCGTTGGCACGATCATGGCAAAGCGGGTCGAGATGACCAAAATGCCCGAGCTGGTGGCATTCATGCACAGCATGATCGGCCTGGCCGCGGTCGCTATTGCCGTTGCCGTGGTCGCAGAACCGCACGCATTTGGCATTGTTGAGGCTGGCACCCTGATTCCCAAGGGCAACCGACTTGAACTCTTCATCGGCACATTCGTAGGTGCCCTGACGTTCTCGGGTTCTGTCATTGCGTTTGGCAAGCTGTCGGGCAAATACAAGTTCCGTTTTTTCCAAGGTGCACCCGTCGTCTTTCGCGGCCAGCACATATTGAACCTCGTGCTTGCACTGATCATGCTTGGATGCGGTTTGTGGTTCATGATGACGCAGGAATGGACGCCGTTCATCATCATGACCCTCGTCGCATTTGTGCTCGGCGTGCTTATCATCATCCCCATTGGCGGGGCCGACATGCCCGTCGTGGTCTCGATGCTGAACAGCTATTCCGGTTGGGCCGCCGCCGGCATCGGGTTCTCGCTGAACAACCCCATGCTGATCATCGCCGGCTCATTGGTAGGTTCATCAGGTGCCATTCTTTCCTACATCATGTGCAAGGCGATGAACCGATCGTTCTTCAATGTGATTCTGGGCGGGTTCGGCGGACAGGCTGGGGGTCCCGCAGCAGCAGGAGATGGCCAGCAACGCAGCGTCAAGTCTGGCAGTGCAGACGATGCGGCATTCCTGATGAGTAACGCGGAAAGTGTCACCATCGTTCCCGGCTACGGCCTGGCGGTGGCTCGTGCACAACATGCGTTAAAGGAATTGGCTGAAAAACTGACGGCACGAGGTGTAACGGTCAAGTACGCCATCCACCCTGTCGCGGGTCGCATGCCTGGTCACATGAACGTGCTTTTGGCTGAAGCCGAAGTGCCGTACGACCAAGTGTTCGAAATGGACGATATCAACGGCGAACTCGCGCAAACTGATGTGGTGCTCGTGCTAGGTGCCAACGATGTCGTAAATCCTGCGGCAAAGAATGACCCCAACTCTCCGATTGCTGGCATGCCTATTCTGGAAGCCTACAAAGCACGCACTGTCATTGTGAACAAGCGTTCTATGGCGTCAGGCTATGCCGGACTGGATAACGAGTTGTTTTACATGGATCGCACCATGATGGTGTTTGGTGACGCAAAGAAAGTGCTGGAAGATATGGTGAAAGCCATCGAGTAATCGATTCGGCTTGATCCCCATACAAAGGCCGGCAACTCGCCGGCCTTTGTATGTGTGACTAACGCTGTTGCAAGCGCTCATCCACCACTTCTACCCAATGCCTCACAGGCGTTTGGGTGCCGCTTTGCAAGTGGCTGATGCACCCCATGTTCGACGAAATAATGACGTCGGGCATACCGGTTTGAATAGCGCTCAATTTTCGGTCGCGCAGTTCAAGCGCAATCTTCGGGTTCAATACGGAATAGGCACCCGCCGAACCACAGCACAGATGCTTATCGGCGAAAGGCAGCAATTCGAAATCCAGGTCTTCCAGCAATTGCTCACTAAGTGGCCGCAAGCCTTGCCAGTGCTGCAATGTGCATGGCGGATGAAACGACACTCGAGAGCCAGGTTTGAGGCGTTGCTTCAACTCTTGCGCCTGCGGAGCCACTATCTCGGCCAGGTCCTTCACAAGCGCCACGATGTCAGCCGCAGGTTGCGCATAAGCGGGATCATGACGCAGGTGATGCGCATACTCTTTGACCATTGCCCCACATCCCGAGGCATTCATCACGATCGCCTCAATGCCGCCGCCTTGCACCAGCGGCCACCAGGCATCGATGTTGGCGCGCATTTGATTCAGACCATCGGCTTGTGCGTCCAGGTGAAAATTCACGGCGCCACAGCACCCCGCTCCTGGAGCCAATCTCGCGCCAATACCCACCGCATCCAGCACTCGGATGGTCGCCGCATCAATCGTCGGCATCATGGCTGGCTGTACGCAACCCGTCAGCATCAAAACCTGACGCGTGTGCACGGAGGGGTCAGGCAGCAGACCCAATGCGCGCTGTTCTGGAACTTTTCGTTTAATACCTTCAGGCAGCACGCCACGAAGCATTTTCCCGATACGCATCGCGGGGGCAAACAAGGCGGAATTCATGCCCTTGCGCAACATGGCCCGCCGGGCTCGATCAGTCCATGAGCGTTGCACTTTCTCGTCGACGATCTTGCGACCGATATCGACCAGATGTCCGTACTCGACACCCGACGGACATGTTGTTTCGCAGTTACGACAAGTCAGACATTGATCAAGGTGCTTTTGCGTCTTTTGAGTGGGTTCCGATCCTTCCAATACCTGTTTGATCAGATAGATGCGCCCGCGCGGGCTGTCCAGTTCATCGCCCAGCACTTGATAAGTGGGACAGGTCGCCGAACAGAAACCGCAATGCACACAGCGACGCAAAATCGCGTCAGCCTCTTTGCCAAGCTCCGAATCCCGTGCCCAGGCCGCCAGATTTGTTTGCATGTAGGTTACAGCTCCAAGACCAACCGGCCTGGGTTGAACAACCCGGCAGGATCAAGTTCCTGCTTCAGACGTCGCGTAATTTCCGCGACGCCGGGGGACAGGGGATGAAACACGCCATCCGTCGGAATACGTGCACGGCCCGGACGAAACAACGTGGCGTGCCCGCCCAGGCGGGCAGCGACATCTCGCATCACCTGTGCATCACCTTCACTGCTGAACCAGCGCTGGCCGCCGCCCCATTCGATCAGCGTCGGCCCCAAGCCCAAGGGTGGCGCGACCGGCGGCAATGCCATGCGCCACAGAGCACGGGCGTCTGCAAAAAAAGCATGCGTTTGTTCGCGCAAACTGGCCCACCAGGCACTTGCCGCTTCCGGACTGATGGGTTCTCCGCCAATGCGCTCACGCGCCGCCTCGATAGCCGGAGGTGCGCCAGACAAACGCACGGCCGTCAACCCACCGTCACGCCCTTCAGTTGCTACCCAACTGGTGGCCGAAATGGGAAGTGGCAATCCGCGCCAGCGTGAAAAGCTGACCAGGGCTTGCGCCTCTGTCTCTTCCAAAACCAGCGTCACCTCAGCCATCGGCTTGGGCACGACTTTCAAGGAGACTTCCAGAATGGCACCGAAGATGCCCTGAGACCCCGTTAACAAACGCGATACGTCATAGCCCGCCACATTCTTCATGACCTCCCCGCCGAAAGACAGCACACGGCCGTTCGAATCGAGCAGGTTTGTACCTAGTACAAAGTCGCGCACAGCACCGGCAGTCATGCGCCGAGGGCCCGACAAGCCAACTGCGACGCATCCGCCGATGGTGGCACTAGGGCTGTAGTGTGGAGGTTCAAAGGCAAGCATCTGCCCGTGTTCGGCAAGCGTCGCCTCCAACTCGGACAGCAGCGTTCCCGCACGCACTGTCACCACGAGTTCAGAGGGGTGATAACTCACCACGCCTCGGTAAGGCGTCATATCCAACAGGCAATGCCCGTCCTGAGGTGTCAAGGCACGCCGATTCCCGTAGAAGGACTTGCTCCCTCCTCCCACGACAAACAACGGCTTGTGGCCCGCACGGGCGGTCATGACCTGGTCGCACAATTCCGACAGGACGAAATCCATAGCGAGGCCCCCTAGAAACGAGCGAGGTCGGGAAAGCGCAACTCGCCGCCGTGCACGTGCATCTTGCCGTATTCAGCACAACGGGCCAGCGTCGGTATGACTTTTTCAGGATTGAGCAGGCACGGCGGATCGAAGGCCCGCTTCACAGCCTGGAACGCGTCGAGTTCTTCACGCGAGAATTGCACACACATTTGATTTATTTTCTCCATACCCACACCGTGCTCTCCGGTCACGGTCCCTC
>JBEBWV010000069.1:0-29376 GCA_040391965.1 Achromobacter deleyi | reverse complement strand
TTTTTTCCACAGATGTTGGGGATAACTTGGCCACTCCACGTTACACCGAGGCGTCGATTCGCGTCCTCAAGGGTCTGGAGCCCGTGCGCCAGCGCCCGGGTATGTACACCCGTACCGAAAATCCCCTGCACGTTGTGCAGGAAGTCATTGATAACGCCGCCGATGAGGCGCTTGCGGGTTATTGCAAGCAGATTCAGGTGACGCTGCATACCGACGGCAGCGTGTCCGTCGAAGACGACGGACGCGGTATTCCAGTCGGTTTGCACCCCGAAGAAGGGGCGCCGGTGGTCGAACTCGTCTTCACCAAGCTGCATGCTGGTGGCAAATTCGACAAAAAAGGCGGCGGTGCATATGCCTTTTCGGGCGGCTTGCACGGCGTAGGTGTGTCCGTCACCAACGCGCTGGCAACACGGCTGGAAGTCGTTGTGTGGCGAGACGGAGGTACCCACCGGTTGGTGTTCAAAGACGGTGATGTCGCTGAGCCCCTCGCGCCTTACGATCAGGGCGGGCGCAAGAAGTCGGGCACGCGAGTATGCGTCTGGCCCGATGCAAAGTATTTTGATAGTCCCAATATTCCGCTGGGCGAGTTGACACACCTGCTGCGTAGCAAGGCCGTGTTGCTGCCGGGTGTGAAGGTATCGCTCGTGAACGAGAAAACGGCCGATACGAAGACCTGGCAATACCAGGACGGGTTGCGCGGCTATTTGGCCGAAGCCATCATGGGCGCTGAGCTGATGGTTCCCTTCTTTGAGGGCGAACAGTACGCGGGCGCTGATCACGAGAGCTTTGCGGAAGGCGAAGGTGCCCAATGGGTGGTCGCCTGGACAGAAGACGGCGCATCCGTGCGCGAGTCCTATGTCAACTTGATTCCCACTTCGGCAGGCGGCACGCACGAGGCTGGTTTGCGTGAAGGCTTGTTTAGTGCGGTCAAGAGTTTTGCAGAGCTGCATAGCCTGCTACCCAAGGGCGTGAAGCTCTTGCCGGAGGACGTGTTCGCGCGAACCAGCTTTGTGTTGTCGGCCAAGGTACTGGACCCTCAATTTCAAGGTCAGATCAAGGAACGCCTGAACAGTCGTGACGCCGTTCGTCTGGTTGGTGGCTTCACTAAGAGCGCGCTCGATCTGTGGCTGCACAGCAATGTTGAGTACGGCAAGAAACTTGCAGAATTGGCAATTCGTCAGGCTCAGGCCCGCCAGCGCTCGCTGCAAAAAGTAGAGAAGCGCAAGAGCTCGGGTGTGGCAGTTTTGCCTGGAAAACTGACGGACTGCGAGTCCAATGACCCCACCCGCACCGAGGTCTTCCTGGTCGAGGGCGACTCGGCAGGCGGATCGGCAAAGATGGGTCGCGACAAAGAATTCCAGGCCATTCTGCCTTTGCGCGGCAAAGTGCTGAACTCGTGGGAAGTCGATCGTGATCGGCTATTCGCCAACAATGAAATTCACGATATCTCTGTTGCGATTGGCGTGGATCCCCATGGTCCGAAAGACACACCCGATCTATCGGGGTTGCGCTACGGCCGTATCTGCATTCTTTCTGATGCTGACGTCGACGGTTCGCACATCCAGGTGTTGTTGTTGACCTTGTTCTACAAGCATTTCCCCAAACTAGTGGAGGCTGGCAATGTTTACGTGGCCAAGCCGCCATTGTTCCGCCTGGACGTACCTGCACAGGGCAAGCGGCCGGCGCGCAAGATTTATTGTCTGGATGCCGGTGAGTTACTGGCTGCGCAAGATAAGTTGCGTAAGGAAGGCTCTCGCGAAGGCGCCTGGAGCGTCAGCCGATTCAAGGGTCTGGGCGAAATGAATCCCGAGCAGTTGTGGGAAACCACGATGAACCCGGATACACGCCGCTTGCTGCCAGTGGGGTATGGGGACTTAACGCCCGACGACACCACTCGCATGTTCGATATGTTGATGGGGAAAGGTGAGTCTTCACAACGCCGCGCCTGGATCGAAGAGAAGGGCAATCTGGCGGAGCTGGACATTTAATGACGCATGCTGCCCAAGAAATAAAGGCAAGCATGTCTGTCGACCTCACGGCCGACGACTACGCTAATTTTGCCGCCTATATCTATAAGCGACCCGCCATGCGTCGGCGTCGATATTTATCGCACTTGCGGTTTGGGGTGCTGATGGTCGTCGTGTTGTTTGGCTATCTGGTTTGGCAAACATGGGATGGCCACGGCCCCAAATGGGCGATTATTTTGCCGACCTACTTTGAGGGACTCGCCGTGGGTCTTGGTATTCTCATCTTGCTGGCACTTGCGTACGAATTCGTGCTGCCAGAGCTCATAAAGATGAATACGCGGCGCATGTTGCGCAAGCAGCCTGATGAGTTGTACCTCGGGATCCATCGCCTGGATTTTGGACCTGAAGGTATTGATGACACCACGGTCAAGGTGTCCGGTCGCTTGCCCTGGGACGCAGTGCGCCGAGTAGAGGAAACGCCAGAGCAGCTATACGTTCTACTCAGCACGATGCAAGGCGTGATTATTCCTAAGCGTGGCCAGGACGCCGCCACGCTTAGCGCGGTGCGCGCCGTGTTGCGCGACCATGTGCCCGACACGCATTTCGCAGAAGGCCGTCCGGCGCAATGACGCCGCCTCGATGAATCCGTTTTTCTGAAATACACCATGACCGACAGCAATCAACCTGGCCTGTTCGACGGCCCGTCTGAAGATGCCGACGCCGACGCCGCTATTACGCTGGCGCGCTATGCGGAACAAGCTTATCTCGACTATGCAGTGTCTGTTGTGCGCGGTCGCGCGCTGCCGGATGTTGGCGATGGGCAAAAGCCGGTGCAGCGCCGCATTTTGTACGCCATGCAAGCGATGGGGCTCAGTGCCGGCGCCAAGCCGGTCAAGTCCGCTCGGGTCGTTGGTGACGTGTTGGGTAAATACCATCCACATGGCGACCAAGCCGCGTATGACGCGATGGTGCGTATGGCGCAGAGTTTTTCGTTGCGTTATCCCTTGGTTGATGGTCAGGGAAACTTTGGCTCCCGTGACGGCGATAACGCGGCCGCGATGCGATACACGGAAGCGCGATTAACGCCCATTGCCAAGCTGCTGCTTGATGAGCTTGACGAGGGCACCGTCGATTTCGTGCCCAACTACGACGGTAGCCAGATAGAGCCGCAAATGTTGCCGGCGCGTTTGCCGATGATGTTGCTCAACGGTGCATCTGGCATCGCCGTGGGCATGGCGACAGAAATCCCTGCACATAATCTGCGCGAAGTTGCGCAGGCGTGTGTGGCGCTGATCAAGAACCCACAGTTGCCATCTGAAGACGTCCACGCCATGATTCCCGGGCCAGACTTCGCAGGTGGTGGCCAAATCATTACGCCGCCCGCTGACATTGCGCAGATCTACGCTAATGGGCGTGGCTCACTCAAGGTGCGAGCGCGCTGGCAGTTCGAAGAAATGGCGCGCGGCCAGTGGCAATTGGTGGTGACAGAGTTGCCGCCAGGCACCTCGGGCCAGAAAGTGCTGGAAGAGATCGAGGAAATTACCAATCCGAAGATTAAGTCGGGTAAGAAGACTCTGTCACCCGACCAGCAGCAAGCCAAGACGCTGATGCTGAATCTGTTGGATGCCGTGCGCGATGAATCAGGCAAAGACGCTGCGGTTCGACTGGTGTTTGAACCGAAAACATCGCGTGTGGATCGTGATGATTTCGTAAACACCTTGCTGGCTCAGACCAGCATGGAGTGCAGTGCTTCCATCAACCTCGTTTGTATTGGCACAGACGGGCGGCCACGCCAAAAAGGCCTGCGCGACATTCTTGTTGAATGGGTTGTCTTTCGCACCAATACGGTCGTTCGTCGCACGCAGTTTCGCCTGGATAAGGTCGTTGATCGTATTCACGTACTTGAGGGCCGGATGGTGGTGTACCTCAAGGTCGATGAGGTCATCCAAACCATTCGAGAGTCTGATGAACCCCGCGTCGCACTGATGGAGCGCTTTAATTTGTCTGAGCGACAGGCGGAAGACATTCTTGAAATGCGCTTGCGTCAATTGGCGCGTCTGGAAGGTTTCAAAATCGAGCAAGAACTTACCGACAAACGCCTGGAGCAAGGTCGTTTGCAAGAGTTGCTGGAAAATCCGGGTTCGCTTAAGCGTCTGTTGATCAAGGAAATTGAAGCGGACGCCAAGCAATATGGCGACGATCGCCGTACGCTGATTGAAACAGCAGAGCGCGCTGTGCTTGAAACCAAAGTGGTTGATGAACCGGTGACGGTCGTTGTCTCCCAAAAGGGCTGGCTGCGTGCACGCCAAGGGCACGGCCATGATGCGTCGCAGTTTGGCTTCAAGCAGGGCGATGATCTCTACGGCGCCTTCGAGTGCCGCACAACAGATACCTTGATCGCCATGGGCGACAACGGTCGTGTGTATTCCGTTCCCGTCGCTAGCCTGCCTTCAGCACGCGGTGATGGTCAGCCGATTACCACCATGGTTGATCTGGAAGTGGGCACACGCATTGTTCACACCATTGCGGGATCTTTAGAGAGCCGTTGGTTATTGGCCTCTGAGCGCGGATTTGGATTCTCAGCCAAATTGTCCGATATGGTTAGTCGGCAACGCGCCGGAAAACAGTTCATCACGATTGAAGCTGGTGACGCGATGTTGCGTCCCGTGCCGATATTCCCAGGTGCAACGCAATTGGCGCTCTTGTCTGCCAAGGGCAAGCTCTTGGTGTTCGGTTTGGATGAGGTGAAGTCGCTCGCCGGTGGCGGGCGCGGCACCATTCTGATGGGGCTGGATGGCACCGATACACTGCAACAAGCCGTGCCGGTAGGTGCAGGTGGTTTGCGTGCGACGGGCATCTACAGGAACAAATCAACGGACGATATTCTGGTGGGTCCGAGTTTGGAGCTTTACGTAGGTAAACGTGCCCGGAAGGGGCGCGCGCTGGATGTCCGTCCGAAACAAGCAATTTTGTCGCCAGTGATTGTTTGATCATTTGCAGGGTGCCCTGCCGATCGTGAGGCGGTGTTGCCTGTAGATTGGTATTCTCTTGAGAACGTGGTCCGGGTCTATCAGGTAGGCCTGGACCACGTTTTTTCCATTACGTGCCTGGTTGCTCATGCCATCCTTAGCTAAACCCGTACGCTTGCTCAACGTGGATGCACTGCGAGGCTTTGCCTTGTTCGGCATTCTCGTGGTGAACATCGGGGTGTTCAGTTCAGTGTTTTATGGCACAGGAATACCAGATCCAAATTTTTCGCAGCCGATTGACCAGATCGTCCGCTGGTTTATCGCATTCTTTTTTGAAACCAAGTTCTACCTGCTTTTCTCGTTTCTCTTCGGCTATAGCTTCACCTTGCAAATGGCTGCCGCCGAGCGTGCGCAAGAGGCTTTCGCCCCAAGATTCCTGCGCAGGCTCGTGGGGCTGGCCCTGTTAGGTATCTTGCACGGCGTCTTGCTTTATCAAGGCGACATCCTGCTCACCTACTCACTGTTGGGCTTGATCCTGTTCTTCTTTCACGACCTGGCACCCACGCGTGCATTGCGTTTCGCAGCGTTGGTGGTGACAAGTTGTGGCTTGTTCTGGCTGCTCTTGGGCAGCCTGAGCCTGATGGCACCGGATGACGTTCAATCTGTGCACGACTTGCAAACCCAGGCGCTGAATGCGCTGTCGGCCTATCGTGGCACGATCGCCACTACGATCGAGCAGCACGTCTTTGAGCTACGTTCCACCATCTGGTACGTGTTGTTGTTCATCCAGGCGCCATGTGCGTTCGCTATGTTTTTGCTGGGGCTCGCGGCGGGCCGTAGTGAATTGCTTGCCAATTTGGATGATGCGATGAGTCAGAAGCGTATGCAGCGATGTCTGGTGGTCGGCTTGGTAGTGGGCGGTTTTGGCGCGTGGCATTTTGCGGGGGCTTCGAGTCCGAACGCGACGGAGTCCAGATCCGCCATGAGTCTGGGCGTTGACCTGCTGACCGCACCATTTCTGACCCTTGCCTATACCTGTGCATTGCTGCTGGCTTTTCAACGACGCGGGGGCGCGAAGCTGGCCGAAATTCTGGCTCCTGCGGGCCGAATGGCCCTGACGAACTATCTGATGCAGTCTGTGGTGTGCGCGTGGATCTTCACGGCATGGGGGCTACGTTTGGTCGGTAGTTTGTCGCCGCTTTCTGTCTTGTTGATTGCCGTAGGCCTGTTTTTGGCTCAATTGCCTCTGAGCGCTTGGTGGCTGCGTCATCACGCATACGGGCCGGTGGAGTGGTGGCTTAGGCTGTTGACGAATGCGCGTGTGCCCACCTGGCGTCGCGGCGCATAGGGTCAGACGTTCGAAAATCGTCAATCTTGCATTGGGACTCTTTCAACGAGATTTTTTTCAGACGCGGGCATCGATCGAAGCAATTACAAAATGACCATTATTGTGGTTTGACATATATGCTTCGCGACAATATCATTTGAGCAGAAATCAATTTAACTGAACTATTTCAGTCATGAATAAACCTACAGTCCTTGATCCATCCCAGCAATACGATTTACGCATTTTGCGTGCATTGCGCCGCATTACGCGTTCGATCGCCTTGCATTCGCGGCAGCTATCTGCGGTGAGCCATATCACGGCTCCGCAGTTGATGTGCTTGCGAACAGTAATCGCCAACGGGCCTATTACGGCCACGGCCATCAGCCGTGAAATTCATGTCAGCCCCAGCACGGTGGTCGGCATTCTGGATCGTTTGGAAGACAAGGGTTTCATCCGACGCGAGCGCGGTCGTGAGGATCGCCGCATTGTGTTCGTTTCTGTCACGGATGCTGGGCGAGAATTGGCTGATCACGCACCGTCTCCGCTGCAAAAGCACTTAGCCGACGCCTTGAATGCGTTGCCTGAACTTGAGCAAGCCACCATCACGCTTTCATTGGAGCGCATCGTTGCGCTCATGGAGCACGAGGGGCAACCCGTGGATACCCATGGCGACGTGTCGTCACCCATGCTGGAGGTGCCCACAGGTGGAGCCCCACCTGAATCGGGGCTTGTCGTATGAGGGAGCAAACTATTCGAACTTCCAGCACCCATCTCGCCGATGCTTCCGCAATCGGTACGCCAGTAATACAAACCCTGCGCCAGCCAAGACGGGCTGACGCAGCGGCAATACACCACCTTGTGTCAGAGTGCCCGCCACTCGACCTCAATTCCCTCTACGCGTACTTGCTTCTGTGTGAGCATTTTCGCGACACCTGCGTCCTGGCCGAAAGTGCTGGCGGACGTATCGATGGTTTTATCTCCGCATATGTGCTCCCGACTCGCCCGGACGTCTTATTCGTCTGGCAGGTCGCGGTGCACGCCCGAGCACGCGGCCAACGGTTAGGCCGCGCCATGCTCCGAGACCTCTTGCAGTGCAAAGGGCTGGAGCATGTTCGTCATCTCGAAACTACGGTGAGTCCTGATAACCAGGCTTCGCGTCGAACCTTTGCCGGCCTGGCCGGTGAACTAGGCGCCCACGTCACTGAGCAGCCTTTCTTTGATCGGCATTTGTTTGGCGGCGCTGACCATGATGATGAGATGTTGTTGAGGATAGGTCCGTTCGACCTGCCGCCCCGCTAGGGCGAGCAAACCCAACGAATCTTTCAAAACCGGGATCACCGAATCGATCCGAATGCGTCAGCGCATCCGGAGTGGATTCGTTCGTCTATCAACTTATGAAATGAAGGGAGGATTACATGGACTTAAAAATCTTTGAGAGGATGGAGTCAGAAGTTCGCGGCTACATTCGCTCGTTTCCGGTGATTTTCAGCCAAGCGCGTGGTTCTGTGCTGATTGATGAAGAGGGAACCGAGTACATCGATTTCTTCAGCGGTGCAGGAACCCTGAATTACGGACATAACAATCCTGTCTTGAAAGAAAAGCTGCTTGAGTATGTTCAGTCCGATGGCGTAGTTCACGGTCTGGATATGGCAACCAGCGCGAAGAAGCACTTTCTGGAAACGGTAGATCGCGTGTTGCTCAAGCCGCGGAACTGGAAATACACCCTGCAATTCACAGGCCCCACGGGCACTAACGCCGTCGAGGCCGCCCTCAAGCTTGCACGCCAGGTGAAGGGCCGACCCAACATTATTTCGTTCACCCACGGCTTTCACGGCGTAAGCGGAGGTTCGCTCGCCGTCACCGCCAATATGAAGTTCCGTGAGGCTTCCGGCTACTCACTGGCCAATACGACGTTCATGCCATACGACGGTTATTTCGGGCCAGACGTCGACACCATGACGTATCTGGAACGCATGCTGGATGACCCAAGCAGCGGGTTGGATAAGCCAGCCGCGGTCATCGTGGAGACGGTGCAAGGGGAGGGTGGCGTCAACGTGGCGACCCTGCGTTGGCTCAAAGAGTTGGAAAGGCTCTGCCAGCGTCACGACATGCTTTTGATCGTGGACGACATCCAAGTGGGTTGCGGTCGGACAGGCAGCTTCTTCAGCTTTGAGGCTGCGGGCATTCGACCAGACATCATTACGCTGTCGAAATCCTTGTCGGGTTTTGGCTTGCCTATGTCGTTGGTGCTCATGAAGCCAGAGCTGGATATCTGGAAGCCGGGCGCTCATAGCGGCACCTTCCGCGGAAACAATTTGGCATTCGTGACCGCTGCGCAGGCGTTGGATACCTACTGGACGAGTGACGCGTTTTCGACAGATATTCAACGCAAAGAACGAATGGTTCGTGATTGGTTGGAGAACCTGGTTCACAGCTATCCGAATGCCGGACTGGCTGTGCGTGGCCGAGGATTGATTCAAGGCCTGGTTGCCACCACGACGCCGACGTTGGCGAATCGTATTGCGGCCTGCGCCTTCAAGCAAGGCGTCGTCATTGAAACGTCCGGCGCTCATGACGAAGTGCTGAAGTTATTGCCAGCGCTGACGATCGAAGATGAATTGCTGAGTCGCGGCCTCGAGGTAATCGAGTCCAGCCTGGCTCAGGCGCTGGCCGATGAAGGGCAATCTGCTCGCATTCTCAAATTCGGAGGAAAAAAACGATGATTGTTCGTAATGTGAAAGATGTGATTGGAACCGCCGACGAAATCCGAACGGATACGTGGGTTAGCCGTCGTGTTTTGCTCAAGAAAGACGGTATGGGTTTTTCCTTTCACGAAACCACGATATTCCCCGGCGGCCGCACCCACATCCACTACAAGAATCATTTGGAAGCGGTGTGGTGCATTGAGGGAGATGGTTCCATTGAGACCATTGCCGATGGCAAGAAATATGACTTGGGTCCCGGGGTGGTCTACGCCCTGAATGAGCACGACGAACATTGGTTGTGCGGCGGCAAGGAGCCGCTCCGTGTCATATGTGTATTTAATCCGCCGCTGACAGGGCAGGAAGTGCATGACGAACAAGGCGTCTACGCCTTGCCCGTCGCCGCAGTGGCTTGAATCAAGGAGGCTTGCATGATCTCACCCGCTCAAGATCCGTACGCGTCGCGTACGGATCGAAGTTCCGCCATTATTTCTCGTCAGGATCCCGTCGTTTATGAAAATGGCCAATATGCCAATGCATTAAACGACGAGCAGCTCCAGCACTATGAGCGCGATGGATTTCTGCTCTTGGAGAATCTCTTCTCCGAAGCTGAGATCCGTGCGCTGGCCGCGGAAGTCGATCGCATGACGCGTGATCCATCCATCAGCCGCCGGGAAGAGTCCATTACCGAACCTGGTAGCAATGCCGTGCGCTCGATATTCATGGTGCATGTGTTGAATCCGATGCTTGCCAAATTGGTGCGCGACCCGCGGCTGGTCAATGTCGCTCGCCAGATTCTGGGTTCGGAGGTCTACATTCATCAGTCGCGTGCCAACATGAAACCGGGCTTTAAGGGCAAGGAATTTTATTGGCATTCAGATTTCGAAACTTGGCATGTGGAAGATGGCATGCCGTCGATGCGGGCGCTGAGTTGTTCGGTTTTGCTGACTGACAACAATGAGAACAATGGTCCGCTGATGCTGGTGCCCGGTTCGCATCGACAATTCATCTCTTGCGTGGGCGAAACGCCCAGCGATCACTACAAGCAATCGCTCAAGAAGCAGGAGTATGGCGTACCTGATTCCGTCAGCCTGCAGTTATTGGTTGAGCACGGCGGTATTCAATCCATGACCGCCAAGGCTGGATCAGTCGTCTTTTTTGATTGCAACACGATGCATGGTTCCAACAGCAACATATCGCCTTGGCCAAGGGCCAACGTGTTTACGGTCTACAACAGCATGCTCAACACACTGGATCCACCCAAGTACGGATTGCAGGCGCGTCCTGAGCATATTGCGACCCGTAAAGGCTTCAAGGCCGTGACGCCGCTTGATACGCTGAAACTGGTCGGCGGCTAGAGGGGATGCCCCGGGGGAACGGTTCCTATCCCCCGGTGTTGTACAAGTGCAGGTGGGGAGTGAGGTGGGTCAAGTTGCCAGAGCTGTCTGCTATTCTTGGCGCGGTTCTTTCCCCAACCTTGCACCGCGCCATCATGCCCACCCGCATCCTCAGCTTGCATATTTACCCCATCAAGTCGTGTGCGGGCATCGCACTCGCAGAGTCAGCCATTGATCGAGCCGGCCTGGCCCATGATCGACGCTGGATGTTGGTGACGAATGACGGTCAGTTCATGACGCAGCGTCAATGGCCCAAAATGGCTTTGATCAAGACGAGTCTCACAGACTCGGCCTTGCACCTACAAGCGACGGACATGCCGCCTCTGGACGTTCCATTCGATGGCTCGGGCTTGGCGTCCGACGTCGAGTCCGTCACGGTATGGAGCGATACCCTTCTCGCACGCCAGGAAAGTTCAATTGTCGCGGCATGGTTTAGCCAATGCCTGGGCGTGCCATGTCGTTTGTATAAAGTGGACGAGCAGGCCCGTCGCCCGGCTAAGCCCGATTGGGTCAGTCGTTGGGTTGAGGCCCATCCAGACCTCGCCGCCGCTTTTGAGGGTGAACACATTTTTGGTTTCGCAGACGGATTTCCTCTGCTGGTAGCTAATTCATCGTCATTGGCGGACTTGAATGCGCGCCTGGAGGCAAAGGGCAGCCCAGCCGTGCCAATGGACCGTTTTCGGCCCAACATCGTCGTTGACGGTGATTGGGAGGCTTTCGACGAAGACCATACGGCAATGATTTCGGTGGGCGACATCCGCATGGCGTTTGTGAAGCCCTGCACTCGCTGTTCCATTCCCGATATCGATCAGGAAACGGCAACACAGTATGACGAGCCGGGTCGTACTCTGGCTGGCTACCGAAACCTGGATATTGGTGTGGTATTTGGTCAGAACGCCATCGTCGATGCCCCAGTCGGTGCGAGGCTGCAGGTGGGCAACCACGTAGATATCGAGCTCGATTTCTAGTGTGGCTGCCGGGCCCTCAATGGGTTAGCCCGCCGAAACTTTCAAACCCACCAGGCCAAGAACAATCAAAGATACGCTGGCGATGCGCATCCAGCTTGCGGACTCACCGAAAAGTACGATGCCTGCGACGAAGGCCCCAATCGTGCCAATGCCTACCCAGACGGCGTAGGCCGTGCCCAAAGGCAGCGTCTTCATAGCCGTGGCGAGTAGCCAGAAGCTGATAAGCATGCCGATGAGTGTGATGATCGAGGGCGTGAGGCGAGTGAATCCGTGGGTGTACTTCAGGCCAACGGCCCAGACGACTTCGAAGAGTCCGGCCAATATCAGGATGAACCAGGTCATGACGACTTCCTTGACGATGTGCCGACGGTAAATGCCGGCGATAAAGGGGTCGTCCCCGAACCAGTGACGCATCAGCTGATCGCCAAACGTCGTCGCGGGCCGTCCCGTGACGTTAAAAATTATAGAATGTCAGACTCCGACGGCAAAACCGGTTGCCGGTCGGTTCTTGTTCGTCGAATCGTGCGTTTCGTGCAATTCGACTGTGCATTGGCAACATATCGCGGTCCGGCCCGCGAACCCAGGAAATTTTCATCATGCAACGCATTATGCTGCGGGCAAAACTTCATCGCGTCACGGTCACGGAAGCAGACCTTCATTACGAGGGCTCTTGCGGAATCGACCCTGACTTGCTGGATGCAGCCGGCATGCGCGAGTTCGAGCGAATTGAACTCTATAACGTCACCAACGGTGAGCGTTTTGACACTTACATCATTAAGGCTGTGCGTGGAAGCGGTGCTATTTCGCTTAACGGCGCAGCCGCTCGTCGTGCACAAGTCGGTGATTTGCTGATTATCTGCACCTATGGCCCCATGTCCGAAGAAGATTCGGCCAAGCACAAACCACAAGTTGTGCTGGTGGATGAAGCCAATCGGGTTAAAGAAATCCGCGTGTTCCCGGCGTAATTGCCTCTTTCCGGAGCGCGCAGCAGCTTTCTGCCGCGCGCTCGCCTTCAATCAACTTCCCTCCTTGCCATCATGAGCTTCCAGGTCACAGTCCAACCCAGCAAGCATCAATTCCCGGTCGAAGCCGGCCAGACCGTGCTCGACGCGGCATTGGCAGCCGGCCTTGTGCTGCCCTACAGCTGCCGCAATGGCGCATGCTCCACGTGCAAGGGCAAAGTCGTGTCTGGAGAGTTCGACGCGGGTCAGTACCCTGCGCAAATTCTGTCGCCCGAAGAACTCTCGCAAGGGTATACGCTGTTCTGTCAGGCCAAGCCCGCCTCCGATATGGTGGTTGAGGCTACCGAAGTCAGGCTGGCAAGCGACATCCAGATTCGCAAACTGCCATCACGCGTGGTCACGCTTGATCGTGTGACTCCCGACGTGACTGTGCTGAAGTTGCAATTGCCGGCTGCTGAACAGTTCCGCTATTACGCGGGTCAGTACGTCGAGCTGATCCTGAAGGAAGGGCGCCGCCGTAGCTATTCAATGGCGAATGCGCCGCACACAGGAAGCCCGCTGGAACTGCACATACGGCATATGCCTGGGGGGCTGTTCACCGATCACGTATTTGGTGCAGGTACCACCCAGATGAAAGAGCGTGAAATCTTGCGGGTAGAAGGACCTTTTGGTTCATTCTTCCTGCGAGAAGACAGCGATAAGCCAATCATCTTGTTGGCGAGTGGAACGGGTTTTGCGCCAGTCAAGGCGATCATTGAACATATTGTCCACAAGGAAATCCGTCGTCCAGTAGTGCTTTACTGGGGCGGACGTCGTCCAGTTGATCTCTATATGGATGCGTTGGCGCAATCCTGGGCCGACACGCTTCCTGGTTTCAGCTACGTGCCCGTTGTGTCCAATGCGTTACCTGAAGACAACTGGACTGGTCGTAGCGGCTATGTTCATGAAGCCGTTATGCAGGATCTGCCGGATATGTCTGGTCACCAAGTTTATGCTTGTGGAACACCCTTGATGGTGGACGCCGCTCGCAAGCAGTTCAGCACGCAATGTGGCCTGCCGTCAGAAGAGTTCTTCGCTGACGCATTCACCTCGGAAGCTGATCTGGCCAAGATCGCGCCGTAGGCGTTTCGGCGGTAGTAAAAGAGTTGCGTGGGGTGGTACGCTTGCCAGCAAAGGTGAGCCGATACCGCCCCATTTTTATGTCATAGTCGACTAGCGATGACCGGGGTAAACTGCGTGCCGGTCACCTTGGATGGCGGTACTGATGCCAGGCGGACATAGGGTCCACCGTGTCAATAGTTACGCAAGGAGCAATGCGGGCATGAAAGTAGCGGTTTTGGGCAGTGGCATCATCGGAATTTCAAGCGCCTGGTGGCTAAGCCAGGCCGGCCACGACGTCGTGGTGCTGGATCGTTGCACCGGACCTGCTCAGGAAACCAGCCTGGCTAATGGCGCTCAGATTTCGGTTTCCTATGCCGAACCTTGGGCGAACCCGCAGGCACCGCTTAAATTGCTTCGCTGGATGTTCCGCGACGACGCGCCGTTGCTGTTTCGTCCGCAGCTTGATTGGCGCCAGTGGATGTGGGGCCTGGCTTTCTTGCGTGAATGCCTGCCGAGCCGTTTGGCTCCGAATATTCGCGCCATGGTGCGAATGGCGGAATACAGCCGGACCACCTTGCGTAGCATGCGTGCCGATCTTGGAATCGAATATGACCACCTTGAACGCGGCATCCTGAACTTCTACCGAGACCCTCACGAATTCGAAACGTCGCAACTTGCGGCCGGCCTCATGCGTGACTTCGGTGTTGAGCGTCGCGTGGTATCGCCCGATGAGGTCATCGCGATCGAACCCGCCCTGGCGCCTCACCGGGCAACTATCGTCGGTGGCGACTTTACGCCTGAAGACGAAAGTGGCGATGTACACCTTTTCACGGTCGCGCTGGCCCAGCGTTGTGCTGATGCTGGTGTTGAGTTTCGTTACTCCACTCGTGTTACGCGCTTGATTTCTGAGGCGGGCCAAATTCAGGGCGTCGAGCTGATCAATCCGGATGGTACCTTTGGCAGCCTGAACGCCGATGCTTTCGTCGTTGCCATGGGTAGTTTCAGCCCTGCGCTGGTGCGCCCACTTGGCGTGCCCTGCAATGTCTATCCTGCGAAAGGGTATTCAGCTACGTTTCCGGTGCTTGACCCTGCTGGCGCGCCTAGCGTGAGCTTGACTGACAGTAGTCATAAAATCGTGTTTTCTCGCTTGGGGGATCGTCTGCGCATGGCAGGTACCGCCGAGTTGTCAGGTTATTCTCGTAGCTTGAATACGGGCCGGTGTGAGTCTATGACACGCTTGGCTCGTGAACTATTTCCCGACGCGCTCGATTTCGAGCACGTCAGCTATTGGTCGGGGTTGCGCCCGTCCACCCCTTCGAACGTACCTTTAATCGGCCGCACTCGCATCCCAAACCTGTATCTCAATACAGGGCATGGCACGCTTGGCTGGACGATGGGGGTAGGTTCGGGCCGGGCCCTGGCCGATCTGCTTAGCGGACGCCGGCCGGAACCGGAATTTCCTTTTCTTGGTTTATGAACCTATGAAGAAACTGCAATTTACGGGCGTAGCCCGAGCAATGCTCACCAGCCAACGTGCGTGGGTTTTCGGCGCCGCCATGGCGGTCGTGGGCGTGGTAAATGCCGCTCCGGTCGATATCCAGGTCTGGCATACATTGAAAGATGCGAACCAGGCCGAATTTGAAAAGCTGGCCAAGCAGTACAACAAAGAACAGGCTGATGTCCGGGTAACGCTGCGCGGCTTTGCCACGCCTGCCGCCTTGGAACAGGAAGCGATTGCGTCGGTTAAATCCAAGTCGACACCAAATCTGCTGCAATTGAAAGACAACCATTCACCGGAAGTCATTGCGCAGTACAAGTCGATTCTGCCGATGTTTGAGTTGCTGGCCAAGTATCCAATCAAGGACCTTAACTGGTTCGTGCCGGCCACCTCCAGCTTCACACGAGATAGCAAAGGTCGCCTTCTGGCTTTCCCCTGGATGGCCGAAGTGCCGGTGATGTTCTACAACACCTCCGTCTACAAGAAGGCCGGGCTGGATCCCAACAAGCCGGCACGCACCTGGATGGGGTTGCAAGCCGACCTGCTCAAGATTCGTGACGTGGCCGACCTCGACTGTCCTTATGCTTCCAGCGATCAGGTTTCAGTGCACATTGAGAACCTGGCCCCCGTGAATAACCAGCTCTTCCTGAGCAACAATAATGGGTTGGATGCCAGCAAAGCGGTTCCCGTCATGCAGTTCGACACCTTGTACATGCGCCACGTGTCGCTTATGACAAGCTGGAAACGCTCACTGTTGTTCATGGCCCACTCAGGCGATAGCGCAAGCGACAAGCTGTTTGCAAAAGGTGATTGCGCCGTCTTGACGGCCGGATCGGGCTCCTTTGGCAACTTCTTGAATACGAAGGGGCTGAACTTTGGTGTGGCGCCTCTGCCTTATTACGATCAATCCACTAACTCCGCTGGCCGTGCATTCGTAAGTGGCTCGGCGCTGTGGGCGATGGACGGACGTCCGGCTGCTGAGAATAAGGCTACTGCTCAATTCCTGGCATGGTTGTCCAAGCCCGTGATTGCCGCTGAGTGGCACCAACGCACGGGCTTCTTGCCCTTGACTGAAGCGGCCTTCCGCGCGTCAGATGTGTCGTTCTACGACCGTATTCCGGGTGCACAAGGCTTGGTTGCTGCGATGCGTGCGCAGCCTGCAGCAACGAGCCGCGGTTTCCGCATGGCGAATTATCCGCGTGTTGAAGTTGTGTTGAATAAAGAGCTCGACGAAGCGTTTGATGGCAAGACACCACCTGTGGCGGCCTTGAATAATGCGTTGAACCAGGCTCGTACGATCTCCACGCAGCGTTAATGCTTCAAGGTGATCGCGGCACCTGTGCCGTGCTTCACTCAGGTTTGAAAATGCCCGGTCTGAGACCGGGCATTTTTCTGCTTGTTCGCTTCATGCTTCAGACCATGGACGAAAAGCTCCATGCGTACATGTCAGTCTGTTCACGCATAACGTGAACGTTCACCATGCTTCTCAAGCGTCGCTATTCGGGGGCGCACCTGAATTTCGGGTACGGCATGGTTCGATCTATCTTCCCGGCACTTTTCTTGGCGAGCTTAGGTGGCTGCGCGGCAGGGCGTGTTGACGCGCCCAATGCGTGGCCACAAACCAATGCAGCAACGGGCGCCTACAACTTTGATTGGCAGTTGTCTGGCGAGCCACTAGTAGCACCATTACAGGTGTTTGATGATGGTCGCGAGACGTGGCTACAGTTCGCGCCAGGTCAGGTGGTGCCCGCCATATTCGGCCTCACACCAGCGGGCGAGCGTGCGCTGCCCTATGTCCGGCGCGATCCCTACATCGTGGTGGTTGGCATATGGCAAACGTTGCTCATGCGCGGCGGGTCGCTGATAGCCCGAGCGCAGCGAACAGGCGCTTCTATTCCTCCGCCAATTGCGGCGCTTGAATCCAATGCAAGTGCAGGGCTATACGCACAGACTTATGCTGCACCCGCAGTTGGGAGTCACACCTCCACGCCGCAGTCTGCCCCAGCGCAAGTCTCTTTTCAGGCGGGGCCGCCAGACACCACGTTGCGTTCGGTGTTGATGCGCTGGGCTACGGCTGCTGGATGGACATTCCAGCCACAGCATTGGGCGGTCGATGTCGATATTCCCTTGGCTGGCACCGCCCAATTTGGCACAGAGTTCAAGTCCGCCGTGCGCGGACTCTTGAATGCCACTGAATTGGCCGAGCGGCCACTGCAACCTTGTTTTTATAGCAACCGTGTTTTACGGGTAGTGCCTTTGGCGCAACTATGCAACCGGGCGGCGTCACGTGCGCGAAGAACGTCATGATGCTAGTCAAGGTTTTAACGGCCTCATGCCTCTGTGCACTTCTTGGGAGTTGCGCTGTGTCGCAACGCCTGGAGGTGTTGCGCAGAGATTTCCAAGAACACCAGCAAAACATTACGGCAGATCAGCGGGCGTTCTACGAAACCCTCTCCGATCGCACGCAACGCGTTGCCGCGCAAGACGTTTCAAGCCCTTGGCTCGCTGGCAGGCCAGAACCCCTGGCGAGAGAAATTGCATTGCCTGAGGCACTTCAAGGCCAAGTAGATACCACCTTGCTTCTGGCAGATGCTGCCGATTTACCCGCGCTTGCTGAGCGGCTGGCACTAGCCACAAATATCGCCGTGCGAGTCCGCCCGGAAGCGCTGCTACCTGCGGATTTGTTCTTGCCCAGACTCTCCGTTGCCAGTGAGATCTCGGTGCCCATGCGAGAGCAGATAGAAATAAGGTCCGGCCCACAGCCACTTCCCGACTTACTGGACATGCTTGCCGCTCAGTTTTCGGTGAGATGGAGGTATCGGTCGGGCGTCCTTGAGTTTTACCGTACTGAAACAAGAGTATTTGACGTCCGAGCCCTGACGTTGCTCAGCCGTGCCGACGCGCGTCTGGGCAGGGCAGGAAGCACCTCCGCAGGCGGTTTTGAAAGCACGTCCAATACGGTTCTCAGTTCCGGTGAACACAACGCGGTAGCAACCGTGCGCGCAAACATACTGCCCTTTCTCACGCGAGCAGGTGCCATCAACGAATATGCCGACGGCAGCACCTCCATTGTTGTTACGGACACCCCTGATGTTCTTGACCTAATCGGCCGGTACATCGAACGAGAGAACAAGGCACTGACACGCCGTATTCGAATCGTCTTCGAAGAAATCACTGTCATCAGTAAAGAAAACGCGGCCGCGGGACTTGATTGGACAGCTATCTACCAGGGCGCACGCATGAGCGCAGGGCTGGTTGCTCCGGCCACTCTGGGCTCTACTTTGGCAGCGGGCACTTTGCAAGCTGCCGGTGGGATAGGGCGGTTTGAAGGTTCAAAGGCCATTCTCTCTGCCCTGAATGGTATGGGAACCGTCGTTCGTCATAGCACCGTGCCCGTGCTGACATTGAATCGCCGGCCTGTAACTCACGCCGTCAGAACCACGTTTTCCTACATAGACAAAGTGCAGAGCACAGCCGTCTCCAGCAGTGCGAACAACGTCAGTACATCGCTGCCCGCCGTCTCCATCAGCCAAAAGGAAGAAACGGTTGGCACCTTTCTCACGCTCGTGCCCGATATCCAGGAAGACGGCCAAATTCTCTTATCCATCGCCTACGACAACGCAGTGGCGCAGCCATTGAAAACTATCACCTTTGGCGAACGGGGAAATCAGGTGCAAGTGCAGCAGATCACTATCGACGGCAATGGCACGGTGCAACAGGTTGAACTTCGGCCGGGGCAGCCCATGATCGTGTCCGGTTTCGATCGGCGTCAAAACGAATCCGACCGCAGGCGCTTGACCAAAGCTGCCCCATTATTGGCTGGCGGGCACGATCGCACGGCCGAAGAACGCAGCACCACCTTGATCCTGATCACCGCTCAGGTCGAAGAAGGATTCTGAGGCCCATGTCATGAATACTGCACATGATTCCGTACTGATTGATTGCCCCGACTCTACACGCTGTGTCGTATTTGGCTTGCGGTGGTTCGCGCTTGTTGGGTCAGACATCGCAGGCAAAGCACGTAGGCGAGCGCGTCAGGTGCGCGCAACGCATTACGTCATCGGCCATGCACAGGGTGCAGTGGTGGGTTGTGGCAGGCTGTCGCTCGCGAAACCACGCCGTACCCTCTATGCCGCGGCGCAGCTATTCGCTCAATTCCATCCAGATGACAACGTGGCGTGTCTCGCGGAGTTGCCAGACGGCAGGGCATGGGTGGTGGCATCACTGATGGGTGCTGTGCTGGCACAAACCGACAAATTGTACGCAAGCTCGCAAGCGGCCATGCCCGACTGGCAAGCGCTAAGGGCGCAACGGCCAATGCTGAATGAGCTCGACGGGCGCGCCGTGCTTGACCGGGTCATGACAAGTATTGAAGAGCGGGCAGCACTCATGAAGTTAAGGTCGCGCTGGAAAAGTCTGCCCGCGCCACTCCGTGTGTGCATGGTGGCCCTGAGCTTAACGTTAGTCGTGCCGCCAATCACGCAACGGATTCGCCATTACGCCAGACCCAAACAGATCGACGTGCCTATGCTTGACGCGGCTGCGGCTTGGAACCAGGCTCGGCAAGCACTATTACGTCGAACACCCATACACGATATCTCGCAACTACAGCGAGCCTTCACCTCACTTCACGAATTGCCCTTGCAGGTTCGCGGGTGGGTTCTGCGCACGGCAACTTGTGCACCTGAACTCTTGTATTGGCGCTGCTCGGCAACCTATCTGCGTGTGCATCCGATGGCCACAAATGAGTCATTCGTGCAGTCATTGCCGGCATCTTGGACGTTGAGTTTTCAGCCTCTTGACGGGGTGCTGGCCACTTGGCGGGTCTCTCTACTTGCCGCATCTCTGGCAGACATCAATCCATTAATGGCTGTGGAAGTAAATACCAAACTGGTAAGCAGTCTGCAGCGAGCGCTACCTGTTTTCTCGGGTATCTCCTTGGGTGAACCGGTGCGCATGGAAGTGACTGCGCCAGTGGGGCCTGACGGAGATTCCATAGAACCAATAGACGCTGTGCCTGCGGTGTTTCGGCGCGATTTGATACTTACGGGGCCGCTGCGCTCGTTCGCCTTGCTAGGCGAAGTCGCGATGGTCGCGGCGTGGTCTGAGTTATCTCTCAGCCTGACTCCCGAACGTCCGTCCACAAAATCTCAGAGTGTATTGAATGTGCAATTGAAAGGAGTGATTTATGAACAAGCATCATAGGTGCGCTGTTCGTCTGGCATTTTCAGCTGGCCTGGCATGTGCCGGGAATCTTTTCATACCGGCTTCATGTTCGCTAGCGTCCACCTCAGTCTCTCAACCGTGGCCAGAACTTGAAACGGTAAAAGCTTTGTTGCGTGCAGATGCTGCCGTCGCAGCTGGCGGATGCAATTGGGATCCTGCCTGCGTTAGTCCGACGTCGAACTCGGCACATTCGACTAAAACGAAGCCGGCGGACAGCATCTATGTAGATGCCATTTACGGGCTTGGAAAACAGTTGAGGGTCGAGCTTTCCGTCAACGGAAAAAGAGCACGCTATTTGTCCGGGCGGACATCGCCAGAGTTCGGCCCCGGTGCTGCAGATGGGGCGTACTCCTTGCTTGCCATTGACGGTTCCTGCGTGCGCTTGCGGCGTGCTGAGAGGGTTCGCACGGTTTGCCTTGGAGCAACGCGTCCATGAACAAACGCATGTCGACCCAGGCGTCAATCGAAATTCCTGAGTTGGCCACCCTGGATGCCCTTGCCCAACTAACGCCTGCATTGGTCCGTGCTATAGGGGCTGACTTCGACCTGGCGTCACTTTCGGGAAGACTGTGTCCAGTGCTTCTGGATAACGGTCGAGTCGCAATTTTTGCACTTGATCTGTACGTATGCGGTGATCAGATCGACGAGGTAGAACGATTAGTGCGGCTTAAAGGCTATACGCTCGCTACGCCTGCTCGCTACATAGTGGCTCAATCTCTGTTGCTAAGCGTTGCTCGTCGGCAAATTACCGCCGAGACATTACGTGGCGCGTTTGGTGTCGCACCTGCTAATCAAAGCTCTGCCCTGGCGAATTTGTTTTTCGAGTTTGTACAATGGGGTGTCCGAGCGGGAGCGAGCGATGTGCACATCAATGTAGACCGACGAGGTGGTGCATCGTCGTTGCGTTTCACCATTGATGGCGCCTACGTTGAACCGGACAGGTTTCAGGGGCTCTCGGCAAATACCCTGCTTGAAGTGCTCGCGGTCGCCTGGATGGACGTGCGCGGTGGAAACGGTGCAGTTTTCGATCCGCAACTTGAGCAACAGGGCCGTATTTCCCTTGACGTCGATGATCAGCGCATTGCCTTGCGATGGGCATCTCTTGCCACGGACGCCGGCCCATCAGTCTGTCTTCGAATTTTGCGTTCGGAGACGCCGGTAAAAAACACGCTGTCCAGTTTGGGTTATCTGCCAAAGCAGGTGCTCGCCCTGGAAAATGCACGAGAGCGTGATGGGGGGGCCATTGTGTTGGCAGGTGTTGTCGGCTCCGGAAAATCAACCACGATTGCCACCTTGATGCGCGGTATATCGCCGCTGAGAAAAGTAATCACTCTGGAAGATCCAGTTGAGTACAACATCGCTAATGCGCTGCAGAATACGGTAGGTGGCGCACTTGATAACTCCACTGACGCCGCGTTTGATGCAAAGCTGAAGACGATCAAACGCTCTGCGATGAACGACTTGCTGATCGGTGAAATTCGCGACACCGAAACAGGTCGCGCATTCATGGATCTGGCAGCGTCTGGCGTCAGCGTCTATTGCACAACCCATACCGCTTCTGCCGTCATGATCCCGGAGCGACTTGGCTCCGATTCCATTGGAGTTTCGCGAGACTTGCTCGCGACGCCTGGGGTGCTCAAGCTGCTGGTTTACCAAGTGCTGCTGCCAAGATTATGCCAATCCTGCTCTTTGCCCCTGGAAAGTCTTTTGGTGTCTTCAGTTGATGCATCCCTTAGCGCAGGGGCAAGCGTTACCGGGAAGCAAACACTATCCCGGCTTCAGCACGATTTCGATGTGAACCTGGACAGTTGTCGCGTGCGCAACCCGGTAGGCTGCGCGGTATGTCGTCGCCCTGGGTTAACGGATCTGCAGGGATACGCCGGGCGCACCGTTGCAGCCGAGATTATTGAGCCGGAACATGATGTCCATTTTCTGGACATGGTGCGGCGCCGAGACAATCTTGGCTTGCGCCGACACATGGACGCCGCGCGAGCCGGAATGGCAATAAGAGACGGCGGCATCGGTAGTCAAGCGCTTGATTCCGCGTTGCACAAGGTGAGTCTGGGTGAAGTTGATCCGCGCATTCTTGGTCGCTGGTTCAACGTGACCACGCAACCGCTTTGCGCAGACGATGAGGGTTTCAATGTTCCATGAGCACATTACTACCCTGATCGAACGCAGTCAGCATCTTCGTGTCCGCTGGAGGCTTCGCCTTGATGCCTGGCGCTTTCTTGGCGCTCGAGCCGATTATTACGAATACCTCGCCGATCTCATCGAGGGAACGGAGGGGCGTAAGACGTTGCGCGAAATTTTTCTCGACGATGCACAACGCTATGGGCCAGCTTGTGTACGCGGCAGATTGGCCGGTCATTGGGCGCTTGCCTATCAAGAGGCTGGCGGCGATCTGGCTCTGGCTTGGAGCGACTCCTTGCCACCGGCAGATTGCCTTGCGGTGGCTTGCGCGCAAGAAGGGGGTGGCGCACTCGTGCCCGCCTTGCGAGATTTAGCTCGTGCAGCTCGCCTCGTACGTCGTGGTCGGGATGCTTTGCTGGCAGCCACAGCGGCAGGCGGGCTCGCGCTATTGGTCGCATGTGCCGTTGTCTGTGCGGTGCCTTTCTTCACGGTGCCTCGTCTACAGGCGGTATTCGATTCGGTACCCACCGAATACTACGGGGGCCTGACACACCTGTTATTTGGATTGGCAACATCGTTACGGCAGTGGCTTGCTTTTTATGTCATGAGTGTGGCTGCTCTGGTATGGCTGGTTGCTTGGTCGTTGCCAAATTTGACTGGGCCACTACGTGTTCGCCTCGATCATCTTGCGGTCTGGCGCCTATATCGCGACTTTCACGCCATTCGTTTTCTATCGATGCTATGCGTACTGGTGCGCAAGCGCGGCAATCTCGATACCCGGCTGCGTCAGGCGCTGCTGGCGCAGACGCACCGGGCAACGCCTTGGTTCGCCGGGCATGTCAGCGAAATGCTGCTTCGCATTGATGCGGGGTTGGTTGGGCCCGAAACCTTTGATACGGGACTCTTGGATCGTGAGACTTGGTGGTTCATGGCCGACATGATGGTCGCATCCGGGCTTGAGCGCGGACTCGCTCAAGCGCGAACTCATATCGAGTCAAACGTGTTGGCACGGCTGCAGCGCCAAGCGCAGATGCTGCGTTGGATTTCACTGTTGGGAGCGGTGGCCATCGTCATGGCGCTTGCTCTTTTGCACTACGGCGTTATCGATGAGTTGCGCCGCGCATTGGCAAATTTCTATGCCAGTCAATAGTCGGTCGGCAAGACGCGTACTTGCCCTATTTACTGAATGGTTTACCACCTCATGGCCCACCTGCTTCATGACTGACGTCAAAGGTATTCGTATGTTTTATCGTTCACCATCCAGCGAGATTCCCCACGCACAGCGTGGCTTTTCGTTAATCGAAGTGTCAATCGTGACGGCGATTATCCTGCTCGTTGCGATTATCGGCATTCCGGCTATCGGCTCCTATGTCATCGAGAACCGTGTTCCGAAAGTCGGTGAGGAATTGCTGCGCTTTATTGCCCGCACCAAAGTGAACTCTCAAGGGGCCGGTGCCAGTCCATATGCTGATCTGCATTTGGGCGTGTTGGCCAACGCGTTGCGTGGATCAAGCGTGATCACAGTGCAAGGCTCAGGCTCAGGGGCAGTCATCGCTCATGGACTGGGAGGGAGTGGCGTTTCGGGAAATGGAACCATCGCCATCAGTCCTGTAGCGGTACCGGGGGCGAGCGCCGGCTCCGGTTTTTCTGTGACCTTGGTCAATGTGAACGCAGCGGCTTGCCCAGCACTCGCGTCCATTTTGCAACGCGTATCCGAGATCATTTCTGTGCAAGGTGAGCGTGGCGCTGTTGTCGTAAAAAATTCGTTGGAATCGCCGGCGCTTCCCTATCGGGCTGCGCTCGCTCAGGCGCAATGCAGTGCTGGGGATAGCAATACTTTTGTCTTTACCGCACGCTGATATGGATACGGTTTCGAGGTGCAAAAATGTGAAGCGGCAACAGATTTCATTGCATTGGCAGCAAGGTTTTGCATTGCTGGAATTGGCAATTGCCACTGCGCTCGCCACCATGATTGTCGTTTGGGGCGCCGGAAAATTTGCCCACGAAGTCGAAGACACCGCCGGGCGAGCAACGGGCGCATGGTTGTTCGAGGTCAAGCGATCCATTGATCAAATGCTTTCGCTCCATTTTGATGCGCTTTCCGAAGGTATTGCTCCTACGGATCCGGCAGGAAAGCGATTGTTCAATGACCCGCTCCGGCCGACCTTGCAAGAGCTTCGGGCGCAAGGACACTTGCCAAGCAGCTTTCCTGAACAACCTCCTCTAGGCGGCTTTGTATCAATAAGGTTGTTGCCTGCCGCGGTTTGTCCTGACCCAGGTTGTCGAATTGATGCTCTGGCTTATCTACCGCCCGTTCGAATTTCTGGAACTGAAGAACCCGACTTGATGCGACTTGCGGTCGCCGTGACAGCGGGGCAGGGGTACGCAGGATTCGTTACTCCACATCCATCCAATCGAGCGCGGGGCGCAAGTTTCGACTTTCCCAACCCTTTGGTCCCAGGGGAGGCCGCGCTGGCTGCCGGAACCTTGCTGATCTGGTCCGGCGTTGATCAAACCGCTAATCAACAGTTTGTACGAATGCGAGACGTTCGAAACCCCGATTTGCAGGGGGCACTCTCCGTGGCAAAACGCATGACCGTGGGCGAGCATCTGAAGCTAGAGGGGCTGGGCGTACCGGGTGCGTCTTGTGGGGATGAATCCGGTGTATTTGCCAGGAACCAGCAGGGCGGCATGCTGAGTTGCCAGGCCGGCGCATGGCAAATGCTTGGGGGCACGTTCACCATTGACGGTCCGAAATGCCCAGTTGGTGCCGTGCCGGTGGCTTTCTATATTGCCTTGCGTGAAGGGGATGATTCGTCACTGGTTTGGCAGAACCATAGCTTTGCTGACCGCTGCAGAGGGGCTGGAGGGGACGCTGGTTTTGATTGCGGCATGGTCCATATCGAGCCTCTCAAAGTGAAATGCATTTATTGAGCTTTTCGGATTCCGGCCCCATCGCCAGTGACGTTGTTTTGTCCCGATTTGGCATGAAATCTGTGCTAAATCAGGGCGTCGTGACGCGAGCGTGTTTCACTCGGCAGAAATCCCCTGTTATCGTCTCGTTCCTGTATTGCATCGCAAGCCGCTCGTCGCGTCGTTGGTTTAATCCGACCCGTTGACCCTTTATAATCAAAGATTCGCCTAAATCCCAGATTCATCCACGATGAAATCCTCAGAGATTCGCCAGAAGTTCCTGCAATTTTTCCAGTCCAAGGGCCACACCATTGTCCCTTCGTCCTCGCTCGTTCCGGGCAATGATCCAACCCTGCTTTTTACGAATTCGGGCATGGTTCAGTTCAAGGATGTGTTTACGGGCAAGGAAAACCGCTCCTATACGCGTGCCACGTCGTCTCAGCGCAGTGTGCGTGCCGGCGGCAAGCACAACGACCTTGAAAATGTCGGCTATACCGCGCGTCACCATACGTTTTTCGAAATGCTGGGTAATTTCAGCTTCGGAGACTATTTCAAACGCGATGCCATCCAATATGCCTGGGAGTTGCTGACGGTCGTTTACCAATTACCCGCTGAAAAGCTCTGGGTAACTGTCTATCAGGAAGACGACGAAGCCTACGACATCTGGCACAAGGAAGTGGGCGTGCCGACCGAGCGCATCATCCGCATCGGCGACAACAAGGGTGCGCGTTACGCATCAGACAATTTCTGGCAAATGGCGGATACGGGTCCCTGCGGGCCTTGCTCCGAGATATTCTTCGACCACGGCCCTGAAATTTGGGGCGGTCCTCCGGGTTCGCCAGAAGAAGATGGCGATCGCTATATCGAAATCTGGAACCTCGTGTTCATGCAGTTCGAGCGTGACGCGGCTGGCAACATGCCACGTCTGCCTAAACCCTGTGTTGACACTGGCATGGGCCTGGAGCGCATTGCGGCAGTCCTGCAACACGTGCACTCGAACTATGAAATTGATCTGTTCCAGCACCTCATTGCCGCGGCAGCCCGGGAAACGGGTACTACCGATATCAAGAACAACTCCCTGAAGGTCATTGCGGATCACATTCGGGCGTGCTCCTTCCTGATCGTCGATGGCATTATTCCAAGCAACGAAGGTCGCGGCTACGTGCTGCGTCGTATCGTTCGCCGCGCTTTGCGTCATGGCTACAAGCTGGGGCAGACGAAGCCTTTCTTCTACCGTATGGTCCCTGATTTGGTGGCCGAGATGGGCGAGGCTTATCCAGAGCTGGCAGCGGTTGCTGAACGCGTGGCGCAAGTACTCAAGCAAGAAGAAGAGCGCTTTGGTGAAACGCTTGAACACGGCATGAAGATTCTGGATGTCGCCCTGGCCGATGTGCCTAAGGGTGGGCAACTCGATGGCACGACGCTGTTCACGCTGTATGACACCTATGGTTTTCCGGTGGATTTAACGGCAGATATTTGCCGTGAGCGGGAAGTCGACGTTGATATGGCGGGGTTTGACGTCGCGATGACGCGTCAGCGCGAGCAGGCCCGCGCCGCCGGTAAATTCAAAATGGCCGAAGGTCTCACCTACGCGGGCGCAGAAACGCGCTTCGACGGCTACGAGAAGCTTGAACTGGACAATGTGAAGGTCACGGCACTGTACGTAGACGGCACTCCAGTGCAGCAAGTGCAAGCCGGCCAGAGCGCTGTGGTGGTGCTTGACGCAACCCCGTTTTATGCGGAATCGGGTGGGCAAGTTGGCGATACTGGCGTGCTGCAAGCTGACGGTCTTCGTTTTGCTGTCGGCGATACGCTGAAGATCCAGGCGGGTGTGTTCGGCCATCACGGTCTGCTCGAAGAGGGCTCTCTCTCTGTGGGTGATACCGTGCTGGCGCGTGTTGACGCTGGCCGACGTGCACGCACTGTGCGCAATCATTCGGCTACGCACCTTATGCACAAGGCCCTGCGTCAAGTGCTCGGCTCGCACGTGCAGCAGCGCGGCTCCCTCGTGGATCCCGATAAAACGCGTTTCGACTTCGCACAAGATGCACCCTTGACCTCAGAGCAAATTGCGCAAGTTGAGGCGATCGTCAACGCGGAAGTGTTGGCAAATCAGCCCACGCGTGCTCAGGTCATGGCCTACGACGATGCCGTCAAGGGTGGCGCCATGGCGCTGTTCGGCGAAAAATACGGTGACACCGTCCGTGTGCTCGATATCGGATTCTCACGCGAGCTTTGCGGTGGCACGCATGTGGCGCGCACCGGCGACATCGGTCTCTTCAAAATCGTATCCGAAGGTGGCGTTGCAGCAGGTGTGCGTCGTATCGAAGCCATTACGGGCGACAACGCGCTTGTGTGGGTCCAAGGGCAGAGTGCGCTACTGGCTCGCGTGGCCGGCATGCTGCGCACAACTCCTACCGACCTCCCTGAGCGCATCGCCCAGGTGCAGGCGCAGGTCAAGGCGCTTGAGAAAGACCTAGAGCAATCTCGCAACAAGCTCGCGGCAAGCGCGGGTAACGACCTCGCGGCAACTGCCGCGGTCGATGTGAAAGGTATCAAGGTTCTGGCCGCTGGCATCGGCGATGTTGATCCCAAGGCCCTGCGTGGCATGGTGGATAACCTTAAAGATCGCCTAAAGCCAGCAGTCGTATTGCTGGCTACCGGCTCTGCCGATGGCAAGATCAGCGTCGTGGCAGGTGTTACTGCCGACCTCACCGATCGTGTCAAGGCTGGCGACTTAGTTGGATTTGTGGCCAGTCAAATTGGCGGCAAGGGTGGTGGTCGGCCGGATATGGCGATGGGCGGTGGCACCGACCTCTCGGCATTGCCGGCTGCGATTGCCAGCGTTCAACAATGGGTCAATGACCGTCTTTGATATGACCAGCACCACTGACTCGAGCGCGCCGACCTTCGACCTGGAGGTCGACGCGAGTGGTTTGACTTGCCCATTGCCCATTTTGCGAGCCAAGAAGGCGTTGGCGCAGATGCAAAGTGGGCAGGTGTTGCGTGTCGTCACCACGGATCGCAACGCGATTCGTGACTTCCAGGCTTTTGCCCGGCAAACCGGGAACGACCTGGTCACGCAGATCGAGCAGGGTGCGTCGGCTCTGCACTACCTTCGCCGCCGCTAGGCCTCGTCGCCAATAGGAAGGGGCCCTCTCAGGTCAGCGCAAGCTGGTCTCAGAGGGCCCCTTTTTAGTCTGAAGCTATTCTTATTTATGAATGGCTACGGCTACGGCTTGCGTAATGGTGAAGTCCACCAGGTCGCCTTCCTTCAGGTCTTGCAACTTCGCACGCAGGGCAGGGTCTTGTACCTGCACCGTGCGGCGCCCGCCTTGCGGTCCTTCCAGGATCACCAGATTGGCGCTTCTGTTGATATGCCAGATCTTCGCGGTAATGGTTGTTTGTTGCCCGATGGCACCACCCGGTCTTGCACCTTTAGCGGCACGCGTGGCAGCGGTCTCCGTCACGATATCCGGCGCCCCAGAGCCCGCCGGTCGCACATCAACGGCCAGAGATTCGTAATAATCCAAAGTAATGGTGTCGCCCACCTTTACTTGCTTGAAGTTCCGAACTTCGGGGCCGGCTTGAATTTCCAGGGTTTCGCCTTGGGCGTTTTGCAGGGTAATGGTGTGCGTGGCCGGATCAACGGCCGTAATGCGGCCTGTGGCCGTGGCCAAGGCAGCGCCTATAACGCGGGCAGAGGCAGCGAACGGCACTGCCAATGCGGCCATAAGACACCCGGCGAAAGCCAGGCGTGCCAAACGTAGTGCTGATAGGGAACGGTTTTCTTTCATGGTATTGCTCCTCTCGTGGTGAAAGCAGGGAATTGCATAACGCATGGACCGTCGCGCTGGTGTTGCGCGTGGTTGGCACAAGGCAATTGAACACACAAAATGTGTGCGTAATCTGCCCAATTTGGCTAGAAATAGAGGGTTGGCGCAAAACGACATAAACCGACTTCTCCAATCGGGTGTATCCTTCGGGTGCGCTGAAGTCCATGAGCGCTCGACTGGATCGCTTAACGGTAGCCAATTTGGGCATCTGGACTGTTCGCAAGAATACGCTTAAGCAAGCAACTTGCGATACAAAACGCTCGGCTAGCCTAAATACGACACCTGCAGTTGCCAGGAGGGTCGTTTCAATGCTAGAATTTTTCGTTTTTCACAACTAATTCAAGGGATTACCTATGGTGGTGATTCGCCTGGCCCGC
>JBEBWV010000068.1:0-29600 GCA_040391965.1 Achromobacter deleyi | reverse complement strand
TGCCTCAATGCTTAGGCCAATCGCGCGCTCCACCCACGCTACAACTCAGCGTGGTCCTCACGCAGGGCCGATTCCGAGGTGGTCAATTGACCTCAAGTGCCAGACCGCCATTACTCCGTCAGGGGGTTTTCTTCTCGACTTCCCAGGCGCGGGGCTTTTTCACAGCCCAGGGCCGATAGCCCTCGATGTTGCTGCGATAGGCACCGATGTCCAGACCGTTATAAAGCGGAACGGAGGGAACGTCGGCCAGGAACAGTTGATGAAGTTTGTCAAAAATGGCTTGCCGTTCGGCGTGGTCATTCGTGACGGATACGGCGTCAATCAGCTTCAGCGCTTCGGGGTTGTCCCAGACTTTACGTGGTTGTTTGGTCTTGTCGCCCGTCACCATTTCGTAGCTCAAGGCGGCATCCAGACGCGCAGAATAGGGGAAGGTCATGAGCTGGAAATTGCCCGCGTTGTAGCGGTCCAGCTGAGTCGCCCATTCATTGACGGCCAGCGTGGCGTTGATGCCTACCGACTGCAACATAGCCTGTACCAGCACCGCCGAGTTGTAGGCCTGTGGGTAGCGCTTGGTTGAGATGATCTGCAATTCCTGGCCCTTGTAGCCCGCTTCCTTCAGCAGTTTCTGGGACAGCGCCGGATCATATTTCCAGCCTTCTTTTTCTACTTTTCCAAAATAAGGCGAGCTGAGCGGGACGATGGAGTTGTTCGGCTCAGCAAGATTTTCCGTAACGGCAGCGGCGAGCTGCGTGTAGTCGATGGCATGGGCGATTGCCTGACGAATTTTGGGGTTCGACAGCACAGGGTCGCGAGTTTGCATGAGCACTGCCGTCATGCTCATGACCGGTGCGTAAGCCACTTTGATATTCGGCATTTTCTGCAGAATCGGCACGTCACTATTCGACAGGTCTTCGATGATGTCGATGTCGCCGCGCTGTAGGGCTGCCTTGGCGGTAGATTCATCTGGCACGATCATGAAGCGCACTTCGTCTACCAGGGGGCGTTTCGACCCGGTATAGCCATCGAGTTTGCCAGCACGATTGGCGTAATCTGCAAAACGCGTCAGGCTGACGTATTCGCCGCGTTTCCATTCGTTGAGTTTGAACGGGCCGGTGCCAATGGGTTTGTCCCAGGTGCCATCTGCGCGCACCGAATCTTTGTGGACGATTCCTGAACCGCCGCAATCGACTCGCGCGAGGGAGGCAAGGAAGAGGGCGCTGGGCTTCTCAAGCTGAAACACCACTGTTTTGGCGTCTGGCGCGGTAACACTGTTGACCTTGACCGTGCCTCGGCCGTCAAACTCGCTGGCGCAACGCCAGCCGCTTTTCGGGTCGGCGAAATGTTGCCAGCTCCATAAGACATCGGCCGAGGTCATCGGCGCGCCATTGTGGAATTTCACGCCATCGCGCAGGGTAAATGTGTAGGTTTTTCCGTCCGGGCTCATCGCCACGGATTCTGCGAGCATGGGGCGCACTTCGGCGTCTTCGCCATAGGCGACCAGCCCTTCGACCATATGCATCACAACGGCGTCGCTGTTGCTGTCCCGATTCACGCCGGGCTCAGTCGACCGGATATCGGCCGTCAGTGAAATGCGTAGTGGCGATGGCGTTTGGGCGTTTGCGCCCGGCGCCGATGCACCAAGTGCCAGGGCCATTGCACCTGCCAGTAGCTTGTATTTCATGGCTATGTTTACATTGGTTATGTTGGCGCGGGGTTAATAAGCGACAGCACATGTTATGCGCGTGTGGCCCACACCGAGTGTTGTGTTAGTCGGCCGGTCTGGCGTCAGGCACCAGCGTATGGGACAACTTCTGGCTCAGCGGTGAGGCTGTAGCGAGTAAAGGTGCGATTCAGTGCAGGCAACGGCGCCACTTCGATCAAACCGGCAGCCGGTTCCATGATGACCATGGCGACAGTGGCCGACAGGTTGTCGTGGCTGCCGGGACGAGGTGGGCGGCACACGGAATAAGGGGAGCCAAAGTCATCAAAGAGGGCGTGTTTGAGGTCCTCTCGGGTGAGCAGGGGTTTTTCATTGAGCAATTGGCGCACACGCCAGTCGCGGTAGGCGCTTTCTGGCGTGCTGGCACGGCCGGTGTCGCGCAGCTTGCACAATGCAACTTCGCTAACCCAGTGGTTGGCGTGAACGATCAGGTTGTCGCTGCCGGGGTAGATGGGGAAGGCTTCGTCGGTGGTGCATTCATAGTCCACCCCAAAGCCTTGAGCCATGCCGAGCATGATGTTGTTCGAGCACGATTTTGGCGTGGTGGCGACCGACTTGATTGCCAGGGCGAAATGTTGCTGTTCAAGCACCTTGCGGCGAATCAGTGACAGTGGCACGCCCATCTGTTTGAAGTCACGATCGGATTCCAGGTAGTTGGCCGTGATGGACACGCCGGCGCTATTCATACCGCTGCGCGCCAGGCCACCGGCTTCAACGAACGTCAGGAAGTCCGGACCGTTGTCGTTACGGACTCGCAATACGATGGCGGTTTCGGCGCACTCGGCACGCCAGTCCCAGTTTTGCCCGTGAATCAGGTTGCCGTTGGCGGAGCGCTTGGGAAGAATCAGCGCACCCGTGCAGCCATCGCCCGGTTCCAGTTCAGCGGCCTTCTTTTTCTCGGCGCGCGCTTTAGCGATGACCTCCGTGCGCGCGTTGATCATCACAATGTCTTCGAACGTGACGTTGGCACCGGCGGCGATGCCACGCATTTCTTCAACGTAGTGCGGTGCAAAGTCTTCAATTTCGCGCGCGAAACTGTTGATCAACGCAGTACGTTCAGCAGCGTTAAAGCCCAGGTCGACCAAGGTTTGGCCGTACATGGCGACGCTTTTGTGGACGCGGTCGGCAGCTTGCTGACCATAGGAGAAGCCACGCGCTTCGGGGGAACCTGACACCGAGACGAAGGGGAACTGCTGAATCTGAGACATAGTGTGAGGCAGCGCGAGAGCGGCCTGAAGTAAGGGGTTGCGAGGCGTAAAAATATTAGCTTATTTTGGCGCCAAAAATAGTGAGGGTTTACCCAAAGGCAACGGTGGAATCTTGCTTCAGGATCTTGACTACGCAACCCCGCCCGAAGAACGTTTGGCAGCAGGAACCATTGATAGCAGCGGAGAAAACCCCGCCGGCAATGGCAACTGACTATGAGCCGCCACAGCATTGGCCAAGGTCTCGCGCACAGCATCAGGAAATTTGCTGACTTTGCGCGTATTCAAGTCCACATGAATGCTCAGTTGCTCCATCGTGGCAGCCAATACATCGTCGCGCACACGGAAAAGCTCATACAGGACGATCATGCGTTTGTCGTCTGAATTGAGCACTCGCAACCGCAGCTTCAGCGCTTCACCGGATAGCAGTTCTCGTAAGTAGCAGGTGCGAATTTCCAGGTTGTATAGCCCGCAACGTTTTTCGCGGGTGTACTCCTCGCCGATGCCGTAGTGTTTGAACAGCACATAGCCGAAGTGGTCGAACACATACACATACTTGGCCGTATTCATATGGCCATAGGAGTCAATCCAACTGGGGTCAACGTCTACATTCAGACTTGGCAGATCGTCAGCGTGCGTCATAGCGTTAGAACTTGTCATGGCATCCAGCGTAGCGGGTAGGCGCATCAGCGCAGCGAGTTTTCGAGCAAAGTGGTGACGGTATCAATAGCCAGAGGATTGGTCAGAATACCTGTGTGCGTGTCGTCAATGCCATAGAGACGTGTTGCATTGGCCTGCGCTTCGGGCCGCAATTGGCTGGCAACGGTGACGACACCGTCATTCGTTTCACTGCCGGCACTGCCTTGGCGACGGAAGGAGAAGAAGAGATGGTACGCGGTTACCGTGTCAGTATTGGCCTGCGCGGCGAGCAGCGTTTTCGCCGCGTCCGGAAAGAGGCTTTGCAGGTACGTACTGCCGGGCGACATATCGTGCCAAATCGGCACGGACCAGGCCCACCACATAGGGGCCTGGCAGTCCTAGTTCGTCTACGAGTTGCCCGGTGAGGCTGCAGGTGGCATCGATCTGTGCGATTTGTTCGCGCACAGTCTTGAACGCGCATCCACTCAATGCCGTGAGGGCAATGACGCAACTGATGGCACGGAGGGCACTGCGCCGCCAGGGAAATACAGTTGAACGCCGCTTCCAGCGCGCCGGCGGCGCCTAACGTATGGTCGCTTAAGGCTTTGGTGGATGCGCAGGGTACGCCCTGCGCAAACATGGCGTGCATAGCCTGGCTTTCCATGGCGTCGTTGTGGGTGGTGCCGGTGCCAGGCAAATTTACCCAGCCGATGTCCGTAGCGCTCAGAGCGGCGTCTTGCAATGCGGCTTGCATGGCTTGACGGGCGCCGATGCCATTGGGTTCCGGGGCAAAAATATGCCAGGCGTCAGAGCTTGCGCCAGCACCGAGCAGTGCGATGCATGGTTCGTCTTGCGAGGCATCTCGTGCCATCACAAAGAGGGCCGCAGCCTCGCCGATATCGATGCCACGCCGGTTGGCCGAGAAAGGCAGGCACAGGGCATCATCTGCGGCGTCCAAAGAGGCGAAACCATTGATGGTGAGCTTGCACAAGGTATCAACGCCGCCGCAGATGACGGCGTCACAGATGCCTAATTGCAGGAGTCGTTTGGCGGACAGCAGGGCCCGTGCGCCCGAGGTGCAGGCTGTGGATAAGGTGTAGGCGGGGCCCGTCAGCCCCAACCAGGCCGACATAAATGCGGAGGGTGCCGATAAGGTCTGACGTCGGTAATCGAAGTCTGCAGGCCAATGGCCTTCCTGGTGCAGATGCCGAAAGACCGACGCGCTGTCGTTGACCCCAGAGGTGCTGGTACCCAAGACAATACCCACCCGATGCGCCCCATAGCGTGCAACGGCACGACGTAGCTGCGGCTCAATCTGCAGTGCGGCGGCCAGCAGCATGCGATTGTTGCGACTGTCGTGGTGCGAGGGCAAGGTATTGGGCAGCGCGGGCAATGCCCTCGTCGCCACACCCCACATAAGTCGGGTTAAAGTGACGCCGCACTGCCGGGGAGTTGAGATGTTCAATATTCATCTTGAAAGCGCCCCCGACCCGGTGCTGGCATTCACTGGCAAGGAATATTTTCGTGACTGATAAAACCAACATCCGGCGTAGCGTTACCAAAACCACTCGTAGTTGGACTTCTGTCGAAAATTTGACGCCTGAACAACGCGAACAGATCGACGCGTTGCTTGATGATGGCGTGGGCGTTACTCAAACCTTGACGCAGCACGGCACCGGCCAGGATGACTTCTCTGCAGAAATTTCCAATGGCGTGGTGACGGTAAATGGCCAACGCTATGACAGCATCGACGCCGTGCCAGAGGAGGCGCGCCGCCGCATCGAGATGTTGCGTGCCCGTATGGGTGAGGGTAGCGATTTAAGGAAGATGCTGGACGAGAGCATTCTTGCCGCCCAACAGGCAGCAGAGGATTCAACGCGTGCCAAGGTCGTTGCGGGCGCGTACACCGGTATGGAGAATGGCGTGAGTCCCGGCGCAGTGCCACGGCGAAAAGGCGTGAGCCGCTGGCTTCTTATCGGCGTCGTGATCGGTGTGGTGTGGGTGGTGGCCAGTTGGCTCAAACTGACCTGAAAAACAGTGGCTGTATAAGCTGAAGTAGCGTGGGTGGCGCGCGAAATTGGCCTAAGCATTGAGACACTGGAGAGCGCGCGCAACGCGCGATCTGAACCTTGCGCCATGGTTGTTCACGCATCGCGGGTTACGCGCGTTTAACGGTAGTTTTCTTGTCTCCGCTTGTTCGCGCGCTACGCGAGCGCGCAGAAACCGTAGGCCAGCGAAGCGAACGAAGCCCAAACATTGAACAGGTGTTCAATGTTTGGGGTGCTGTTCACCAAGTATCAATCCACCTTCTTGGCGATGCTGGCGTTTAACTTTCCGCCGGCTGGTGGAGAATTTTCGCCAAGCACTTCACCGTTGATCTTCAAGCCATACAGCGAGTCGTCGTCGTTATGGTATTTCTCGCGGGTGGCAGCTACCGAGTCTTTGAAACGAGGGTCTTGCGGCCGTTCATGTGCGTTCATGAAGTAGGCCACGTCCCAGGCTTCCTGGTCATTGAGCATGCCCCCTTGGCCCAAAGGCATATTGGCTTTAATAAAGCCTGCCGCGTTGCCAAGCTGGTGCATGCCAGCGCCCCAATTGAAGGAGTCAGGGCCCCATAGCGCCGGGAACACCCAGTTGTCACCTGCCGTCTTTTGTCCTTGCCCATTCGCGCCGTGGCACAGCGCACAGTTTTGAGCATAGACCTCTTGCCCGCGCAAATAGTCAGCCTTCATGGGTGGCGCCGGAAGTTTGGGATAGCCCTGGCCCGCCAGTTTGACGCCAGTGGGGGCCTTTGACGCCAGCCAGAACATGTAGGTTTGCAAAGCCGTCAGAACCGGGTCATCTGCCGCGGGTGCTTTGCCGTTCATGCTGAACCGGAAGCAACCTTGCAGCCTCTCTGCCAGCGTGTTCACGTGCCCGTTCTTGGCGCGATACGCCGGATAAACCACATAGGCCGCCCACATCGGGGCGGAATCCGGGCGCCTGCCCGCATCCAGATGGCAGCTTGCACAATTCAGGTTATTGCCAACGAACTCACTCGCGTTCTTGGGCGTGTGCAGAAAAATTCGCTCACCTTCACGGACGACTTTGCCAAAAGGCGTGTCGGGAATCTCCGACGCACTTGGTGGCGTAAACGTTGGTGCTGGTGCTGGTGCTGGTGCGGCAGAGGCAGGCGCGACTATCGCACTCAGGCTTAACGCGGCACACAGCAGCCCGAGCCAACGACGCACCGTTAAACCTGCAGTCTGGCTTGAAGTCGAGACATTGATCTTCATGGCTTGGCTCCTTGCATTGCTTGAGCAACCGTAGGCAGTTCGGCGTAATACGTAGCGACGGCATCAATATCTTGTGCTGTCAGCTTTGTTGCCACAGACGGCATCAGCCCGAGCGGCAGCGGTGAGCGTTTACCAGCCTGCCATGCTTGCAACTGCGCCGTCAGATAATTTTTGGATTGACCAGCGAGCGCAGGGAACGCGTCACCCACGCCAACGCCGCCCGGCCCATGGCACTGATTACAGGCCGGAAGGCCTTTTTCCCACGCGCCGCGAATGGCAAGCCAGGCACCACGATCCGAGGGCATGGGTTCTGCATCGGCGGTCGCAGCGACTTTGTTCACGTCGTAAGGTGCAGGCAGACCGGCGTAGTAAAGCGCAACCGCCTTTCGATCACTTGGGCTGAGCGCTTGGGCCGTAGCGGCCATGATGGGGCTGGGACGCCCGCCATCAGCCATATCGTCCAATTGATAATGCAGATAAGCCGACCCTAGGCCAGCCAAACGCGGAAACCCGGCAGCGGCGTTTCCTTCGCCTTTCGCACCGTGGCAGGTGACACAGGCTGGGGCAGCCCCAGCACCATTGATGGCAATTTTTTGCCCAATGGCCGCAGCATCGTCGGCGGCGCTTGCGGTGCTCGTCAACAGGACGTACGAGCAGAGCGCAGCAAATTGGCGCGTTGAAATCATTGTTAATACCCTCCCTGATTCGGGCTATCACTACAGGCCCGATTAATTTCTTATTTTATTACGAAATAAGCTTATTTCTTTAGGTAATTAAGGATAATTCCTGCTGGCAGTGCAATCGGTCGAGCCCGGCATGCCGCCCTAGCTTGGCACCAGTTCGATGCGCAAAAACTCGATGACGGCGCGCACCGCCGACGATGGATAAGGATTCGGCGTGGTCAAAATAAAGAGCTTGTTGCCGGGTCCATCTACTTGGTAGTCGGGCAGCACAATGCGAAGCCGACGCGCTTTCACATCATTTTGGATGATGTAGTGCGGCAGTAGTGCAATACCTGCACCCTCGCGTGCACCTTGCGCCAGAAATGGGAAATATTCGGACTGCAGGCGCGAGATGACCTTCACGGTATGAGTTTGCGCATTTTTGTGCAGCACCAGATTCACATACGGTTTGCCATCGGGAGGGCTGAGAAAAGCAGCCTGGCTCAGGTCGGCGGGCTGACGTGGCGTGCCCATTCGGCGTAAATATGCTGGGGCGGCGCACAAATGCCATTGGACCGCACAGATCTCCCGCGCGACATAGTCCAACGGGGGTTCCGACACCACGCGCAGCGCGACATCAATTTCGGCATCAATCAGGTCGCTGACCCGATTCGAGAACAATACCCTCAAGGTCACCTCGGGGTGCTGCTCTGCAAATCGCAGGAGTAGAGGGCTTAAGTCTTCGTGGCCCAATCCCGTCGGAATGCTCAGGCGTACATGACCGGTGGGTTCGGCGCCGAGTTTCTGCACAGCGTGGCGGGCTGACTCGACTTCGCGCGCAATGCGCTCACCGTGTTCGTATAGCTGAGTGCCTTGCTGGGTGAGTTCCAGGCGGCGGGTGGTGCGACGAATTAATTGAGCACCCAGGGCGCGTTCAAGCTTCTGCAAATTTCGGCTGACATGCGAACGCGTCACGCCCTGGCGTTGCGCGGCTTCGCTCAGCGTTCCCGATTGCACGATGGTGACAAATAACTGGATCAGGTTCAGATCCAGCACGGGAGAAACCGCCATCGTCTTCGCTCTATTGTTGCCTCTGAGGAAACAGAGTTTACGCATTGTTGGTGATTGTGGCGAGGTGAGCGCGTTGATATCCTGGCATCCAAGTTCAACCGATGCGGCCCACAGAAGGCGCAGCACCTACAAGATCTGAAGGAGACCGCAGCATGCAGCAGAGCCTATTTCGTGCCGACCTGTTCAAGGGGCAACGCATTCTTATTACCGGTGGCGGCACAGGGCTGGGCTTGGCTATGGCCGAGCAACTGGCCAGCCTGGGCGCCACCTTGCATCTTTGCGGTCGCCGAGCGGGTGTGGTCGACGCCGCAGCGCAAGACCTCGCGAAGAAATTCGGCATCGAGGCCTATGCGCACGCCGTGGATATCCGGGATGCTGACGCCGTGGATGCCATGGTCGAAAAAATATGGACCGACTACGGTGGGCTGGATAGTTTGATCAACAACGCGGCGGGAAATTTCATCAGCCCCACCGAGAAGCTTTCCGCCAAAGGGTTCAATGCGATTGCCGACATCGTTTTTCGCGGCACCTTCTACACCACTCAGGCTGTGGGCAAGCGCTGGATCGAGCATGGGCAGCGCGGTGCGGTGCTGTCTATTGTGGTGACCTGGATCTGGACGGGCTCACCTTTTGTGGTGCCCTCAGCGATGTCCAAAGCCGGGATCGACGCCATGACAAAATCTCTGGCGATCGAGTGGGGCCGCCGTGGCATTCGCCTGAATGCGATCGCCCCGGGGGTGATTCCGACCGAAGGTGCGTCATCTCGTTTGCGACCCAAGGATAGCGGCATGGACACCTTGATTGCTCAGAACCCGATGCAACGCGTGGGCACCGGCGCCGATATCGGCCAGCTTGCCGCCTTTCTTCTCAGCCCGGGCAATGATTGGATTAACGGTCAAACCATTGCCTTGGATGGCGGCGATAGCCTGGCCAACGGTGCTTACTTCAAACAGTATTTTGACTGGAACGATGCAGACTGGGCTGACGCCCGCGCGTCGATTGAGGCGCGCAACACTCAGGACAAGGCGCAACGCCAAGTACAGGAGCCGTCCGCATGAGCGCCATGGAAAACGGCCGTATCGTGGCGGCGGGCGAGTCGTTGGCATTAGCCCAATTGACATCACGCGCTGAGCGCCTGGCCGGTGGTCTGGCGGCGCTAGGCATGAAAGAAGGCGATGTGGTGGCTGCGCTTCTGCGCAATGGCATGCCTTATCTGGAGTTGATCCTCGCTTGTCGTCAGATGGGTTGCTATTACTGCCCGATCAATTGGCACTTCACGGCAGCAGAGGTGGCATTCCAATTGCAGGACAGTGGTGCACGCGTGCTGATTGCGCAGGACGATTTGTTGACGCCGGTTGCGGCACTCTTGCCCGCAGGCATATCAGTGCTTAGCGTCAAAAGCGCAGGTGCCGCGCCAGACTACGACACTTGGCGCGATGCTCAGGCACCTTATGCCGGACCTAGCGTGTCTCCGCGTGGGCACATGGCATATACCTCCGGCACCACGGGCCGCCCGAAGGGCGTTGTGCGCGCTGCGTTCCCGATGGACGAGCTGTCATCGCGTCTTGAGCAGATGCACTACGTGGTGGAGCAGGCCTATGGCCTGAAAGCTGGCGGACGAGCCTTGCTGCCCGCCCCGATTTATCACAGCGCGCCCAGCGTATTTGCCCAAGTCGCGCTGCGCATTTGCGACACCGTCATCGTTACTGAGCGATTCGATCCGCTGGAGGTACTGCAACTTATCGAGACGCATCGCATCGACACCGTGTATCTGGTGCCCATCATGTACGTGCGCTTGCTGAAGTTGGATGCGGCCGTGCGCAATGCGTTTGATCTATCCAGCCTTCGCTTTGTGGCGTCCACGGGGGCGCCTTGCGCTCCGGAAATCAAACAGGCCATGATCGATTGGCTAGGGCCGATCATCCATGAAACATATGCCTCCAGCGAGGCAGGCATGATCACCGTCATTGACGCGCAACAAGCACAAGCGCATCCCGGCAGCGCGGGTTTGCCCATTGGGGCAGCCACTGTGCGTATCTACGACGATGAGGGCGCCATGTGCCCACCCGGTGTGGTGGGGCGCATATACGTGCGCCAACCCGCCTACGCGGATTTCACGTATCGCAATAACGCGGCAGCGCGTCAGCAGATTGACCGTGACGGGCTGATTAGTCTGGGCGATCTCGGTTATCTGGATGAAGAGGGTTTTCTGTATATCTGCGATCGGGAATCAGACATGGTGATTTCTGGCGGCGTGAACATTTATCCTGCAGAAATTGAACACCACTTGCTGCAATATCCGGGCGTGGCCGATTGCGCCGTCTTTGGTATTCCAGACCCGGAATTTGGCGAGCGTCTGCTTGCCCTGATACAGCCCGGCGCTGGTGCGAACATTGACGTGACGCAAATCGGTGTCTGGCTGGGCCCGCGCCTGGCACGCTACAAAATTCCCCGCGATATCCAGATCGCGCATGACCTGCCGCGAGACGACAACGGAAAAATTGCCAAGCGACATTTGCGTGCGGCGTATTGGGGAGACCGGACCCGCAGGGTGTGAAATCCACCGGGGGTGCAAGTGGCTTGGTATCACGCGCCACGTGTGCCCGCCGATGACAACAATAAATCAGCAATCGCTGAACAATAGGCCAGGAGACAAGAATGACGAGGAAGTGGAAACAAGTGTGGCGGCGCCTAGGTGTGGCACTGACATTCTGCGTGCCGGCTATCACGGCGCACGCAGCCGCCTTTCCGGAGAAACAGATCAAACTCGTGGTGCCTTATGCGCCGGGTGGTGCCGCCGATCAGTTGGGCCGAGCGCTCGCCGAGCGCATGAGAATGAACCTTGGTCAGGTTGTGGTGGTGGAGAACAAGCCGGGTGCCAATACCATTGTTGCCGCCACGCAGGTCGCGCGGGCAGCGCCAGATGGCTACACCCTGTTGTTGGCCAGCAATGCCAGCATGGTGCTCAACCCGCAGCTTTATGCGCGCATCGCCTACGACGGCAAGAAGGACTATCGCGTGGTCGCTCTGGCCGCAGAACTGCCCCTGGTTGTGGTCACCAACAAGGAAGTGCCTGCCACGACGCTGGATCAGTTCGTCGCCTACGCGCGCCAGAATCCCGGCAAGCTGAATTACGCGTCGGTAGGCATCGGAAACCCGTTGCAATTGGCGACCGAGCTGCTGAAATCACGCACGGGCATAGACGTCGCCCATATACCCTTTAACGGTAGCGCACCGGCGCTGACGTCTTTGATGTCAAACGACACTCAACTGATGATCGACGTCATTAGTACATCGCTGCCGCTGATCAAAGACGGAAAACTCCAGGCCCTGGCCGTCACGACCAGCGAACGAATCAACGTTCTGCCAAACGTGCCGACCGTAGCTGAAAGTGGCTTCCCGGGGTTCCGTGCCGCCACCTGGTTTGGTATTGCCGTTCCTCGCAGCACACCCGATGCGGTGGTGGACCGCTTGCGTGCCGCCGTCGATAGCGCCCTGTCAGAACCGGCCTTCCGAGAGCAGTTCGAAGCGCTGGGATTAGTCATTCAAGCTCCCCGAACGCCCGCGCAAATCGATACGTACGTCGACGAAGACCGTGCGCGTTGGAGCAAAGTCATTGAAGACAACCACATCAAGCTTGAGTAGTCGTGGTCACGCAGGCGCGCCGTCGCGACGCCTGCGCGACGGCGCTTGGTGCCTCAAGGGAATTCCCTGATGTGCCACGCCTAAGCCGAAAGCTACCATTCGCGGCAGTATTTGCCCGTCTCGGGCTGGCCCTCTTGATAGCGCGGTTTTGCGCGGAGATTCAATGAAAGCACTGAAATTTGTTGTCGTGGGTACCGCGTTGCTGGTGTCGTCCTTGGCTGCGAACGCAGGAACAAGCTTCGATACGATCAAAAAGAAAGGCTTTGTGCAGTGCGGCGTATCAACGGGGGTGGCGGGTTTCTCGGTTAACGACAGCAAGGGCGGGTGGACAGGGCTTGATGTTGATCTGTGCCGCGCGATCGCTCTCACGATGTTTGGCGACGCCGACAAAGCCAAAATCATGGCGGTAAGCCCGCTGCAGCGCTTTACCGCATTGCAGTCCGGCGAAATTGATGTATTGACCCGCAACACCACGCTCTCATTGACGCGCGACACGACCCTGGGGTTGATTGGTACCGGCGTGAACTACCACGATAGCCAAGGCGTGATGGTAAACAAGGCCTTGAACGTCACGAGCGCAAAGGGCCTGAATGACGCCTCGATATGCGTGCAGCAGGGAACGACCACCGAACTGAACCTGGCAGACTGGTTTCGTGGGCAGAAAATCGTCTTTAAACCGATCGTCGTTGAACGCTTTGATGAAATCGTTCGTGCCTTCACGGTTGGCCGTTGCGATGCGTTGACGGCAGACAAATCGGCACTGGCCTCGATACGCGCTGCGCAGGAGAATCCAGACAATTACATCATCCTGCCAGAAGACTTCTCTAAAGAACCGTTGGGCCCGATGGTGCGCCAAGGCGATGAGCAATGGTTCAACATTGTTCGCTGGACACTCAATGCCATGCTCGAAGCCGAAGAATATGGCATCACATCCAAGAACGTCGATGAGATGCTGAAAAGCCCCAACCCCAACGTGCAGCGCATTCTGGGTGTGACCCCGGGCATGGGCAAGAACCTGGGTGTTGACGACAAATGGGCTTACAACATCATCAAGAACGTCGGTAACTACGGCGAGAGCTTTGAGCGCAATGTGGGTATGAATAGCCCGCTGAAGCTGGCCCGTGGGATCAACGCGTCATATAAAAATGGCGGTTTGATGTACGGCTGGCCAATTCGCTAAGCCAGACATAACGGTGACTTCGACGGTCTTGCGCAAGCCCATGCTGCAAGCAAGTGCTCGTAGCGAGGGTGGAGCGCGAGAAAGCCGAGACTAAAACACCATCGTGAATCGCGCGTAACCCGCGATGCCTGCCTCAGCACTATTGCTGGTCAGGCGTCGCGGGTTACGCGCATTTGAAGAGTGCATTTCGATCTGCAATCAATCGAGCCCAAACTACCCCTTGACTGATATTGCAGTTGTGAAGTTTGGGGTTTTCAGGCGAAGGGCGCGAACGCCGCCTTGTCGCCCGCCGCATTTACGGTGAACTATTGGGCTTTCGGATCCGCCGCGCGGAGTAGGCCGTAGAGCTTATCTTTAAGTGCCAATTTTTCTTTTTTTAGCGCTTCAATGGTGCCGTTCGAGGAGGGCACAATGCCAGCCTCCATATTCAGGATTTCCTGATCCATGTCGTTATGACGCTGGAACAGCGCAGCGAAGTGCGCATTTTCGGATTTCAGCTGAGTAATGAGTTCACGATATTCAGGGAACATGAGGGCCTCTTAGCGGTACACGATGGCAGGGAATTGAAGCGGGTCAGGAACGAATCCCCGACGAGTCGCCAAGTCCATGACATCGCAACCTCCGGATCTTGTCAACCTGGCGCGCCCTCCTGATGAAACTTCGATTGACGAAACGCAAAGGCGACACATTCAGAGGTGGGTAGTTGTGAATGCTTACGTTTAATTGCACTCCCTCAGTGTGGTGGCGATACACTCGCGCCCCGTGGATAGCCAGAAAAGTCAAAAAATGAAATCGCAAGTGCCCATCTATCGGCAGGTCTTTGATTTGTTCAAACAGGACGGCCGTATTCACCCCGGCACGGGGATGATGAGTGGGGTCATTGCGCTATTCCTGGCGATTCTGGCCGTGCTTGGTGTGTTGGCGTTCCATTTTCCGGCATATCTCACCACGCCCGAACTGCGCTCCTTTTATTCGGTAGAGGCGATGCGCGGCTTGTTGTTCGGTGCCTTGCTGGTGTCTGGCACGATTGCGTTGGCCAATATCGTGTTTGGTCGACAGCGCTGGCTGAACATCACCGCATTTATCCTGGTTTGTGGCGCCGTGGCTGCCGGTGGCAGCACAATTGCCGTCACCACCTCCAACACGGGCAACCACCCTTATTTGGGGCTGGATTGGTTCATCCTGGACTTATTGGCCTCCAGCACTATTTTCATCATCTTTGAAAAGCTGTTTCCGCTTTATCGCGGTCAACCTGTGTTCCGGGGGGAATGGCAGGTGGACATGAAGCACTTCCTGTTCAATCACCTGTCGGTGGGGGCAGTGCTCTTATGCATCAACTTTTTCGTCCACCGTTTGTTCTCGTGGGCCGCCTATGAACCGTTGCAGCGCGCTATTCAGTCGCTGCCGTACGTGTTTGAGTTGTTTTTCGCGGTGCTGGTGGCGGATCTGGCGCAGTACGCCGCGCATCGGGCGTATCACGAAATACCGAGTCTCTGGCGCATTCACGCCGTGCATCACAGCACCCGCACGCTCGATTGGCTCGCCGGTTCGCGCCTGCATATTATTGAGCTGCTGATTACCCGAGTGTCGGTATTGGGCGTGCTGTTCGCGCTGGGCTTTTCCAAGTCCGTGCTGGACGCATATATCATCATCGTCGGCTTCCAGGCGGTACTCATTCACTCGAACGTGAAGTTGCCGTGGGGCTGGCTGCGCTATGTGATCGTGACCCCCGATTTTCACCACTGGCATCACTCTTCAGACACCAAGGCGATCGACAGAAATTACGCCGCGCATTTTTCGTTCATCGATTATGCGTTTGGCACCGCCGTGCGTGGGGTGGGTAAAAGCCTGCCAGAGAACTACGGCATCCTGGACAACGATATGCCCGGCACGTTCTTGTCCCAGCAGGCGTACCCGTTCAGGCGCAAGAAGTAGGGCGTCCACGCAGGCGTTTCCGACAAAGCACTTCCCCATGCCCAGCCATCAAGAAATCATGGGGCATTGCGATTCTGATCCAAACGAGAATCCGTGGGTAAGTGGTCAGCCGGAGCTGATGTTGCGAGCATTTTTGCCGCAAAAATGATGGTGCCCGAGACCGGAATCGAACCGGTACAGCCGTAAAGCCGAGGGATTTTCTTACCACTACGGCTTTCGCCGCCAGCGCGCAAGGCACTGTTTGTGGTCTGGAGCACGCCTTCACCATAGCCTGTTGGCCTTAGGTGCCCGCCGTCTGCTCTCTACACCTTCCCCGGTTTTTCAACCGGGGCTTGGCTCGGCGTTGGCTCGGAACAGGTCCAGGGCGTTCGCCGAATTTGACGGGCTACACCTTTGGAGTTTCCTCCAAAGGGCTCAAATTAGTTTAAGTCCCTTGTGTCTACCAATTTCACCACTCGGGCATTGCGGGAATCCACAAGTTGATTCCGCAGTGCATTGTGTCCTGCATGGCCTGAAGGCTTTTGCATCGCACAGCTAGCGGGCGAGACTATACCATTTTGCGGGCAAGGCATTCATCCAGGAGCCGCTACCAATATGGCATTTGATGAAATTTGCTCACACCATGGCGTGGTTGAACGCTAGAGGGCGGGCAAAGTCTCTCAGCAACTCACGTGCGTGCTCGGTGGGCTCAAGCGCGGCGCACATCGCTGCAATATCAAATCCTTCTGCGACGAATTTGTCGGTACGCCGGTTAAGACACGCCGCCATCAAGCCGGGAAAGAACTCCGGATGAAACTGCACGGAGAGCGCATGTTCGCCATAGCGCAAAATTTGATGAGGGTCATGGGCCGAACTGGCCAGCACGCGAGCACCTGCGGGCGGTGTAATCACGCTTTGTTCATGCGAGAGGTTAGCCAGAAAACGCGCGGGCAGGCGGGCCAATAAGGGGTCGACGGGGTCATCAATGCCCCGCGCAGACAAGGTAATTTCGTGTTGCCCAATCTCGCGCCCGGCCGGATGAAAATCCACCACACCGCCCAACGCATGGGCCATGAGCTGATGACCATAGCAGACACCTAGCAAGGGCAAGCCCACCTCCATGGCCTGCCGAACCCAGTCGGCCGTGCGCTCGCTCCAGGGTTCTTTGTCGGTCACCATGGACCAGGAACCCGTCAGCACGGCGCCAGATATCGCAGACACCGAGGGCAGGGCGTCTCCACGAAACGGATGCACCACCCTCAGGTCGGGATGAGCATCCGCTAGCGCGGCCTGCATCCATTGGCCCTGCTCGCCAAACTGCGCGGCAATATCTTCGGGCGGATGGCCCATTTGGATGATGACTAAGGGTTTGGTGTTCATGGTGTGGCAGGCGTCGGGAAGTGAATCGCAGGGTGGTTGTGGTGCGCTTGCGGGCGTTTCGCGCGAAAGTGGCGGCCTCTAGCGTAATCCACGCCGACCTCGACGTCACAGCGGGCATTGGTCTGGCGGCTGCAATGCCACTTTGCGCCGCTTTGGTTTGCTGCAAGCATCCCTTTATGATTCGGCATGGCGATAAACATCAAATACCGGCCGCTCAAAGCCTTTCTGCTTGCGGTGGAGACAAAATCATTCACACACGCCGCGTCGCAGCTTGGGGTGACCCAGCCCTCCCTGACCGCGCTGATCAATGATCTTGAAGACGTATTGGACGTTCGACTCTTCGAACGCACTACACGCAGCATTACCTTGACCGCCGCTGGCATGGAGTTTCGCGACCGTGTACAGCGGCCGATGGCCGACCTTGAAGAGGCCTATCGGAGCATGCTGGATCTTGCCGCGGTACGCCGTGGCGTCATCGTGATTGGAGCGCTTCCGTCTACCTCGCTTACCTTGGTGCCGCCCGCCTTGGGCATGCTGCGCAAACGCCATCCGAAGTTGGAGATTCGCGTGGTGGAGGCCCATAACGATGAGCTGATTGCCATGTTGCGCACCAATCAAATCGAGTTCGCACTGGCTACCCTTCTCACGCAGGCACCGGATCTGAGTTTTACGCCGTTGATTGCAGATTCCTTTTTTGCCGTGTTTCAGCCCGATCATCCTGCAAGCGCCAGTGAGTCTTTGCACTGGCACGATTTACTACCCTTTGATTTGATTCTCTTGTCGCAGGGTTCCAGCGCGCGTCAGCAGTTTGATCGCGCCGTCCTGCCAGATGCGGCGGTAGCGGGTTTGCGCTATGACGTGACGCATATGGCGACGGCGGCCTTGCTCGTACGCCAACGCTTGGGCGTGGCAGTCTTGCCGCGTCTGGCTTTGCCGGCATTGCATCTGGAAGGTTTGCAGAGCCGTCCCATTGAGGACGACAGCGCACAACGCAATATTGGCGTGCTGCATCGACGCGACCGGCAACTATCGCCAGCGGCTCAGGCCTTGACCCGGCAATTGGAAGCGGCGGCGCGCGAGCTCGAAGGCTCGTTGCCTGCGATGCGGGCTAAGAGGAAGCCGTAAGCCTGCATTTTTCTCCTCCGGCCTTGCGTCACAAACCCGCAGATCCGGCATGTTGCCATTCATAGTTAGAAACTAATAATCAACTTTTATTTTCGATTTGTTTCTATTAATTGGATCGGGCACCATGCCGTCAAGTCCACAAAGGCCGCAGCATTATTGCGCTGGCTGCTGCGGGCTTCTTAATTCAACGCACATTTATTTCACCCCCATGTCACAGCGCGTGTCGTTGCTGTGTGCAGGAACTGAAGTCGCTCTAAAAGCGATCAGGAGACAGAGAATGTTCAAGCTGAAAAGCTGGCTCGTTGGCGCCGTTGCCAGCACAGCTGTGCTGGGCGCCGCACCCGCGATGGCGTGGCCGGATCGTCCGATTGAATTGGTCGTGGGTTTTGCTGCCGGTGGCGGTACTGACATTACCGCCCGTACGCTAAGCGCCTATCTGGAAAAGGAATTGGGCGGGTCTGTGGTGGTGATCAACAAACCTGGGGCCTCCGGCGCCGTGGCGCTTGCGATGGTGGCGCGTGCCAAGCCTGATGGCTACACGCTGGCCATGACGAATATGCCGGGCTTGTTGACCCTGCCTATTGAACGGGATACCGGTTTTACGGCCAAAGATTTCACCTACATTGCCAACATGGTGCGCGATCCGAGCGCTTTCAGCGTGAAGACGGATTCGCCCTATAAGAATCTGCAAGACGTGATTGCTGCAGCCAAAGCCAAACCCGGCGTCTTGACATACGCGTCTACAGGCGTGGGCACCGATGATCACTTGGCGCTGGTGTTGTTCAAGATGGCCACGAGCACGGATTTGAATCATGTGCCATTTAACGGGGCAGGTCCGCTGCGCAATGCGCTGCTGGGCGGTCACGTGGATATTGGTGGTGTGAATCTTGGCGAAGCCATGCCTTACAGCGGCACGTCGCTGCGGATTCTGGCGCAAGCAAACGAACAGCGTTCGCCGCTGGCACCTGATGTCCCTACGTTTAAAGAACAGGGCGTGAATTTGGTGTTCGCGTCCGAGCGCGGCGTGGTGGCACCGAAGAACTTGCCACCGGAAATCGAACAAAAACTCGCTAAGGCACTTGAGGCGATTTCCAAAAATCCAGACTTCCAAAAGAGCATGCTCCAGCAGTTCACGGAAATGGATTACCTGCCTAGCGATAAGTGGAAGGCGCGCTTGCAAGCCGCGGACGAACAGTTCCGGGCCATGTGGGCAAAACAGAAGTGGCTTGATTAAGCATTGCGTTGGGAATTTGACGAGAAAAAGCCGTCGGAAATTATTCCGACGGCTTTTTTATCGTATTGAGGAATCTGGATATACCAACGGGGGTGAGCTGGTGCCGGTTACGCGCGCTTGATGATGTTGCTCTCCCTATTCAATCGCGTTCCAGCCACGCAATGCATTGTGCGGACGTAGCGTGGGTGGAGCGCGTCAATCCCTGAAGAATGGAAACACCGATAGCCGCGCGTAACCCGCGATGCCTGGCTCAGAGCAATTGCTGTTCAAGATCGCGGGTTACGCGCGCTTGATGATGTTGCTTCTTTCCCTATTCAATCGCGCTCCACCCACGCTACGCATTGTGCGGACGCAACGTGGGTGTCCACGCAACCTGCAACAGCTCAATCGCGTGGGTGTCCACGCAACCTGCAACAGCTCAATCGCGTGGGTGTCCACGCAACCGGCAACAGCTCAGCCGCGTGGGTGGCGTGCGCCGACTCTTGAAGAATAGAAATGCCTTTATCTATTTACTTTTCCTGCACTGGGACGGTGGGGCGCCCCCAATCTGCCCACAGTTTGGCAACCGCCGCATAGTCGTCGCGGCCATACCCGGCAGCAGCGGCCATTTCATAAACAGTGTGCGAGCCTTGAATGGCAAAAAGCGGAACGCCCAGTGATTGGGCCAATTCCAGGGCCAGCACGGAGTCTTTGCGTGCGGCATCCAGGGGCATGCCACCTGCGTAATCACCATTGACGATGCGTTCGGCATAGCGATGCGTCAACGGACGATGCAGACCCATCTGTTTATCCGCGAGCAAACCGATAAGTTTGTCGCAGCTTACGCCTGCAGCGGTGGCCAGCGAACCTGCCTCTGCCACCACCACCATTACGGCATGCGCAACGGCGTTGTTAATGACTTTGGCAGCAGCGCCCGCCCCGGTCGGGCCGAAGTAGATCTGTTTGACGGCAATGGCGTCAAGGACGCTTTGGCTGCGAGCAATCGCCTCTTCGGGGCCACCCATCAAGAGGGTGGCGGTGCCTGCCTGCATTTGGCTCACGCCGGCCAGGACGGACGCGTCGACGATGCTGATGTCGTAGTCGCGCAGCAGCTTTTTGCTGGCATACATGTCATCAGGGTTGACCGTGCTGGTTTCCAGTACGACGGCTCCGGCGGGCAGGTGCGGCGCGATCTGGCGCAAGATCAATTGCGAGACGGCGGGGCTGGGCAAGGACAACACGACGATGTGGGTATCGGCAGTGTCTTCAGGGCGCGTAATAGCGACCGCGCCAAAACTGTCTTGTGCGCGTTTGACTTGAGCTTCGTCCAGATCCGATACCTTCGTCGGAAAGTGTTTGGCGATGCGTTCGGCAATGAGGTAACCCATATTGCCCAGGCCATAGACGGCCACTGTTTTTGTATTGCTCATGAGTGATTCCAATGTCAATTACTTGGCCACGGCCAAGGGGTGTTCATGCAGGCCGAAGTACATGCTTTTGACTTGCGCGTAGAGGCGTAGTCCGTCAATGCCCTTCTCGCGACCGATTCCGCTATTCTTGAATCCGCCAAATGGGGTGCTGGTCACCGATTGTTTGTAGGTATTGATCCACACCGAACCTGCTTCCAATGCGCGACCAATGCGCCACGCGCGCTTGAAGCTCTCCGTCCAGATGCCGCAGGCCAGGCCAAATGCGGTGCCGTTGGCTTGTTCAATCAGGTCAGCTTCGTCCTTGAAGGGTAGGGCGACCAAAACGGGGCCAAAGGCTTCTTCTTGGCACGCCATGGCTTGCGGCCCCAGTCCGTCAATGACGGTAGGTAGATAGAAGGCACCTTTCGCATATTCTTCGCCGCTGGGCGCTTGCCCGCCGCATAGAATGCGGCCGCCTTCTGCGCGGGCGCGTTCCACAAATTCTGCGACGCGTACGCGATGATGAAACGAAGCTAGCGGGCCCATTTCCACGCCATCCGCATCCGGCATCGCCACCTTCAGAGATTTTGCGCGCGACACCACTGCCTCAAGTACGTCGTCATAGATAGAGGCCTCAATGAACAGACGCGAACCGGCGACGCAAGATTGCCCCGCTGAGCCGAAAATGCCTGCAACTACGGCGGCCACTGCGTGTTCTCGATCTGCGTCAGCGAACACCACGTGCGGAGATTTACCGCCTAGTTCCAACGCCGCTGGCACCAGTCGATCACCTGCAACACGGGCAATAGCGCGTCCGGAGTGGGTGCCGCCGGTAAAGGAAATCATGCGCACCCCAGGATGCGCCACCAGTGCCGCCCCGACATCCGCGCCCCGGCCTTGCACCACTTGGAGCAAGCCTTCTGGCAAACCTGCTTCGATGGCGATGCGCGCAAGTTCCGGTGCCAGCAATGGCGAATCTTCGGAAGGCTTGAGCAGCACGGCATTGCCAGCGGCCAGCGCAGGCGCCACCTTGGTGGCGTCATTCATGATGGGCGAGTTCCAAGGGGTAATGGCGGCAACCACCCCATAGGGTTCCAGCACGGTAAACGACACATAATCCCCACGAGGCGGGGTGACGTCGGTTTCAATGGTTTCACACACACCGGCGTAGTAGCGGAACGTGCCGATAGCGGATTCCACCATGCCCCGGCATTCGCCTATCGGCTTGCCGTTATCTCGCATCTGCAACTGCGCCAGGGACTCTTTTTCCGCCATGATACGATCAGCGATCGCATGCAGAACCAGGGCGCGTTTATGCGGCAATTGTTGCTTCCAGCCCGACTCATGAAACGCTTTCCAGGCGCGTGCCACTGCAGCGTCCAGCTCTTCTGGCGAGGTACTGCGAACCCTCCCAATTTCTTCGCCATTTGCCGGGTCAATACTGATGATTTCCGCGTGCGCGGTCAAAGCGTTCATGATGCGTCCTAAGTTGTTAACGCAGGCTAGTCTAGGGACTGCTTTTGCTGAAAACAACAAGCACGTTGTCGCCAATTTTTCCAATAAGATTATTAATAACGCCCGCGCGCTTTTTACTGCCCGTTGCCCGCTAATGCACGTCAGATGCGCACTCGAGAGTCCTCATGAGTAAAAGCAGTTTTTCGTCCATCATTTTTTCGGAAGCGCCTCTGCCTGAGGCAGTTGCCACGCTGATGGAAGCCATAGAGACGGACATCATCCGCAGCCGGATTCTGCCGCGCAATCGGCTGATTGAAGACCACTTGATGGAGGACTACTCTGCCAAGCGGCATGTGGTGCGCGCCGCCCTGGTAGAGCTGCAGCGTTTAGGTGTGGTGGTGAAACCTCCGCACCTGGGAGCCGAGATTCGTCGCTTTGATGAGCAGGGGCTTGATGACCTGTATCACATGCGTCGCGTGTTGCACCACGCAGCGGTTTCCATGATTCCGATGCCAGTCGCGCCTGAGCGCCTGATTGCACTGGAAATTGCCAGAGATGCCCACGCGCAAGCCGCGGCATCCAGCGACTTGATCGCCATTCATCGCACCAACATGGCGTTTCATCGCGAACTTTACGGTCTATGCGATAACCCGTACTTATCTGAATCCATTCGCTTGCACGATTGGCTCAGCTTCCCCGTGCGTGCCTATGGCGTGGCTGATGCCAACGCCCTGGCCCTGGCTTGTCGGGAGCACGCTGCCATGGTCGAGGCCGTTCGGGTAAGTGACCGGGCGCGCCTGGACGAACTGTCGTTCATGCACATGAGTCGTGCGCGCGCCATTTATGTAGAGAAATTTCTTTCGCGCTAAGGCACGCAAAGCACGGCTTCCATTCACGGTGTTCGCTGAGCAAGCGGTTTGGTTTGGTCTTGCCATGTGGCGTGTCACAAGAACCGGCCACTTCAGCGTCACGCCTCATTCACCTCGCTCTGCGCCGCATCTTTTGCCGTCAGCCCTAAATGCGTTTTGAGCATGTCATAGACATGTCGGGTAAGCGGGTTGATCTGATCGGGGCGTATCCACAAGAAATAGTTGACGTCGGGGAGTGGCGGTAAGCCGTCTTTCTCTCCAAGTACCCGCATATCTGGTCCCAGCATTTCCACGCTTCTTGCCGTGACGCCCAAGCCAGCTCGCAATGCCGCCTTAATGCCTGCCAGATTGGGTGCCACATAATTAGTCAACCAGGGCACTTGCGCCTGCTCTAGTGCATTGAGCGCATAGCGACGAAAAATGCTGGGTTCGTCGGCCAGGATCAGCGCCACCGGTGCTGTAGCGTCATGGACATAGTCTGCAGAACATAGCCAGGCGGTGGGTGAGGTGCGCAGCACCACCCCTTCGAAGTCCTGGTCAAAACGCGTGGATATCGTCAGGTCGAGTTCTCCAGCGCGCAGCGCCGTCATGAGAAAGGGGCTGCGATCGACACGGATCTCCAGTTTGATGCGGGGCGAGGCTCGGGCAATGTGCGTCAAGACCGTAGGAAGAATCGTGTCTGCCACATCGTGTGGAGCACCCAGACGTAGATTTCCTTCTACTTGTCCATCTTGCAGGGCACGCAAGGCTTCATCGTTGATGGCCAGCATATGGCGGGCGTACGTGAGCAGCTTCTTGCCATGCGCAGACAGTCTTTTGTTGCGGCCATGCTTTTCGAAGAGGGGTAGCCCAATCAGTGATTCAAGCCGCTGCATTTGCTGCGTTACGGCAGACTGCGTCTTGCACAGTTGATCGGCCACCACAGAGAACGTTTCATCTTGGGAGATGGCCACCAGGGTTCGTAACAGATTCAGGTCTAGGTTTCTCATGGTCGCTGAAAATATCATTATTACTAATGGTTTGTTAAGCCAAATTAAATTGTCCTTAACTCACCCGTTCTTTAAAGTAGTAACCATAGCGCAGCAGAAAGGGAGATTAAGGCGTGAATCGTACACATCCACAAGCAGCCAATATTGCTCAGGCCGTAGAAAGCATAAAGAAAACTGTAGAAACGAAGGGGCTTGACCGGAATAGCCTGGATGAAGTCTTGCAGGCCGTCATTGCCCTGGCTGGTGAGCGCGCGTGGTGGGACGCAACACGTTACCCCGCGCCTGAAGGCGATGAGCGGCAGGCACGCTATTTGATTTGCGAAGACGCAGATCGCTCCTATGCCCTTTATCTGAATGTCATGCGGCCGGGCAAGAAAATTGTTCCCCACAATCACACCACCTGGGCCTGTATCGCGGCAGTGGAAGGGGTTGAGTACAACTATGTCTACGATCGGTTGGATGACGGCTCGGTCGCGGGTGTGGGGCAATTAATGCAGACGGGTGAGGTGGTGGTAAAGCCGGGAACGGGCATTGCGTTAATGCCAGATGACATCCATGCGGTGAAAATTGAGGGTGACAGCGTTATTCGCCATCTGCACATGTATGGCCGAGCACTGGAAACCCTGAATGAGCGAGTGGGTTTTGATCTCGACGCCGGGACCTGCGCCATCATGCCGATCGGTGTGCAAACACGCCGCTGACCCTGAACCATTTTTCGGAGATGCGATGAACCTCACTGACTCCGGTGCGCAATCAGGCGCTTGCATCGACGCCGTCACACTTAAACAATGGTTGCACGACGCGTCGGAGATCGCGCTGCTTGATGTGCGCGAGCATGGTCAGTATGGCGAAGGGCATCTATTTCTTGCCGCGTCTGTGCCATATAGCCGTCTTGAAGCTGATATCAAGCGAATGGTCCCACGATTAACTACAAGAATCGTCATTTATGACGATGACGACGGCGTTGCCGAGCGCGCGCATGCCGTGCTTGCCGGCCTGGGTTTTACACAAGTGCACCGGCTCCGTGACGGTGTGGCCGGCTGGCGTGCTGCGGGGTTCAAGGTATTTGCCGGTGTCAACGTGCCCAGCAAAACATTTGGTGAATTGGCGGAACTGGCTCTTCATACCCCACGCATCAATGCGCAAGAGTTGGCGCGCAAAATGTCCCAGGGCGAGGACGTGGTGGTGCTGGATGGGCGTCCTTATGCCGAATTTCAGAAGATGAGTATTCCCGGGGCTATCTGCTGCCCCAACGGCGAACTTGCCTTGCGCGCCACCACATTGGTGCCCGATTCCAATACGACGATAGTCATTAATTGCGCAGGCCGAACGCGCAGCATTATTGGCGCGCAAACTTTGATTAATCTGGGTGTTCCCAACCCTGTATTGGCCTTGGAGAATGGCACTCAAGGGTGGTTTCTCAACGATCTGACGCTGGATCATGAAGCAATGCCGCGCTATCCCGACGCGGTGTCGCCTGACGCATTGCCTGTATTGCGTGCCAGAGCAGAAGCCTTGGCGCATCGTGCGAAAGTGCCCTGGGTGTCCGCGAGCGTTGTGCAGCATTGGTTGCGCGACGAGAACCGCAGCACATACGTGTGCGATGTTCGAACGCCCGAAGAATTCGACGCAGGAACCTTGGGTGGCGCTCAGCACACGCCAGGGGGTCAACTCGTGCAGGCCACCGATCAGTATGTCGCCGTCAAAGGTGCGCGCTTGGTCTTGCTGGATGATGAGGGTATACGCGCGCCGGTTGTGGCCAGTTGGCTCAAACAACTGGGGTGGGACGTCAGTGTGCTTGCCGAAGGCCTGCAGGCAGATTTGCACGTGCCAACGATCGCGACGTCTTTGCCTGCAGTGCCAACGATTGCATCAAGCGAGTTGGCCTCGGCTTGTTTGGCAGGTGCTCAACTGATCGACATTCGGCCAAGCATGCAGTTTCGCCACGCCCATTTACAGGGGGCGCGATGGTCAATTCGGCCTCGTTTTTCCAGTCTGAAGCTCATCGGCACGCAACACGTCGTTTTGCTGGCCGACGACCCTGTGGTGGCATCATGTGCAGCGCGGGAATTGGCTCAAGCAGGTGTGTCGAATGTGCATGTCAATGTTGATGGGCCGGCTGGCTGGGAACAAGCTGGCTTGAGTTTGTTGCGAGACAGCGCGCTACTGCCCGACGATGAGTGCATTGATTACTTATTTTTCGTGCATGACCGACATGCAGGCAACAAGGCTGCCGCCCGGCAATATCTTGCGTGGGAAACTGATTTGATTCATCAGATCGATTCACACGAACGCAGCCTCTTCACGATTCTACCGAGTCCGCTACCTACGCGGATCGAGCAGGCAGACGACTCATAAGAAGAAGCGACACCGCATCAGCACGTTGCCGATTTCAGCGTTGCTGATGCGGGGCAATTATGGATAGCGATCAATCAGCGTAGACGCCCGCTTTGCGGATCATGCCGCCCCACTTGTCCATTTCCGAAGCCAGCCAGGCATGCAGGCTTTCCGGCGTTTGCTTCGACTCGGGAACAATTTCTGCGCCGAGTTCAGACATACGCTGCATGAAGGCTGGGTCCTTCAAAGCAGTGCGCAAGGCTGCATTGAACGTGGCGATGACCTCGGGCGGCGTGCCCTTGGGGCCGTACACGCCATGCCAAACCTTCACGTCAAAACCCTTCAAACCATTTTCTTGCAGGGTGGGGGCATCGGGCAAGGCTTTGATGCGATCCAGTGTTGTCACGCCATAAAGCTTGACGCGGGCAGCCTTGATGTTAGGGATCGTTTGCGTCGTTTGATCGCACAGCACATCAACTTGGCCCCCTAATAGCGCGGTCATTGCTGGCGCCGTGCCTGCATACGGAATGCTGGTGAATTGCGTGCCAATTGCTTCTTGAAGCAGCATTCCGCAAAGCTGCGACACAGCACCTAAACCCGCGTTGGCAAGATTGATCTTGTTGCCATTTTCCTTCGCATACTTGATGAATGCCGGCATGTCGTCGGGCGGCAGGTCTTTGCGACCAAGCAATGTCATCGGCACGTCAGCCACTTGCCCCACGTAGGTGAAGTCCGTCAGCGGGTTAAAGGGTAGCTTGCGATACAGGCTGGGCGCGGTCGCCATGCCATTGTGATGAATAAGAAAGATGTAGCCGTCGGGGGCTGCTTTGGCGACATGGGCTGAGGCCAGTGTGCCGCCCGCGCCCGTCCTGTTTTCAATGATGATGCTTTGCCCGAGTGGCTTGGCCATCGCAGCGGCCAGGCTTCTTGCAACCACGTCCGTGGGGCCGCCTGCTGCAAATGGAACAATCAAGGTCACCGCGTGATTGGGGTATGCCGTTTGTGCCACGGCGACTGGGCCAATTCCCAGGCACGAGATTGCCAGCGCCGGCGCGGCGACGCGTTTGAAGATGCGCGTTAGTTCAAGAGACATAGTCTTCCTCACTCCGGTTCTTCTGCCCGGGCGACAGCCGCCCGCAGCAGGATCTGGTGGGCAAGTGTGGCAAGTTGCGCAGGCAACGAGAATTCGAGAGTTTGGAAGGGAGTATTCGCGCCCAAGCAATGCTGGGGAAAACCCGCAATTTTTAGCGATTGCTTGCGTGAGATAGCAGCAATATGCGCCAATGTTGTCAAATCTTAGGCAAAAATGGCAGCTTGTTTGACGCTTTTTGGCAGGCCGTATCCGCCAGGTTAAACGAGGTTCAAACCCGTGTGGTGAACAGGCAATGTTCCGTCGGCTACCCCAAAAGTAAAAGCCCGTTTTGAATAGAAAAAGCCCCTGAAATTCTTCAGGGGCTTTATTCAATCTACTGGCGGAAGCGGTGAGATTCGAACTCACGAACGGTTGCCCGTTGCCGGTTTTCAAGACCGGTGCAATCGACCACTCTGCCACGCTTCCTGGTCTGTTGCCATCACGAGGTGACCACCAGGCATACTATCTGCCTTGAAGCGTCACGTTAATTTCGCGAAGGGCGCAATAATAATCTATTTACAGAAAAGGCGGCGCAACATGCACGTTATTGAAATTTCGCACCCTGGCGGCCCTGAGGTTTTGGTGCCTGCAGAACGTCCTATTCCCGTGCCCGGCGTAGGCGAAGTGTTGATTAAAGTGTCTGCGGCTGGTGTGAACCGGCCCGACGTGTTCCAGCGCAAAGGCAACTACGCGCCGCCTCCCGGTGCTTCGGATCTGCCGGGTCTTGAAGTAGCTGGTGAAATCGTCAGTGGCGACTTGGGTGACAGCGGTTTTTCTGTCGGCGACAAGGTATGTGCGCTGGTCGCCGGTGGCGGTTATGCAGAGTATTGCGTGGCGCCGGTGGTGCAGTGCTTGCCCATTCCGCGTGGCTTGACTGAACTTGAAGCCGCTGGCCTGCCCGAAACCTATTACACCGTCTGGAGCAACGTGTTTGATCGCGGCGCACTGGCCACAGGTGAAGTGTTGTTGGTGCATGGTGGTGCCAGCGGCATCGGCACGACGGCCATTCAAATCGCACGCGCCATGGGGCATGACGTCTACGCCACCGTGGGCAGCGACGAGCGCGCGCGTGCTGTGGAAGCGCTGGGCGCCAAGCTGGGCATCAATTACAAAACGCACGACTTCGTGAAAGAAGTGCAGGACGCCACGGGCGGGCGCGGTGTTGACGTCATTCTGGACATGGTTGCTGGCGATTACATTGCCCGCGATATGAAGTGTCTGGCTGACGACGGCCGTATTGTCATCATTGCTCAGTTGGGTGGTAACCGTGCTGAAGTGGACACCAGTCAGGTCATGCGCCGTCGTCTGACGATCACGGGTTCGACCCTGCGTCCGCGTCCGGAAGCGTTCAAGGGGGCCATTGCCCGTGCGTTGCGTGAGCGAGTATGGCCATTGCTGGAGCAGGGCACCATTAAACCGGTGATCCACGCGACCTTCCCATTGGCCCAGGCCGCCCAGGCCCACGCCATGATGGAAGCAGGTGAGAATATCGGCAAAATCCTGCTTACCATCTAGTAAGTCAAGGCGGTTCGGCGAAGCCGCCCACAACAGGATACAATCCCAGGTTTGACCCGGAATTTTTTTCCAGGTCAGCCTGTGGGTGGCTGAAGTTTGACTAGAGGGTATCTCGCTCTCGTCAGTTTTGACGCCCTTAGGTTCATCCCCTTTTGTCTGACTTCTGCGCCCATGACTTCTGTCGAAAATCGCGCCCGCCTCGTGTTGGGCAACTGGAAGATGCATGGCAACCTGGCTGAAAATGCCGTGTTGCTGACCGCGCTGCGCGCTGCTGATGCAGCCAGCCATTGCGAAATCGGCATCTGTGTGCCGTTTCCTTATCTGGCTCAGGCGGCTTCCGCATTGACCGGTAGTGCCGTCTCTTGGGGTTCCCAGGATGTCAGCGCTTTTGAGAAGGGCGCTTATACCGGTGAGGTGTCCGGCGCCATGCTGAAGGAATTCGGCTGTCGTTGGGCGTTGGCGGGTCATTCCGAGCGTCGCGTGATGCACGGTGAGACCGATCAGTTGGTGGCTGACAAGGCCCAGGCGGCGTTGGCTGCTGGTCTGACCCCGGTTGTGTGCGTGGGTGAGTCCTTGGCAGATCGTGAAGCTGGTAATACGCTGGCAGTTATTGAGCGTCAGTTAAAGCCCGTTCTGGCATTGGGCGCGCAAGCGCTCGCTGGTATGGTGCTGGCCTATGAGCCCGTTTGGGCCATCGGCACCGGCCGCAGTGCGTCGGCCGAGCAAGCCCAGGAAGTCCATGGCGCCATCCGAGCCGCATTGCGCGCGATGGGTGCGGGCCAAGTCCAAGTTTTATACGGCGGTAGCGTTAAAGCTGCCAATGCCGCCAGTTTGTTCGCCATGACTGATATCGACGGAGCCCTGG
>JBEBWV010000067.1:0-30020 GCA_040391965.1 Achromobacter deleyi | reverse complement strand
TGAACCATCGAACAATCCCTGAGCGCGCGCAACCCGCGTGCTCATTCCCGCGCAATTGCCGATCAAGAATCGCGGGTTACGCGCGACCATCATTCGAGTTCAAGCGACGAACGTCTCGCGCTCCACCCACGCTACGATCATCGGCAAGCCACAGTTTCGTAACGTGGGTGGAGCGCGAAAAAATCTGAACCATCGAACAATCCCTGAGCGCGCGCAACCCGCGTGCTCATTCCCGCGCAACTGCCGATCAAAAATCGCGGGTTACGCGCGACCATCATTCGAGTTCAAGCGACGAATTTCTCGCGCTCCACCCTCGCTACGTCAGCGAACTGGCTGGCTTGGGCGTCGCCACCGATGCGGTCCCGACAGCGTCGGTGCGTTCCGCGTATCGGCGGGCCAGCACCGCGCACACCATCAGCTGCATCTGGTGAAATACCATCAGCGGCAACACCACGATGCCCATTTGCGTGGTGCCAAACAAGACCGTGGCCAGCGGAATTCCCGACGCCAGGGATTTCTTCGAACCGCAGAACACCAGCGTGATTTCACTCTCTTTGCTCAGGCCCAAGCGGCGCGCTCCCCATGTCGTAATGACCAGTACCCCGCCGAGCAAAAGCGCATTGACCAGCACCATGGAAGCCAGGTCGATCGCGGGAAAGGTGTGCCAGATACCCTGGGCCACGGCCTCGCTGAACGCCGTATAGACCGCCAGCAGAATCGAACTTCTATCCACCCGTGACAAGGCACGGCTATTGCGCTGTGCCCACGCCCCAATCCACGGGCGCAACGCGCTTCCCAAGGCGAACGGCAAGAGCAATTGCAGCAAAATCCGACCCGCGTCAGCCAGCCCGTGCCCACCACCCTGGCGATGCAACAACACCGCGACCAGCAGCGGCGTAATCAAGGTTCCCAGCAAATTTGACGCCGTGGCTGCACAAATTGCACCCGGTACGTTGCCGCGCGCCATCGACGTAAACGCAATGGAAGATTGCACGGTCGACGACAAGGTACAAACAAACAGCACCCCCATCCACAATGCGGGCGTCAAGAGACCGGGCGCCACCGCGCGCAATGCCAACCCTAGTGCGGGAAACAGCAAGAACGTGGCACCGAGGATCAAGGCGTGGAGCCGTAAGTCTTTGACGCCAGACACGATCGCGTCCGTCGACAAGCGCGCCCCGTGCAGGAAAAACAGCAAGGAAATGGCCACATTACTAGCCACCATCATGAAAGAAGCTCCCTGCCCCACGGCAGGAAATACACTGGCCAACGCAACGGTAGCCAGCAAAATCAGGGTGAATTGGTCGGGAAGAAAACGGCGCATGACAAGGCTCCAGCAAGAGTGAGGTCACTATAGGATTTGCTCTTGCTATCGGGAAGCACAGTAGGTACTTTAACTGTCATCGGATATTCCAATGACAAAATCATGCTGAATCCACTCTGGCTAAAAACCTTTGCCGTAGCCGCTGCGGCCCCGAGCTTCACGGAGGCCGCCCGCCGTCTGGGGCTCACCCAGCCCACCGTCAGCGAGCACATACGCCAGTTGGAACAATCGCTCAAGCGACGGTTGTTCTTGCGGGACACCCATTCGCTTGCCCTTACCAGCGACGGCCGCAGCCTCTTGGTACATGCACAAATCATCCTGGATGCGCACGAACGCGCAGAGCAACTGTTTGACGTGCCCAGATTGCGCGGGCGTGTGCGCCTGGGCACCTCAGACGATCTGGCGCTAGGGCCGCTGCCTGAGGTGCTGGCGGCCTTTCGCTTGGCTCACCCCGAGGTGGAGCTGGACATCACTATTGGCGTCACCAGCGAGCTCTACAAGCTGCTTGATGACAACGAGTTGGATGTGATGATCGGCAAGCGCCGCAAAGGAGATCGCCGCGGGCAGACGCTACATAAAGAACCGCTGCTATGGCAGGCAAAAGTGGGCGCGCGCATTGAACCTGATGCCCCGTTGCCGCTCATACTGCTGCGCGAACCCAGCGTCACGCGCATGCTGGCCCTGGACGCGCTGGCGCGTGTTGGGCGTAGTTGGCAAATTGTGTGCACCAGCACCAGCTACGCGGGCTGCTCGGCCGCCGCACGGGCCGGATTGGGCATCACCGTGCAGCCCTCGCATCTGGCCACGGCAGGACTGGCACCTCCTATCGGCGTGCGCAATCTTCCGGTACTGCCCGACGTCGAATTTATCGTTATCGCCGCGCCAGCGCCCAATCAACCTACCCGGGCGTTGTGCGATATTTTGATGCGAAGCACGCTCTGAGAAACCTGCGCACCCACTCAGCGGTGCCAGCCACGTGAAAATGCAGCTGCTTCACTAAAGCGCGCGTGGCGCGTGGCCGCCTGCTCGTTCGAACAACGGGGCATATATGTCAGTCCTGCTTCAGGAGGGTCGGAACCATCGGCCCCGCCCCATGCGGCCAGCGTCGCCGCACCCAGCGCTGTCATGTCACGAAAAGCAGGGACCTGTATAGGTCGCTGCAAGGTGTCGCATAAGAACTGGCAGAAGTACGGATTGTTCGCCAACCCGCCATCAACGGCTAATGTGCCGTTCAATGCGATCCGTGCGTCCATGGCCTGCATGACTTGTGCCGCACGCAGGGCAACCCCTTCCAATATGGCTTGCAACAGGTCACGGCGGGATGTCGCCGGTGTCATACCCAGCCACAGTGCGCCTGCTTGCCGGTCCCAATAGGGGCAGGCCATTCCGGTAAGAGCCGGCACAAAAACGAGCCCGCGTGACAGGGCTGTCGTGTCCTCAAAGGTATTCAGTTCCTCTGCAGCGTCGAACAGACCCAGGTTACGCGCCCATTCGATCGCAGTGCCTGCGCTATAGATGCCGCCATCCAGGGCATATTGGATAGGGCCATCCGATAGTTGCCAGGCCACCGTCGGCAACAAGCCGGAGTCCGGGTCGCGCAAAATCTGAGAGCCCGTATTGACCAGCGCAAAAGCGCCAGTACCAAAAGTAAATTTGGCCTGCCCGGGACGATGGCAACCATGCCCGAACAACGCGGCCTGCTGATCCACCATGGCAGCAGTAATGGGCGTGCCGAGAGCGTCTCCAAAAGCCGCGCAAGTAGGCAGGATGAGAGGCAAGCATTCCATGGGAACTTGAAACAGTTCGCACAGCGCCTCATCCCACTGGCCGGTTTCCAGATTCATGAGCGAAGTTCTGGCGGCGGTCGTCACATCCGTCACACCGTGCCCGGTCAGATGCCGCAAGAAGAAAGCGTCGGTGGTACCCAATTGCAGACGACCAGCCCGTCTGGCGGCTTGAACCGCTGGCACCTGATCCAGCATCCAGGCAAATTTGCTGGCCGAAAAATAGGAGTCAAGAGGCAAGCCGGCCCGCGCCAGCGTCAACGCCTGGGCGTCTTGCGCCTGCAAGCGCGCGATCATATCGGCGCTGCGATTGTCCTGCCACACGATGACGGGCGTGAGTGGCTCGCCTGTAATGCGATCCCAGGCCAGACAGCTCTCGCCCTGGTTCGCCAAACCCGCAGCGATGGCAGGCCCAGCTGCCTCCAGGCACTGGCGCACATTCGCCAATAACTCCAGCGGATCTTGTTCGACCCAGCCCACTTGCGGATAGCGTGTGGCGTGCGTCAATGCCAGCGCAATCCGCGCCGGATGCCCTGGTTCCCACACAAGGCTACGGGTACTGGTAGTTCCTTGATCGACACTGATAAAACGCATGTGTTCAGTCCTGGCCAGATAGAGCTTCAAACCCGATCCACACGGAACGCAGGCTTGCCGGCAACGAGGGCAAGGGTACAACGATGCGCCGCTCGGGCAAAACAGCCATCCTGTGCCGCCACACGGGTTTGCCATCCAATTTCAGGACCAATTCGCCCTGGATGGGTTCAGATACCCGCAGCTGTAAAGCGCTCAAGCCGTTTGCCGTATTCAGGCGCAGCATCGACGGCACGACGTACTTCAAGCCGTGTCCAAGCTCGATATCCAATACCGGTCCGGGCTCCTGCCGCAACGATTGCACCATGCATTGCCCAATGGAGCGCCCTTCCCTGAACGACCAACCCGCCGTCTCCACCGCGCGAAGTAAATTGCCGGCAGCAAAATAACAGGGGTCTGACGTGCGCCCATGCTGGTCAATCATTGGACCGCCACTGTGCGGATCCAGGCGCAGGTGCGACGCGCGCACCAGGGATGCTTCGGGCAGAAACTTTCCAGTGAACAACACACCGTCGCACGCAATATCGCGGCGCCGCCGCTGATCGTCCTCCACGGTCACGTGTGTCACGCGTGACTGCCCATGGATGTCGACAATGCGCGTTCCGTAATGGACAGGCACGCCCTTTAGCTTGGGGAACTGCGCCAACAAGCTGCGCGCCGTTGGGCGAGCGTTGGCTTCCAGCATCGCGGCGGGTTTGATCTCCGCTTTGGTGCAGGACCAAATGGCCGACATAGAAACAAGCTCAGTGCCAACAATGACCGGCGCCTGGAACGGTGCCAAACCGTGCAAATACAGATGCGCTTGAAGTGCGCCTGTGTTCATCACGCCCATGGGGCGCTGTCCGGACACCAGGCGCGCTGCACGAGAGGCCTCGCGCACACCAGTGGCCAACAGGACTCTCGGCGCGCTCGCCTCCACCACGCCAAGCGGGGTCGTCAAGCGCAGCAGGCCGCCGGGCTCCAGCGCCACGACATGGTGGTCGGTGCAAATACGCACCCCGGCTTGAACTGCCAACTCGCGCAGCTTGCGCGCGTAGACCGGCCCGGACAAGATGCGCTTGAACTCTCGCATACCAAACGGGGGATGCCCGCAATGACGCGGCACACCCCCTGCCTCGGACTCACGCTCGATGACCGTCACACGCCCCACTCCCAACTTGCGGCATGTAATGGCGGCTGCCAAGCCAGCAGGTCCTGCGCCCACGATCAATATGTCTGCCTGCAGTGCGTCGATCACGTCTTCTTCCCTGTGGCCATGGAGTGCTCAAACTTACCGGCGCTTAATGCGGCGACGCTTGCACTGCAATAGAAACCCTGGCAACGACCCATGCACACGCGGGTTCGCCGTTTCAGACCACCCAGATCCCGCGCGGCCACAGGCCCGGTCAAGGCTGCCTCGACTTCTCGGCGCGTCACCATTTCGCAATGGCACACGATGTCTCCGTGATCGGGGCTCGACCAATCGCGAGGCAAATGCTCGGCCAGATTCGGCATACGTGGCCAGACGCGTCCCGGCGCATCCGGGGCGGGCGATGCCAGGCTGCCATCCGTCAATGCCAAAGCATGTTGCGCCAGCCCCAGCGCAGCGGTCAGGCCGGTGGAGCGAATCCCGCCCAGTGCCAGGTAACGCCGCTGTGGAACATAGCGCACGCGATACTCCTTGCGCTCAGTGGCCGGGCGCAAGCCAGCGTAGACCGCTGACACGGGAATTTGCTCCAGGCCGGGCACGATTCGCCCGGCCTGTTCAATCAATAGCGCGAGCTGTTCCTCGCTAACGGTGGCGCGCACCCGATCTTCTTGCTCCTCCGCCGTGGGGCCGACCAGCACATTGCCAAAGATCGTGCGTGATACCACCACCCCTTTGGTGCGCTCGTTGGGCACCGGCAAAATGATGTGCCGGATCATCCGTGCTGAGGGCTTGTCGAATACGACAAACTGCCCTTTGCGCGGCTTGATCGAAAACGTGGATTCACCCAGCAATCGTTGTTCGAGCACATCGCCAAAGAGCCCTGCGCAATTGATCACCAAGCCCACCGAAACCGAACCACGATTAGTGCGCAGCATCCAGCCATCACCCGTTGGATCGCCGCCCAGCACTTCCGTGTCAAAGGCGAGCTGCGCACCTGCCTGAACCGCCTGCTTCACATACGCTAATGGGGAACTCCACGGATCAATCACATGTTCACCCGGCACCAGCAGCGCCCCTTTTGCCTGGGCCAGCGCCGGTTCGAGCGCGCGCACGCGCTCGGCATTCAGGATCTGCACATCATTTACACCATTGGCGCGGGCCTTATCGGCCATGGGTTCAATTTGCTCCCATTCGTCGTCGCGCCATGCGATGACCATAGCGCCGGTGTGCAGAATGGGCAGATTCAGCCTGTCCTTAATCTCCATGAACTCTCGATATCCCGCCTGCATGCACCACAGCTCAAGGCTGTCGGTCGGTGCATCAAAGCCGGTGTGCAACAACGCGCTATTGCCTTTACTGGCGCCAGACAGAATGTCAGCTGCCTTTTCGATCAGTAGGGTGCGGCGGCCAGCCAGCGTGTAGCGCCGGGCGACCGCGCAGCCCACGACCCCGCCGCCGATGACCACGACGTCATAGTGTCCAGAAAGCGCCTCGAGATGGGCCATGCACATGCCATAGGAAATTTGAGTAGATAAATTCTATCCGAAATTGACTATACGGGCATTTATTATGACTATTCGGGTATTCTCTAGTTAATAAATTGCCCGAATAAATATATATTTCGCCCGATGGCAGAGCTATGGGGTTCTCGCCGGACCACTACACGGAGTTTTCATGAGCACGAATTTGGCAGAGCTGGACGCAGTCGCCTGCGCGGAATTGATCAAACGCGGTGACATCAGCGCCGTAGAGATGGTCGAGGCGGCCATCGACCGCGTGGAGCAAGTCAACGGCCAACTGAACGCCGTTATTCACCCGCGCTTTGAAAAAGCGTTGGCAGAAGCGCGAGCAGGCACACACCAAACGGCACGCTTTCACGGTGTGCCCATGCTGATTAAAGATCTGGACGGCACGTCGGCGGGTGACCCCTACTTCGGTGGCGCACGCTTCCTGAAGGAACTGAACTGGAAAGAAAGCGAAGATTCGACGTTGTTCACGCTGCTTAAGCAAGCGGGCTTCATCTTCATCGGCAAGACCAATACCCCCGAATTCGGCACCATGACGACGACCGAGCCGCTGGCCATGGGCCCGACTCACAATCCGTACAAGACTGGTCACTCCACTGGCGGCTCCAGCGGTGGCTCTGCGGCAGGCGTGGCCTCGCGCATGGTGCCGCTGGCCCACGGCGGCGACGGCGGCGGTTCGCTCCGCGTGCCGGCCAGTGAATGCGGCATTGTCGGCTTGAAACCGTCGCGCGGTCGGGTCTCGCTCGGACCCGACGAAGGCGAAGGCTGGGCTGGCTGCGTTGTGCGCGGCGTCATGACCCGTAGCGTGCGCGACAGCGCTGCAGTGCTGGACATCATCTCGAAAAATATGCCCGGCGATCCCTATGGCCCGCTGCAAACCGCCCCCGCTGGCGGCTTCGAGCAAGCCATGCAACGCACGCCGAAAAAATTGAAGGTCGGCATGATGTTGAGCACCCCGAGCGATCTGTTCCCGGTCGATCCAGAAGTCAAGCAAGCCACCATCACCTGCGCGGGTCTGCTCGAAACATTGGGCTATCACATCGAAGAGGCCCATCCCGCCGCGCTGGACAGCGACTTCATGATGACTAACGTGGCCGTCATCATCCGCAGTTGGGTCGCAAGTGCCATGGACACGTGGGGCGAGCGCATCGGCCGCCCCATCGTCGAAGGCGACATCGAACCCATCAACTGGGAATACTACAAATTAGGTAAAGGCCTGAGCGCGGTGCAATACGTGCGCTCTCTTGAAAATCTGCATCGCTGGTCGCGCGACGTAGAAACTTGGTGGAACGACTACGACCTGTTGATTACGCCCACGGTGTGCTCTCTGCCCCCCACCCATGGCTCGTTCCGCCCCACTGACGACCCCTGGGATCCGTTCCGCAAAGGTGCCGAGATCTCCGCGATGGTGCGCCCCTATAACGTGACGGGCCAGCCCGCCATTTCCGTGCCGATTGCCCTGTCAGCCTCCGGTCTGCCGATTGGGGTGCAAATCGTTGCCGCCGAAGGGCGCGAGGACCTGCTGCTGGCCGTAGCCGCCGCTCTGGAACAAATGGTGCGATGGAACGAACGCCGCCCCCCGGTCTGCGCCGTCTGACCCTACCCGCCTCGAATCGCCAGGATCCCGCCATGAAAAAAACTCTCGCACATTTCGCGCTGTCCGCCAGCGCCGGCCTGTTAAGCCTCGCGCTGGCACCGGCTGCGCAGGCCGCTGCGCCAGCCAATAAGACGCTTACCGCCGTATTGGAGTCCGATGTCCGCATTCTGGACCCGTCCTTCACCACCATATACATCACCCGCACGTTCGGCTATATGGTGTACGACACCTTGTTTGGCGTGAACGCCAAGGGTGAAATCAAGCCGCAGATGGTGGACCACTACGAGGTGTCGCCCAACGGCATGCAATACACCTTCACGTTGCGCCCAGGCCTGAAATTTCATGACGGCCAGCCCGTAACCTCCGAAGACGTGGTGGCCTCGCTACAGCGCTGGGGCCAGCGCGATGCGCTTGGCAAGCAATTGCTCGCCTCCACGGAAAGCCTCACAGCGGACAACGACAAGACGTTCACGCTCAAGTTGAAGACTCCGTTCGGCCCGGTGGTGCAAACCTTGGGCAAGTCTGCCGCCATGGTGCCCTTCATCATGCCCGCGCGCCTGGCCAAAACACCGATCGGCCAGCAGGTGCCGGAGATCATCGGCTCCGGCCCGTTCGTGTTCCTGAAAAGCGAATGGAAACCAGGCAGCACGATTTCGTTTGAGCGCTTCAAGGACTATGTCCCGCGTGAAGAACCTGCAGACTTGATGGCGGGTGGCAAAGTGGCCAAGCTTGACCGCGTGGTGTGGAAATACATTCCGGACGGCAACACCGCGCTGTCGGCCTTGCAGGCGGGCGAAGTGGACTATGTCCAGTACCCCTCGTTTGACATGCTGCCCATTCTGGAGACCGATGCCAATGTCCAGCTGGTGGACCTGAAGGGCCCCAACATGTTCATGGGCTTCTATCGCCTGAACTCGGTGAACAAGCCGATGGACGATCCCGCCATTCGTGCCGTCATCGCCTTGGCGGTGGACCAAACAAAGACCATTGCTGCACTCGGCGTACCGCCACGTTTCTCCGTGCCGCATTGCGCCACGTACTACATCTGCGATTCGGTTCTCGCGACAGACGCCGGCAGTGAGCCGTTCGCCAAACCGTCCGTGGCAGGGGCCAAAGAAGCATTGAAGAAGACCCGATACGCGGGCGAAAAAATTGTGATCCTGCAGGCCACCGATATCGATGCACCCCGCGTGTCCTCTGAGGTGTTGGCCCAGACCTTGCGCGAGGTCGGCTTCAATGTCGAACTGCAAAGCATGGATTGGAATAGCCTGATCTCCAAGCGCGGCAGCAAAGACGCCTGGCATATCTTCGGCGTGCACGTGTCGGGCTACGACATGATGTCTCCACTGACCAACCTGTACATCGGCAACAACTGCCAGGACTACGCGGGCTGGAACTGCGACGCACGCATCACGAAGGACCTGGAGGCATTCCGCCAAACGTCGGATCTTGCCGAGCAAAAACGCCTGGCATCCGACATGCAGAAGGTGGCCTACGAAACGACGCCTGCCGTGATCTGGGGTCAGTTTAGCCAGCCTGCGGCCTATCGCAAGGAGCTCAAGGGCGTCATCGAATCCTCCATCCCCGTGTTCTGGAATATCTCCAAATGAAGTCTGTCGTCCCCCGCATGAACAGGAGCCTCTGACATGCTGAGAAAACTGATCGAGCGCGTACTGGCCACTCTACCCGTGGTTCTGATCGTCGCCTTCCTGATCTTCCTGATGTTGCGTCTGAGCCCCGGCGACCCAGCCATCATCATGGCTGGCGACAACGCCTCTCCTCAAGACGTAGCGCACATCCGCGCACAGTTGGGGCTGGATCAACCGTTGCTGCTCAGTTTTCTCACCTGGTTGGGCAATGTGCTTCGGGGCGACCTGGGCACCTCGCTATTTGCCAATATGCCGGTGACGGCATTGATCGCGCAGCGTCTGGAGCCTACCTTAATGCTGGCGGGTTTTGCCACGTTGTTCTCGGTGACACTGGCCGTGCCACTGGGCGTGCTGGCCGCCACCCGCCAGGGTTCCTGGATTGATCGCAGCGTGATGGTATTCGTCGTGCTGGGTTTCTCCATGCCGGTGTTCCTGATTGGTTATGGGCTCATCAAAGTCTTTGCTATCCAGCTAGGCTGGGTGCCGGTCCAGGGATATGTGTCTTTCGGGACCGATCCGCTCAAAGCGCTGCACCACCTGTGGCTACCGGCCATCACCATTGGCTTGGTCTACGCCTCGCTCGTAGCCCGAATGACCCGGTCTTCCATGATGGAAGTCCTGCGCCAGGACTATATCCGCACTGCACGGGCAAAGGGCTTGCGCAACGCCACCATCCTGGGCTTGCACGCGCTCAAGAATGCTGCGCCACCGATTGTCACCACAGTGGGCGCGGGTGTCGCCATGCTGCTGGGCGGCGTAGTCGTCACCGAAAGCGTTTTTGCCATTCCGGGCCTGGGCCGCCTGACGATAGACGTGGTGCTGCGCCGCGACTATCCCGTCATACAGGGCCTGCTGCTGTTGTTTTCCCTTATCTACTTCGTGGTGAACATGATTGTTGACATGATTTACGTTGTGGTGGACCCGCGAGTGCGCTCATGAAACAGTTTGCCTCCCGCCACAGCATCGCCTGCCTTTGCCTGATCTTCCTGAGCGTCCTGGTATTGGCGGCGATCTTCGCGCCCTTGTTCACCTCGATTGATCCCCTGTCCATGTCGCCCACCGAGCGCATGAAGCCGCCATCTGCCGCACACTGGTTTGGCACCGACGCCTATGGTCGCGACGTCTTCGTTCGAACGCTGTATGGCGGTCGCGTATCCCTGCTCGTCGGCGTAGCGGTCACCCTGCTAGCCACTATTGCGGGCACCCTGATCGGCTTGGTGAGCGGGTATTTGCCGCTACTGGACAAAATTCTCATGCGCGTCATGGATGGCATTATGTCGATTCCTGGCGTGGTCCTGGCCGTGGCGCTGATGGCGCTGTTCAAAGCGGATGTCACCACCGTCATCATCGCGATCGCGATTCCTGAGATTCCTCGGGTTGCGCGCCTGGTCCGCTCCAGCGTCAAGTCAATCAAGGAGCAGGAATTCATCCAGGCGGCACTCGTGTCCGGGTCAACCTTGAGCCGCGTGCTGTTTCGCCATGTACTGCCCAACGCGGCCGGTCCGCTCGCCGTACAAGCCACGTTTGTGTGCGCGTCCGCCATTTTGCTGGAAGCGTATCTGAGTTTTCTGGGCGTCGGCCTGCCACAGGAAATTCCCACCTGGGGCAACATCATGAGCGGTGGCCGGGTGTCCGTGCAGATCGCTTTCTGGAGCCTCTTTTATCCGGGTGTTGTACTGGCGCTGACCATTTTGTCGGTCAACATACTGGGCGACGCCGTCCGCGACGCCTACGATCCGAGGGCCCAAAAATGAGCAAGGACCAAGCATCGGCAATCGCGGTAAACCAACTTGAAATCGCCGTCACACAACGTGGCGTTCGCAACATACTCGTGGACAACATATCGTTCACGTTGGCCCGCGGAGAGACACTGGGCATCGTCGGAGAAAGTGGCAGCGGCAAGACGCTTACCTCGCTTGCCCTGATGGGGCTACTGCAAGCGCCACTCGCTGTGACGAAGGGCGAAATTCTGTTGGACGGCGTCAACTTGGTCGGCCTGCCCGACACCAGGATGCGCAAGCTGCGCGGAAGCCGCATCGCTATGGTGTTCCAGGAGCCCATGACCTCGTTGAACCCCGTGCTGACCATCGGCCGGCAACTCATCGAAACCCTGCAGGCGCACGCGGCCGTCAGCAAAGCGCAGGCACGCGACAAAGCCGTCGCCCTGCTCGAGCGCGTACGGATTCCGGATGCGGCCAATAAGCTAGGTAGCTACCCGCACGAGTTCTCCGGAGGGATGCGTCAGCGCGTCATGATCGCCATGGCCATGATGTGCAATCCCAAGGTCCTGATCGCAGACGAGCCCACCACAGCGCTCGACGTCACTATTCAGGCGGAAGTGCTGAGCCTGTTGCGCGAGATTCAACGCGAATTCGAAACCGCCATCGTCTTTATCTCGCACGATCTGGGTGTGATCGGTGACGTGGCGGATCGGGTCATGGTGATGTATCGCGGTCAATCTGTGGAAACGGGTTTGACCGGAGACGTATTGCTCAATCCCCGACATAGTTATACCCAGGCCCTGATTGGTGCTCGCCCTAAACTCATGCGCGGCGAGCAAGCCCTTACCCTCAAGGAACGCGGCCCCCTGACCGAGGTATCACCCCATGCAGCGTGACCCCCAGCCCGGCACCCTCCCGAGCGTCGCCCCATTATTGAAGGTGGAGCGCCTCGTCAAAGACTATGTCGTCCGGGGCAAGAGCACCATGCGCGCCGTCAACGACGTGTCGTTCACACTGGAAAAAGGCCGCACGCTCAGCATCGTGGGCGAATCCGGCAGCGGCAAATCCACGGTAGCCAAAATGGTCATGCGCCTGCTGGAACCCACGCAAGGCGGTATCCACGTCAACGGCGGCGACTGGCTTGCCTTGAGAGGCCGAGAACTGCGGTTGGCGCGTCAGAAAATTCAGTTAGTGTTCCAGGATCCGTTCTCGTCAATCAACCCGCGCATGCGCATCGCCGAGGTCATTGGTGAACCCCTGCACAACTTCAATATCGCGCATGGTGAAACGGCACGCGCCCGCGTGGTTGAACTGTTGGAACAGGTGGGTTTGAGCGCCGCCGCGCTGACCCGCTATCCGCACGAGTTCTCCGGCGGCCAGCGCCAACGTATCGTCATCGCGCGGGCCCTGGCGTCCAATCCAGACCTGATCGTGTGCGACGAAGCGGTTTCAGCCCTGGATGTGTCCATTCAGGCGCAGATCCTGAACGTACTGGCCCGAATTCAGGAGCAAATGCAGGTCTCGTATCTGTTCATCTCGCATGACCTAGCCGTGGTGCAACACATCAGCGACGACGTAGCCGTCATGTTCAAGGGCAGCATCGTAGAAACGGGCACTACGCGGGAAATTTACAGCCGCCCCAAACATGCCTATACCGAGCGGCTGCTCGATTCCGTACCGGGGCAACGACTCAAGATCTAGCACCCGCCGCGCCTTGCATGAGAAAGGTAGAATCGCGAAACCCACCCATGACGCAAGAACGATAAAAACATGAAACCTGTCAACCGTCGTGAAAAAATTGTCGACTTGGTGCACGACCTGAATAAGATCAGCGTCGACGACCTGGCGGAACGCCTGCAAACTTCGAAGGAAACGATACGCCGCGACCTCACGATCCTGGCCGAAGAGGGCAAGATTCGCAAAGTCCATGGCAGCGCCTTGCTTCCCGAACTGCGAGGCGAGAGCGCTTTTCATATCCGAATGAACGAAGCCGCACCAGAAAAGCGCAGCGTGGCGACCCGTGCAGCCGAATTATTCACTAGCGGCGATGCTTTGTTCGTAGACACAGGAACGACAACGCTGTTCTTTATCGAAGCGTTGGCCAACAAATCAGGTTTGACGGTAATCACCAATTCCATCCTGGCCGCCCAGGCAATGGCGCGCGGCAAAGGTCAGAACAAAACCTTCATTCTGGGCGGCGAATACCACTGTGACGCCAGCGAGAACCTCGGCCCGCTGACAATTGAGCAGATTGGCCGCTTCAACGCCCACCATGCCGTCCTGACTGTCGGGGCCATTACCAGTGAAGGAATCCTGGATTTTTCGCTGGAAGAGGCGGAAGTCGCCCGCATGATGGTCGAGCGCGCAAAGCTGGTAACGGTAGTCGCAGATGGATCAAAAATGGACCGAGAAGCCGTGTTCAAGGTCTGCGCTCTTGAGAAGATTGCGCGACTGGTAATCAGCCAACGGCCGCAGGGCGCCTTAGCCGAAGCCCTTGCACGGGCCAAAGTTCAGGTCATCGTAACGGCCGAGTAATGCTGCCGGAGGGGCACAGCAGCCCTCAGGCAACGCCTGCGAAGCGCTTTTCCAGATAGGCAATGATGTCGTTCGATTCGTACAGCCAGCGCGACTGGCCGTCTTCTTCGATCAGCAAGCAAGGCACTTTGACACGGCCACCCTCCGCCAGCAGGCGTGCCCGATGGGCGGGGTCATTTTTGGCATCACGCAGCGCAACAGGCACATTCAGCCTGTGCATGGCGCGTCGTGTTTTGACGCAAAAAGGGCAGGCGTGAAACTGGTAAAGCGCCAGTTTGGCCGCTTCTGCATTGACCTTTGCCTGTCCTTCGGCCGAACGGCGCTGTGCACGAGGACGCGTGACGGCGTCACCAATGACGATCAGTTGGCCTAGGCCAACACGCAGGGCTTTTATCAACATGGGGGCAATCCGGAAAAATGCATGGAACTCGGCAGTCTACTCTGTTCAGCCATGGCTACGCCGGACAGGGCAACAGGGCGTCAGGAATCCAGGCGGTCAGCCCACCTCAGACCCACCTCATCGACCACTGAACGGAATCACGCTCGGTCATACGCGATAGCACCGATATTCAAGCGTGTTTGCCCTTTTTAACCAGGCGACCGATCAGCTTCACCATCACCAGTGTCACCGCACCCGCCACCACACCTGCCAGCGCATTGAGCACAATCGATGTCAAGGTTTGCACCAGGCTACCGGCTGACGAACCCACCATGGCGGCGACCGCTTCGACGGCATGATGCAGCGGCGCGATGCCGTGCACCAAAATCTGTCCGCCCACCATAAACATGGCGGCGGTGCCCACAATGGAGAGCGTCTTCATGAGATACGGAGCGGCGGCGACAATGCCGCGACCGACAGACGCCGTGAACGCCGACGTTTTTGCCGCCATATACAGCCCGAGATCGTCCAATTTGACGATACCCGCCACCAGCCCATAAACGCCTACCGTCATCAATAACGCAATGCCACTGAGCACGATGACTTGCTGACCAAACGGTGCGCCAGCCACAGCGCCTAAGGTAATGGCGATAATTTCTGCCGACAAAATGAAGTCGGTCCGCACAGCACCTTTGATTTTGGTTTTCTCAAAATCCACCATGTCTACGCTGGGATCTTGCAACGCTTGCACGCGCTCAGCACGGCCGTGTCCGCCCTCTTCCGGGAAGAATTTGTGTACGAGCTTCTCACATCCCTCGTAGCAAAGAAAAAGCCCCCCGACCATCAACAAGGGCGTCACGCCCCAGGGCGCGAAGGCGCTGATGAGAAGCGCCGCCGGGACGAGAATCACCTTATTGATCAAAGAGCCTCGCGCCACGGCAAGCACGACGGGAATTTCGCGATTGACAGGCACGCCCGTGACTTGCTGGGCATTGAGTGCCAGGTCATCACCCAACACCCCTGCCGTTTTTCGCAATGCGACTTTGCTCATCACCGCCACGTCATCGAGCATTGTGGCGATATCGTCGAACAACGCGAAAAAGCTGCTGCCTGCCATCGTGAGTACTCCAAGTTATCAACTTGCTCGGACGTGAACGGTGATGCCAAGGCGGCAACGGTAAGCTATTTCGCTACATCGCGCCCGTTAAAAACTAGCGCCACTGTCGAGCGTCTGCGCTGGCCTGGCAGCCGTAAGGAGGCAGACCATTCGGGAAATTCTTGTGCAGTTTGTCGCATCCCCATTGGTTTATTGGACCTGGCATGCGGCTATTCAACTCAATACCCACTTCAGAATAAGGACTTTCCGTGTTCGTGACATAGGAATACCAGCGCCAACCGATCGTCGCGGCGGCGGCAATAACAACAATGAGTACGACTCGGAGGAATTTCACTGACTGCTCCAACTAAAAGGGTCCGCACTCTAGCATGCTGCACGGGCCAGAAAACTCATCCCTCCGCCGACCACGCCTGGCGTAGTAAGACCGCCAAACGCATCGCATCCAGTTCATCACGCACGTTGGCAAAACCGAAGAGCAATCCTTGTTGTGGCGGCGCGGCAAGATACCAACGCGATAAGGGATGCAACGCCAAACCTGAGGCCCGCGCAAGTTCGGCCAATCGGACGTCATCCTCCTGGTCGGCCAACCTGGCAAGGATATGAAGCCCTCCCCGCGGGAGATCAATGCGTATGCGATCGCCCAACACCTCTTGGAAAACGCGCTGTGTCGCGGCGCGGCGCGATTCGTAAAGCAGCCGCATTTTTTTTAAATGCCTGGAAAAATGGCCTTGCGCTATGAAATCCGCCACACCCGCCTGGAGCAGGTACGGACACCCTGAATTCAAGTGGGACGCAATCGCTTGAAAACGCGCCACTTCACTAAGCGGTGCCACCACATAGGCGAGCCGTAATCCGGGAAACATCACTTTGCTGAACGTGCCGCAGTAAATAACACGGTCATGGCGATCCAGACTTTTCAGAGCGGGGAGTGGCCGCCCTTGATATCGGAATTCACTGTCGTAATCATCCTCGATAATCCAGCTGCCAGCGTCGCTGGCCCAATCGAGCAGGGCCATGCGACGTTCAAGCGATAAGGTCACGCCAAGCGGGCTTTGATTAGACGGTGTCACCATGGCGAACCTGGCATTGGGGCTAACACGCCTGCCCGCGTCAACAATCAAGCCGTTGTCATCAACAGGTATCGGCACAAGCTTGACGGCCACATTCTGCAGAAAAGCCCGCGCAAGAATATAGCCAGGGTCCTCAAACCAGAATTCGTCCCCCACCGTTGAAAGACTGCTGAGCGTCAGTTCCAGCGAGCTACGCAACCCGTTGGTGATGAAGACCTGTTCAGGCACACAACTCACGCCGCGCGACACACCCAGATACGTCGCGATCCGCTCACGCAGGCTGTCATAGCCTGCAGGGTTGGGATAGGCCAGCCGCGCCGGCTCGCTGGCGCGCAGGCGGTGACCCACCAGGCGATTCCACACTTTACGGGGGAAAGCATCGAGCGCAGGCAAGCCCATTTGCAGCGGTTTGGGGGCTTGGCCGTCATGATCAAAGCGGCCCGCTTGCGTGGGGTCAGCTACGGTGGCCTCCGGTTTAAGCGCGGCGGGCGGCGGCAATGAGGGTGAAACCACGGTGCCTGCCGCAGCCCGAACCTGCAAATAACCTTCGTCAGTCAGGATTCGATACGCCATTTCCACGGTGCCGCGTGCAAGATTCAATTCGCTCGCCAACGCCCGTAGGGCCGGCACCCGATCACCGGGGCGCAGATGCCCCTGCGCAATCGCCGTCTTCAGGCGATTGCAAATCTGCACATACATTGGCAATTGCAGCTTGCGGTCGATAGTCAGGTCGATCGCCGCTGAGGCGCTTGAATGGACTAGTCGTTTTTGCATTTCTTGGCCCTTCTAACCTGTCCATGATATTCGCATACTACACATCACGGAAACACCAGTTCCTAACCCTGCTTACCTGCCTTGGAGCACCACATGCAATCCCGACTCGACTTCTACACCCCCGACCCTGCCGCGATCAAATCCCTGGTGGGCGTTGAAAACCACCTCGCCAAAGGCTCACTCGACGTTTTGCTTAAAGATCTGGTTCGCCTGCGCGCATCCCAAATCAATGGCTGCGCGTTCTGCCTCGACATGCATACGACAGACGCACGCAAGGCCGGCGAAACGGAACGCCGCCTGGCAACCGTGTCGGCCTGGCGCGAAACACCGTTTTTCAGTGATCGCGAACGCGCCGCATTGGCGTGGACGGAATCCTTAACCCTCATCTCGCAAAACCATGTCCCCGATGCGGTCTGGGAAGAAGTTCGCCCCCACTTCACCGACGCGGAGCTGGTTGAACTGACCTTGCTGATCACGTCGATCAATAGCTGGAATCGGTTTGCCATTGCTTTTCGCAAGATGCCTTCGTAAATGTCGGGATCGACACCGAAACGTCCGGAGAAACACATGCCGCCAGTTCCCGCGGATATCGCTCACATCGAACACAGCGTCGATGCGGTGAAAGCCTCATTTTCAGTGATGCAAGAATTACGACCCAAGCTCAGCGATGTGGCTGCCTACACGGCGCAAATTGATCGTCAGCGCGCGCAAGGCTATCGGCTGCTGGCGGCTTGGCACGACGGTGCTGTGGTTGGCCTGGCTGGCTACCGTTTGCAGGACAATCTTCTGTACGGTCGCTTCATCTATGTCGATGATCTTGTGGTAACGGCAGCGTTGCAGCGCTCGCGGCTCGGCGCAAGTCTGCTGCGGGCGGTTCGAGAGGAAGCCATCACCTTGGCATGCAACCATCTAGTGCTGGACACTGGCCTGCATATGGCCTTGGCACAACGCTTTTACTTTCGCCAGGGACTGCTGGCCCAGGGCATGCACTTCGTAGAACCGCTTTCACAGGACCAGAAGTCGTGACACGCATTCTTTTGTTGAACAGCGGCCCGCACAGCGACGCGAGCCATGGTTATCGCTTGGCCATGGAGACGATCGGCGATTCAGGTTTGGCCGATGTCCAGATCACTGAACGTGATTTGCTCCAATCTCCCCTTCCTCCCATCGGCCACGAGTATGCGCTTGCCGTCACCTCGGCAAGCCCGCGCGACACCCGCGCCTTCGATTGCTCGGAAAGGCTGATAAGCGAGCTGGAACAGCACGACGTGCTATTTATCGTCACGCCGATGCACAACTTCACGGTGCCAGCCTCGCTGAAGTTGTGGATCGACCATGTCATCCGTATCGGTCGAAGTTTCGAATCGACACCAAATGGAAAGGTCGGTGTGATGAAAGACCGACCGACGTTCATTCTGGTCAGCTCAGGTGGCTTTCATGTGGGCGAACGGGCAAAACAGGCCGACTTTCTGACGCCCTATCTACGCTACGCGCTCGCGTCGATTGGCATCATCGATGTACATTTTTTCCCGCTGCAAGGCCTCGTGTTCGGCGCACAGGCCGTAGCGCAAGCGATTAATGACGTGCGTGAGCCCTTGTCCGAGACGTTCGCGCACGCATTACAAGACCGAGCGCGAAAACGGGAAATAGCGTCGACGCATAATTAGGCCGGCAGGGGTTCCGGCACACCCTCATCGTCAACACCATTGACGCGATCCAGCGCATTGCGCGCAGCCGACATCGCCTCAATGGCGTTGCGGAATCGACGTGCCATGAAAATTTCAAATGGCTGGCTTTCTTCTTCGGTACCGAGACGCTTCGTTTCCAGATAAGCCCGAGCAGGCTCTCGCCCTTGCGGTTGCGTAGCATATGCCACCACTGAAAACCCATTAATGACTTTCTCTGCCATGCTGCCTCCCGGTTCCGGTGGCCGAAAGGGCACGCCGATGATCCACTCACAACGGCGCGCGGGAAGAAAAACTTAAATGTCCACCCGCGCGCACGTTGATCAAAATCAAACGCGTCAGCTCTGCACGGCCGCTACGCGCATCCGTTCACGCACGTAGGCAGCCACCTCTGCCAGTACATCACTCAGATCAGCGCGCAATTTTTCAAAACCGTCATTGCGCTCACGCGTCACTTCATCCATGTACAGCGGGCGGCGAATCTCCACCTGCAAGCTATGCCTGTTCAATGCGGGTTGGCCAATCTGGGCGATCAATTGCACCCCCTTATATGGGTCATTGCGTGCCACGGTATAACCCTTGGCCAGCAAGGCTCCCTCGATCAGCGCAATGAACTCAGGCTCACAAGTCGTGCCATCACGATCACCCAACACAAAATCGGCCAGTGGATGCGCACTTTCACGCCCCAAACGCGCGTAGGCATCGTTGGGCATTGAATGTAAATTCAGATGCCATACGGCACCAAACCGTTGCGCCACCTCGTGCACCGCCTGTGACAAGGCGGCGTGATACGGGCGATAGTAGGCATCGATTCGATGACGCACCTCGGCTAACGACAGCTTGCGATCATAAATTGGGGTCAATCGATCCATCTTGCGCCAGATAAGACCTTTACCAAGCCTGGTCTTTTCGCCTGGCGCCAAGGGTTCTGGCCACACATCGGCCAAGAGTTCAGGATCAAGATCTTCCAGCATGCGATTCGGATCGATATACACACGGGGAAAATTTGCAGCGATGAGCGTGGCACCCACGGCGGGCGCCGCCGCCCACAAGGCATCCACGTGAGTATCTTCACCCTGACGCAATTGCGCCAGGGTCGCAGCCGCTTGAAAATCATCGGGATAGGACACACCGCTATGCGGCGAATCACAGACCAGAGGCAAGGCCGCCCCCGTAGGTTCATACAAGGAAACTGGTGTGAAGTCGGCCTGACTCATGATTAATCCGCCTGAATATTGGCAGCCTTCGCTACCTTTGCGTAACGGGCCAGGGCTTGTTCAATTTGCACCTGGAACTCTTGCGGCGTGGTCGGCATCAAGGTACCCCCCACGTCTTCCGCCTTTTTGCGGAATTCTGCATTATCCATTGCGGCGCGCACGGCCTTGTTCAAGCGATCGACCACAGCGACCGGCGTGCCAGCAGGTGCCACCAGCCCAAACCAACCACCTGTACCCATGTCGGGGTAACCCAGTTCGATGTACGTGGGCACCTCCGGCAACAAGGGCGAACGCTCGGCACCCAACACTGCCAATGCACGCAGTTTGCCGCCCAGCACCTGAGGCAAGGTGGATGAAAGATTGTCGGTAATCGCATCAACCTGCCCACCCATGACGTCATTCAACGCCGGGCCAGCACCACGATAAGGCACGTGCAACAAGCGCATTTGCGCCAGCATCATGAAATTCTCGATGTTCACATGGCCAAACGAACCCACGCCGGGCGACGCAAAGCTGTAACGCTCGGGCGTTGCCTTCGCCAACGCCACGAACTCCGCCATGGTCTTGGCCGGAATATTCGGGTTAATGGCAAAAATGCTAGGCACGGCCAGCACGTTCCCAATAGGTGCGAAATCCTTGATGGGGTCGTAGTTCATCTTGCGATACACGGCAGGATTCGAGCCGTGCGTGCTCATGGTGGCCATCCCGATCGTGTAACCGTCAGCCTCCGCTCGCGCTACCTGCTCCATGCCCAACGAGCCACCAGCACCTGCCTTGTTCTCGACCACGATCGTCTGCTTAAGCTCGCGTCCGGCATATTCAGCCACGAGACGTGCAGCGATATCGGTCGAACCGCCCGCGGCAAAGGGCACGATCAGCTTGATCGGACGGGACGGATATTCCGCCGCCTGGCCCGGGGCTGCGTACAGAGCCACCGCACACAAACCTGCTAACGCCGCTTTCGCCGGACGACCAAAAACACGACGGGACATCGCTTTTCTCCTAGAACAGGATCAATGAATAAGGACGCAAGTGTCCAAACTTTACGAGTCCCTTACAAACGACTATATTTCACTACTTCATTACCAAAGATCATCCTAGCGACGCCGCTAGCCATGCGCCTTCAATCCCCCTCCATGTCCGAATTGCATGCCTTTATGGCTGCAGCGCGCCTGGGCAGCTTCACGCTGGCGGCACAGTCTCTGTGCCTCACACAAGGTGCCATCAGTCGGGCAATCGCGCGTTTGGAAGCGCATTTCGGCCAACCATTGATGCATCGCAACGCCCATGGTCTGTCGCTTACAGCCACGGGCCAGCGCCTGTTTGAGAGTGGACAAGCGCCGCTGCAAGCCATTGAGGCGCTCAGCGCCGAGTTGCGAGGCGGTGATCGACGGCATCATTTGACGCTGTCGATGGTTCCCACCCTGGCCAGCGTCTGGCTAGTGCCTCAGTTAGCGGACTTCCACCGTCAACACCCGCACATTCAGCTGAGTTTCGCCGCATACCGCAGGAATGAAGACTTCTCGGGTAGCACCCCGGACGCGAGCATTCTCGCTGGCACCCATGATCAATGGCCAGGTTGGCAAACGGATTACGTGATTGGTCAGGAAATGGTTGTCATCTGCCACCCAGACCGGGCGACAGCGCGCCAGGCTCAGGGCCGATGGCGCACTCCCGTCGAATTGCTCGACGAGCCTTTGCTGTTTCATTCGAATGCGGCAGACAATTGGGCGCACTGGTTCAAGGCGGTGTGTGGCCATACAGGCACAGTCACGCCATCCAATGGCTTCGATCAGGTGTCTATTCTCGTGCGTGCGGTGATGGCCAATATGGGGCTGGCCGTGGTGCAGCGATGCCTGGTGCGCGACGACATTCACGCGGGTCGCGTCGTTGCCCTGTTTGCGGATCTGCCCGTCCGCTTGCCGCGTGGCTATCACCTATGTGCGCCGCCACAACGGCGGGATCATCCTGCACTTGTCTGTTTTCGGCAGTGGATACTAGAAACGGCCTCACGAGATCCAGATGTCATCGCGGCCAACACCCAGCATGCGCGGACGCTGCCGACAGTCTCGTCAAGTCATGACGGGACTATCTAAATTCTTAAGGTGCCAGCTTAAATCCGAGGTCGGTACCCCATCTGTCGGTCTCGCGTAACCATTTTGCGCCGCAGCTCAGGCAACGGTAATGATCTTCGCGGCACTCTTCACGTCCTGTCTGCGAGGGCTGCGTGAATCCTTGGTGCCCCAACTGCGAATGCGGTGGCACGCCGGCAATGCCGGGGTTAAGCCCTTGGCAAGCCAAGCACATGATACTCATTGATGCATCCCCAATTACCCTATAGATGGCAAATTGTAAGGGATTTATTCATTTATATAAGGAAAGACCGCTTTTTTCAAAGGTCAATTATCGTTAACGTGCAATTGAGCAACATCTGGCAATGCCTGATACGCGGTCGCCAAATGATAAGGCGAGGTAGACGGCATATCGCTGCGTGCTACCCCACCGGCATCGTTCAAGCACTCAAACCAGCCGCCAACGCGAATAAAACGCGTCCGAAATTGCGCCAAATGCACGGCAAGGGCCGTATGGTCTCCAAGATTGGCCAAGGTGCGCACAAACTCCGTCTGTGCCCATATGCGTTGCGTCCCATCGAGAATGTCGCCCTTCTCGTTCAATGCGGCGACGACACCACCATTGGCGGCATCCACGCCGAACTTCCTGGACCAATTCACGGCGCGCGGCAAGGCGTGGGCTATGGCCAGATCATCAAAAACTTCTGGTGCGCCCAGCACCAAAGAAAGCCATTCAAACTGATGCCCTGGCTCCAACCGATTGCCCGGTGTACCAATAGGCGCTTCAGCGATGCATTGCGTCGGGGCGTGCAGGAACGTATCGGTCATGGTCTGGCCGATACCGCGCAGCGCGTTGGCAAACCAGGAGGGCTCGGCGAGCTGTGCCGCTGCCAGATAGGCTTCTGTCAAATGCATCATGGGGTTCTGTGCCGGCCCACGCAGCACCTGCGTCCAGTCTGCATTTAATGCGGCTTGATAAAGCCCCCCGGGCAACCGAAAGCGCGTTTCAATGGTTTGGGCCGTCGACAGCATTATCTTGCGTGCATCGGCATTGCGAGAACGCTGAAAATACGCCGCACATGCAAATACGATGAACGCATGGGTGTACAAATCCTGAGTGCTGTCCAGAGGCGCGCCTTGCGCATCCACGCTATAGCGCCAACCGCCATGCTTCGTATCTTTGAAATAGTGGCAAAGCGACTCGAACAAGCGCGTGGCATGCAGCAGATTCGCAGGTCCAGCGGCTCGCGCATAGACAAACAACTGCCTGGCGCAGGCCATAGCGCGATAGCGCACAACGGGCAAAGGCAAGCCAGTTGTACCGTCTAACGACTCGAAGGGAAGACCCAGCGCCGGATTGAAGCCGGGGCCAGTCCACATGGGCAATATGACTTCGTCAAAATGACGACGTAATGCCAATGCATTTTCAGATAGAGAGGAATTGGTCTGTGCGGCAGCCATTTTGGAACGACGTGCGCCCGAGGCGGGCCAATGCTTGTGAAGCAGCGACGATAACTCAAATTCTCGTCGCATTTTCAGAAGCCGTTCAAGCAGCGTCATAGATACGCACAGACCAGCAACACTTTTTCGCTCCCCCTTTAGCGGAAAATATTTTCCTCAACCCAACTTTGCGCGAATATTTCTGCGCGTCCGCGCGCCTCATCTAGCGAGACGCAGTTGCCCAAGTGAGAAAAAGCGGCATCAACTTCTGTGCCGCCTTCGGCCGTAACCGTCAGCAAAACGCCATATCCGCCGGTATCCATGGCCGCTGTGGAAACGTCGATCAGAACTTCCTGGTCACGATGTTGCATGTGCTACCTCCCAGTCGGTTACCTAAACGCGTGAGCCCACGCGTGACGTTGGCGGGCTGAGCAAATCCCGCACATAGGGGTAGACCCATAAACATCACGCAAGTTCATCTTACCGGCCAGAATGGTCGGACGGTACGTCTAGACTTTTCAAAATGGGACTAAGGGACTCAGGACATTCCCGCATACCGTAACAATGTCCGTGAAATGGCCAAGTCCGTGAAAATATTCGAAAATTTCGGAGCTTTTTCACAATTTGGCCGGCGTAACCCCTGTCGGAGCAGTCGGCTGAGCGCCTAGTACAGATTTCTGGCGCCTGGTTCTTCCATGCGCAGAGACAGGCGGCCTTTTTCGGTAATGGCCACATGCCCATCCGCCGTCGTCTCGACACAGCGCAGGGTCGTCAGCGCGTGGACGAAATGCTCGGGCACCTCGGTTTGGACGGCATTCGGCTCATTATTGGCCGCGACGACGCGAAGCCATTGGGCCAATTCGCCTTTTTGAATGCGATGGGTTGTCATGCAGAAATCTCTCTAAAACCTTAAGACGATAGCACGCTCGTCAAGCACCCCATGGCGACCATCTTCAGCGGCATCCACCAAACGCGCCATAGTCGCCAGGGGCGTCGTCCGATACACTGCGGAAAATTCACTCCCGGCTGGAAATACTCACCATCATGCATGCTGTGGAAACCGCTGTTCGAGGCACGCCCACGTGGGTCTGGGTATTGCTCGTATATCTGTTGATTCGCGGTGCCCAGGCCGTGAGAGGTGGCACAACCGTATTCTGGCGCCTGGCGGTGGTTCCAGCCATTTTCATGGCCTGGGGCGTCGCCCATCTTTTCCAATCCACCCATACCGGCGCCATCAGCGCAGTCGCCTGGATTGGCAGCTTGTTTATTGGCGCGGTCGTTGGCCGGATGCTATTCAAATCCATTCCTGTTCAAGCCGACCGAAATCAAGGCCTCATCACCCTGCCCGGCTCCTGGACACCCCTCATTCTGATGATGGGCATTTTTACCTCCAAATACTGGATCGGCTACAAATTGGCCGTGACACCCGTGCACGGTGTAGACCCATCCTTCGTGGTACTGGATGCCAGCATCAGTGGTGCCATCACGGGTATTTTCTTTGGACGCCTCTACACCTATTGGCGCAAATATCAGGCCGCGCCGCGGCGGGCCTGAACGTGAGCATTGCGGGCTACGCCGCGCCCATTGCCGGCTCGCGGCGCCAACGAAGCGCCACAGTGGATACGCCAACGCTCGACCCAATCAGTGCCAGCCCCCACGCCAGATCCTGCGAAATAGACTCATGAAAAACAATCGCCGACACCATCAAGCCAATAACAGGTACGCATAGCATCGCGATAGATGTCACGACCGGCGCCATCTTTTGGGTCATTCCCAACACAACAATAAAGGTCAGCGCCGTAGCGAGTGGCCCCGTATAGAAAATCAGGGGCCACGTCGCGGGCACTGCCAGAAACTCAGGCGACCCATCGCGCACCCACGCCAACACCAGCAAAGGCACGAACGCAATGGCGCATTGCCAAGGAATCATGTCTGCACCGAGACGAACATGCCGATTTCCACGCAATTGAATAATGTTGCAGGCCCAGGCGAACGACGCTCCCAGTAGCATCGCCAAACCCACCACCGTGTGGGTTTGCCAAGGGCTGAATGCCGGCGCGACAATTACCCCGATCCCGGCATAACTCAGCACGGTCGCCACCCATTGCGCTGCAGACAGACGCTCTTTAAGCAGCAGCGCGGACATTGGGATCACCCAGATGGACGTCGCATACGCAATGACCGAGGCGCGGCCAGGTGCCACATATTGAAGGGCCCACAATGCCAGGGCGGTAAATGCAGCCATCTGCAATAAACCCACGCCAGCCACCAAAGGCCACTCATCCCGCGTGGGCAAACGCAAACGGCCCAACACCGCCAATACCAGCACACTGACAAATGTTGCCGAACCGAACCGGCTGGCTGCCAGCCACAGCGGGCTCATGTGCGCCAAACCTAACTTCATGACAGGCCAATTACCCCCCCAGATGCTCACTGCGCACACCAAGGGCAAAAACCTGCGAAACGCACTCTGATTACTCATTACCACTCAACTATTTTCAATCCGTGACCAGCAGGGCCACCGGCGAAATAGTCTATCGGCGAAAGCACCGTAGAATTCACTCCAATTCACTACCATTTTCCGCAATCGCAGCACAACTGCATTGCAAACAACTACGTGACAGGTGCTTCATGCCGGAAATCAATCTAGACGCCACTGACATACGAATTCTCAACGAATTGCAGCGCGACGCGCGCCTCACCAACGTTGAACTGGCCGGGCGTGTAAATCTGTCCGCATCACCGTGTCTTGCACGCGTGAGACGACTAGAAGCCGAAGGCCTCATCGACCGCCGCGTCACCTTGCTGAACGCACGCAAGCTCGGTCTGAAGGTCAACGTGTTTATCCAGATCTCATTGGACAAACAACGAAAATCGGCGCTCGACGTTTTTGAGCGCGAAATTGCAGTGCTTCCTGAAATCATGGAGTGTTATCTGATGTCGGGCGACGCCGACTACCTGGTGCGCGCTCTCGTGCCCGACGTCGACGCGCTGGAACGATTGATAGTCGAGCACATCACACGTATTCCTGGCGTAGCCAGCATCCGGTCCAGCTTCGCATTAAAACAAGTGCTCTACACCACCGCCTTGCCTTTAGCTTAGGGCCGCTCGCGCACGCCGGTTCGGGGTTGATCGATTGCGCGCACTAGCCCACAATGAAAAAGCAACGGAGAGGTCTGCAGCCAGATTGGGGCTGTCCGAAAACGCACTCATCGCGCACTTATCGTTAAGCAAGGAGCATCCTATGCCTGAAACCGATTGGTTCCCCGGAGGCACTCTGCCCGACCGTCAGGGTTACTTTGAAGTCGAGTTTGACAGTGGCCAAACCGAGATCACCTTATATGGCATTCTCGGCTGGGAACCGGAAGACGACCGCGGGCGCATTGTGCGCTGGCGCGGCCTGGATCCGGAAATCGAACGCGCCGAAATTGAACGCGCAGGGGCGGTCAAAAACAATGGCGACACATTGATCGGCTGAAAACGGCATTCCGGCAAGTGCGTTATCACGTGCTTGCCGGAGCCAGAAAAACATAGTGTGTTTGCGCTGCCTGCAACAGCCGCATCGCGGCATCAGCCAGCAGGCCAAGCACGGCTACGCCAGATCCGTGCTTAATCGCCCTTTGGCAAGCTATCGGTCAAAGCTGGAGCGGAGTCGTCCAAGCAAATAACCCACGGCTGCCACGGTCAGCACGGACGCGATAGGATGGCGTTTGACCGTCGTTTCAATCGATTCAGCCACACAATCGATGCCGTCCGAGAACGTACCTACGGCCTCTTGCACCTTGCCCTGCACCTGTCGTGCAACGCCGCGCGCCTTGATCTCGCTATCGTCCAGAGCGTCACCCACGGCTTCCTCGCCCCGACCGATCAGTTCCTTCGCCTTACCAACTACGCGATCTGTCGACATAATCAAATTCCTTTAGCAGCTGGACAGCACCCGCGCAGTAGCGAACTGCGCGGGCGTCATTCGCTAGATTGAATTACAGCGTGGTTTTGGAGATTTTGCTGCCATCTACAGACACACCGGCCATCAAGCCGCCGTTATTCAGCACAAAGCCCACAATGGGTTGTTGTGCCGTATAGGTGTCAATGCTGCCATTGGCCCCTACATTGACCACCGCCACTGTGGCATCAGCACCAACGGTCCAACCACTGCTGGCACGGAATTTTGCCAACGCGTCGTCGGTCATGAACAACAGCACCATGGCTTTAGATTGTGCGCCTGCCTGAATACCAATAGATCCGCCGGTCACTGAGTAATACCCGGAGTCCACACCCCCTACGCGCAACACGCCTGTGCCGTGCTGAGCACCGACAATAAAGCTTGCACTCAAGACGGACGGGAAGATCAATACGCCTCGTGCACGTGCCACCAACTGCTTGGCTTGAGGAGAGGATTCGTAGAGCTTGGTCAATGTCGCATTTGCGGCGGCATCCATTTCTTGGCGCTGCTCGGAAGCAGTTGCCTTGGTTTGCGTGGTTGTTGTTGTGCAACCCGCAAACAACAAACCAGCAACACTAATCGTCGCGGCAGCAATACCGACACGACGTAACGCAGGAAAAGTGTCAAACATGGAACTCTCCTTCTCGTTGTTAGGCCTGCACACTGTACTCCTACGAACCTGAAATGAGCCTTCTCCAATTCAGTCAGGAACGTCATAAGAGAAACAAAACCCTTCTGGCAAACGACTTCACACCGCTTCAAACTGGTGCATTCAATTGGATTACTACTTGAAAAGTATCAGGTTTTCCATTTATCGACCAATCCAGAAAACCGCAAAAGCTCAAAAACCTACCGTACTCCCTGTAAACCCGCACGCCCCAGAAGCGCAGTTGCCTCCCGCCTTTAGAAAGTCAAAGACCCTTGGCGAAACGTTTCGGTTAATCTGAATCCGCTACACGATGGCGAGCGTTGATGCAATCGTACTTTGCACAGCATGCGTGGCGAATTCGAGGCGTATATAGATTATTCGTCCGATTTACGTCAGGATTACGTTTTTACGAGGAGCAACATGAAAATACTAATCGCGGCCGCCCTACTCGGTGCGAGCCTTCTGGCCGGATGTGCGTCGTCCCCATCCGAAAAAGAAATCGCAACGGCCAACTATGGTCCCGCGCCTACCACTGCCCAGCTTGAGCAAGCCCTCGTTGTTTACCGCGATGCCGAGGCCGATCCCGCCTCGGTTCGTTACCGCGATAAAGGCGTGTCGTCGCTGAAAGAAGGTTGGGAACGTGATGAACAAGGCCGCACGCAGTACGGCTGGACTTACGATTTTGAAGTCAAATCCAAGACAAAGACTGGCGTTGAAACTGGATGGGTTCCACGCCGCGCCTTCTTTATCAATGGTCGCCAAATCCGCGTGGTCGACGGCAATAATCGTCGCATTCCCATGGACTTCCAGGTCGAACGCCAGCAAACAAAGTGAACCCGTGATCGGGCGCCTGCAAAGCCGCTCCGCTGCATAAGGGAAGTGACAGGATAACAACTGGTCATCCCCCCAAAAGGGCCGTCTGCGATCTCCTCGCTCACGGCCCTTTTTTGTGGACCGCAGGACTAAAATTCAGTCCCGTCCACCTTGATATCGACGCCCCATGCATCCCTTGAATTTGAAATCAGATCTCGGCGTGACCGACATTATTGGCCATGGCATTCTTTGGATCATTCTGACGTTTATCACCTTGGGGCTTGCCGTATTTGTCTTCCCCTACTACATGCAGCGTTTCATTATCAGTAAAACCTATGTACTTGATGGTCACGGACGTCGCGTGGGGCGCCTTGAATGCACCATCGATTTCGCCAGCATCCTGGGTAACACCATTCTCTGGGCACTCATTTCGATTGTGACACTGGGCCTGGGCTACTTCATATTTGTCTACAAGATCAATGCCCACTGCATGAATCACACCAAAGTCATTGATTTAAATCTGTAGCGCAATGCACGCGGCACAAGAAAGTACGTAGCGTGGGTGGAGTGCGCGATGGGCTTAACCATTGAGACAGCGGCGAGCGCACGTAACCCGCGATCTGAAGCCCGAGCAATTGCTGTACAAGCATCGCGGGTTACGCGCGTTTGACGTCAATTTTCTTGCCTCAGTTTGCGCGCGCTCCACCCACGCTACGTTCAATTTCCGTGCCACCGGCACGACGGCCACGGTGGCGTAGCGTGGGTGGAGTGCGCGATGGGCTTAACCATTGAGACAGTGGCGAGCGCACGTAACCCGCGATCTGAAGACCGAGCAATTGCTGGGCAAGCATCGCGGGTTACGCGCGTTTGACGGCAATTTTCTTGCCTCAGTTTGCGCGCGCTCCACCCACGCTACGTTCAACCTCCGTGCCACCGGCACGACGGCCTCAGTGGCGTAGCGTGGGTGGAGTGCGCGATGGGCTTAACCATTGAGACAGTGGCGAG
>JBEBWV010000066.1:0-30781 GCA_040391965.1 Achromobacter deleyi | reverse complement strand
CACTATGCAGGCACCACAAGACTCACGGGCGACAGTTCAGGCTATTTCGGCGCGACGAACGTCGAGGGTGGCACGCTCATCGTCGCGAATACGCTCGGCGGCTATGCCGCCGTGCGAGGTGGCCGCTTCCAGGTGGACGGCAGCCTCAGTGGCCCGGTGTCCGTGGAAAACGCCGGCATCTTGACCGGGTCCGGCACCGTCGCCGGCAATACGAGCTTCCTGGGCGGCGGCGTGCTGGAAGGCACGCAGGGCCAGACCTTGAAGATAGGCGGCAGTCTCGTGCTGGACAGCGCGAGTCAGATCAATGTCGCCTTGGGCGCGGCGCCGACGAGTGCGCTCTTCGATGTGACGGGAGACCTCAAGCTCGACGGCACGCTGAATGTGAGCGACCACGGTGGCTTTGGCGCGGGCGTCTATCGATTGTTCGACTATCGGGGCGCTTTGACCGACCGGGGCTTGCTGCTCGGTTCAATGCCTGCGGGCGTCACGGCTGGTGAGCTGAGCATTCAGACCTCGGTCGGTGGCCAGATCAATCTGGCCTCGACGGCAGATGCCGAGCTTCGCTTCTGGGATGGTGGCGACGCCGCGCGCCATTTCAATGGCGTGATCGACGGCGGGGCAGGCGTGTGGCGCGCCGACGGCAACAACTGGGCCGGTGCCGATGGCAAGCGTAATGGTCCATACCAGCCGGATCCCACCTTTGCGGTGTTTCAGGGCAGGGCCGCCACCGTGACGGTGGACGCGACAGGGGGTGCAATTGCTGCGACCGGCATGCAGTTCGAGACCGACGGCTACAAGATCGACGGCGACGCGATTGCCCTGCAAGGCACAGGCGGCGAGAGCATCATCCGGGTCGGCGATGGCACGGCGAGCAGCGCTGCCATGACCGCCACGATTGCCGCCACACTCACGGGCGCGAGCAAGATGGTGAAGTCGGACTATGGCACGCTGGTTCTGGCGGGCGACAACACATACAACGGCGGCACGGAGATACGTGTGGGCGTGTTGTCCGTCTCTCGTGACGCCAACCTGGGCGCGGCCTCAACGGCTCTCAATTTCAATGGTGGCGCTCTCGCCACCACGGCCAGCTTCAATACGGGCCGGACGATCGCACTCACGCAGACAGGTGTCATCGACGTTGCCACGAGCACGCAATTGGGACTGAGCGGCGCCATCACGGGCAGCGCCGACCTGATCAAGGCAGGCTCGGGCCAATTGCAGATCACAGGCGACAACAGCGCATTCACCGGTCACACGCAAGTGCAAGCCGGCACGTTGACGGTAGGCGTCGGCGGCGCGGGCCAACTGGGCGGCACGCTGACGGTCGCCAATGGCGCCACGCTGCAAGGCACCGGTACCGTGGGCAGCACCACGCTGCAAAGCGGCGCCACCATCGCACCGGGTAACTCCATAGGCACCTTGACCGTGGCGGGTGACCTCAATTTCTCGTCCGGCTCGGTGTACCGGGTCGAGGCTGATCCAAACTCCACCGCCAGCGACCGTATAGCCGTTGCGGGTACGGCAACGCTGGCGGGCTCGGTCGTCCATGTCGGTCCTGAAGGTGGCTTTACCAGCACGCGTCAGTACACGATCCTGAGCGCCAACACATTGCAGGGGCAATTTGGCGCAGTCAGCTCGAACTTTGCGTATCTTGACCCCAAGCTTAGCTACAGCGTGCACGATGTCACGCTGGAACTCGCACGGAAATTGGCACCCGCTGATCCCTCAGTCACTCCCCCAGTGACGCCGTCGCGTCCGATGACCTTCGCTGACGCGGCGCAAACCGGCAACCAACGCACCACGGCCAACAGCCTGGAAAGTCTGGCTCCTGGCAACCCGCTGCATGAGTTCATCCTGACGCTGCCGACAGGCGCACCGCCTGCCGTGTTCGACAGCCTGTCGGGTGAGGTCCATGCCAGCGTGTCGTCCATGCTGACCGGGTCCGGCGCCACGACGCGCACGCTGCCGCTGGCACATCTGCGCACCAATCTGGCCGCCGGTTTGCAGCCGGGTGCCCCCACCGCGCAAGCAAGTGGAACGCTATCGGCGCAGGCCTTGCCCAGTTCCAACTCACAGCCCGCCTGGGCCGAATTGGTGGGCAACTGGCAGACGCTTGACGGTAACGGCAACGCGGCAAAAGCCACGCAGCACACCGGCGGCCTCTTCGTGGGTGCTGACCACGCGGTGGGCGATGGCTGGCGCGTGGGCGCGGCCTTGGGTTACACCGATGGCAATATCAAAGTTGATGACCGCAACTCCAAAGCCGATGTGTCCAGCTACAGCGCCGCCTTATACGGCGGCAAGTCATTCGACGTGGGCGCAGGCAAGCTGAACGTGCTGGCAGGCACTTCCTATACCTGGCACAACATCGACAGCGAACGCCGCGCCACCGTGGCCGATGCCTCACAAAAGCTCACCGCAGACTATGGCGCCAACACGACGCAGCTCTTTATGGAGTTGGGCTATGCCATGGCCTTATCGGATCGCGCCAGCGTTGAACCCTTTGCGGGGCTGGCCTGGAGCGATATGCGTACACGCGGGTTCTCGGAATCGGGTGGTTCGGCGGCGCTCAGCGGTCAAAGTGGAAGTGACAAGCAAACCAGTACCACGCTGGGCGTTCGCGCGCAAACGGCCTTTTTGCTGGGACAGAGCGAAGGCAAGCTGCGCGCCACATTGGGTTGGCGTCATGCGTTTGGCGAGGTGACACCGCAATCGACAATGGCTTTCGATGGTGGTCAAGCCTTCACCGTGGCTGGAGCGCCCATTGCGCGTAATGCCGCCTTGGCTGAGCTGGGTGCCGATCTGGCGATCTCGCGCAACGCCACCGTCGGCTTGAACTACAGCGGCCAATATGGCGGCGGTAATCGGGAGCATGCCGGCTCGGTCAATGTGCGGTGGCGCTATTGAGATAAGAGGAAACGTGTCTTGCTGACTACCGGGCGTATCCGCCCTAAATACGGCGAATGAATAGATGAACCCTCGGCTGCCGACGCCTCCTGCGAGGTGCAGGCAGCCTGGCACGCACGGAATACATTTGCGTGGCCATGCATCTCCCCCTGAGAACATGAGCACTGCGCTCCGAACCTCTCCCGAGATCCTCCCCGCGGCGCTTTTATTTGAGCCAAGCCTCCACCACCGCATCGTGCCGCGCCGCACATTCCCCGTACTGAAACGCCTGCTCAATATAAGTGCGAGCCAGATCATCCCAGCTATTGCTTGTCACTGGTGCCACCAGCGGGCACGACTGCGCGGGGTTTGCGGGGAGCATTGGCCGCGCTGCTGGCCTCGTTGACTTGCTGCAATCAGCCCGACAAGCCACGCAAGGGGATGGATGAGGGGGTATTAGCTAAGGATCGACGTTTCTTACGCGATTGCAAACTCACCTGCGTAGGGAGTACGGCCAAATTCAGGGCGTTAACCTGTATGGCATTGCTAAAAAAATATACCAGCAATGAAGGTGGCTATTACCCCGATCGCATAGTGAAACCACGGCCGGCCTGTACCTTTTCCTCTTCGAAAATCGACATACCATAAGCCGAGAATTACCACTGCAAAAGTCCCAATTAGCAGAAGCCATGACGATATTGTCATCCCTGGATCCCCTTGATTCCCGAGGCCGAGCGTTATAAGTGCGCCGCCAAAGTGCGATTCATACGAAGGTCACAACATCCGGTCAGGCGAGGATTCCTGGCGTGCGCTCTCACTCAGGCCAGGAGGCAGTCGTCTCGCGATGCCGCGCCGCGCACACTCCATAACGCACTCTGCCACTCATCATAGTCCTTCGGATCGACGGGTAGATCAGGAATGGGAGCGCACGGCTCAGCGAGACGGCCGTCCAGCGGCGGCACGATTCGTGGCACGTACTGAATCCGTGAAGTTGCGCACCCGGACATCATCAGGACGGCAGCCAACAGGTAGAGGATTCGCATTTTTCAAGGCCTTGGAGAGTTTGCCGACCTCGGTGGTGAGAGACGGTGCCACCAGCACTACGCGTGCAGCAGCTTCGGAAATCGTTTTGATATCAGAGCTCAGCGAGGACATGGCTAGGGCGTTGGCATCTGCCCTCTGCTTTCTCAGTCTTCAAGTCGGCTATTTTCAGACCGTACCGCCAGCCCTGAACTGTCCCGACGCTCACGCCGACGATGACCCGCTCCGGCCAGGGCGGCCGCCGCGCAGCCCTTCCAACCAGCAAGCCTGCCAACCACTTCTGCGACGTTGGTCATACCCGCCCCTTCCATTCGCGCGGAATCTGAAAGTGCGGCCCGCCCTTGAGAGTCTTCCAGTCGCTGTGGGGAGGTGCGCAATATGAGAGTTGGGGACTATCAAAGAACTCGTGGGTTCTTGAATTAAAACAATGGCTTAGGCACCCATGCGCCGAAAGCGCAATTTGAGAGTGCTCCCCTCGATTCTGCGAAAGAATGAGAATTTATGCGCGATATTTGAGAGGGAATGCGGGCGACTGCATCCGCTAATCGAAGCACTAGCGTGTTCAGCTTGCCTTTCGATAGACCGCACTTAGTTCAGCGACTTCCAACTTGAGGCGCTCTAATTCTGACAGCTCTTCAGCGCGCGCAAACATCTCATTGAAGACGGCCTCGCGCTTTCCTTCATCTTCAATACCTTCCACTAAAGCGATTACGGCTTCCCACCTACGAGCGTGAGACGAGCGTAATGCCTCACCTGTTTGCTGTGATTTTCCTGCTGCAACGCTCTGAAGCGGCGGTTTCTTTGCCCCGTCGCGACTACTTGTGGGCAGTTGCATCTCGCCCTCGCCCGTAAGCAGCCAAGTCATGTTCGGCCCCGTACGCGCGATAGCAGCAAGCGCGTCAGCTCCAGGATGGCGCTCACCCATCTCATAACCTTTCAGAGTACGCAACGGAATCTGAATACGGTCCGAGAAAGCTTCCTGCGTGAGGCCTAGCGCTAGTCGCCATGACTTTATTCGACTTGCAAGTGACATTTCGCGCTTCCAGGGTTAAGTGCGAACGCAAAGCGGAAAACAGCAGTACGCCGAAAAATTACCGTAATTCATTGATATTCATAAATAAAGTCGCCTTTCAAGCGCGGACGGATGCGCGCCAAGTGCGAAAACGGAAAGTGCTCAATTGAGGTTGACTTGGTTCTCATTAGAGTACTAGAATGGCACTGTTCGATTCATTCTAGCACCGAAGGACCCACATATGAGCACCAACATCGTGACCAGAGAAGAGGCCAGAGCGGCGCTTAATCGGCGCGGCATTACTGTGCGTCAGTGGGCAAAACAGCATGACCTGAGCGAGCGGATAGTCCATGAGGTCCTGGGGGGCCGAAAAAAAGGTCGCTATGGTCAGGCACATAAAGCCGCTGTTTTGCTTTGCATTAAAGATGGGGTTCTCGAATGAGCACCCTCGCTCCTGCGGCCAGCCATATTGCTGACGTTCTCGGAGTTAGCAAGCGCGCCATAGAAATACGTGCGCAACGTGAAGCCTGGCCTTACATGGAACAGCCGGTGCGTGGTGGTCGCAAACGCTTCTATTGCCTCGAAACGTTGCCCCCGCAAGTAGTCGCGGCAATTAGATCGCAGAGCTTACTGACGTCGGCAAGCAACCAAACTGCGGTGTCTCTCGCGCAAGACAAGCCTAGTTCCCTTACCAATCGCCAGCGCCAAGTAGCCGAAGCCCGCGCCGCCATCCTGATGTACGTTCACCGTCTCGCCGCGCGGTCGGGTACGTCGCGCGCTATAGAAGCGATGGTGGAAGCTGCGCGCAGCGGCACGTTGCCCATCGAACTAGGCCCATTGGTGAGTATCGCCAACGACAAAGCCGGGACTGTGCGTACGCTCGCATCGTCAACCCTCTACCGCTGGCTGGCCAAATTCGATCTAAATCAGCCCAACGCTGTAGACCTGCTGGCCCCACGCTGCGCCGGAACCACCAAACGCGGCAACTGGCTGCGCGAACAGGTCGCACCGTGGGCGGATGCTGCGTTAAAGCTGTATCAGCGTCCGCAAAAACCTACCATCCGCTGGGTGCACGAGCAGTTGGTTGCACACGTGCCGCATGGTGTTAACGCACCTAGCTATGACACGCTGCGCCGCTTTCTCGCCAGTATGGGTAGCGTTGCCTTACAGACAGGACGCATGGGACCGCGCGAACTGAAGAACATCAAGCCCTTCAAACGGCGTGACACCAGCATGCTGTGGCCAAGCGATGTGTACCTCGCGGACGGCCATCAATTCGACGCCGAAGTCGCACACCCACGCCATGGTCGCCCGTTTAGACCTGAGATTACGGCAGTCCTAGACGCGGCCACTCGCCGCCTGCTGGGCTGGTCGGTCGATTTGGCCGAGTCTGGCCTTGCCGTTCTCGACGCTCTGCGCGTAGCCACCATGAATGGCGGCATAGGCAGCGTGTTCTATGTCGACAGGGGGCCTGGGTACATCAACGCGATGGTCTGCGCACCGGGCGTTGGTCTGCTGGCACGTCTTGGAATGACCCTCACGCACGCGCTTCCATACAACTCGCAGGCACGAGGACTTATGGAACGCTCACACCGCACGATTTGGGTGCGCGCGGCCAAAGAACTGCCGACCTTTATGGGTGCAGATATGGATCAAGAGGCACGCCACAAGGTCCACAAACTGACGCGCAGTGACGTGAAGCAACTCGGTGCCAGTCATGCGCTGATGCGTTGGCCGGATTTCGTCAAGTTCGCCGCGAACCAGGTGGAGCGGTACAACAACGAGCCCCACCGAGGGCTGTCCCAGATCACCGACCCCGCGTCAGGTAAGCGTCGCCATTTAACGCCGAACGAAGCTTGGGAAAAAGGCATTGCAGAGGGTGCGGAGATGGTGACCCTGACAGCGGCGGAAGCCGACCAACTGTTCCGACCCCAGGCGCAGCGCCCAGTTGCGCGCGGCGAGATTCGCCTATTTAACAATCTCTATTTCTCGCACGACTTGCTGGAATACCACGGCGAAGGCGTGAACGTAGGCTATGACATACACGATCCTAGCCAGATCTGGGTCCATGACGCTAGCGGCGTATTCATTTGCAAGGCATTGCTTGATGGCAACAAGGGGCCAATGTTCGCTGAGAGCGTTTTGGACCAGGCCAGCCGCAAGCGTGCCGAAGGTCGCGAGCGCCGTCTGATGGGCCATATCGCAGAGGTACGCGAGGAACTGAATGGCGGCTCGCTGGTGTTGGAAAACAACCCTTCACCCAAAGCCCCATTCCTGGCAGACATCAATGATCAACGTGTCGCCGCAGCGGTCGATGCGCAGATCGTCGCCATTACACAACTGGCCGCGCTTGAGTTACCCACGCGTCCGCTTTTCGCGACGCCTGCGGCACGCTACGAATGGCTTAAGTCCGAGGGACGGGATCAGTGGAATGCGTCAGATCGGAATTTCCTGCACGACTACGTGCAGGACCCGGACGGCTATGCGCTCTTTGCCCAGCGTCATGAGCTGCTGGGCCATGCCTGGGTTGAACAGGACGAGCGTGATTTGAATAGTTTTGATGGTCCCTCACGCAAGGTTGCGTGAGGGCTTTAGAGAACCGGCTTGATCGTGCAGCAACACAAATCGAGCCTTAAAGCAGACGTAAAGAAGTCGAGAGGATATTACACCGTGAAAAAAGCTTTTGTCCAAAATAGCAATTACGTGCGCTTTGTGGAGGCGGTTAAAGCCGTCGAACAACGCGGAGCGCGTGAAGCGTCCATTCTGCTTGTCACTGGGCCTGCGGGCCTAGGCAAGAGCGAGACCGTCGACCGCTTTGCAGTGGACACCAATGCGATTTATTTGCGGGCCAAGGAGACTTGGACCAAGCGCGGATTGCTCACCGAGATGGCCGACAGCTTGAAGCTATCCACCACGGGCCGCAACCAAGAAGTGCAAGCCCGCATCATCGGGCATGTGGCGGCACGCCAGACGCCCATCGTCATCGACGAGGCCGAATTTACGGTACGCAGCACGGCGTCGATTCTGGAATGCGTCCGAGACATCTCCGACCTAACTGAGGTCCTAGTGATCTTGGTCGGCATGGAGACAATCGAAAGCCGTATTGCCCGCTATCCACAGATATCAAGCCGCGTGGCGCAGGTGGTGAACTTCCTCCCTCTTTCGGCGCAGGACGTACTGCTTACTACCCGTCAGTTGGCCGAGATCAAGATAGGCGATGACGTGGTGGCAGAACTACACCGCCAGTCCGAGGGCCGTACACGCCTGGTGATGAACGGGATTGCTGCCATTGAACGGCTGGCTAGGACCAACGGCTTAAACGAGGTGCGCATCGAGCACATCAAGGATGTATCGCTGTGCCATGACTGGCAAGGGCGACGTGCGCGTGTACCAGGGAGAATGGTATGAGCCACGTTTGGACTTCCCAGGCCGTAATGGCTGCATTGCATCGTTTAACGGACTCCACCAATCAAGTGCGCCTGGTGGATGTTGTCCGCGAATCCGGTCTTACCAATCGACAAGTGGCCGACGCTTGCACCAAATTGGTCTCACACAAATATCTGGTGCGCTTGGAAAATGCTAATGGCAATACCAAGCGAGGTTGTTTCAAACTGACTCCTGATGGTCGCCTGGCATTGGAAGCTGGAGCCAAGCTCTCCAGTGGTCCTAAAGGTCCCCATGGCAAACCACGCATAGTTAAAGACACTCTGCGCGACAAGGTGTGGCGTTTGCTGCGCATTCGCCACAAGCTATCCGTTTCCGAGGCTGTTGGCGTGCTGTGTGACGCCGACGCTACCAACGACACGCTGATCCGCACGGCCAACAACGTGCAGAAGTACTTGCGAGCATTGCGGGCCACGGGCTATCTGAATGACCTCCGCCGCGAAGCGGGCACCAGTCCGAACAGTAACGGTTTTAAGCGCTATTACCTGGCACGTGACACCGGCCCTTTGGCTCCCGTTAAACGCAACACTGGCCGCGTCTATGACCAGAACGAGGAGCGCGAATATGACATCGTGGCTTGAATTGGTCGACGCCGAAGTCAAAGCATCCGGAAGCATCAGCGCAACAGCAAAACGCGTTGGCGTCTCACGCTCCGCATTGTCCCAAGTGATCAACCGCTGCGGTCCCTATGGAACGGGTGCAGCGAGCGTTGCAAGCATCGCCAACAAGGTGGTCATTGCGTTGACTAAGGTGACGTGCCCATTTCTGACGGATTTTCATGGAGAAACCACGGTAATCACTGGGGCCAAGTGCCGCGAGCATGCAGATCGCGATACCCCGCCTGTAAATAGTCCGCGCGAGTTGCGGCACTGGCGTGCCTGCCAGGATTGCCCACATCGGGCTAAGTACGTCCCATCATCGAAGACGGGGAAGAACGCATGACAACAACTAGACCGCTATCAATGTTCGCACCGCTGCTCCGAGTTAAGAGCGTACTAAGTGCCCTTGCGCGTTGCTGCCTATATAGCGAGCGCGAACAGTCCTTGCGCCAATCCCAGCGCGAGGTAGTGCTGTCGGGTGCCCAACTTATCCAAGCACTGGTCTTGATCAATGACAGTAAATCCGCTGCCTCGCAAGACGACGAAGTTGTGTTCTTTCATGGTGACGGGCATTCCGGTATAGGTTGGTACGCCTATAGCGGGAACAAGCATGATGAAGGGGTCATCTACCTCGACGGCGATATCTTCACGCCGACTGACTGCGCCAGGACACGAGCGCTAAGCACTCCGCAGACAAGCCCCATCGTCCGCCGCGATATCTATATCGAAAATGTCCGTGACCACCGGCATACAGGCACTGTTCTATCTGAGGATGTGCAGGCACGTCTTGCGAAAGTTAATGCAGCCCGGCGTGCATTGAACAACATTGGTCTACGCATCGTGTCGCAAACAGTAGTTCCGCCAGATCGCGGAACGCCCATGATTGATCTAGGCCCAATTTCTGTGCAGGTTAGTAACCAGCTACTCGGCATGGCCGATGGCAGCACGTATATTTTTTCGACCACAGCCACCCGTGCGCATATCTCTGGTGTGCGTGTCCACTGGATGATTGAGCAATGAACTATTCCGCATTGAACATGGATCAAACGCGAAGTGACGACGATTTCGACCATCGCGCGCACTTTGAGGATCTGACTGAAGAGTCACCTGTATGGACAACGGGCCTGGATATCTGCGTGCGCGCCTTTTTCTCTTTGCAGCTTCCCACTACTGGCAATGACATAAACGTACTGGATGCATTTACGAAATTCGGAAACGTGATTGCCATCGCCAATACCTTGCTGGCCCTCGACCAAATCTCCGATCACGCCTTCAAACACCTCATCGGCTACGCCAACTTCGTCTTGGCCGAAAAATCAAAATGCTTTGATGGGCATGTCTTCACCTTCAGCACGACCGTGGTTAACGCCGCTCAACTTCACTCTGTTCACTAAAAGGACTCTGCATGACACACACCATTCCTACCGGCTATCGCCAGCGCGCTGACGGCAGTCTTGTCCCCGAATCGATGGTCAGCGACATCGACAAATTACGTGACCAAACCATTGATGCCTTATTTTCTGTCGCTGAAGCAGAAGAGGCGCGCCTTATCCAGATCAAAGGACAGGTGTTTGATGATGTCGAGGCGTTCATTGCCACCAGCCACGAGCAGTACGGCGTAAAGGTGGGCGGCAAGAAAGGAAACGTGACGCTTACTTCCTTTGACGGCAGCCGCAAGATCATTCGACAAGTGCAGGAGCGCCTAGTTTTTGACGAGAGACTGCAAGCAGCAAAAATCCTCATAGACGAGTGCATCACGGCCTGGTCAGAAGGAAGCCGAGACGAGATAAAGGTTCTCGTTAATGACGCCTTCCGCGTAGACCAGGAAGGCAAGATCAATGCAGGCCGCGTGTTAGGGCTACGCCGACTCGCAATTAAGGATGCAGGCTGGTTAAGAGCGATGGCCGCGATCAGCGACAGCGTGCACGTCGACAGCAGCAAGCCTTATATCCGCTTCTACAAGCGCAACAAAAATACGGATAAATACGAACCCATCAGCCTTGACTTTGCTGCGGTCTGATCGCGATTAAGACACGCGCAGGTGAGTAGATCATTAGCCCAGTGAACAGGAACCGAGAAATGACAAGTTTGAGGAAACAGGAAATTGAACAGATCACGAGCGAGCTGGCGCATCCGTGGGGCTGCGTGCGCTTGGACTGCGATGGCTACGCCGTGAGCATTGTGGTCGTGCGCACAGGTGCTTTGAAGTACGGTCTAACCGTCTACATAAACGGTTGGCAGAAAGGAGAATTCGTCATAAACGACTGCGAAGAACGCAGGCGGTTCTTGCGCCCGTCTGAGCAGTACTTGTATTCGTCCGTCAAGCGTCAAAAGTTGATAAAGGACTGCGGCAAGCGGCTGGCCCAGAAGATTGGCGTGGATAAGCGCTTCACTCTCTACTCGCATAATTGGCTTTCCGTCAACACCATGTTGCGCCATTTCATGGCCAACAACACCAAGGTGGATCTCGTGGAACTGGGCCGTTCGAGTATTTCGGCAGACATGGTACGGGTTGAGGAGGCTACCGATGCGTAGCCCTCCATCACCGTTAACAAAAGCCCGCCAGCGCTTGGTGGCGACTGTACATATCCTCAAGGGTCAGGCGGGGATGAATGACGACGAGTACCGCACCATGCTGTTTGCCCAGACGGGTAAAAGTAGCAGCAAGGATATGGGCATCGAAGACCTTAAGCGCGTCCTGGATCACTATGCACGACTGGGCATTAAATCCACGGCGCGGACCAAGCTAGATCGCGTGGGCACATCACGCCAGAGATTGCTGGCCAAGGTCCACGCTCAATTGGCGTCGGCGGGTCGGGATACTTCGTATCTCAATAGCATGGTCAAGCGCATTGTGAAGGTAGACGCAATCGAGTTCTGCGACGAGGCGGGCTTGTCTAAGTTGATCGCCGCGTTGGCCATCGACGCCAAGCGACACGGGCGGGCTTTTCCGTGACGTACGCGCCCACCTGTCAATCAAGTTTGGCCGATGTCCAAGGGCTCTTGCCCGAGGTCGCGCTGACGCTGGTCGCTTTGATCGGTCTGGCGGATACGGCTGAACTCGTGCGCCAGGCGGGCGGCACCACTTTTTCCGTGCCCCAACGTAAGACGCGCCAAGGCGAGGCCAAGTATGAGGCCCTGGCGGAGATGATCGGCTCAGATGCCGCGACGTTGATGGTGCGCCACTTCGGCGGCGAGTCACTCTACATTCCGCGCTGCCACGCTGCGCTCCTGGAATGCATCTACCGCGAAATCCGTCGCAGCTTCGATATCATGACGCGTGAAATGCCCGCCATCAGGGCAGTGGCCTCCTTAGCCGTGCGCTATAAGTACACGGATCGTCACGTATGGTCGATTCTAAAAATGCCTGATCGCATTGGCGACGCCGAAAGCGCCGTGCGCAGCGCTGCTCAGTTGGGCCTGTTCTAGGTTCCAGCTTTCATCCCTACTGAAGTCCTTCAACGCGCCAGGGTAACGCCTCGCGTCAGATACTCGCGTCCATCACCTCTTGGACGCGAACATGCACCCCGAACACACCTCCGACGCTGGCGTCTCGCTTATCGAGCATTTCGAGGGCTGCCGCCTGACCGCTTACTGGGACGCGACGGGTCGCGTCTGGACTATCGGCTGGGGCCACACCGGCCCCGATGTTCGCCAGGGTTTGACGATCACGCAGGAAGTCGCTGACGATCTTCTGATCCAGGACATAATCGCCCGCGAGATCGTCATCAAACGATACTTTGCTGCTGTGCCGCTTACCCGTGGCCAGTTTGATGCCTTGGTCTCGTTTTTGTACAACGTGGGCGAAGGCGCACGCGGCATCAAGGACGGGCTGATTACGCTCAAAAGCGGGAGAACATCCACACTTGCTCGCAAGGTGCTGGAGCGCAACTACGTGGATGCCGCAGAAGAGTTCCCCAAGTGGATCTATTCGGGCGGCGTCCCGTTGCGTGGCTTGGAGCGGCGTCGCCGCGCTGAGCGTCAATTGTTTTTAACGGGGGCTTGGATCTCGTGAGAACCTCTTTCACGCTACCCGTTAAATTCACCGCAAGCTGGCGGCGGTTGCATCGTTCTTACACGGTCATCGTGTCTGTGGCGCTTGCCGTGTTAGGTGCCGTTTACGAACACCTGCCGCTTTTTCGGGCACTGGTCTCTGAGGTCGGTTTTGCACGCGTGTCGATGATTGTCGGCGTGTTCATTGCCGTGCTGCGTTATGTCGACCAGCCCTGTCTACGCTCACAGCCCCCACCCATTCCTGATGGCCAGGACGCTGACCCCGGCCTTGATGAGGGGCGGCAATGATCGAACGCTTGCTCAAGATGCTGAACATCAGCGCGGCCACGGCCTGGCTAATACTCGTACTCGTGGTCGCCGTGGCAACGGGTGGCTATGGCCTGGGTTATCGCCAGGCCGACAGCCAAGGCAAGGCCGCGTTGAGTCAGTACCAGGGCCAGATTGCCACCGAGCGCGCCACCACCGCGTTGCGGCTCTATACCCAACTCCTGGCTGAGCAGGCACGCGGCGATGTCCTGTCGCTTCAGTTGCTGGCGACTAACGCCGCTAACGGCCTATTGACCCAATCCCTGCAAGAGCGAGTCCCCCATGTCTCTACCGTCTATATCGAAAAGCCTGGTGCTGCGCCTGCTCCCCTGCCTGATCGTCCTTTCACCACTGGCTGGGTGCGCGACTACAACGCCTCCCTCGGCCTTGGATTGCCCGGCACCGCTACGCCTACCCGCCAGCCTGCGCGAGCGGCCACCGGCGTTCCAGGTGCTGGAAGCATCGACACCGCCGACCTGGGCAGAAGCCAAGTAAGCCAAGGCGACGTGCTCTCCAATCATCACTACAACGCGGCAATCTGCAAAAAGATCGAGGCGCAGCTCAATGCCATCTTGGACTTAGATGAGGGGCGCTCGCCATGATGCTCGAAATCAATGGCGCGCATGTCGTCAACCTGGTGGTGATGATTATTGCGGCGCTATTTGGGTTTTGGTTTCGGCGCATGCAGTCCGACCAGAAAGAAAGTGCGATTCAAATTACAGGCTTGCGTGAAGACTTGGCGCGGCTGCGTGAGCAGCTAGCGCGCGAGACCAATGACTACGCACGCCGTCAGGAAATTCAAGAGTTCATGCTACGCATTGAAACCAAGATCGACCGCTGGGCCGAAAAACTAGACCGTAAACAGGACAAACCATGACTCAGAAAGAGCAGCAGGCCGAGGGACAAAGCGGTGACGAGGGTGCTGCACAAGGTGCGGAGCAATTGCGATTGCTGCGCCGTATTGATGGCCGCCTCGACGGCATCGAAGGTAGCGTTAAGGCCGTTCGCCGCGATGCGTTGCGTTACGGTGCCACAGCCGGTGGTGTCGCGGGCGGCCTGACGGGTGGCATCGTGGCCATGGGCATCGCGTTGGCGAAGGCCAAACTGGGCCTGTAGCGCATGGCCCATCCTAAGGAAGCCCGTGATGCCGTACGCCGTGCGTATGTCTTTGATCGCCTGTCGTTGGAGATAGCCGCCGTAAAGGTGGGAGTGTCCTACGCCACGGCGTCACGCTGGCGCAATGCATCGAAGTCGGGAGGAGATGATTGGGATCGTGCTCAGGCCGCCCAGTTGCTCGCAGGCGGCGGGATCGAGACCATTGCGCGGCAAATGTTGCTAGGGTTGGTCACGCAGTATCAAGCCACGATGGACGCAGTCACCACTGACGACAAGATGACGCCTGTGGCCAAGGTGCAGATGTTGGCCAGCTTGGCTGATGCGTACAACAAGACCGTGCTGGCGTCTAAGCGCATTCTGCCCGAGACAAGCGAACTTGCCACGGCCATGCAGGTTGTGCAGATGCTGGCAGACTTCATCCAGCAGCGCCATCCCAAGCACGCCACCGCCTTCGTCCAGATATTGGAGCCGTTTGGCGAGGTGCTGGCCAACTCTTTCAGCGGGTGACGTATGGCCCGTTTTGAGATCAAAGCAAAGAAGACGAACCGCAAGCTGTTCCTCGCGGAAATCACCGAACTGGCGGCGGGCATGCGGGCGATGGTTGAGGCCGAAGTATCGGGCTTTGATCCTAACCCTGCCGTTTCCGGTGAGCGCAGGGCCAGGGCGTCGGATGATTTTGAATTCTTCGCCCGTACCTATTTCCCGCACTACATCAGCAAGGCCAATAGCCTGCTGCATGACTATCTTTACAACCGCCTGCCGGAGATGGTGGCGAGTGCCGATTCGCAATCGGACGTTGTCGCGGCACCGCGCGGCGAGGCCAAATCGACCATCACTAGCCAGCTATTTGTGCTGTGGTGCGTAATCACCGAGCGCAAGTGGTATCCGGTCATCATCATGGACGCCTTTGAACAGGCTGCCGTGATGTTGGAAGCCATCAAGGCCGAGCTGGAAAGCAACCCGCGCCTGGCCATGGACTTTCCCGAGGCCACTGGCCAGGGCAGCACCTGGCAGGTCGGCAAGATTCTGACCGCGAACGGGCGCATGGTGGAAGTGTTCGGTGCCGGTAAGCGGATACGAGGCCGCCGCCATGGCCCGCACCGCCCCGACCTGGTCGTGGGCGACGATCTGGAGAACGACGAGAACGTGCGTTCGCCTGAGCAGCGCGACAAGCTGCAAGGCTGGATTGCCAAATCCGTCATGAAGTTGGCCGGTCCCGGCGAAAAGCTGGATGTGGTGATCATCGGCACTGTCTTGCATTACGACTCGGTACTGTCGCGCTTGCTTAAAAACACCTTCTGGCGTGGGCAACGTTTCCAGGCGATCTTGAGCTGGCCGGACCGCATGGACCTGTGGGACACCTGGGAAGAACTATGGCGCAATGACGGGCCTGTCACGGCCCAGCTTTTCTACGCCACCCACGACGCTGAGATGCTGGCGGGGGCTGCCGTGTCCTGGCCCGCTGCACGCCCCTTGCTATCTCTCATGATCATTCGGGCGCGCGACGGTCACGACGCCTTTGATTCGGAATTGATGAATGACCCGGTAGCCGGAGATAACGCGCCGTTTGCCGGTGTTATTCACTTCTGGGTTAACCGCATTGCGGACTGGGTTTTCTATGGGGCATGCGATCCCAGTCTGGGCAAAGCCGGAGGGCGACGCGATCCATCCGCGTTGCTGGTCGGCGGCTTCAATCGTGCCACGGGCATTCTGGACGTGGTGGAAGCCAAGATCAGCAAGCGTGTGCCCGACAAGATCATCAGCGATGTCATTCAGATGCAGCGCGAGTGGCGGTGTGTCTTGTGGGTGGTGGAGTCGGTGCAGTTTCAGGAGTTCTTGCGCACCGAGCTGGTCAAGCGCTCGGCCCAGCTCGGCGTACCCGTGCCCGCGCGAGGCATCACGCCAAGCACCGATAAGGATTTGCGTATTGCGTCGATCCAGCCCCATGTGGCAAACCAGCTCATTCGGGTGCATCCATCCCAGCAAACACTGATCAGCCATTTAACTCACTGGCCAATGGCAGACCACGATGATGGCGCTGACGCCTTGCAAATGCTGTGGATGGCGGCCACCACCGGCTTTGGCTCCATTGGCTATACCCCCGTTAACAAACGCCCTGAAGATACAGGCCGTGACGACAGAAACGATGATTCGTCACGACGTGAATCCGGGGCCTGGTAGGACACCTTATGACTCAGCTTGTCGATCACCGTGGACGGGCGTTCAACCGCCAAGCCCTCATCGAACCCCAGACCGCACGTCTGGGCTACGTCAAACGCGAATGGGCCAACCACCCTTCGCGCGGGCTCACCCCTTCGCGCCTGCATCGAATTCTGGAGGATGCTGAGCTGGGCAACATCGTTGCCCAGTCGGATCTTTTCACTGATATGGAAGAAAAGGACGGTCACATTTTTTCGGAGATGTCCAAGCGTAAGCGGGCGATTCTGACGCTGGACTGGAGTATCCAGGAGCCGAGCAACGCCAACGACGCCGAAAAGCGGGAAACCGCGATGCTGCGTGAATGGTTTTCGGATATGCCCGAGTTTGAGGACTTTATCCTGGACGCCATGGATGCTGCGGGCCACGGTTTTGCGGCACAAGAAACCGCCTGGCACCGCGTGGGCAATGTCATGCTGCAAAAGAGTTTTACGCACCGCCCGCAGCGCTGGTTTCAGACACTGATGGATGACGGCAACGCGCTACGCTTGCGTAACGGTTCAGCCGAAGGTGAGGAGCTTTGGCCCCTGGGCTGGGTGGTCCACCGGCATAAGGCCCGCTCTGGGTATCTCACGCGTGCGGGACTCCATCGCACGCTGGTCTGGCCGTACCTCTTCAAAAACTACGCGGTGCGGGATCTGGCCGAGTTTCTGGAAATCTACGGACTGCCAATGCGAGTCGGCAAGTACCCGGCAGGTGCCAGTGATACCGAAAAGTCCACATTGCTCGCCGCTGTCGCTGGGATTGGTCACAACGCCGCTGGCATCATTCCTGATGGGATGCTGATTGAGTTTGAAAATGCGGCACAAGGCACGCATGAACCCTTTCAGGCCATGATGGACTGGTGCGAGCGCACCCAGTCCAAGGTCATTTTGGGTGGCACGCTCACGAGCCAGGCTGACGGCAAGTCGTCCACGCACGCGCTAGGCAACGTGCACAACGAAGTGCGTCACGATCTGATGGTGTCAGACGCTCGCCAACTGGAGGGCACGATCACGCGTGACGTGGTGTGGCCACTGAGGGCGTTAAACATTCCCGGGGCGAACCCGTACCGCTCACCACAGTTCCGTTTTGACACGCGCAAATTTGAAGACTTGCAGACGCTGGCCAAGGCACTGCCGTCTTTGGTTCGGGCCGGTATGCAGATTCCCGTTAATTGGGCGCACGAGAAGCTGAATATTCCTAAGCCTCAGAACGGTGAAGCGGTACTAGGGGTCGCTGCTGTGGCGAAACCCAGTGCACCAGGCCAGCCCCTCGCTGCACTATCCACTAAAGTATCTGACCAGGTCGCAGGGCAGGCGGCCTCGGTCACGACGCCAGACGACCAGGCGCAGCGCCTGGCGCGCGACGTGGCCCCGACGATGGATGCCTGGATTGATCGTATCCGTGAGCTAGTAGCCACTGCCCGCAGCCTGGAAGAGATTCGGGACGGGTTGTTGGCGCTTGCGCCGTCGATGAGCTTGGACGAATATGCCAGCGCCATGCAGGAGGCTTTGACCGCATCTGCCCTGGCCGGACGCGCCGATATCTTAGGGGGCTTCGGTGGCTGAGTTGCGCGGCGCGTATGGGCGGCTCCCGTTCAAAGAGCAGATCGCGTTTTTCCGGCGCAAGGTGCCGCTGACTTCTGCTTCTTGGACGCAGCTTTACACCTCGGGGCACGATCACGGCTTTGTGGTCGCCGGTGCGACCCGCGACGCGTTGGTCAAGGATTTTATGCAAAGCGTGGATGGTGCCATTGCAGAGGGTAAATCCTTGGGGTCGTTTCAGAAGGAATTTGATCGCATCGTGGGGACCCATGGCTGGGATTACAACGGCTCGCGCAATTGGCGCAGCAAGGTGATCTACGACACGAACATGCGTACCAGCTACGCGGCAGCGCGCCGTCACCAATTGCTAGAGATGACCGAGACCAATCCTTACTGGCAGTATGTCCATTCGGATGCGGTCAAACACCCTCGGCCAGAACACCAGGCGCTAGATGGCCTGGTATTGCGTTGGGACGATCCTTTCTGGGATACGCACTACCCGCCCAACGGTTGGGGGTGCCAATGCAAGGTACGGGCCTTGTCGCCACGTCAGTTGCGCAAGCTTGGCAAAGACGGTCCCGACACTGCCCCTGCTATCACCTGGCGCGAGCATGTCATCGGCAAGGACGGCCCGACCCCACGCACTGTCCAGGTTCCAGACGGGATTGACCCCGGGTTTGAATATGCACCAGGGGCCACCACTCAGGCCGACTGGATGACGCCGCGTGCGACTCGCGCAATCGATGCCGCGCCCGACCTGGCCGATACGCGTTGGCGTCCGGTGGTGACCACCACCCCTGCCGACTTTGGGCGTCCTACTCGTATGCCCCTCTTTGATCCACCGGTGCCGCTGGCACCCGTGCCCAGCTCCGGCGCGAGCATGGTGCAGCGAGTCGTAGATGTTCTGCAAGCGCCATCGCGTACCTTTGATGTCAAGGGGTTGCCGGTAACCATCGACGCTCAGGCGTTGGGCGCGCACCTGGTCAATGATCCCGGACGCGCGGCGTATCTACCTTTATTGATGGACTTACTCGAAAACCCCTGGGAGATCTGGACCAACCTATATAGAGACGAGCAGACGGGAGCCTATGAGCTGCGTGCCCGAATCGTGAAGGCATACAAGATTGGCCGTGGACGCGCGATGCTCTTGGTCGCCCAGGCGGGCGGTGGTTTCTTTGAGTCGTGGACGTTCATCCCGGCACGCAACATCGATTACGTTAATCGGCAGCGTATCGGCAATCTTTGGTATGGGGCGTCGGAGTCTGGCGAATGACGCCGCATTGATATGGGGAACTCACCCTCCGGGTTGGGTGGTCTGATGTTTGAGCGCGCTGGACCCGGCCAAGCTGCAAACACCGTACTTATAGTATAGGACAGCATTATGAACACCAACACACCAATGGTCGAGATCGATCACCTGGCCTTTACCCAGGCGCTAGCCCAGATGGCCGCACGGGCCGCCGACATGACACCCGCCTTACGGGGTATCGGTGAATACCTGCGCGACGCGAGCGAAGGCCGGTTTGTCTCCCAGACCGCGCCTGACGGCACGCCGTGGAGACCATTGAACGACGACTACCGCAAAGAAAAAGCCACCAACCAGGACAAGATCCTTACTCTTAATGGCTACCTGCGCAATTTGCATTGGGATGCCAGTGCCGAAGAGGTCCTGGTTGGAAGCAACTTGGAGTACGCGGCGATCCACCAATTCGGCGGCGTCATTAAACCCAAAACTGCCAAGGCCCTGGCCTTCGGAGGTCGTGTGGTGTCCCAGGTCACGATCCCGGCGCGCGAGTATCTTGGGGTGTCGGATGTTGACGCCAACGAAATTGAGGCCATCGTGGCCGACTACCTGGGTGAAGACGACCAATCCTGATCCAGCCTGATTTGTAAAACAGGGCCACAGCGCCCTTTGTTGGAGGTGGGGTGCGGCATCGCTACCTATTCGGGGGGACAGGGCCGTTAACCCCCCGTTAAATTCGGTTTAAATGCCCCTGCGGTCCGCCACAGCCCCTCGCCGTTGCATCTGAACTGGCAAAACCCGCCACTTTCCTGCTTCGCTACTGCCAATCCGACCCCCTCCCTACTGAAGTCCTTCAGCTAATCAGCGCGCTCGCCCACCGGCAACATGCCGGTTATGGCTTCAACCCGTTCCCCCTCCCGCACTCCTGCCTCGCCTATCGCATTGGCTCCGATGGTCGCCGCGCTTAGCGTGGCACTTAACGGCCAAGGTGCATCCAGCCCGGAAGAAATCCAGCTTTTACCAGCGGGCGAATTCCGGTCAGCCACTGATGATCGCCCCAAAGACGTGCCTACCTGGCGCATCGATGGCGAAATCGCCTCACGCCTGATCCAACGTTTTACCGCTCGCAATCGCCGCCTGGTCATCGACTACGAACATCAGACGCTGGCGGCAGCCACCAACGGTCAGCCCGCCCCAGCGTCGGGATGGATCACCGGCCTGCAATGGCGCGAGGGGCAAGGGCTGTATGCCCAAGTCACCTGGACGGCGCGCGCTCGTGCGCACATTGACGCCGAGGAATACCTCTATATCTCGCCAGTCTTTCCTTACGACAAGGAAGGTCGGCCCCTGGACATCCTCCACGCAGCACTGACCAACGACCCGGCGCTTGGGGGCATGGACCCCGTTCGCCTGGCCCAGATGAGCCGCGTGGCTCTCAGCATGGCGCACAGCGGGGCGTCTACCTCACCCGCGCAATCCCTCAAGGACCACGACATGGATCAATTGTTAAAAGCCCTGTTTGCGCTACTCGGACTACCCGAGGGTGCCACCGAAGACGAAGCGCTGGCCAAGCTAGCCGAATACGTCCGAGCCACCGAAAGCAACGCCGCTCAGGTCGCAGATTTGACGGCGAAGGTCGAAGAAAAGGGTGACGAAGTCGCGGCCCTCAAGGCAAACGGTGTCCAGGTCGATCTCTCCAAATACGTTCCCATTGCTGCGCTCACGACCATTCAGAACCAGGTCGCTGAGATGACTAAGAACCAGACTACCCGCGATGTCGAAGAGGTGGTTGTGGCCGCGATGAGCGCGGGCCAGATCCCGCCTGCGCTCGAAGCCTGGGCGCGTGAGCTGGGGACCAGCAACTTACCGGCGCTCAAGAAATACGTGGCCGAAGTCACGCCAATTGCCGCGCTTTCGGGCACCCAGACTCAGGGCAAATCACCCATTGGTGAGGGCAAGAACATCACCGAAGACGAATTGGCCGTGTGTCGCAACCTCGGTTTAAGCCCGGAAGCCTATATCAAGCAACGCGGCTAACGACCTCCAAGCCTGCATGGCCCCCCAATTGTTTATCGAACGTTAAAGGAACCGTCATGGCTCTGATCAAAGACCGCGATACCCAGCGCCGTGATGGCGTGGATCTTGTATTCCCCGCTGCCGCCAGTGTGCGCATTTTTGCTGGCGCAATCGTGGGCCTGAATGCGGCGGGCAACGCCGTTCCGGCGGGAACTGCTGGCACCGTCTGCGTGGTCGGCATTGCCCAAGCCACTGTTGATAACCGTACTGGCCAGATTGGTGACGAGAACGTTTCCGTGCGGCGCGGCGTCTTTGCCCTAAAGGCCGCCGCCGCTGGTATCACCCGCGCCGCCTATGGCAAGCCAGTCAAAGCCGTCGATGACGAGTCGGTGGCACTGATCCCGTCCGAGGAAGCGGCTACAGCCATCGTCGCCGGTGTGTTGCGCCACGTCGATGACAGCGGTGTCTGGGTGCAGTTTTAACGCCACGGCACGTACTCCCACCCCACGCATACCTTTTAGCAATCGGAGAGTTCTCTCATGATCATCAACCAAGCAAACCTGAGCATCCTCTTTACCGCGTATAAAGCCGCGTTTGCGCAGGCCTACGAAGGTGCGCCGTCCGAATGGGCGCAGTTAGCCACCTCCATTCCGTCCAGCACCAGCGAGAACATCTACGCCTGGCTTGGCTTGAACACCAATTTCCGTGAGTGGATTGGTGACCGCGTTATCCAAAACCTGAAGACCCACGACTACCGCGTCAAGAACAAGACGTTCGAGAACACCGTCTCGGTCAATCGCGAGAGCATTGATGATGATCAGTACGGCATCTTTAACCCGCTCATGGCTCAGCTTGGCCAGGACGCCAAGGAACACCCAGACCTGTTGCTCTTCGAATTGTTGAAGGCGGGTTTTGAAACCCCATGTTTTGACGGTCAGTACTTCTTTGATACGGATCACCCAGTTGGTGCGTCCGGGCGCGAAAAACCTGTGAGCAATTTCCACGGTGGCACTGGCCGTCCCTGGTTTCTGCTCGACACCTCGCGCGTCATCAAGCCGCTGATTTTGCAAAAGCGTCGCGAGTACGACTTTGTCGCCAAGACCGATCCCCGGGACGACAACGTCTTTGAGCGCAACGAATACGTCTACGGGGTAGATGCGCGACTTAACGTGGGCTTTGGGTTGTGGCAACTGGCATATGCCAGCAAAGAGAAGCTCGATGGCAACGCGTTTAACGATGTCTACGCCCAGATGCAAAGCCTGAAGGGTGACCATGGTCGACCCCTGGGCATCCGGCCCAAGCTCTTGTTGGTCGCACCTCAAGACCGTGCAGCAGCCCTGGAAGTGGTCAAGGCAGAACGTAGCGCAAACGGCGCGACCAACATCAACCGCGATGTCGTTGACGTGTTGGCGACCTCCTGGCTGGCGTAATCCATCGAGTTCACCCCAGATGCAACGACTGCCGTCCCAGCAACCGCTGGGCGACAGCACAACCCCACTTATTGGAGGGCCTGATGGCCTCAGAGAAAATCAAAGTTCTGCGCGTTGTTTCCAAGCGTGACGGTTTTGGCCGCGCCGGTTTTGTGTTTAGTGCAGAGCCGAAAGACATTCCGCTTGCCGACCTTTCCCGCAAGCAGCGCGACGCCATTGCCGCTGATCGCATGTTAGTGGCCGTCGAACTCGAAGTCGATGTCGTCGAGGTGGTTGTAGGCCACGAAGACAACGGCAACGCGACGGACACGGCTGCCGCGAATCCGAGGACCACACGTAACCGTCGAGCCTAACAACATGTATGCCACCACCGCCGACATGGTGCGCACCTTCGGTGAATCTGAGGTGATCGAACTGACCGACCGCACAGGTACGGGCGAGATTGACCAGGGCATCTTAGACGGTGCCTTGGCCGATGCGTCAGCGGAGATCGACAGTCATTTGGCTGCACGCTATCGGCTGCCTCTGGTGCCTGTACCCACGCACCTGATCCGGATCTGCTGCAACATCGCGCGCTACATGCTCACCGGCAGCGACGTGCAGGAGACCGATCCGATACGGGTGCGCTACAAGGCGGCGGTGGATTACTTGAAACTTGCTGCGGCGGGAAAGATTCACCTGGGCCCAAGCGAGACGGGTGTGATGCCCACCACGGCCAACACCGTCCAATTCGTATCTGGCGCCAAGGTGTTTGGTCGTCAGGGACCTGGAGCATTTTGATGGAACTCAACATTCCACTGGCTGTGATCGAAGCCGCCATGGTCGAACGGTTACGTCTGGGTCTGGGCAAGATGGTCAGGGCTGTTGACACCTACGGTGGCGAGCTGGACGGGTCATTGGCTAATGTGGTTCGCCGCTTCCCTGCGGCATGGGTCACGTTTAAAGGCGTCTTGAACACGCGGGCCACCGGCACCAGTCGCGCCCGCTATGACGCGCATGGCCGCTTTGTCGTGATGGTAGGGGCCAGCACATTGCGCTCCGAGTCTGCCACCCGACGCGGTGGGCCGCGAGTAGAGGATGTTGGCACCTATCAACTGATCTATGCCGTGCGCCGCTTGTTGACCAACCAAGACCTGGGCCTGGCAGGGGTGGATTACCTACAGCCTGGCGCGGTGCGCACGCTCTTTAACGGGGCTGCCCAAGGCAAGGCGGCGTCAATCTTCGCGTTGGAGTTTGACACGTCATGGACGGAGCGACCCCTCGATGCGGGCCGCTGGCCAGCGCCGACTCTCGAAGATATCGCGGACCCCAAGTCGAGCGACCCCGATGTGATGTTCTCGCACGCCAAGGCAACGACAGACGAGCCCTACGGCCTGATGACGGCCGTCGAACTCGACATTCGCCTGTCTAACCGCACTACCGAAGACCCGCCAGATGCAAGCGCCCTGATAACGCTTAACAAGGACCACTGATGTCTACCCTCAAAGTCAAAGCCATCGCAGGCGTAAAGGTTCCTTACGAGGATAACGCCCGCAAATACATCACGGACAGCGACGCTGTGGATGTTCCGGCCAACGCCTACTACCTACGCCGCCTGGCCGATGGCGACCTGGTCGAATTCGTACCGGCCCAAGTTCAGCCTGCTGATCAGAACGGTGCGGTTGCCGCCGAGCCGATCAGCACCAGCGTGCCAACCAAGACCAAACGAGCCTGAGATGAGCGAACCTATTCTCTTTGACAAGATCCCGGTCAGTACGCGCAAACCTGGCGCGTACTTTGAATTCAATACAAAGCTTGCCAACTCGTCACTACCCACCAACCTTCAGCGCGTGCTGTTGTTCGCCCAGCGCCTAGCCACCGGCACTGTGGCCGCGCTAAAGCCCGTCGATGTCTTTAACGACAAAGACGCCGCCGTCTACTTTGGACAGGGTTCCATTGCACATCGCATGGTGACCGCCGCAATTCGTGCAAACGAGTATGCACAAATCACGGTTGTGGCGGTCGATGATGCACTCGCGGGCACTCAAGCTAAGGGCGAGATGAGCATCGTCGGAGAAGCCACCACGGCGGGTGCACTTGCTTTTTACGTCGGAGCTGAGCGCATTGACGTAGGCATTGACAGTGGTATGTCGGCCACGGAAGTCGCCAGTGCAGTAGTCACAGCCGTCAACTCGCTCCCCGCCCTGCCGATCACGGTGGTGGCGACGGCGGAAAAAATTGCCGTGACGGCCAAGCACAAGGGACTGGCAGGTAATGAACTAAAGCTTGCGGCGCAGATCCAGTACGCCGCTGGGGTTACGGTGACCGTGTCGGCGCAAATGGCTGGCGGCTTGAACAACCCTGACCTCAAGCCCGCGTATGCGGCCATGCTGGGCACCAGTCACGAAATCCGCGTATGCCCTTTCTCGGACACGGCCTCGTTGTTAGCTTTCCGGGAACACCTGGAGGCACTAGGCAATCCGTTGGAGCAACGCGATGCGATTGGGGTCGCGGGTTTCCCTGGCACCTTGGCGGGAGCCTCGACCGTGGCCGCTGGCATCAACTCCGCGATCATCTCCTTTGCCTGGTACAACAAATCGAAAGCCACCTCTGCCGAAATCGCAGCGGGCTATGCGGCTGTCATGGCCAGCGAAGAGCACCCAGCCCGACCGTTAAACAATCTGGAAATCGCGGGTCTGGACATTATCGGTGAGGAAGATTTTCCTGGGCGTAAAGAGCAGGAAAACGCGCTCCATAACGGCGTGACTCCCATCATCGTAGGCCCCGGCAATCGTGCCCAGATCGTGCGAGCCATCTCGACCTATCTGGTCGATGCTCAGGGCATTGCCGACGACTCATGCCTGGATATCACGGTCATGCGCGTCCTTCACTACTACCGTAAGGCGTGCCGTCAACGGGTGTCGTTGCGGTTTCCGCGAGAGCTGCTCTCGAACAAGACGCCACCCAAGGTGCGTACTGTCTTGTTGGAAGTCGCCTATCAATGCGAGGACCTGGAGATCTTGCAAGAGATCGATAAGTACAAGGCACGATTCATTGTGCAAAAACACCCCCAAAACAAGGGCATGTGCGCGGCTGCAATTCCGGCTCCTGTCGTGCATGGCATGCACGTCTTCGCCGGTCGCATTGACCTATATGTCTAGGGCCTAGCCCTAGGCGCAGCCACCCTCACTGAGACGGAGTAAAGACATGGCAAAGGAATTTGCAGGGGCAATGATCCTGGAGGTCGACGGTCGCGAGATCGAGGTCGTCAGCATTGACCCCACCGAAGTGACGGGCAAGAGGCCCGTGAAAGTAATGAACCGCAGCCGTTTGATTGGCGGGTTCTCGCGCGGCATCCAGACCTATGCCTTGCGCATCGCCGCCGCCGTCCCCTTGGATCAAGAAATCAATTGGGCTGATATTGAAGGGGCCACGCTCACGGTTTATCCCGCAAGCCCTGGTGGCCAGCGCACGACTTACCTAGACTGCTACACCGAGGAAGTCGGGCACTCGTACACAGTCGAAAACGAAGCCCGCCAGAACATCACCATGTTCGCCGTTAAAAAGGTGTCTGAATGACCGCTAATACCCCCGCCCATAATATCGACCCGCAACCGATTGGCGAGACGTTCGCCACCAACACCCCTGCCAATCGTGAAGATCTGGCCACAGGCACACTGCTATACGGCGTGCTCTATGAGGGCAAGCGGCATTACGACTTTTCTGTGCGTATTCCGACGATGGGCGACAACGTGGAGGCATTGGAGACGCTGCCTGGTGCGCACAGCGCGCGCGTAGAAGTGGCCATGTACACCACCTGCCTGGAACGTCTGGGCGACATCCCGCCTGACGAGATCAGCTTGGGGCTGGTGCTTGGCATATACCCCTCGGATATCGACATCATTGCGGAGGCGATCACCAAAGCCAAAAAAAAGTATCTCAAACCGAAGCCCAGCTAAGACTCTATCGAAAGCTCGTCTTAGCACTTGGCCGGTACGGGCTCACCGAGGCCCGTATCCGCGCCATGACGGAGCCCGAACTCATAGGGTGGCTAGAGGCGCTAGGTGAACTCAATACCCCTAAAGATAGCCCTGGTCAGACCACCAGGCGCGGCAAGCAGATCGTAAGCCTGCGCCGCATCAAACCTAAATCCAAATCCAGACTGAGGTATTAGATGCGCGAAATGCAGGTAGCGCTTCGGGTTGTGTACAAAGACCTGGCCAGTCGTGATGTCAGCCGGGTAATCGCGGAAACGACCCGCCAGTCTGAGCAAGCTGCTCGCGCGCAGCAACAAAGTGCAGCGGCCACGGCGCAGGCTCAACGCCAGGCGTCAGATCACACCAGCCGTGCCCTGACAGTCACCACCAAACAGACCGAAGACGCCGCACGCGCACAGCAACAAAGCGCTGCTGCCTCCGCCCAGGCCCAGCGCCAGGCGTCCGACCAGACCAGCCGGGCGTTGACGGTTACGACCAAACAGGCCGTGGACTCGGCGCGCACGCAGCAGCAAAGCATCACAGCGGTGGGCAATACGTCGGTACGCGTCTATGACCAGAGCCGTCGCGCCAGTGTGTTGCGTGCCCAGCAGGAAGCCCAAAGTTCCAAACAGGTCTCTTCGTCAATCCTGCGTGATGTGGACCGTTTGCACCAGGCGCGCGAGAGGCTAGGCGTGCGTTCTGAACGCGCCATTCAACGCGAGATCTTGCAGACGGCGGTCGCTTACAAGCGCCTGGAAGACTCCGGGCGCTTGTCGGGGCGTGAATTGGCGCGTGCCGCCGAGGCAGCACAAGCGAAGGTTCGCGGCCTACGCCAGGAAATGCAACATCTGAAGACACCCGGAGAATTGGGGCGCGGCGTTGCCGCAATTGGTGGTGGGATTCTGGCGGGAGCCATGATGGCCAAGCGGCCACTGTCCGAAGTCATGACGCACGAGCGCCAGGTCGCCTTCATCTCCAATACGGCTTATGCAGGCGAAGACGCGGCTGGCCGCGCAAAGGGTCAGCACGCAATTACTGAGCACATTAGCCGTGCCGTTCAATACGGCGGGGGCAAGCGTGAAGACGCAGCAGATGCGTTAAACGATCTGTTGGGCAGCAGTGGCTTGTCGCGCGATGATTCTTACGCGATGTTACCCACGGTGCAAAAGATGGCGCTCGCGTCGGGGCGCACACCTCGGGAGATCGTGCCCTTGGTCGGTGCTGCCAATGCGAACGGCATCCCCGTAGCGCAAATGCCTGATGCACTGGGCAAGATGTTGTACGCGGGCGAGACAGGCGGTTACGGCATCGAAAACATGATGTCCAACTTACCTGGTGTGCTGACCGCGCAACGCGACAATTTCGGGATGTCCGGCATGAAAGGCCTGGAGATGGCGCTGGCCAACCTTCAGGGCATCACGGCGGCCACCAGCATGCCGCAGGAATCAGCGCAGTCTTACACCGCGCTACTCACCACGCTTAAGAATCCCGGTGTGGCCCAGTCGGTAGGTAAAAAGCTCTCCATCGGTGGCAAGGGTGTGGATCTGAACGGCACCCTTGCCAAGGGCGCACTCCAAGGCGTTGATCCGCTGGAGACGTTCTCGGCGCTCATCGACAAGTCGTTGGAGAGCAACAAGGCATACAAACAATTGAAATCCCGCCTGGCCAAGGGCGGCGGCACAGATGTAGACAAAGAGCAGATGGCCACGCTCTTGGAACAAACGGTGTTGCGTGATGTGGGCGTTGGCCGCAAGCCCATGCTCGCCTTGTCGGGCTATATGGCACAGCGCGAGTCCATTCGGGGCATGCGTAGCGACTACGCGGGTCGTGGCGTGTCGGCCATCGACACCAGTGGTTCCGTGATGCTGAGCACCGCCAGTGAAAAACTCAACCTTGCGGGCCAAGCCGTGGCCGACGCACGTCAGCGAGCGTTGGAGCCGCTTACGACGACCCTTGGTGATGTGGCCGCCAAACTCTCAAAGTATGCCGAAGCCTATCCAGGGCTGACGACGCTGCTGGTGGGCGCGGGCGACGGCATCAAGGTGATGACGGCTGCCGCGCTTGCCTTTGGTGGCGTGAAGATGCTCACGGGTGCCGGAGTGGGTGCAGGCTTAGGTGCCGCTGCTACGGGTGCCGGCAGTGGTGTGGTGCGCTTGGTCGGCACCGGCGTGAGTAAGCTCGCCCCGGCAAGCGTATTCGGTAAGGGTGCACTGGCACGTAGTTCACCCATGGTGTCCTTGGCCTTGGGTGGCTACAACGCCACTCAAGTTGCTGGCAGTGATTTACCCGATAACGAGAAGAATGCCGCCTACACCAAGATCGCTGGGTCAACAGGTGGTGGATTTGCGGGGGCCATGATTGGGGCCAAGTCCATGTCGTGGCTGGGGCCTTACGGCGTCGCAGCTGGTGCAGTCGGTGGCGGTGTCTTGGGTAGCTTTGGCGGTGATTGGTTAGGCGAGAAACTTGGGCGCTCTTGGTTCGGTTCAGATGAGGGGCCTCGCGCTGAAACAGCGCGCGCGCCCACTATCGCCACAGGGGGCTATGACCCCGCTGCCTTGCAGCAAGCAATGATCGCGAAACTACGCGAGCCACAAAAAATGGATATCAAAATCACAGTGGACAACGGTGCCATCGTGGCGGCCGTGCAAGATGCGAGCGCACGGGATGCAAGGAGATATTGATGGCTTGGACTGAAACCTTATTAGACGCCTCCTTTCGGGGAGTTAAATTCGATTGCGTCAGTACGCGAGATAGTGCGCAGCGCGACGTTCAACGCCACCAGTACCCATACGTCAACGGAGAGGACACCGAAGACCTCGGGCGAGCTGGCGTGGACTTCGCGCTGGTAGCTAAATTCTGGGGCGACGACTACGAGCTGCGCCTGCAAGAGTTCTTAACCAAAGTTGATGAGCCGGGGCTAGGTGAACTCATTCACCCCATATTGGGTTCCATCCCGTCTGCCCAGTTGCTGGACTGGTCGGTAGAACATGAAGCCGAAGCGGTGGACGCATGCCTGGTTAACTTGCATTTTTTGCAAAGTAAGCCGGGCAGTCCATTCTTTGTGCACCAACTTCCAGAGCAGCAAGCCGCCGCTAGTAAGCAAGTCGTCGAAGATGGAATCGCAAGCGGTGTGGAAGCATTCGCCCGGCGCATCAAGTCCATGCTGAGCATCAAAGGCATCACGGATCGGCTCAACAACATTCGATCCACCATGGGTCGGGTGCTGGGCGCGGTACGCAGTTTGACCCGCATGACGGGAGGTGCGACCGATCTGCTGAACTATCCCAATGCCTTTATGGCCGAGCTGCGTGGCGGGTTGACAGGGTTAATTGACCTGCGTAGTTTTAACGCGTCGAGTACCAAAAGTGACTGGCGCGGTGTAAAGGGAATTTTTGATGATGTTGTGCGCCTACCCGTGGCCGCATCAAAGGGGGTGACACCCACATCGTTTAACGCCTTGCAGGTAGCCAAACACAATACGGGCACGGGGCCAGGCACGCAACCAGGTACTGATCCGGGCAATGCTCCGGGAACAGACCCGGGATCGCCAAGCACAGCCGTTGTATTGGGCATGCATACCCCCATTGCCATCCTTCCCGAAGATCGACAAGTCATTGAGGCCGTTATCAAGATTGCGGTGGCAGGCGTCCTAATTGAACTAGCAGCGGATATTCTGGTTCAAGAAAGTAAGGCACCCACGCTATCCCCACAAGACATCGAAGAGATCGTTAACGATGTACGCCAGAGTATCCAGGATGCCATTGATGCGAATCGTGATCTGTATCCCATCGAAGTATCGCGTCCGATCTACGAGCCGTTAAAAAACGCGGCGCTGGCCATCCAGGAAGCGGCTATCGCCGTCATCGACACGCGTCCACCACTGGTGCGTCGCCAATTGGCCGCACCCATGAACCTGCACCTGGCAGCATTTCATTGGTACGGCGACTATCGCCGCGCCGAAGAACTGGTTCGCCT
>JBEBWV010000065.1:0-31418 GCA_040391965.1 Achromobacter deleyi | reverse complement strand
TGGTGCCAATACCACCCAGCTGTTGTCCGAACTGGGTTATGCAATGTCCTTGTCGGAACGCGTCAGCGTAGAACCCTTTGCCGGATTGTCCTGGAGCGATATGCGTACACGCGGCTTCTCAGAGTCGGGTGGTTCAGCGGCACTCAATGGTCAGAGCAGCAGCAACAAGCAAACCAACTCGACCTTGGGGCTGCGTGCGCAAACCGGCTTCACGCTGGGGCAGACCGAAGCCGTGCTGCGTGCAACGCTGGGCTGGCGCCACGCGTTTGGCGAAGTGACACCGCAATCGACGATGGCGTTTGACGGTGGCCAGGCATTCACCGTGGCTGGCACCGCGATTGCGCGTGATGCGGCGTTGGCTGAACTCGGGGTTGATATCGCGATCTCACGCAATGCCACTCTGGGTTTGAACTACAGCGGCCAATATGGCGAAGGTAGTCGCGAGCACGCGGGTTCGGTCAATCTGCGCTGGCGCTATTGAATATTGAAGCAGTGAACCTGAAGCTGTCAATTGAACCAAGCGACAGAAGTTGGACCATTGAAAGCTAGTGTCTGAAGGCCTGAGTCCGGTACTGCACCGGACTCAGGCCTTTTTAGTTTGAGCGGCTCGCTATGGCCCGAATCTGCTCGTTGGCCCGCCAATCAGAAACACGAACTTTGCCAAGTCGATATCAATCATCGTAATGTGCATGCTCGACGCTTCAATCGGTTCGGGCGGGTGCCGCAGGCGCACTGGAACCAAGGTACGTGTTGGTCCACCACCCGGTCGTCGTATTTCCATTGAGTACCGGGCAACACCGCTCATAGTGATTCACCTTCCACGACTGAAAAATGACTATCTCAGAGAAAATTTCCCGGTTTCCCCGCCTTGAACTCGTGGGTGCAGCAACACCGTTGGAGAAGCTGGAGCGCCTTTCCAACCAGCTGAAGCACGACATTTATGTCAAGAGAGACGACATCACACCGATGGCGTTTGGCGGCAACAAGTTGCGCAAGCTGGAATTCCTGGCGGCGGATGCGTTGCGCCAGGGCGCTGATACGCTGATTACCGCAGGTGCCATTCAATCGAATCATGTCAGGCAGACGGCGGCCGTCGCAGCCCGCCTTGGGCTTGCCAGCGCCGCGTTACTGCAAAACCCTACGGGCACGACGGACATCGATTATCTGGAAAGCGGCAACCGCCTGCTGCTTGGGCTGTTCGACACCCAAGTGGAATTGGTCGAGAACCTGGATCAGGCGGACGAACAGTTGCAGGCGCTGGCCCAGCGGCTACTTAGCGAGGGCCGCAAGCCTTACGTGATTCCGATAGGTGGCTCAAATTCGCTGGGGGCATTGGGCTATGTGCGTGCGGGCCTGGAGCTGGCGGAACAAGTCAAAGCGGCCGATCTATCGTTCTCAGCGATTGTCGTGGTCTCTGGCAGCGCCGGTACGCATGCCGGATTGGCACTGGCACTCGCACACGCGTTGCCTGCAACGCAGGTTGTCGGGGTTACGGTCTCGCGAAGCAGCGCCTCACAGCAACCGAAAGTGGCAGAACTGATTGCAAGCACCGCCAAGCTGCTCGATATTGACGTGCCCGCCAAACTTCGTATTGAACTCTGGGATGGGTATGTTGGGCCTCGCTACGGTGAGCCCAGCGCTGCTGGACAGGCTGCCATTCACCTCCTGGCCAGCACAGAAGGTCTGCTACTGGATCCCGTCTACACCGGCAAGGCCATGGCAGGGCTGTTGGATGGCGTCGCTCACAAACGGTTTGCGGATAGCGGGCCGATATTGTTCTTGCATACCGGGGGTGCCCCCGCCTTGTTTGCTTATCGCACAGCAGTCCAGGCCTGTTCGGCGTGAGTGTGAAGGATAGTTTTCCGAAAAAATAGGCAGTAAAGACGATAAACCCCCCGGGTATCGTCGCGACCACGTAACCGCGCTCGGCTCAAATTCGACCACTCTTCCCATAAAGAAAGGCAGTCGAAACATGAGATTCGAGCATTTGGCCAATTCAGCCTTGGCACCCACGCCAGCGGGCGGCAAGCGTTTTCAGCCAGAGTCTGGCAACGCCGTTCACGCCGCCCCGCTGATTGCACCGACCAGCGCCTCCCCCAGCTATTCCACCGCGGTGCTGCATAAGAGGTCCCGCAGGACGGCGTGGATGCGCGTTGTGGCCGTGACCGCACTATCGGCCGCATTGACTGCTTGCGGCGGCGACGACGATGCTTCGGATGGCAGTGCCCCCCAAGCGCCGGAAACACCCACGACGCCGGTGGCTCCTGGCAAGCCTGAGAATCCCGATACGCCACTGACTCCGGTCACGCCGGAGACTCCGGCCACGCCGGTAACTCGCCATGCCTTGATCATCGACATAGACAGCGCCACCTATGGCGCGGTGCAACGTGGCATCGCCGACGGCACTCTTCCAAATCTGGCCAAGCTTCATGTACAAATGGCCTACAGCGGCGGGGTAGCCGGGACGGCCAGCCAGCAGCCCACCCTGGACATGCCGGGTTGGGCAACGTTATTGACGGGAAGCTGGGCAAACCGACACAACATTATTTCCAATGCCCCGGTACAAGTATTGCGTGGCGCCACAGTCTTCCAGTTGACCAAGGCCAAGAGCGCCAGCTTGAATGGCGCAGCGGTGGCGTCGGCGGGCATGGCCCAGTTGCTGGTGGCGGATCACGATGCCGGACACCTCGACACGCTGACCGACTGTTCGGCAAGTGCCGTCACCATGGATTGTGTTTCCAGCCAAGCGCTGCAAATGATCCGCAGCGACTACAGCACCGTGATTGCGCAATTCCGCTCTGCCAAGGATGCCGCCCTGGATTATGGCGTGGGCTCGCAGAACTACGCGGGCACACTGAGCAAGTTGGACCGGGCAGTAGGCGCCATGCTCGACGAGACCGCGAAACGCGCAAGCAGCCAGTGGCTTGTCGCCGTAACCGGCAATCATGGCTTGAGCGGCAATAGCCAGGACGATGGTCTGCCTCTCGTGCCCGAGTCCACCACCTTCATCGCACTGAACCAGGCAAGCAACAACGGCACACTCGGCGTCGCCGCGCCCACGCCAGCAGTGCTGGCCGATCTGTATGGATACGCCAGCATCGCAGACGTGGTGCCTACGGTTCTGGGATATTTGAGTGCATTGCCCGAAGCGCAACAGTACGCGCTGGACGGCGGCAGGCTGGTGGGGCCACAAGCGGTCTCTCAGCTAAGCGCGGCAGTTGCCGACAATAACTCGTCGTCGGTGAACGTGGTGTTGACGTGGGTAACGCCCCCCGAGGGCACCATTGATGTCCTGCGCGACGGCCGCGTCATCGCATCCGGCCTGCCCGTCGGCACAAGCACGTATACCGACAATCAGTTGACGGCGGACCTGACGACAAAAGGCACGTATCAGTTTGCCTATACCGTACAGGTGGGCACTGGTGACACCGCTGCGTCTCGCGGCATCATCAGCCCGCCCGTTTCGTATTTACCACCAGTACCGCTGGCCGCGACATTGATCAATGGCCTGGTTTCCTACTATCCCTTCAGCGCAACGCTGCCACCGCAGGATGCTCAGGCGCACAGCACCATGGGCCCCGCGTCAGTCGATCTGCCCGCCTCGGCCGGCCTGGTGGTTCCAGGGCCGTTTTCTGGCAGCAATGGTTTGCTGGTCGATACGAATTACGTAACGACCGCCGGTCTGGAAGCTTATCGACTCACGCCCGCTAGCGGATACGACATCGCCATGGGGGCGGCACCCCAGTTCACCATCGGATTCTGGTTCAAGACTCCTGCCTGCGTTGCTCGCAGCAATGTCACCGTGCTGTCAAACAAGAACTACGTGAGCGGCGGCAACGCGGGCGTAGCTATTGGTATGTTCTCAAGCTCCGGCAACCAATGTGGCATCGCCTTCAACATTGGTTCGGGCAGCGCGCGGGCAGACGGCCCCACCAGCCCTTACACACAGATCACCGTGAACCGTTGGATCTATATCGCGTTCTCGGTCGACGGCATCGCCAAGACCATGAACATGTATGTGTTCGACCCAGTGACTGGCACGACGAACCGTGTAGCCACGGGCAAGTCGACCGGTGCTGTGGATATGTCCAAGCTTTCGCCCTATCCGCAATGGGGCATTGGCGACGACGGCACCGGCGCTTACCTGATGAATAAATGCGGCGGCACCGTAACGCCGCCCTACACCGCCGGGCAATGCGCCACGGCGCCCACCTATCAGCAAATGTTCGGTGATCTGGCGATGTGGAACCGCGTTCTGACCGACAGCGAGTTGCTATCCATCTTCCTGTCGAACAAGCCCTTGTCGACGCTATCCGCGAACTGAAGGAAAGCGCGATGACTTATTTTCTTTCCTTGCCGAAAGGCTTTCGCACGCTGCGAAAACAGACCCTGAAAAACATGTTCGCCGCCACGATGCTGTGCGCGTTGATAGCGGGATGTGGCGGCGATGATGATGATTCGGACGCCGGTCCGGAGACCGTGCCCACGCAAGCCAGCGATGGCTCGGCCGCGGCGGCAGTGGCCATTGTGGCCGCGCCCGCCACAGGAACTTGCGGAGAGTCCGGAACCGAGGTGCCTGCCCCGCACGCCTTGAACTCCAAGCTCGACTGCGCACCATGAGCACGCCCTGGCAGCGCCACCCTCTTCTATCGACGACCCACGGACACCGATCATCATGACCAAAATGAATCGCCGCAATTTTCTGCGCGCGGCAGCCGCGACGGCCGCGCTTGGGCCGTTCCCGCCCGCCATCCAGCGCGCTCTGGCCATTCCTGCCAACAACGTCACCGGCACGATCAACGACGTTGAGCACGTCATCATCCTGATGCAAGAGAATCGGTCTTTCGACCATTACTACGGCACCATGCCTGGAGTCAGGGGATTCAGCGACAGATTCACCATCCCTATGGCTTCGGGCAAGCCAGTGTGGATACAACAAGGCACGACGGGAAGCGTTCAACCCTATTATCTGGACGCAACCAAGGGCAACGCCCTGCGCGTTGGCGGCGCACACGATTGGGGCGATCAGCAAGCTGCATGGGACGGCGGTCGGATGGCAGCCTGGCCCAAGGCCAAGAACACCAAAGTCGCCATGGGCTACTTGCAACAAGAAGAGATGTCGTTCCATTGGTCCCTGGCGAACGCGTTCACGATCTGCGATGCCTATCACACGGCTATCAATACCGGAACCTTCACCAATCGCATGTTCCTATGGAGCGGCAGCAATGGGGCCAACGTGCGCGGCCACGCCTGCGTGACCAATGCCAACTGGGGCGGTCTGGGTCCGTCGGGAGATGGCCTGGATTGGACAACCTACCCCGAACGCCTGCAAGCAGCGGGTGTCCGATGGAAGGTCTACAACACGCCGGGCAATAACAGCAACAACAATCAGTTGGTGGCTTTCGCCGCCTATCGCGCCGTCAACGAACGTTTGGCGGCCTACGGCTCTCCGTCCGCACCTTACTCGGCGACCTTGGAAGCCTTGTCGCCCTTGTACAAGGGCTTCGGCAACACGATGCCCGATGGCGGATTCCTGCAGGCAATCGCTGACGACATCAAGCTGGGCACGCTGCCGCAGGTGAGCTGGATCGTGGCACCGGGTGCCTATAGCGAACATCCCAGCATGTCGGTGCCTGCGCAGGGAGCCTGGTATCTGCAAACGCTGCTGGACATGTTGACCGCCAACCCCGACATCTGGAGCAAAACCGTTCTTATTGTGAATTACGACGAGAACGACTGTTTCTTTGACCACATGCCCCCGCCCGCTCCGCCCTGGCGATCGGAAGACGGAACCATGGCAGGCAAGTCGACAGTGGATGTGTCCAATGAGTACTACACCATGCCTGCGCCACCGGGAGACACGCGAAAAGTAACACCTGACGGTAAGTCGTTTGGCGCAGGCCCCCGCCTGCCGACGCTTGTGATCTCGCCCTGGAGCGTCGGGGGTTGGGTCAACTCCCAGCAGTTCGACCACACTTCTGTCCTGCGCTTCCTGGAGCAGCGCTTTGGCGTTGCCGAGTCAAACATCAGTCCGTGGCGTCGCGCGGTCTTTGGCGACTTGATGTCATGCTTCAACTTCAAGGATCCCAACACCTCAAAGCCCTCGCTTGCGCCAGCACCGACCCGTGCAGAGGCGGACGCCACGCTGGCCCAGCAAGTGGGTGCAGGCAGCGTGCCTGTACCCGATGTCGGCACGGTCCCCTTGCCCACCCAGGAACGGCTGCTGCGCCCATCCCGCGCATTGCCTTACCACCTGCACACCAGCGCCAACGTGGAAGTGAGCAGCGGTCAGGTCTGGCTGACGTTCAGCAACACGGGGCCTCAAGGCACCGTGTTCCATGTCTACGACGAACTGAACCTGTCTCGCTACCCGCGCCGTTATACGGTCGAAGCCGGGAAAATGATCTCCGACTCCTGGCAGGCAAGCACCGACAACATGGGCTTGTACAGTCTGTGGGTGCTGGGCCCAAATGGCTACCACCGTCACTTCAAAGGCGACATCAATGCGCTGACCAGCGGCCCGAATCCTGAAGTGCGCGTCTGCTACGACTACAGTGCCAACGCTGTGTCTCTGACCATCATGAACATGGGCGGCGCCCCCGCCCTGGTCTCGGTGAAGGACAACGCGTACCGCAACGATGGTCCGTGGACCTACACCATCGATCCGGGCAAGCAGATCGATCCCCGTTGGTCACTGGATGCTTCCAACAGCTGGTATGACTTCACCTTGACCATGGGGGAGGCGTTTGAGCGCCGATTCGCGGGCCGGTTAGAAACCGGGAAAGACAGCACCAGTGATCCGGCCATGGGGGTCGCACCAGCGTCACAATGATTCGGCATCATTGCCAGTTCCGCATGACGCAATGGCCAGCAAATACCTGCCGTGACGCTTAATCAGATTCGCGCCTTCATCATGGTGGCCCAGCACGGCGGCTTTACTGCTGCTGCCCGTGCCCTGGCCATGAGTCACACCACGCTCAATTCTCAAATCCAGAAAATTGAACGCGAGTACGGTGCTGAACTGTTCCACCGCCGAGGTCGGCGGGTGGAACTCTCTGCGCTGGGAATGGAAATGCTGCCACTGGCGCGTCGCATGGTGTCGCTTGAGCTCGATATGCGCTTGATGCTGGACGATAGCGGCAAGCTGCGTCGCGGTGCGCTGAAAGTCGGCGCGGTGGGTCCCTATCACGTCACGGAAATGATAGAGGCCTATCACGCCGTCTATCCTCGGATCAGTCTTTCAGTCAGGCTGGGGAATTCCGAAGTAGTGCTGGACGATCTGGACAAATACGTTTGCGATGTTGGCGTAGTGGCCAGTCACTATGCAGAAGACCGCTACTACATGCAGCCTTATGCGCAGTATCCAGTCATTGCGTTCGTGCGTCTGGACCATCCGTTCGCCAACCGCGAGGCAATCGCACTAGAGGAGCTGTCCGGGCAACCCTTATTGATGCGCGAGCCCGGATCGACCACAAGAAAAGCGCTGGAGCATGCCCTGCGGCAGCACGGCGTGCCAGTGCGGATAGCCATGGAAATCGGCAGCCGGGAAGCGCTGAGGGAAGCGGTCGCCCGGGGTCTGGGTGTGGGGACAGTATCTGAATCCGAATATGTTCCCGATCCGCGCTTGCGGCCGGTGCGCATCGAAGGCAATGTCGTCTCGACGCATATCCACGTTTGCTGCTTGCGCGAACGCCGGGAAAGCCCGCTGATTTCATCGTTCTTCGATGCCATCGAACACTGCAATGCGACTCGCTTGCCCAGCCCTTGACCCGGCGTTGCAGAGATCAACAAAACCGGGCTAGAGCCCCTCAGAACCCGGACAAGGTGATTTTCCCGACGACGTGGCCACCCTCCAACGCGGCATGTGCGCGTCGCAAGTTCTCGGCACAGATCGTTCCATAGTTCGTAGCCGCGCTTGCCCGTAGCTTTCCTGCGTCAACGAGGTCGGCCACGGTATTGAGAATGTCATGCTGTCGTTGCATATCGGCCGTGGCATACATCGGTCGAGTGAACATTGCCTCCCAATGAATCGACACACTCTTGGATTTCACCAGGCGCAAGTCGAGAGGCTCGGGATCATCAATCAGGCCGATGCGACCCTGTGGCGCGATGATCTTCGCCATGTCAGCCCAGGAGGCCGTAGTGGTGTGCGTGGAGAAAATTCGGCTGACGGGTGCGAGTCCACGGATAGCTTTGATCTGCTCGGCGAGCGGACGAGAGTGATCTACCACATGCTGCGCACCGAGCGAACGCACCCAGGACTCGCTCTCTGGTCGTGAGGCGGTGGCAACCACTTCAACCTGGCTGAGCTGCCGGGCAAACTGAAGTGCCATGGTGGGCACGCCACCGGCGCCGCCAATCACCAGCAGAGCCTCTCCAGCCGCCGCGTTCAGTGGAAGTTGCAGCCGATCAAACAGCATCTCCCATGCCGTGAGGCTGGTGAGTGGAAGGGAGGCCGCCGCCGCATGATCGATGCCTGAAGGCTTTCGGCCGACGATACGTTCATCCACCCATTGCAACTCGGCATTGGCCCCCGGACGATCCAATACACCTGCATAGAAGACCTCGTCGCCGGGCTGGAAGAGTTCTACCTGGGGTCCGACGGCTTCGACGACGCCCGACGCATCGTAGCCAAGTACCACCGGCCTACCGCCCGACGGCTCAATACTCATGCGACTTTTGAAATCACGCGGGTTGACCGCTACGGCGTGCACCCTCACCAGCAGATCGCGGCCCGTCGGTTTCCCTGGTTCGGGAAGTTCAAGGTCCTCAAGGGATTTAGGCTCAGAAATGGCCAAACCCTTTGTCCAGAATCCAACAGCTTTCATCGATCTTCCTTGTATCAACGTCGAATGGGCAATAGCGCGAGGGGCTTGCACCACATGTGACCACCATGGATGCCCACGATACGCACATCAAGCGTCAAATACTAGAAATGCAGCACCCCGTCCACGGCATGGCGCGTAATCGCGCGTGCCCAGCGCCGTGCTGGCAGGCCATACTTGGACTCGACCACTTCTGCTCGTGCCAGCAACTCCGCAGGCGTAATAGCCAAAGGAGGGCCAGAAAAGCCCAACACTATCTGATTGCCTGCATCGATTTCCGGCAAAAGCAGCACGCGGTCGTCGAATGCCTTGGACATGTTGTCGATGTTGCGCGAAAAACTTTCGTGACGACCAAACAAGTTGACCGCCACAACACCGACATCACCCAACACACGACGGCAATCGCGATAGAACTTCACGGAGTCGCGCACCGGGCCACGGGCATCGGCGTCGTAAAGATCGACCATCAGCACGGGACAGCGCCCGGCATTCATCGGATCCGCCACCCAACGGCCGGCGTCTTCAAGTTCAATATCCAGGCGACCCGGCCCCGGCAAACGAAAGAACATGTGGCCTACGGAAACCACTTGCGGATTCCATTCAACGGCCACCAAGGGACTGCGCGTGCGTTTGAGGCAAAAGCGCGCCAGGGAACCGGCGCCCAGGCCAAGCATGCCGATAGCCTCTTCTTTGGGCGGCTCCAGAAACAGGAGCCAAGCCATCATCTGGGCGGTGTACTCCAGCACCAAGGTCTGCGGCTCCTTGATGTTCATAGCGCCTTGGATCCATTCCGTACCAAAGTGCAGGTAACGGATGCCGTCCGATTCGGACAGCGTGGGTTCGTCGAATTCTGAGGGGGTTGTGCGTGTAGACATGAGTTGATTGTAGAGTCTGCCCGCTGCCCTCGTCACGACAGGCAGGCAGCCCTCTTGTCCAGCATCAGGTGCACAGCGTACTAACGGTCGCCACTGGGTCCGAGTTCAGTCCCTGGTCCTCCCAAATTTTCTCCAGCAGACTGGCCGTTGACGTTTCCGCCTCCAGCGTGGCCGCCACATGCAAAATACGTTTCAAATACAGCTGCACGTCGCATTCCCAGGTTATCCCCAGCGCCCCGTGCGTTTGCACGGCCTGTTGCGCCGCACGTCTTGAGGCCTCTACCGCCAGCAATTGCGCATAGTGGCAAGCCTGCTGCGCCTCGGGTGAATCCTGGTCCAAAGCCTGCGCCGCAGCCGTACCGGCCAGGCAGGCATCATCAAGCACCATCCAGTTCTCTGCCAAACGGTGCTTGATGGCCTGATTGGCACCAATCGCACGCCCGAACTGCATACGTTCCCGTGCGTACGTGGCAGCCAGATCCAGCGCTTGCGACGCCGCGCCCAGCATTTCTGCGACTCTCAGCAATCGAATGCGTTGCTGCAAGACGCGCCAAATAGCGTCGTCGACCTGCAGGTCAAGCACGGTTCCCGGTGCCTGATTGACCAAGCGAGTCACACGCAAGCTAGGGTCCAAGCCGGCAATACCCTCTTTTATTGAATACAGGCTGAGCCTGACAAGATTGGCCGCCTGATGCTGGAACGCCAGCGCCTGCCCTCCAGCGACTGCCCCCTCCACAAACACAGAGCCATCTGGACGCAGCGTGGCCACCCCATAACAAACAGCGCCAGATAAGACGTTGGATAACCACGTTTGCGCCACCCCTAACTGCCCTTGGGATTGGGCGCACAACGTCGGCAGCACCACCATGTTTGCCACCAGAGGCAAGCTGAGTAGATGGCGCCCGGCTTCCATGGCCACGAGCCAGGCCTCTTGAACCCCTAATTCCAAACCACCCTGATCGGTGGTCGCCAGCAAGGCTGGCCACCCCTGCTCGGCTATTTCTTGCCACAAAGCACCGTGCCCCGCGCCGTGAAACTCGCCTGAGCGCAATGCACTAATGGGATGACGTTGGCGCATAAAGCGTGACGCGGCATCTTGCAGCATGCGCTGCGATTCGCTTAGATGAAAACTCATAACCGCCTCACCCCTTAGGCAGACCGAGCACCTGCTCGGCAATGATGTTGCGCTGAATCTCTGAGGTACCGGCCAAAATGGTCTCCGCACGCGACCACAGATAGGCATGCACCCAGTCCGCAGCCCCACTGTCTGCGCACGGATCGTGGTTGGCTCCCGCCAGACAAGCGTCCTCGCCCAATATTTGCAATGACAACTCCAGGAGCCGCTGATGTGCCTCGCTCCAGTGAATTTTGGTGGACGAGCCTTCGGGGCCGGGAGGATCACCGCGCATGGCACCGTCCAGTGCCCGTTGCGACTTCAGCATCAGCACATGGCTGTCAGCGGCGAGTCGCGCCCATTGATGCCGCACGGTGGAAGAGGCGGCAGGCACCTGGCCATAGGCGTCTGGGCGCAAGGCGAGCGTTCGAAGCTGGCGCAGTTCTTGCGCAAATCGAACCAGTCTTGGAATGAAGTACGTGCCTCGCTCAAAACTCGCCGCGGCCATGGCGATCTTCCAGCCCTGATTCTCTTCGCCCACTAGACAATCGGTCGGCACCAGGACATCTTCAAAGAAGACCTCGCAGAATTCGGACTCTCCGGTCAGTTGGCGGATAGGCTCGACTCTCACGCCCGGCGCTCGCATATCGACAAGCAGAAAACTCAAGCCACGGTGCTTCGGCGCATCCGCGTCGGTGCGCGCCAGCACAAAACACCAGCGCGCCCGATCCGCAAACGACGTCCAGATCTTGTGACCATTTAGTCGATAGCCACCAGATTCCGGCGACGCACGGGTGCGCACCGACGCCAGATCAGACCCGGCACCAGGCTCGGAGTAGCCCTGGCACCAGACCTCTTCATTCGACAAAATTCCCGGCAAAAATCGCCGTTTCTGAGATTCCGTGCCAAAGTGCAGTAGCGTGGGAGCCAAGATGCCGTGACCGATCAAATTGACACCCAGAGGGGCCCCGACACGGGCGTGCTCTTCGTGAAAAATGGCCAGTTGCGACAAGGGCAACGCATGCCCGCCATAAGCCTTGGGCCAACCCAAGCCAGACCATCCCGCTGCACACAGTGCATTCTCCCAGGCCCGACGAAAATCCAGATCGCGCGGCATGGCGCCGCCGGGCCATGTTCGCGCGAACCGGGGGTATTCCAAATCCAGCCAAGCGCGCAAGACGGCACGAAAGGCCTCATCATCCAACTGATTCTCTCGCTGCATACCTACCGTTACTCCAGACGAATATTCGAATCGCGCGCGACCTTGGCCCAGGTGCTCATGTCTTGGCGAATGAACTGCGCGAAGGTCTTGGGATCGCTGCCAACAATGTCCAGACCCAAGTCCGCAAATTGCTTCTTCACATCGGGCTGTTGCAACACCTGTGCCACGCTCTCGTAGATTTTGTTGACGACAGGCTGCGGAGTACGTGCCGGTGCCACCAGACCCAGCCAGGGTGTGGCTGAATAGCCGGGCAGCCCGGAATCTGCAACGGTAGGCAGGTCAGGCACCGACGCCGACGGCTTGGTTGTCGTCACCGCCAACACACGCAGGCGGCCGTCTTTCACGAATGGCCCTGATGACGCCCAGGCATCAAACATGACTTGCAAGCGACCGGCCACCAAATCGTTCAATGCAGGTGCACTGCCCTTGTAGGGAATGTGCGCCATCTGCACGCCAGCCATGCTGTTAAAAAGCTCGGCCTCCAGATGCGTCGAGCTGCCGGTACCCACCGAGCCGTAACTCACCTTGCCGGGGTTGGCCTTCAAGTAGGCAATCAACTCAGCCACGTTCTTGGCGGGCACAGAAGGATGCACCTCCAGCACATGAACCACCGACGCCAATTGGCTGATAGGCGCGAAGTCCTTGATGGGGTCGTAGTTCACCTTGGCGTAGATGCTGGGTGCAATGCCCAAGGACGACGCCGCCATCAATAGCGTGTACCCATCGGGCTCTGCCCGCGCGACATAATCCGATGCAATCATCGTGCCGCCGCCCGGCTTGTTTTCCACAATGACGGTCTGGCCCAGTTTTTGGGTCAAGCGTTCGGCCACCAAGCGGCTCATGATGTCCGCAGCGCCACCTGGCGAGAACGGCACCACAATGCGAAGTGGCTTGGTTGGGAACTTGATGTCTTCGGCCCATGCCTGGCCCGTCATGCCGAACGTGGCCAGTGCAATGCCGGCCATTAGCTTTTTCATCATGCTTTGTCTCCACCTTGCGATTGGTTTAGGTTGTACTGGGCAAAATCAAGGCATCCAGAATGGCGACACCTTGTCCCACCTCTTTGACGAGCAACGGATTCACTTCAATTTCCGCCACATGCGCGGGAGCCGCCAACAACGCATTACCGACGGCGACAATGGCCCGGCAAGCGGCGGCCACATCTGCTTTGGGCTTTCCGCGATAGCCATCCAGCAACGCAAACGCTTTCAGTTCGCGCAGCATCTGCAACGCGATCGTCTCGTCCACCGGCAACATGCGATGGCTGGTATCGCGATAGATCTCGGTCAAGACACCACCCAGGCCTACCGTAAGCACCGGACCGAACACCGGATCGCGGGTAGCACCGACAATCAACTCCGCTACGCCCTGCTCCATTTTCTGTACCAACACGCCATGAATGCGCGCGCTTGGCGCATAGCGCTCAGCCGCGCCGAGAATCTGTTCACACGCTTGCGCCACGGCATCGTCGTCACGCAGATTCAGGACTACGCCGCCCGCCTCAGTTTTATGTGCAATGTCTGCGCTGAGAATCTTCAAGGCCACCGGATACCCCAAGCTACGCGCCATCTCACAAGCCTGACGCGGGGTGCTCGCCACACGTGTTTGTCCGCCTGTGGCACCAAACTTCGCCACATACTCGCGGGCTTGCGCTTCATTGCATGGCAGCGTGGGCACCGCTGTCTTTGGCAACTCAGGAAGTCTCGCTTCTCGCGGCTGATTCCTGGCCTCGCACCACAGAAGATACGGTGCCAGAGAAGACACCGCCTGGCCCAGATCATCGAACACCGGCACCTGCGCCGCACGCAGCATCTCGCGGCTCTGTGCCGCGCCTGTGTCGATGGCGATAAACAACCGCGGATACGCGTTGGACACTTCTGCCAGCGAGTCGGCCATACGATCAAGCATGTAGCCCGGGGCATAAACCACAATGGCATCAATGGCGGGCGACGTGGCCAGAGCCTCCAGCACCGTACGCACGAAGCCCGGATCATTGACCACGTTGCCGGTCACATCGACCGGATTGCCAACCATGCCGTAATCCGGAATTCCAAGGCGCAATACCTCTTGCAAGTCCTGCGGCAGATCAGGCAGTTCCAGACCGGCGCCGATGAATTTATCCGCAAGAATGGCACCCAATGCGCCAGACATCGTGACCACCGCCACCCGCTTGCCAGCGGTGCGATGACGCAGCGTAGCCAGATTGGCCAGGTTGGCCATCTGAGCAAAATCAGTTGCCTCGATCACGTTCAATTGCGCGAACGCTGCGGCATAAACCCGCCGATCACCTGCCAGCGCCGAGGTGTGCGACTGCACCGCCTGCGCGCCCTTGTCTGTGGTGCCTGCTTTCAGGGCAATCAGCAGCTTTCCGCGCCGTTCAAGCTCGCGACACGCACGCGCAAAGCGTTCGCCATCGCGCAACTGTTCGATGTAGCCCAAGACAATATCGGTGTGCGGGTCATCCGCCAAATACTCCAGATATTGGGAAAAATCGACGCAGGCTTCATTACCCGTATTGATGAAATGCGAGAACGGTAGACCCAAGCGACGTGCAATCGCGTACACGGCCGCACACACGTTGCCGCTTTGCGTCAATAAGCTGACATTGCCCGACCCCTCTTGCATGGGCGCTGTCTTGAATACCGATGCAAACGCCGTGAAGGCTCGCGTATTCAAATTGGCAAAACCCATGCAATTCGGACCCGCCACCGCCATGCCCGATTGCGCGACAAACACCTCAAGCTCGTCTTGCAGTCGCGTGCCGTCGGCACCCGCTTCCGCAAACCCCGCTGCATAGACAATGGCTGCGCGCACACCCCGCGCGTGGCAGCGTTTTAGCATCGCTGTCACGTCGGCCGCCGCAATGGCCAGCACCGCCAGGTCGATCCTTTCCGGCACCGCTTCAATATCTGGCCAGCAAGGCAAGCCGAACACTTCCGTGTACTTTGGATTCACCGGAAAAACACGACCGGCATAACCAAAGCGCGCCAACAAATCCAGGGGCATCCCACCAATACGCCCCGCATCGGCGCTGGCGCCAATCATGGCAATAGACTGCGGATTCAGTAAGGGGTCCAGGCGATGCGTCATGCTGTTTCGCCCTTCTTGTTGCGCTGAATGGCTTGGGCAAGACCGCGTGCACTCACGGCACGGAACTCTTCACTCAGATGCGATAGCTGATGCGTGTCGAAGTGCGCAGACAACGCTGTGCGCATGCCTTGTGCATCCGCCGTACGATTCAACGAGCGCTTGATGAGCCGTAAACCAAACGGAGGCGCCTGCGCAATGCGCTGAGCCAGCGCCAAAGTTGCCGCTTCCAGCTCGGCTTCAGGCACTACCCGGTTAACCATCCCGATACGCAAGGCTTCCTGCGCATCCATCTTCTCGCCCGTATAAAGCATTTCCTTTGCGCGGCGCAGACCCATCACCCAAGGATGAATCAACACTTCCACTGCCGCCGCCGCCAACGTGTGACCCACCGGGTCCGAAAAATAGGCGGACTCCGAGCACACTACCAAGTCGCACATATTGGCGACCATAAATCCGGCGGCGACGCAGGCCCCTTGCACCTGCGCAATAACGGGTTTGGGAAAATCCCAGATACGCATGCAGTACCCGTAGTAGCGCTTGGACTCGTAATCCCACCGCTCCTCAACGGTGAAATCAGCCCGCTTGGCCTGCGCTTCCTTCAAATCGTGGCCAGCCGAGAAATGCGTGCCCAGCGCGGCCAACACCACGACACGCACCGAATCGTCTTTTTCCGCTCGGGCAAACGCATCATCCAGCTCATCAAGCATCTGCTGGCTTTGCGCATTACGCGCCGCTTCGCGGGCCAAACTGATGCGACACACCGAGTCAAAATGCTCGACCGTCAAGGTTGCGTATTCCATATGTCTCCTCGTCTTTTCTATTTGAAGCCTTGCGACTGCATTGAATTAACGCATCAGATTTCCTAGAATACAAAATATTCAAAGGAAATTTCCCACATTATGAACACGACAGGTTCGACCGGTGGCACCCAAAGCATGCGTCGCGCTCTCGGATTACTTCGGGTACTGGCGCAGCATCAGGAAGACGGCATTGACCTCCAGGGTGTCATGACACAGACCGGACTTGAGCGTTCAACTGCCCACCGACTGCTCAGTTGTTTACTGGAAGAACAATTCGCTGAACGCGATCCCAGCAGCCGTCGCTACCGCTTGGGCGTCGACTCCATGCAGCTTGGCTTCGCCGCCCTGCGGCGCACGCCCCTGCTCGACGCCTTGCGCCCCTTTGCACAAAAACTGGCACGCCTGTCCGGCGATACCGTTTTTCTTGTCATCCGTCAGGGCGACTATGCGCTATGCCTGCTGCGCGAAGCTGGCAGCTTCCCCGTGAAGGTCTTCACCATTGACGAGGGTGAACGCAGATTGATGGGCATTGGTGCTGGCGGCCTGGCACTCATGGCCAGCCTGACAGATGAAGAGATCGCCCAGATTCACACACGGCATGCGGCAAGCTACGCGCAAAGCGGCGTCTCGGCAGCATCGCTCGCCAAAGCCGTTAAGCACACGCGGGCAACGGGATATTCCGAAATTGTTGACACCATCACGCTTGGTGTATCTGGCGTAGGTGTCGCATTTCCAGTGTCCGAACTGACGTGGGTTGCCTTCAGCTTTGGTGCCATCAGCAGCCGTCTGGACGCCGCCAGACGCATTGAAATGGGCACGATGCTGAGAGCGGAATGCCTGGCGTGGGCACAGGAATATAAGGCGCAGGCGTAAGCGAATAGTTGCGCGTGGCACCGCGCAGTCAGACGACGCGAGCGTTGCCCCTTTCTCTTGCGGGCAGTGTTGCGCCCCCCTAAAAGTGGGGCTTTATTCCAAGACTTCTGCAGTACGCTTTGCGGCCTTAAGAAGAAGCGCAGGGACTCCGAGATGCGCGCCTCAACGCCAAAAAAAATACCTCCTCGTTGCTGCTGCGATGCCAACACCTAACGGTGCCCTGCATCTGGGACACACAGGTTCGCAATACCTGCCGCTAGACGTGTTCCGACGCTATCAGGAGCAGCAGGGCAACGTGGTCGCGTACTACGGCGGGTTCGATGTCTTCGATAACGCCGTCAGCGTGGCGGCTCATCAGATGGGCCGTTCGCCGAACGAACACACAACCATCATCACTCGGCAAATCACAAGCGAGAGCGGCGCGCGATGAGCCGACACGCAGGCCAGTCGGGTGCAAGTGTCCGCCGTTCAGCAAGACACTCGCAGCTATCATCAAACGCCCCTACGCCTTAGACGCGCTCAAAAATGGCGGCAATACCTTGCCCGCCACCAATGCACATCGTCACCAGCGCATAGCGTCCGCCAATGCGTTGCAGTTCATGCAACGCCTTGACGGTAATGATGGCGCCCGTGGCACCAATCGGGTGACCCAGACCAATACCACTGCCATTCGGGTTCACACGGGCCGGATCAAACTTCAGCTCTCGAGACACCGCGCAAGCTTGTGCGGCGAACGCTTCGTTCGCTTCAATGACATCAAGCTGATCCACCGTCAAGCCCGCGCGCTTCAACGCCGCTTGCGTCGCCGGCACCGGACCAATACCCATAATGGTCGGATCGACGCCTGCATGTGCGTACGCCACCAGGCGAGCCAGCGGCTTCACACCGCGCTTGGCTGCTACCGATGCGTTCATCAGCACGACGGCGCCTGCGCCATCATTCAGGCCAGATGCATTGCCTGCCGTCACCGTGCCGTTTTCCTTTTGGAAAGCCGGACGCAAGGCAGATAGATTTTCGGCCGTCACATCGCGGCGCACGTGTTCATCGGTATCGAACGTTACGTCGCCTTTGCGCGACTTGATCACTACCGGCACGATCTGGTCACGGAAACGACCCGCATCAATCGCTGCCGCCGCACGTTGGTGCGACGCCAATGCCAACGCGTCCTGGTCTGCACGGCTGATGCCGAACTTGGCGGCCACGTTCTCGGCCGTGACGCCCATATGCATGCGACCAAACGGATCGGACAAGGCTCCCGTCATCATGTCGAGCAAGACGCTGTCGCCCATGCGGGCACCCCAGCGCTGCGTCGGCGCGATATACGGTGCGCGGCTCATGCTTTCTGCGCCAGCGCCAATCGCAATGTCCGTATCGCCCAACATGATCGACTGCGCGGCCGACACAATAGCTTGCAGACCCGAACCGCATAGCCGGTTCACGTTGAATGCGGGTGTCTCTTGCGGAATGCCCGCGTTCATCGCCGCTACGCGCGAAAGATACATATCGCGCGGCTCGGTATTGATCACATGGCCCACGGCCACATGACCCACATCTTCCCCTTTGAGTCCTGCACGTTCAATCGCGGCGCGAATCACAGTTGCGCCCAAATCGCACGGAGCAACGTCTTTCAACGCACCACCGAAATCTCCAATGGCAGTACGAACAGCCGACGCGACGATGACTTCATTCATAGTGTTCTCTCCTAGTTGTTCGGTGTGCCGAAACTGGCAAATATCATACTCGCCCGTCTCGGCAGCGCGATCCGCCAGCGGCTTAGCGCTGCGTCTTGCGCGCCGAGCGCTTGGCCACAAACGAGGCCACGGCATCCGCATGCGCCTGCGTCTTGTGTGCAATGGCCTGATACGCGGCGGCCATCTCCAACGAGGTATCCAGTCGAGTGTGCTGCCCCTCACGCAACAAGCGTTTGGTCATCCGCACGGCATCCGGTGAATTGACTGCGATGCGACGCGCCAACGCGCGCGCTTGTGGCAACAACTCAGAGGCCGGCACCACGCGCGACACCAGGCCCCACTCAACCGCCGTTCGCGCATCAATTGGGTCACCAGTGAACGACATTTCCGCCGCGCGAGCCATGCCAATCAATCGCGGCAAGAACCAAGCACCACCGTCGCCCGCCACAATGCCCAGCTTCACGAAGCTCTCGGCGAACGATGCCTGTTCCGTGGCAATACGCACATCACACATGCACGCCAGATCGCAGCCAGCGCCAATGGCCGCACCGTTCACCGCAGCGATTGTGGGTACTTCCAATGCGTGCAACGCCAGCGGCAAGCGCTGAATGCCATGGCGGTATTCCTGGCGCAAGATGGCGCTGGAAAATTCCGGTGCCAATTGGCGGCCCATTTCGTTCACGTTGCCACCAGACGAGAACACATCACCCGTCGCGGTAATAATCAGCACCCTGGCTTGCGGACTGTTCTCTACTCTGGAAAAAGCGTCGAGCAAAGCATCCACCATCTCGCTGCCGGTTAGCGCATTGCGCGTCTTCGGGTCATTCAGCGTGACCGTCACAATGCCGTCGGCATCCTGTTCGTACTTAACAAGGTCGCTCATGAGATTTTGCTCAATTCCAAAGAAAGTTGAATGCCGGACGACGCGACACTTGCCGTTTCGCCCGCCGTCTTGCCTTTATTGCTTGGGAATGCCCGCCCGTTTGGCCGCGGCATCCCATTTCTCGATTTCGTCACGTTGGAACTTGCCCAACTCTACCGGCCCCACCGGGAAAACCTCCCAATTGGTAAGCGCCAGGAAATTTGCAGCGTCTGCGGTCTTGTAAATAGCCAACAAGGTATCTGCCAACTTATCTACTACCGCCTTCGGGGTGCGTGCAGGCGCAAACGCGGCGGTCCAGTTCACCATGTAATAGCCATCAAAGCCAGACTCCTGCAAGGTCGGCACGTCCGGAGCACTCTTTAAGCGGGAATCTCCGGTCACCGCAAGCAATCGCATTCTTCCGCTTTGCACGAAAGGAATCACCGCGCCATAGTCGGCAAACACGAAATCCACTTGCCCACCCGCCAGGTCTGTCAAGGCGGGAGCCGCCCCTTTGTACGGTATGTGATTCGCTTTGATGCCGCCCATCGACAAAAACAATTCCGTTGCAATCTGATAGGAAGCACTGCCGCTACCGAAGTTCAGTTGCCCAGGCTTGGCTTTGGCCGCCGCGACCAACTCTGCCACCGTCTTGAAAGGCGCGTCCGCTTTGACAACCAGCGCCATCGCGCCATAGCCCAAACGCGCAATTGGCGCGAAATCCTTGACCGGATCGTAAGGCATTGTCTTGAACATGGCCGCATTCGTGGCAACTGGCGAGTTGCTGGCCAAGAGCAGCGTATACCCATCTGGCTCGGCCAGCGCCACCGTCTGCGCGGCAATGAAACTATTGCCTCCGGGTCGATTTTCAACCATCACCGACACACCCAGACGCTCCTCCATCTTCTTGGCCACGTAGCGCGCGTTGCTATCTGTGCCGCTTCCCGGTGGAAACGAAACAATCAGGCGAATAGGTTTATCCGGGTAGGCGGCGTGTGCCACGGGCGTCGCCTGCGTAAGCCACGCCGCACCAGCCAGCGCCAATAGGCGCGCTAATAGTTTCATGCTTGTCTCCGTCTCTTTTTATCGTTGTCGCTTGGGGGCCAAGCGTTCTGGACACTAGCGTAGGCAAGCTGAAACACGCCGTCTAATATTAATTTTTGAGCACTTGATACGGTTCCGGTATCAATATATCGGGCCCACATACCGATACTGATTTGGTATCGAAAATCAAAAAAATAATATTAGACAGCATGTGCTGCCATGCGAGATAGTCCGCTCAGGGCGTCGATGGGCGCACCTGTACGCGCTGTGCACGCTGACTCCTGGCGTCCATGGCTCACACTGGGTTTGTGCCACTATGATCGAACCGCTGGAACTCACAAGCATCCCTGCCGAAGACGAAGCATTGCGCGTGCAAATACGTGCTTTTCTCGCCGAAGCGCTGGAAGGCCTGGCGCCTGATAAACGCGCTCGCTCCTGGATGGGCTTCGATGCCAACTTCAGCCGACAACTCGCCGAGCGGGGTTGGCTTGGGCTCACATTGCCACGTGAATATGGCGGCGCCGAGCGCGGCCAGTTCGCACGCTTCGTGCTTTCCGAAGAGTTACTGGGCGCGGGCGCCCCTGTTTCCGCCCATTGGATTGCCGATCGCCAAAGTGCACCCTTAATTCTCAAGTACGGCACTCAGGCCCAAAAACAGTTTTATTTGCCCAAAATATGCCGCGCGCAGGCGTTCTTCTGTATTGGCATGAGCGAGCCGAATTCCGGCTCCGACCTGGCCAGCATACGAACCCGCGCCGAACGCCAGACAAACGGCTGGCGCTTGAATGGCAGCAAAATCTGGACCACCAACGCGCACCGGTCGCACTACATGATTGCGCTGGTCCGAACATCAGGGACCCAAGCTGACCGTCATCAGGGCTTGTCGCAAGTCATTGTGGACTTGTCCTTACCTGGGATCACGATTCGGCCCATTACGGATCTGGCTGGTGACTCGCACTTCTCCGAAGTCTTTTTCGAAGATGTCGAACTGGCCGAAGAGGCACTCATTGGCGAAGAAGGCAGCGGCTGGGCACAAGTGAATGCCGAACTGGCCTTTGAACGCAGCGGACCAGAGCGTTTGTATTCCAGCATGGCACTCGTGGAATGCTGGCTGACGCATTGTCGACAGGTGGCGCCCGATCCGGCGACCCACGTTGTACTGGGCGGCATTCTGTCGCAGTTGGCTGTGCTGCGCAGCATGTCGCTCGCCGTCGCGGGAAAATTGGCAAAAGGGCAAAGCCCCGCCGTAGAAGCCACGCTGGTCAAAGACTTGGGAACCGAACTTGAGCAACGCATTCCCACGCTGATCGCCGACGTGCTGGGAAGCAACCCTGAGCAACCCGCCCCCGCCACGCTGCTACGTACCCTCGCCTATCTGGAACAGGTCAGCCCGACATTCTCACTGCGCGGCGGAACCCGTGAAATTCTGCGCGGCATTCTCGCCCGCGGTCTGGGCATGAGATAAGGACATCGATCATGGATACCCTATTTGGCGATGCCGCAGAGCGGCTTTTTTCCCAGACCTGCACACCCGCCGTATTGCGTGCAGCCGAGCAAGGCGTGGCTCCCTCGGCAGCCTGGCAAGCCTGTGAGGACGCAGGTTTTGCGGATGCGTTAGTACCTGATTCTGCCGGTGGCGCGGGCTTGACGCTTGCCGACGTACTCCCGCTGGCACTAGCGGCTGGCCGCCACTTGGCACCCAGCCCGGTCGCACACACCTTGCTGGCACGGGCCTGGTTAAGCCATGCCGCATACCCACTGCCAGTGGGCTCAATCACGATTGCCGCGTTTGGCGTGCGAGCCGGCACACAAGGATTCGAAGGTGTAACGGTACCTTGGGCGCGCACGGCTAACCACGTTCTGGCGCAAATTGGCAACGACGTCTGGTTGCTGCCGATGGCCGATGCCCAATTACACTCGAATGGCCCCCACGGCAGCCTGGATGCCGACGTGCAGTGGGCAAGGTCCGCCGGGCAGCGCATTGTCAGAGCATCACACCTTCCGCGCCTACTCGACCTCGCTGCTGTCGGCTATACCGCGTTGATGGCAGGCGCTATGGACCGCATTCTGGAGTACACGCTTGACTACGCAAACCAGCGTGCGCAGTTTGGTAAACCGATTGGCAAATTTCAGGCCATTCAACAACAGCTCAGCATCATGGCTGAACAGGTGTGGGCGGTGCGTATGGCGGCACAACTGGCGTTCCAGGGCGACGACTGGGTGCCTCGCCCACGTTTGGCAGCACTAGGTAAGGCGCGGGCCAGTCAGGCTGCCAGCATCGTGGCCGACATTGCCCACGCCGTGCATGGCGCCATCGGTGTCACCGAAGAGTATGACTTGCAGCTCTATACCCGGCGCATACGGGAATGGCGTCTGGCAGCAGGGTCTGAATCTTTCTGGCATGCGCGTATTGGTGCGGATGCCTTGGCTGCGGACACCGATGCCCTGACGTACCTGAGAACACAGCTTTTTGCGTAGCTGAACGCGCCAAGCCCACTGATATGTCACCGGCTTGCGGCGCACGCAACAAGCGGTGGCAATCAATCCTGCGTAAACCGATACTCTGCGGATATCATCCATGGCAACTGAAAAGAGAGCCGCGATTATGGATTTCCGCCATCTGCAGCAGTTCCTGGTGCTCGCCGAGACATTGAATTTTCATCGTGCTGCCGAGAAACTGCACATGTCTCAACCCCCGCTTTCCGTATCAATTCGCAAGCTCGAAGAAATGGTGGGTGCCCCTTTGTTTACACGGGGAAAACAAGGCGTCAAGCTTACCGACGCCGGCTTGGCCGCGCTTGACGAAGCCCGCCGCGCCCTCTTTCATGCAGAGCAATTTCGGATCGCCGCGCGCGCTGGAGCCGCCGGTGAAGGCGGCACGGTACGCGTCGGTTTCGTAGGCTCTGCCACGCATAGTGTGCTGCCGCGTTTGTTGCCGCTGTTTCGCAAACGCTATCCCGGCGTGACCGTGGTGTTACGAGAAGCCACGTCCATTCGCATCATGCAGGAGCTGGAAGAAGACACACTGGAAATCGGCATTGTGCGCGTGCCGGTGTCCATGGGCTCAAATGCGCGTCTGGCACCACTCACCACAGAAAGTTTCGTGCTGGCCGTACCAAAGAGCCACACCCTGGCCACCCAGAAAACCGTGCGTCTGGCCGACTTAACCGAAGAAGCGTTCATTCTCTACACCGCAACCGAGGCAGCCGGACTGCGCATGGCGGCCATTAATGCCTGTCAACTCCGTGGATTCACGCCACGGGTAACCCAAGAGGCCGTGCAAGTGCAAACCTTGCTCAGTCTGGTAGCCAGTGATCTGGGTGTGGCCCTGGTGCCTGCCGACAGCCCGCCACACCACAGTAAAAACGTGGTCTATAAGACCTTGGTCGACTTTCCCAGCCCGGCCTCCATTGGCATTTCTTTAGCCTGGAATCCGAACACGGAGCGCGCCATCACGCGCAATTTCCGAGAAGTGGCGACCCAGGCGTTCAACGACATGCCCGGTTGTGCCAACGGCAGCTATTAGAGCGATTGCGCTTCTTGCGCAATCGCTGACGCCGCTTCCAGCATGGATTCGCGCAGTAACAACACGGATGCACAGGAGGTGTCTTGGTGTGTCACCAATGACAGCGACAACGCATCCTGTGCATCGACATCCGTGAGCGACACAAACGCCACGTGTGGCGTCGAATAGGCTCGCGCCACTCCGGGCACCAAAGCCACGCCCATGCCGCTGGCCACCAGGCTGACCAAAGTTTGCACTTGAATTGCTTCCTGGCTGATGCGGGGAGCAAACCCCGCCTTTTGGCATAGTGCCAGCGCCAAACCATGCAAACCTGGCACTTTCACAGGGGAATACATCACGAAGTTCTCCCCCCGCATACGAGCCAGATCGATTGGTGCGTGGCCCTCGAAGCGATGTCCCGCCGGCACCGCCAGAATCCAGTCGTCGCGTTCGATGACCCAGGACGCCAGCGCCGCATCTTCGGCAAGCGGCCCACGCACCAGCCCGGCGTCAATGTCATTAGCGCGCAATTTCGCCACCAGTCCAATCGTGCTGTCCTCGTGGAGCTCAAGCGATACGTCTGGATAGCGGGCGCGAAATGTGGGCAGGCAATTGGGCAGCAACATATAGGTGGCTGAACCGACAAAACCCAAACGCAAAGTGCCACGCTCTCCCAGTGCCACGCGTCTTGCTGCGAGCCGCGCCTGGTCTGCATGAAAGAGCGCGCGCCGCGCATCGTCCATCAGGGCCTGTCCGGCTGGCGTCAAGGTGACACCTCGAGCGCCACGCACAAGAAGCTGCACGCCCACCGCGTGCTCCAGCTTCTGGATCGACACCGACAGCGCCGGTTGCGCAATATGCAAGGCATCCGCCGCACGCCGATAGCTACCCAACTCGGCGATGGTGACGAACTGTCGGAATTGCCGGAGGTCGATAGCCATATCAAATTTCCTATCACTCAATACCAAAGCCATATTAGACGTCTATGTCTGAGGTCGCTAGGATTTCCCTCCATGACATCCTCGACATCACTTGGCGCGAGCGCATTAGGCGGCGTGCGCATCCTGGACCTGACCTCTGTGGTCTTTGGGCCTTATGCCTCACAAATTCTGGCTGACTATGGCGCCGACGTTATCAAGATAGAAGCGCCCGTCGGCGACTCAACACGGCACACCGGTCCCGCGCAAGAACTAGGGCTATCTGCTATTTTTCTCGGCGTGAATCGCAACAAGCGCAGCATTGTTCTCGACCTGAAACAGGCCAACGCTCGCGAAGCCTTGCTGCGTCTGGTGGACCAGGCAGATGTCATCATGCACAGCATGCGGCCGGTCAAAATGGCGCGGCTGGGCTTGGACCCCGTCACGCTTTGCGCGCGCAATCCACGCCTGATTTACGCCGGACTCTACGGCTTTGGCGAAGGCGGTTCTTATGACGGCCTCCCCGCTTACGACGACATTATTCAAGGCCTGTCAGGCATTGCCGATGTCATGCATAGACAAACCGGTGCACCAGGCTACATGCCCACCATTGCCGCCGACAAAACCTGCGGTCTGATCGCGGCTCATGCCATCCTTGCCGCACTGTTTCAACGCGAACGCACGGGTCTGGGTCAACAGCTTGAAGTGCCCATGTTCGAGTCCATGACATCTTATTTGCTGGTCGAACATTTTTACGGAAGACACCTGCAAGATACCCCCGGCCCCATCGGCTATCCGAGGGTGCTCACTCAATGGCGCCGTCCCTACCAAACCACCGATGGGTATCTTTGCATGATGCCTTACACCGATACGCATTGGCGGGTGTTTTTCAATGAAACCGGTCACCCCGGCTATGCCGAAGATGCACGCTTTTGCGACATCTCTTCTCGTACGCGCCATATAGAAACACTCTACGAAATTGCCGGTGGCATTGTTTCGCAACGCGACACCGCGCACTGGTTGGCGCTTTGCGCACGCGTGGAGATTCCTGCCGCGCCGATCAATCGTCTGCAAGACCTGGAAAACGACCCACACCTGCAAAGCGTGAATTTCTTTACCAGCGTGCAAAGCGACAGCGGGCATCGATACCGATACACCCGTAATCCAGTCACCATGCAACGTTCTCAGGTTGCACCGCAAATGGCGCCGACATTGGGCGCACACACCCGCGAAGTACTTATTGCCGCTGGCATCGACGAGGACGAACTGACCGCGCTCTTTGCCAGCGGCGGCGCACAGGAATCCCTCACCCTCAAAGGAAAAGCAGCATGAGCACCGATCAAAACATCCCTACCCTGGGCCGTGGTTTCTATTGGCAAGACCTGACGGTTGGCCAACGTTTTCAAACCTTCCGCCGCACCATCACCGAAACAGATATCGTCAATTTCATCAGCGTCACCGGCATGCTGGAGACGATTTTCATCGACACCACCTACACCCATGGCGCTATCGTCGGCAGGCCCGCCCCCGGCGCGCTGACGTATGGACTGATCGAAGGCCTGATCATGCAAGGCATGGTGCAAGGAACGGGATTGGCGCTGCTTGAAGTGCATAAGAAAATGCTTGCCCCTGTAGTGGCTGGCGACACCGTCTGGGCCGAAATTGAAGTGACTGGCGTGCGCCCTACCTCGCAACACAATCGCGCCGTCGTGAGTTCCAGCATCGAAGTGCGAAATCAACATGGGAAACCCGTGATGACCTACACCGCCACGCGCATGCTTGCAGGTCGCCCCTAGCACTGTCGCGGTGCTCGGTCCATAAGAAAAACGAGGAGACACTATGAACAAAAAAATAGCAGCAGCAACGCTCGCTGCACTGATGCTGGCCGCCCTGCCAAGCGCGCAAGCGGCCTGGCCCGAACGGCCCGTGACCATGATCGTGCCCTTCCCGCCCGGCGGCCCCACCGATTTGGTAGCGCGAGTGCTTGCCAAACAATTGAGCGATCAGATGGGCCAGACCTTTGTCGTCGAAAACAAAGGCGGCGCCAATGGCAACATCGGCATGCAATACGCTGCTGCCGCCAAGCCCGACGGCTATACGGTGCTGTACAACACATCGTCCATTGCGCTGAGCCCTAATCTGTACAGCAAGCTGGCATTCGATCCGGCGCGTGATTTCACTGCCGTATCCTCCACCGCGGTGATTCCACTGGTGCTGCTGGTTCACCCCTCTGTTCCCGCGAGTGACGTGAACGGTTTCGTGGAGTACGCCAAGCAAAACCCCGGCAAACTGTCTTATGGCTCGGCAGGTGCGGGCAACGTCACACACCTGGGTGCGCTCCTCTTGTTTCGCTCATTGGGCGTTGACGCGGTACACGTACCCTACCGAGGCAGTGCGCCTGCCATGACAGACCTGGTCGGTGGTCAAGTCCAGATGATGACCAACACCTTGAATGATTCTTTGGGTTTTATCCGTGATGGAAAACTCAAGGCACTGGCTGTCACAAGTCTGGCACGCAGCACGCAATTGCCAACAGTACCCACCGTGGCAGAGACCGTTGTGCCAGGTTTTGAAATGGGTGCATGGCAAGGCGTGGTCGTACCTAAAGGCACGCCCGATGCCATTGTGACCACGCTCAATACCGAAATTCTCCGGGCATTGAAATCGCCTGAGATGGTCAAGCAATTGCAAGTACAAGGCGCGCAAGGCTTGGGTTCTACACCGCAGGAATACGCGAAATACATTCAGACAGAAACGAAGCGCTGGGGCGAAGTTATTGCTGCGGCCGGCGTGAAACTGGAATAAGCACTGCCGCGCTGAAAGGGCCAAAAAAACGCTGCCCCGTCTTGACAGGCGGAGCAGCGTTTCTTACTTCATTTTTTATGGGTGCCAGCGCCCGGCGTGGCACCCGCAAATTTAACGGCCCGCTGCCTTGGCGCTGATGCCATTGGCCACGCCCATATTGATTTTCGGTACGTCGATAATGACGACACGCACGTCTGCACCGGAAATACCAATGCTGTCGCTCACTGATTTGCTGAGTGCACCGATCAACGCTTCTTTCTTCTCTTCCGTGCGCCCTTCGATCAAGGACACCGTAACCAGCGCCATGGATTTACCCACTTCACCCGCGACAATCACATGGCCGGTCGACACTTCTTCCAGCACGATACGCACGCTAGGAAGCGGTGCAGCAATACTTTCGACCACGGCGTTCGAAGCGGTCTTGAGCAAAGCGGTTTTTTCGGCGGCCGAATGGCCCTGCATGATCTGGATGTTCAAAATGGGCATGACGAATTCCAAGGTTGAAAGAGATATAAGCGTGTGCACACGGGTTAATGCGCGTGCCCATCATATATCTACTTCACTTGCACCGTGTACCCACGGCGCAAGTGAAATCGCCTACGCCGCCTCGCGAGAAGCCGACGCCTGAGCCGTTGCCTCAACGGTTGGCTCGGCATTCGCATCGGTGGCCGACGTATCCGCTGGCGGCGAACCATCGTTAAGCGCTGGGGTCACCAGATCCATCACCTTCTTGCGTGACAGCATGCCGATGAACTCGTCGTCATCGCCGGTTACCGCAACGGGCTGGTCGCTATGCACCAACTGAGCAAGCACTTCACCCAAACCTGCGGTGGCGGGCACGGACGCAAGCTCTTCGACAAAGCGCGAAATATCACGCGCATTTTGCTCAATAGCCAACTGGGCCGATTTCTCCGTCAAGACCCCGGCAAGACGCTTGCCGTCCAGAACAGGCGCATATTCGTACGTCAGCGCACGCATGCGATCCAAGGCGTGAGCCGGACGCGAACGCATGGTGAGCGTCAAGCGCGGTGGGTTCACGGCATGCGTGGCGTTCAGCACCTTGGTGCGGTTCACATCTTGCAGGAAAGCTTGCACGTAGTCGTTGGCCGGGTTCAGCAGAATATCTTCCGGTGTTCCCTCTTGAACCAACTCGCCATCTTTCAAAATGGCAATGCGGTTGCCCAAGCGCAGCGCTTCATCCAGATCATGCGTAATGAAGACAATGGTCTTGTTGAGCTTGGCCTGCAACTGCAACAACTGATCCTGCATCTCTCGACGAATCAGCGGATCCAGCGCAGAGAACGCCTCGTCCATCAATAGAATTTCAGCGTCGGTCGCCAAGGCACGCGCCAGGCCCACCCGTTGCTGCATACCGCCAGACAACTGGTGCGGATACTGTTTTTCAAAACCAGCCAGGCCCACCTGCTCCAACCAGTCTTGCGCACGGCGCTCACGTTCCGTCTTGCCAACGCCTTGAACCGTCAGCCCATAGGCCGCGTTATCCAGCACGGTGCGATGTGGAAACAGGCCGAAGCGCTGGAACACCATGCTCATCTTCTTCTGGCGAAATACTTCCAGATCGCGCTTATTCAGGCTGACGACATCAATCCCATCGACCAGAATCTGGCCTGCGCTCGGTTCAATCAATCGGTTGAAATGGCGGATCAACGTGGATTTTCCGGAACCCGACAAACCCATAATGACGTAGATGCTGCCCTCTTCAATCGACAGGCTGATATCGCGCAATCCCAAAGTGTGCCCGCTGTTGGCCAGCAACTCGTCCTTGGACATGCCGTTTTGCGCCGCCTCAAGCCACTTTTTTGGATGCGATCCAAAAACCTTATAGATATTCTTGACTTCGATCTTGCTCATCGCGGACCTCCTGTGCGCATACGCTGTCCGTAAGATTGCGTGATTCGGTCGAATAGCACGGCCAATACCACGATGCCCAGACCCGCTACCAGGCCTCGCCCCACTTCCAGGCGGTTAATGCCGAGCAATACTTCATAGCCCAGGCCACGTGCACCAATCATCGAGGCAATCACCACCATCGACAGGGCCATCATCGTGGTCTGGTTAACCCCGGCCATGATGTTGGGCAACGCCAAAGGCAACTGCACGCCAAACAACTGCTGTCGGGCATTTGCACCAAAGGCGCGCGACGCCTCCAGCACTTCGCGATCCACCAGCCGTATGCCCAGATCGGTCAGACGAATCAGTGGCGGCACGGCATAAATGACGGTGGCAATAATGGCGGGAATCTTGCCCAGCCCGAACAGCATCACGACAGGAATCAGATAGACAAAACTTGGCATCGTCTGCATGACGTCAAGCACGGGAAGCATGATGGAACGCAACCAATTCACACGCGCCATCAATACGCCTAGCGGAATACCGATGATCACTGACAGACCGGCCGACATGATCATCAGCGCCAGGGTTTGCATCCCTGCATCCCACAGCCCCAACACGCCGATCATGCTGAGCAACGCGCCCATGGCCAGACTGAGCCCGATGCGACGACTCACCAGCCAGGCAATACCTATTGTCACCAGCACCACCGCCCACCAGGGAGACGTGCGCAGCAACTGCTCCAGCCACACCAGAGCATGGAGAACCGGACGCGACATCGACTCTAGCGAGTCCGCGTAATTAGTAACGAGGTGATCGACAAAGCTGTCGATCGCCCCACGCACTTGTCGTGCGGGAATAATCTCAGGAAACATTCATTCGACTCCATACGAGTGACTGGCATGGTGCGGCCGACGAGACCAACAAGGTCCGGCCAATGCGGCCCGACCAACGTGGCCCGGCCAGCGTGGCCCGACCAATGCGGCCCGACCAATTTCACCTGCCAGTGCACTGTGGGCGCTGACACAAGAAAGCCCCGATTGGGGCACAGTGTGTTGCGAGAGCTCGCGAAGACGAGCTACACAAAGCATGCGTGGTGCTTGGAAGACCTGAACGACGCGCCCGCTTCGGGCGCGTGTTCACGATCATGACGGGGTTACAGCGCCTTCTGAACGCGACTGGCAACCTCAGGGGAAACCCATTTGGTCCAGACGTCCGGCTTGTTCTTCAAGAACCACCGAGCAACGTCAGCCGAGTCATCGCCCGAATCTGCCATGTGGGCAAGCGTTTCATTGACCACCGGCAGCGGAATCGAGACTTTGCTCAGGAACTCGGTCAGCTTGGGCGCCTCTTGCGAGAACTTGGTGTTCACAGCCGTAAAGACAGGATTGTCCGGGTACGAGCTGGGCTCGGGATTCGCGCATTTCGATGAGGTCAGGCACTTATGCTTTTCCGCATCAAACGGTGGCAGCTCCAGTTTGACCAGATCCAGCGCACCCACTAGCGGCGTGGGGTACCAGTAGTAGAAAACGACGTCCTGCTTGCGCTTATAGGCAGAAAGCAATGCCGCCTTCTGTGCCGCGCCGGTGCCGGGCGAATACAGCGTATAGGTGTCGCCCAGCTTCAAGGCCTTGAACAGGTTGCTGCTCGCGATTTCGCAGCCCCAACCCGCCGGGCAGCCATAAAAACGCCCTTTTCCAGGTTCTTCCGGGTCTTTAAAGTGATCCTTGAACTTGGGCAAATCTGCCGCAGACTTCAGTTCGGGATACCGTTCGGCGGTGTAGCGAGGGATGAACCACCCTTCGCCACCCAGATAGATATCACCTATGCGTTTGACCTTACCGGTCTTTTCGGCGCGATCCCAAGGGTCTGCAACACTGTTGAGCCAGATCTCGGTGTTGATATCCAGGTCACCACGCTCCAGCGCGGCCAGGGCGGGCAATG
>JBEBWV010000064.1:0-31426 GCA_040391965.1 Achromobacter deleyi | reverse complement strand
AATCCAAGCTGGCGAGCGAAGTCGCACACATAGCCGGGCACGATGGTGATGCCCAATCCGGCACCGACCATCTGGAGAACGGTCACCAACATGCCGGCTTCAATGCCCGATCGGAAGCTGATGTTCAATTCTTCAGTAATGCGGTCGACCGTGCGGCGCCAACTATAGACATTGCGTAATGCAATATGGTCAAACTCGGTCAGGTCTGTCCATTGCACGCTGTTGTGCGAGCTCAAGGGGTGCCCGGGCGGGCAGACGGCAAACATCGCATCACGGAAAATCACCCGCGTGGGAAGGTCGTCGCCGGGTATGTCGTTCGACACAATTCCGAAGTCTGCTCGACCATGCCGCACGTACTCGACGGTGTCGTCGGTAGATAATTCATACAGATCGAGCTTTACGCCAGGATGCGCGCGATGATATTGCGCGATCACTTCGGCGACCAGACCCACCATCATCATCGGTGAGGTAGCAATGCCGACGGCGCCACGTTCTAGAGAACGCAGCCCGGACATGCTGCGTTCGGCGGCGCGTACCGTGCCCAGAATTTCCTGGGCGTAGGCATAGAAATCAGCGGCGCCATCGCACGGCGCCACGCTGCGCGTAGAGCGCTCGAATAGCGGCTGACCCACCTCAGCTTCAAGTTCAGCGCACAGCTTGCTGACCGCAGATTGAGTAACAAATGCCGCGCGCGCGGCCGCAGTGAAGCTTCGTAGCTCGTAGAGGGCGCAGAATACGCGCAATTGCTTTAGGGTGATGTTCATGATCCGGCAAGGCTTCAGGCGCGGGTCCGATTGAGCGCACCAGAGCTTTAGGACTCGAGCATATCGCGATCAGCGTCTTGTTGAGGCGCGAGCTTGCGAATTGACCCTGGTGTACGGGAAAACCGTACGGGAATCGATGTCGTGACCAACGGCCCCTCGGTTGGGTGGGTGACGCGCTGGAAAAAGCCGGTGGCGACCAAATGAGGGTCTTCGAACAGCATTTCAGGTGAATTGACCTGGGAATGCGGTATATCGGCCGGTGCGAGCAGTTTCAGCCACTGCGCAGTGCTGTGCAGCAAGACAATGCTCGCCAGCGTTTCATACAAGGAATCGAAGTTGCGCGCGCGGTTTTGCGCATTGAGATAACGCGGATCGGCAGCCAGGTCGGGTCGCTCAGTGAGTGTGAAAAATCGTTGCCATTGCGCATCGGTGTAGGGCAGTAGTGCGATGTAGCCATCCTGAGTTTGATACGGTCGGCGTTGCGATGACAAAACGCGCGCGTAGCCCATGCCCGCGCGTGGCGGATTAAAGCTGTGCCCGCCCATATGTTCGATCAGTGTGAAGGAGACAAGTGTTTCGAACATAGGCACTTCAATCGCTTGCCCCAGTCCTGATTTCTCACGCTCATACAGGGCCATGGGAATGGAGTAAGCCAGCGTGAGACCCGCTACCTTGTCGGCCAGGATCGTATTGACATAGCTTGGTGCGTCGGTATTGCGCCCTTGCAGATCGGCCAGTCCGCTCATCGCCTGAATGATGTCGTCGAACGCAGGGTGTGCGGCATAGGGACCATCTTGCCCGAACCCGACGGCCGAGCAATAGATCAAGCGCGGATGCCGTGCAAGCAGGGTATTGGCATCGAGGCCGAGCTTTTCCAGGGCGCGCGGTCGTACGTTGGAGATGAAGACGTCTGCGCCGTCGATGAGAGCGAGCAAGCGCTGTCGGTCTGAGTCGTCTTTCACATTCAGCGTGACGCTGTGCTTATTGCGATTCAAATTAAGGTAAACCGCGCCCATGCCGGGCGAGACCGCTGGCGTGGATGCCCGAAAAACATCGCCTTCCGGGGCTTCCACTTTGATGACGTCGGCGCCCATGTCGCCCATGATCTGCGTGGCGTAAGGCCCCATTCCCACAGACGTCATGTCAATGATGCGTACGCCTTGCAGCGGGCCGTGGCCTGGGCGCGTTGCGCTGTCTGCTGCGGGTTTCATTGTTGGGGCCGACTGCGTTTGCGGGAGAGAAACGGCGCCATGAATTCAGCGGGTTCGGCCGTCGTAAAGGCCTCGCCGAAGGCTTCGACGCTACGATCTAGCCCATCTTGCAGCGTTGACGTCTCCCAGTAGCGCAAGAGGGCTTTTTGCGACTGAATGGCTTTCGGACCGCTTGCGGCGATGGGGGCAATCGTTTTTTCCACCAGGTCGTCCAGTTCACCGGGCGGGCAGACGAACTGCAAAAATCCCCAACGCAATGCCTGGTCGGCATCGACGGTTTCGCCAGTGAGCAGCAGCCAGTTGGTGGCGCCTTGGCCAATTAAAGCGGGAAGCAGTAGGGCGTGGATAACCGATGGAATCCCCACCCGCACCTCTGGCATGCCAAAAACGGCATCCTGCGAAGCCAGCCGAATATCGCACGCTGCAGCCAGTTCCATGCCAAAACCCAGACAAAAGCCGGGGATGCGCGCAATGGTGGGCACGGTAACGGCGCGCACGGCTTCGCAGAGTACGCGCAGGTTGGTGATGAAGGCGCGGGCGCCGGCGGGGTCCAGTTCTGCCATTTCATAGATATTGGCGCCGCCGATCAGGGCTCGCTCGCCGGTGCCTCGAATGACCAGAGCACGAGCATCGGATTGTGCGGCGATCCAGCGCACGGCTTCGGTCACGCCCAGCGTAACTGGAGTGGCGAGGATGTTCAGGCTTTTGGCATCCGTGATCTGCAGCGTATAGACGCCGCGCGCGTCACGCGTGATCAAACTGTGGGCAAACGAAGGGATCGGGGCGCTCATGATGGGGAAGTCTCCTGGATATCTGCACGTATCCTAGAATCCCCCCACTCATTACGACAAACAAGTAATTTTCATGGAATAAGTCCAAAGTGGAATTAATTTCGGTTGATGGCATTACTTATATGTCGATGTGCGGCGGGTCCCTTCAGCAGGGACGATGTTGCGTTTCTGCTCGCCAACGAGCTTCGAGCAAACTCATTACGTCATGTATTTCTCGCCCGGTCGCACGTGCCACCGCCTGCCGGTAAGGCGGCATGTTGGTGCATTCAAGGACGATGTTTTGTACGGTGGGATGGCGGGCAATCAACGCGATGGCGGCATCTGTCACGTTGCGTTCTGCTTCCTGGAGATCCAGTGTTGTGTCGTTTGATAGGATGCGTCGGTGAAACTCACAGCCGGGTTCCGTTCCTTGGATTGGCGTGCCGGTCGCAACGCCCGCGCCTTCCAGCACGCGAGGGCTCAGTGATCTAGCGTCGATAGTCACGATGCCCGGCCGCTCCAGCGCGGCGCATTGAAGCAGGCTGGACGTGACGACCGGCACGGATAGCGCACGTTGAAGTTCTTCCTGATACATGGCCAGAAAGCCACAACTGGTACCGATCATGGTGGCACCTTGTTCGACGAGCACCCGAGCACTTTCTATGAAAGGCACTAGCAACGCAGGGTCGGCTTCTTTGACGACTCGGCTAGGTGACGCTCCGATGACCACGCGGTATCGCACCGGAATATTCAGTGTTTCGAAACTGCCAGGATGCCCGATGTCGCCCAATGGGCGAGGGAATTGCGTATCCAGCATCAGGATGCCGAGGAAATGCATGGTGCTGTCAGGTGTCTTCATGGCGCGGTACGTATTGGGGGCGAGACGCGAGCGTAGTTAAGTCTCTTGCCAAAGAGGGGGAAGGCAATGGTTCTGGTTACCCACGAAGTGGCTTTTGCTTTATATGAAGTACAGGCCTCGCAGATGCAGGGAGCTTCCCGATTTTTGCATGCGAACAATCCCTGGGCTCGGCCAATCAGTAAATGCGAATGCGCCGCCCAACCAGTGTTGGTTTATCGCTCCAACCCGCACTGTTTGGTCACGCGAAGCGATAGAATCGTCCCCGCAGGTTGCCCAACCTGCGCGGCGTCTTCGCTTCGAACCCCCACGATTCCCCATGTCCTGCTGTTTGTCGTTCAACGCGGTGGCGCGCCGATCAGGCCCGTTTATTCGTCGGGTCAATCTTGCGTCGCTATTTCCGCTATTGATAGTGCTCTTGGCAGCTTGCGGACGCTCTGAGTCTCCTCCATTACCTAACGATGCCTATGTATGGCAACGTCAATGGACGCCCGCCGTAAACGCGGCGCTGGCCGATAGCGCTGGCTTGGTCGAGCAGTGGCGCGTGTTGGCGGCGGAAATGAGCGCAGGGGGCCGATGGATGGTGGCCGCGCCAGATCTGGCCGCACTTGCTGCCACACGCCGCAACGTCGTCCTCGTGCTCCGACTGGACGGTCGGGCGGATGCACTACCCCGGGCGGCGGTGCAGGAACGCATTGCCACCACGGTTAGCGCTTGGCGGCTGGCGGGCATCCCGGTCAAGGGTGTGGAAATCGACTACGACTGCCCGACTTCAAAACTTCCTGCCTATAGCGCGTTCCTTGCCGAATTACGCAGCGGGCTGGAGCCTGCATTGCGTCTGTCCATCACGGCGTTGCCCACCTGGCTGGAAAGCCCGCATCTGCTTACCCTGTTGCGCAACGTCGATGAATCGGTGCTTCAGGTTCATGCCGTGCTGTCGCCAAGTCTTGGTCTGTTTGATGCCCGGCGTGCGGCGGCTTGGCTAGAAGCCTATGCACAACAAACACAGCGGCCCTGGCGCGTCGCCTTGCCGAACTACGGCAGCCGAGTGGTGTGGGATGACGTCGGGCGTGTGGTCGCGATAGAGAGCGAGCGGCCCGCCCTGCAAGCGGAAGGGCAAGCCAGCGAACTCGTGGCGACGCCTCCGGTGATCGCCAACTTTATTGAACAGCTGAATCACAAGCGCCCGTCAGGTTTGGCGGGCATTGTCTGGTTTCGCTTGCCGACAGATGCTGATGTGCGCATCTGGAGCCTGCCCACCTGGCATGCGGTAATGGCCCGGCAGGCATTGCATTCCAGGCTGGAGCTTTCGGCACCCGTGAACCGCAGCACCGGGGCACAAGATTTGTACCTTGCCAATACCGGCACGGCGGACGCGAGCCTGCCTTTCCGGGTTCGCGTGGATGGGGACTGCCGGGTGGGTGACGGCATTAATGGCTATACCTTGGAGCGCGATGGCGCTGGCATGTATCTGCGTCGCGGTCGCGATGGCTTGCTACGTGCGGGTACTCAACGCAATATTGGCTGGATTCGCTGCAACAATGCAAAGACCTCGTTCCATGTTCAACCGTAAACCGATTGCGCTTGCGCTCACTCTGGCCGCGGCCGGCACTACATTGGTCATCGCTTGCGGCCCGGATTTTCCGGCGCAGCTGCTCGATGATCGGCAGGCAACGCTCTACAGCACCCCAGCCAACTCGTTTGCTTATGAGGCCACGCATTTGCTGCCAAGCACGGTGGGGGTTAAGGCCGACGGCCCGTACTGGCGCGCGCAAGACGCGCAGCCGGACATCGATATTCCTGAGGACTATGACCCGACGCTGAGTGTGAAGGCCCGCGAGCAGATTCGGGCTATCCGAAAATTGACCGACGGCGATCTTGCCTATGCGGCGGGTTCGAGTCTGGACGAGGCTACCCGCCTATATACCGCGGGCGCGGTGGACTATCGGGGGGCGACGGAAAAGGATAGCGATACATTGCTGGATCGGGCGATCCAGCGTTTTCAGGCAGTGCTGAATTTGCCAGGCAGGGAAAGTGACCCGCGAGCCATCTGGGCTGCCTATATGCTCGCTGAAATTGGCGGGGCTCCTGCGGAACATGACACTGCGGACACGATCCGGCAGCGCGCGGCAAACGCCTACCAGGCGGTGCGCGAACGCGCCGCAAAAGGCGGTAATGACGAGCAGGGGTTGGCGGTGGCCAGCTTGGGTCAGGAAGCGCGCTTGTATCTCACGGGGGAGAGCGGTCCCTGCGCGTATGAAGACTTCATGAATGGCACTGCCTGTGCTTCCAGTATCCCGACTGCAGATTTGAAGCAAGCTATCCATCTTTACGCACAGCAAGCGGCAAGCGGGTCGAGCAGCGGTGTAGCTTCCTTGCGCCTCCTAGCAGACTGGGCATTATCTGACCGAGCAAGAGCACAACAGCTGATCGATGATCCTGTCGCCCAACGTCTGTTGGTGGCTTATGCATTGGCCCGTATTGGCGACATCGTCGATGGAAATCCCGACAGTGCCTATGACTATGACGCCAACTTCTCTGCCAGCGGCCAGCGTGGGTTGGCAGACAATGCGCGCGGCGCGAAGAACGTACAGCCAAACCCGGCGCTGCAATCGCTGGTGCTGGCGTTGCAGAAGCAGGATGTGAGCAAGATCGACGGGGTAGATCGAGTGGCTGCGCTGGCCTATCGCATCGGCCGCTATGACTTGGCACAATCGTTGTCCGAGAAACTGGACACCTCACTGGCCTGGTGGGTGCGCGCCAAACTGGCTTTGCGACAAGGCAATGTCGAACGGGCGGCCGAGGCATACTCGCATGCGGTGCGTAACTTTCCGCGCAATGACACTAGTGTTGACACCGGAAATCTCTCGCTAATGAAGGCAGAGCAAGGCGTGTTGACCTTGTCTCGGGGCCAATATATCGAGGCGCTGGACCAACTCTTTACGGCTTCAACGGTGCCGGTACCCGAAGCCGGCTGGCTGTTGGCACCGTATTGGAACGACGCGGCCTATGTGGCTGAACGCGTGCTGTCCACCGACGAGCTGAAAACCTACGTGGATGCTCACGTGCCAGCCACTTCCGTGCCAACCGTTCCCGAAGGCTTCACGCAGTTCGACAGCGAGAAATACTACGAGTGGGCCAACGCGCATCAAGTGCCTTCTGGCGAACGCCTTCGGCAGCTTCTGGCGAGACGACTGGTTCGCGACGGCAAGATTGATCAGGCCCTGCCGTACTTTCCGGCAGACCTTGATCCCCGATTCGCACAAACCTCGTACGACGAGAATAAATTCAACATTGTCATGCCGCAGTCCCGTCAGCGCGCAACGGATTATGGCGAGGCGCTGCGCGTGGCTGCGAGCGCGTGGGGGCGCACCACTCGGGCTGAGGCGGCGTATAACGCGTCTCGCATTGCCCGCCGATACGGCATGGAGATCATGGGTTACGAACAGAGCCCGGACTACGCGGTGTATGACGGAGGCTATACCTACGGGGCAGGACGCGGGCCGGAACCATGGCAAACATTTGGTGCTGCGGTGTCCGTGCCTGATACGCCTGAGGCGCGTGCCGCCCAGGCACTGCCGGCCCCCTTCGTGACACCTGACGAGCGCTTGCGTTATGCAGCCTCAGAAGCCCGTCCGTTTGCGCGCTTTCATTATCGGGAAATTGCGACAGATCACGCGATTCAAGCGTCCAATGAATTGCCCCCTCGTTCGCAAGCCTTTGCTGCCGTGCTTTGTCATGGGGCTCGCTACATCATCGATGACGACCCGGCGCGTGCGTCGCAGGTCTATCTGCGATATGTCCAGCGCGGGGCGTATCTACCTTTTGGCAACACATTTGGCCGCACCTGTGCCGAGCCTGATTTTAAGGAAGCAGCCTGGTTTTACCAGACACAAGCCTGGAGCAAGTGGGAGCGCTGGGTGCATCAGCATCGTGCGCGCCTGCAGGTGGGCGCAGGTCTGATTGCTGCCCTGGTGGCAGCGGCAGCGTTTCTTTGGGTACGACGCAGGCGGGTTAAGTAAAGTGCAGTTGGGCCCCTTGGGGCCCAACTCAGCGGCTTATAGCTGATGCACCCATCAGAACCTTAGCGGGCTGCGCGACGCCATTCGCGCATGCCGAGAATAGCCAAGACCACCGCCGCGCCCAGCAACAAGTACAAACCGAATCCGAGGCTGAAGGCCTCCATCAATTGCGTGAGCATTTGATCTGCCATTTTTCTGGACATCGACGCCGCTTGCGATCCGCCAAAACTGCGTGCCATTTTGCCGGCCTCGTTAAGGCCGTTGGATACCTGGACGTAACTGATGATGGTGTGCACCAGGATAAATACCAAGGGCAAGCACTTTCCAAGCGAGGCTAGCGGTTTGCGAATAAAGCGCGTCGCCACGCAAGCCAGCACGCACAACAGAAACAGAAAACGCGCCAGGGTCAGGCCACCGCCCGATTCGCCCATGCTCTCAATGGTACTGGAATTCAAACCCAACAGCTGCCAATAGCTCAGCGAGACTTCGCCGTAGATGTTGATGTTGATAGTGTTGAGCGCGAACGCCGCCACCACCAGTACCATCAGGGCAACCAGCACAGGAAGGCCCAAGCTCGCTTTGGCGTCAGCCCAGATCTCACGCCCCTTGGCTTGCCCCAATGCCGATACGCGTCCGGCATGCTCTTGCGCGACTTTCTGCAATGGCACCAAAGTGACGCTTTGCAAGTTGCCGTCGGCATTCAATTCAACGTCGACAGCGTCGTTGACCTTCGGTGCGTTGGGTGAGCGCCAGTGGCGTGCTGTATCAAATGCCAGCATCGCGCCGGAGACAGTGACCGTTCCCTTGCCGTCCGGTTGATAGACGATGACACGACCGCGTTGGCCCATGGCGTACTCCTTCGTTGATTTCAGAATGCAGCCGACGATATGTTGGCTGTCCTCTGGTTAACGACTGAGCTTGGTGGATTTCAAAATTTATTTTTGGCGGGCGAATGCCCATAGGCTTAAACAGCCGGAGCCATCCCAGGAAAAGTCCGGAGAGCAGCGCAATCCAACGTCTGCATGCAGATGGCTCAACGAATCTACGCAAGATTGCCTTTGAACGATCAACGCCTATCACTAGCATCAATCGCCGGAGTCATTCCACAGAGGTTCACCGCCTGTATGACTGAAGCTGCTCCATTGTCTCTTGCACGGCTCCCTGATAGTCCTGCATGGTGCCGCTGAAGCTATCCATCAAATGGCGCACGACCTCGCGTCGGCCACCGCCGGTGCGGAGTGCCACGTCTGCCTTATAGGCATGAGCGGGGGCGTATCCGGCGTCGGTCGCGGTGTCGAGCAGGGCACTCGCGCGCGCCAGCGACTCACTATCTCCGGCAATAATCAACAGCTCGGCCAGATCGGTCTGCGCTACCGGAAAGCCGCGAGTCGCGGCTTGTTCCAACCATCGTCTACCCAAGGCGGCATCTTCCGGAGTATTGCGTTTGGCGTCTGCCAACCCTCGACCCAGCGCTGTTTGAGCCACCACATCGCCTGCCGCCGCCCGCTTCTCAAGTTCCTGCCTTGGAAAAGGACGCCGGGCAATCGTCACGCCGATCTCGTAGTTCAAGTCCTGCAACACATGTCCTGGCCACGAACGACCGCCGCCCCGCGAATTCCGGCTATCGCCGTACTTTTCTGACGGCGCGTTCGAAGGGGGCGTAGCACTCGCTATCGTCGGTTGCACAGCATCCGGCGAGGGTTGGGATGGATCATTCAGCACCAATCGGACCGAGGTCTCGCCAAATGTCGCATAGGGCTTTTGCGTGTCCTGCGTTACCAGAGAGACTCTTTCAGCCACTTGCGCAAAAAGGTCTCCCAAGGGTAGTCCCGGCACTTCCAGGCTCTCAACCAGAGCAGCCGTATAGGGGCTGTTGCGCACTTCTGGCGACCAATAATCTCGTGCTCTCGCACCCGGCGCCGTGGAATAGGCAACCACAACGCCCTGCGGCGGCCGATGTTGCGCGAAACCCTGCAAGGGTTGCGTCAGAGGTGTCTGGCCTCGCTCGTAGCTTTCGCGACACGCGTCCAGGATCAACACGCCGACGCGCGCGCCTGCACGCTGCAAATCGCCGGTAATGCGCTCCACCGACAAACCCTGACCCACGATGGACGCTGTGCTGAGCCGATCTACCGACGCACCGATTGGCAGGAGATAGCTGGTGTTTTGTGCCTGTGCACCATGGCCCGCGTAGTAGATCAGCGCGACATCCGCGCCTCGGGCTCGAATTGAAAATGCCTCCGAGGCGGCCGCAATGTCTTCGCGTGTGGCATCTTGTTTGAGTTCGACCTCGAAACCCAGCGCCCGCAAACGCTGGGTGATCGCCCGCGCATCATTGACCGGATTCACCAATGGCTGCGGGTAGGCAGCGTTACCGATGACCAAGGCATGACGGGTGGCGGCCCAGCCGGGTTGGCTCACGCTTGTAAATAACACGCAAAAGGCGAGGCGCACGATGCGTGGGCGGCACCGGGAAAGCAAAACTGGACGCATGGGAGAGCCTGTGTAGGCAGGCCGGAGGGGGCGAATACATAAGGATACAATGCCGCGCACGACCATGGCGAGCTGAATAGGCACCCGCTAATCATCCACGGAGCAGGTCAAGACTTGGCGCAGGAACATTTCCCCCGCATCAACACGTTATGGAATTCACGCGACACGCTTTCAACACAAGAGTGGAGTGAGTTCTATCGGCGTGTCATCGCCGTGCTGAGTGAATATCGCCCGCGCGAAGCTCAGTCTTTGGGTGAAACGCTGGAAGATTTGCGGCATCAGTTTTTCGTCGAACGCGTTATGCCGGGCACGTCCCGCAATGGCCCCGACCACACGGGTGCGCTCAAACTGTATTTTCGGCGCTACTTGCTGGATTTACTGCGCGCTACCCAAGACACGGTTGACACCATTCCAGACGCCTATATTCCGCACTGCGATCTGGGCGATGAAGATCATCAGCGCAAGGTGCTGGCAGAGCATGGTCTACCTGTGGAAAAGGTCTATTCCGCTGCCCACGTCTTTATCAATGGCTTGTCCGAAGACATGCAACTCCTGTTGCGCGTCTGCGGCTGCGGCGACACGCCCGCCAGCAATCTGGCTGGCCGGATCGCATCAATACACTATCGCAGCGGCCAACTGGGCTTGGTTCACCGACGCAAAGATGACAAACTGAGCGGCGCCCGCCAAGCCACCAGTTCGGCGCATAACACGTCGTTGTTGGGAAGCTGGATCAATAAAACCTTGGGGCTTGCACCCAAAGCTGCGCCAAGCGGGGAAAACGTAGAAGCCGCGCAAATACTTTTGGATATTCTCTGCGTCGTCGCGTTAACCGAACAGACTCATCTCGATTCAAGCCAATGGACCGCATGCGCGCTCTGACACCCTCGCTCTCTGTCATCGCGGCTCGCCTGGAGGCAAGCGAGCCGATCGGTTCTTGCCAGACAGATGACGTCGTCGCCCAGCAAGGCACTGACCGCAAGTCGGCCCCGCCGTGGACGGCGCTGCCCATCCCGCCCGATCTCGCTGATGCCTTCGAGCGCGCAGCACAGGCCAATACCGTTCGCGCCCAACCCCTGGCGCCGGGACAATTCCACGCCCTGCGCGACGCGCCTGCCTTCGGCGCCATGTTGCTCGACACCTGGATGGCAACTGAGCAACGCTGGCAGGGTTGGCTCGCCACGCCCGATATCAGCTACGCGGGCGCGACCGATCTGGTTATCGAAGAACGCGACGCGCCGATAGATCCACGGATCGGAATGGTCTGCACAGGCCAACGAATAGAGGCCACCGCAGATCAATTGGGCAATTGCCTGGGCCGCCTCTCTGCCGAGCGTCTGGACGCTGTCAAATGGCTGGAGCACCATGGTCAGCGCGCCGCGCAAGCGTTCGAGCCTCGACCTGGCATGATTGCGCGGGTGGAGGTCTTGGGCGACTACGCCCTGACAGGCTCGCCGCTGGATGCACCGAATGATCCTCGCGTTGCGTATCAGCGCTTGCTGGAACAGGGCATTGCGCGTCTGCAGCTTGCTTTGTCGTCTACCGCCTCGACACCTAGTGCAACCACTCCCGCCAGAGCGCCACGCGAGGCGGCCAATAGTGCACAGTGGCTCAAACCCTTCGCCGCGGTCGCCGCCACATTAGCTATTGGCCAATTTGTCTTGTTGATGCACTACAGGCAGTCCGCCGATAGCATGCCCGGTATCCCTACCGGCCCCGACAGCGCGCCACAGTATCGAGGTAGCGCCCCTGGCGTTTCTGGCGGCAGCGTCCTGCGCGTCCTGTTTCGAGCCGACGCAACAGAGGCCGACATTCGCCATTGGCTGCAAGATCAACACCTGCAAATCGTGGCTGGCCCCGATAGCATCGGCGCTTTTATGTTGCATTCGCAGGAAATCAGCCCCAAATGGCCGACTCCGGCCGCCAATAACCCGCTGGCCGTGATCAACCCCTAGTCCATGACCGTTGGCGCAGGCATGGCGCTGATGGATTTAGCGCGTGCCAGCCCTTATTTTTGCTCTTTGTTGAAAGATAGCTGGAGATAGCAGTTTGCCCGTCTCCACGCAGCGCTTATGATCAACAACCTGCAGAAAATACCGAGACAACATGGGGCGTTGGAGTCAGATCGTAGTTAGAGCATGCGCTCTGATCGTTGTGCTCATTTGCACGGGTTGCGCGGGCGTCAGGGTTTCCTCTGTCAGCACGCAAGACTTTATCGCGCAACGCCGAGGCGATGTCTTGACCACAGGCCAGCTCAGCGCATCCGCGCATCAGGCTTTGGTGGTGCTGGGGCTTCAGACACGAGACTGCGCAAACGATATTGATTTCTGTACGCAGATATTGATGACACGCGCAGGCCTGGACAGTGAGCGCCGAATGGCGACGCTATCCGAGGTGTGGCTGATGCATGCGCTTGTTCTGCAACGCCGACCACAAACCGCCGCAAACGAAGAACAACTACTCAACGCCTATCTGCAATCGGCCCGCGCGGCGTATGCCTATCTTTTCTTCACGCCGCGCTCGCCTACTGATCGCGCATTTGAAGATCGCCAAACGCAGGTGCGTGACTACTACAACTATTCCGTTCAAATCGCAGTTACTCGATTATTTGAACAATATCGAGGCACGCCCGTGCTGGGGGCAGTCACGATTGTCACAGGCGATTGGCAGGTGGATGGCCGGATGTCGGGCGTGAGATTGGCATACGGCCAGATACTTCCACATGAGTTGATCCCTGCATCCAGCTTGAGCTTCCGAGGCTTGCGCAGCATGTATCGGCGTGACGGCTTTGGCGCCGAGTTGGTGGCCGTGAGCGCACGCACGGTGTACGACAGCAGTACCGCCAGACCCGCTTTTAGCGAAATGCCATTTCCGGCGGTCACGGTCATTGTGACGTTTCCTGGAAAGACGCTGGAACAGGTCTTGCAGACCCGAGACGCTCATCTGGTTGGCTACGATCCCTACCGCCAAGATTCTGTGGAACTGGCTGGCATGACTGTGCCATTGGCCGCCAACTTCACGTCGGGCTATGGCTTGTGGCTGGCCCGATCAGGATTTGCCAGCCAGGCCTTGAGCAACGTGCTGGGCAGAGCGCGGGGAATCGACGCGCCGCACGTATACATGCTGCAACCTTACGACCCCACGCGACGCGTCATCATCATGTTGCACGGGCTGGCGAGCAGCCCGGAGGCATGGATTAACGTGGCCAACGAAGTGCTGGGTGACGAAGCCTTGCGCCAGCGGTATCAGATCTGGCAAGTGTTCTACCCCACCAACGCACCCGTGGCGATCAATAATGAAGCCATTCGTGCCGCGCTGCACGAGACGTTTACGCATTTTGATCCGAAAGATCAGGCTCAAGCCTCACATGATGCGGTCATTATTGGCCACAGCATGGGCGGCGTCTTGAGCCGTCTCGTGGTGTCTGCGTCAGGCAGTGTGCTGCTGGATGCCTTGCAACAGAGCCGCAGCCTGGACGAAGCGAGAATTGCGAAGATTCGTGATGAATTCGGCACCACATTAAGCTTTGAGCCCTTTCCGGGCATTACCCGAGCCGTGTTTATCGCAGCACCCCATCGCGGCACGCCCTTTGCTGAGAATCGTATGGCACGTTGGTTCTCGAACCTGATTACGCTGCCAGTCACCGTGGTGCAGCAGTTCACAACGCTGAACAAAATGCTCGACACCGACGAGACACCACGACCCGACAGCACGTTTCGCATTCCCAACGGGGTGGACAACCTGAGTGAGAATGATCCGTTCGTGCAGCTCACAGCGAAAATGTCCATCTCACCATTAGTGCGCTATCACAGCATCATCGCCAACAACACGCCAAACGTGCCACTGATTGATTCCACCGACGGCTTGGTGCCGTATCGCAGCGCCCATCTTCCCGGCGCGGAATCGGAAAAGGTCATCAATTTCTCGCACAGCGTGCAAGAGACCCCTGCGGCTATCTTGGAAATTCGCCGGATACTGCGCGAACATGTGAACGTGAGCGCACCTTAGGTTTTTGGCGTGGTCTGCTGGCGCCGGCACACGGTCATCAAAATCTCCACATCCATTACCTTTACTTCCTGACTCCAAATCACCTACGAAAATAATTCGTGAATCAGCCCGAATTTATATCGTTTTGATGATTGGACTGGTGGGCCTTGTAATGCATATCTCGTCATCGACTCGGTTGCATTTACACCATGAGCCCCATTGGTTTTCGCATTCTTCCCCGGCCAGATCTGGCCATTTCCCCTGATACGCTGGCGGCATTCGCTACGGTCGGCTCGGCGCAGATCAGCGATTGCATGAATCGCCTCTATGGCGTGAGCGGCCTGCGTCCTATGCATACGGCGGCGACCCGTATGGTGGGCGTGGCGATCACGGTCAAGACCCGCCCAGGTGACAACCTGATGATCCACAAAGCGATCTCCATGGGTGGGGCGGGTGATGTCATTGTGGTTGATGGTGCCGGCGATACGAGCAATGCGCTGGTGGGCGAATTGATGATGATGGATGCCCGCTCGCGTGGCATCGTCGGCTTCGTCATCGACGGCGCGGTCCGCGATCTTGACGTGTTCCAGCAAGGTGAGTTTGCCTGCTTTGCCCGGGAGGTGTCGCATAAAGGGCCGTACAAAGACGGCCCGGGCGAAATCAACGTACCCGTGTCAATTGGCGGCCAAGTGGTCCGCGCAGGTGATGTCATCGTCGGTGACGCCGATGGTGTGGTGGCTATTCCCGCCGAGTATGCGGACGCCATCTTGGCCCTGGCATTGAAAAAAGAGAGCGACGAGTTGATTGCCAAAGAGAAACTCTTGGCGGGCACCTATGTGAAGCCCTGGTTGGAACGCACCATTGCCGAAAAGACAGGCGGTGCCAAATGAGCATCATTGCCGATCGAATCAAGCGCATCAAACTCTCGCCCAGCGTAGCCGCCCGCGCCATCATTGCTGATCTGCGCGAACAAGGCAGGCGGGTTATTGATCTGACCGTAGGCGAGCCAGACTTTGCCACGCCAGCCCACATCTGCGAGGCTGCCACAGCCGCCATCGCACGCGGCGAAACCAAGTATCCGCCCGCCCAAGGCACGGCAGCATTGCGGCGCGCGGCAAGCGCACGTCTGTTGGAAGAAACAGGGGTCGAGTATCCCATTTCGCAGGTCATTGTCAGCACCGGCGCCAAGCAAGTCATTTTCAACGCACTGGCCGCCACGCTCAACGAAGGTGATGAGGTCATCATTCCTGCTCCGTTTTGGGTGTCCTACCCGGACATGGTGCTGGTCAATGGGGGCGTGCCGGTACCGGTGCAAACCACGCCAGCTAGCCATTACAAGCTGACCCCGCAAGCGCTGGAAGCCGCCATTACGCCGCGTACCAAGTGGTTGATGATGAATTCACCCAGCAATCCAACCGGAGCCATTTATTCTGGAGCGGAGCTGGCTGCACTGGCTGAGGTGCTGGAGCGTCATCCGCATGTCTGGCTCATGACAGACGACATCTATGCGCGTCTGAATTTCACCGATACTCCAACCGTGCACCCCGTGCAGGTAGCGCCTTGGCTAATTTCGCGCACTTTGATGGTCAACGGCGTATCCAAGGCTTACGCCATGACGGGTTGGCGCATTGGTTACGGTGCGGCACCCGCCGAATTGATCAAAGCAATGGCTATCCTACAATCGCAGAGTACGTCTGGCGCATCCTCGATTAGTCAGGCGGCGGCGTTGGAAGCCCTGACGGGGCCACAAGACTGCGTATCCCATTTCGCGAACATCTATCGTGAGCGGCGAGATCAAGCCGTGGCGGAGCTCTCGCAAACACCAGGCCTGGATATTGTCGTCCCCGAGGGGGCGTTCTATGTGTTCCCGGATTGCACGCGCTTGCTGGGCAAGAAGACACCTGGTGGAGACACCCTGCATACCGACACGGATCTGGTGCATTACTTGCTGCGCGAGGCAGGTGTGGCCGTCATTGACGGCCATGCATATGGCGCGCCAGGCACGTTCCGGCTGTCTTTTGCGACCTCCATGGACAACATTAAACAAGGATGCGCAGCGATCCGTCAGGCGTGCGAACGCCTAGTCTGATCGTCACGACATTTGCACTACAAATCACAAGGGGAATCCAGATGAAACGCAATACCTTCATAAGCGCCGTACTGGCAGCCGTCGCGCTTGGCGGCATGAGCGCGGCGCAGGCCGACCAGCTTGACGACGTCAAGGCACGTGGTGAGTTGGTGTGTGGCACCTTGGGCACATCGCAGCCTTTCAGCTTTCAGGACGCCGCGACCCGCACGGTGGTGGGCTATGACGTTGATATTTGCAAACTGGTTGCGGACAAGCTAGGCGTCAAAGTGACGTACAAGCTGCTGTCGGTCGCGGCGCGTGTGCCTGAGTTGAACGAGGGCCGTGTGGATATTCTGGCTGCCAACCTGGGCTACTCACCGGATCGCGCCGGCCAGATCGCGTTTAGCCATGCCTACTATGTCAGCCCGCAAAAGCTGCTGGTGCGCAAGGACTCGGGCCTGAGCACGATTGAAGCTGTTGACGGACGACGCGTGGCGACGACCAAGGGATCCAGCTCGGAACGCGAAATCAAGCGCATTCTGACCAAGTCGCAGGTGATCGGTTACGGCGACAGCTCCGCATCCTATCTGGCCTTGCAGCAAAAAAAGGTCGATGCGCAGTTTGCCTCTGAACTCGTGTTGGTTCGTCTGGTGCTGCAGAGCCCGCCAACCGCACCGGTTCAGATTATCGAAAAATCAGTGTTCGATGAGTCGTGGGGGCTGGGCGTGCGCAAGGACCAACCTCGTATGTTGGCCGCTGTAAATCAGGCGCTGGACGAGGCAGAAACGTCCGGCGAGGCGCTGAAGTTGTTTGAAAAGTGGTTCGGTGCAGACACGCCGTACAAGCTGCAACGCAGCTTCAAGATCGGCCCGATCGCGGGCTGATACACGCATATCCGGCGCCAGATACTGGCTTCAATCAGCATGCTGATTGGAGCCAGTGGCGTTCCGGCTAATCGCTACGTGGAGTTTTTTTATCTATGAGCATTCTTGATTCCGCTCACCTCTACCAACTTTTTGACGGCATGGTCACGACCGTTCAATTGTTTGTGGTGTCGTGGGTAATGGCGTTCAGTATTGCCGTGCTGCTTGTGGTGATACGAACAATCAATCTGGCGCCATGTCGCTGGTTTGTCGATGCCTACGTCGAGTATCACCGTAACGTGCCCTTGCTTGTGCAAGTGTTGTTCTGGTATTTCGGCATGCCTGAGCTTTTGCCTGAAGGGTTTCGCACCTGGCTCTACCAGCACAACGCCGAGATGTCCTTGGCGGCAATTGCGCTGGCCTTGGGATCGGCGGCCTACATCGCCGAAGACATCCGCAGTGGCCTGCGCGCCATTCCGTATACCCAATTCGAAGCATGCCGTGCGCTAGGCGCAAGTTTTCTGCAATGCATGCGTTTTGTCATCGTGCCGCAGGCCATTCGCGGATCTATCCCGACGCTGGTTGGTCGGGCCTTGCTGTTGTTCAAAAACACCAGCGTGGCGATGGCGATCGGGGTGGTTGAACTTACCTATCAGGCGCGGGAAATCGAAAACGAGACGTATCGCACCTTTGCGACGTTTGGCGCCGCTACCGTGATGTACCTATGTGGTTCGTTCTTGCTTATGTTTATCGGGTCGCGGATCTACGCGCGCTACAGCCTGAATCAAGGAGGCCGTCGTGCTTGATGTGATTCGCGAATATTGGCCGATGCTGTTGGTGGGGCAGTACCCCAATGGTCCGCTAGGTGGTTTGGCCCTCACGCTGATTCTGGCTCTGCTGGGCCTGGCGCTGTCTATTCCGCTGGCCATGCTGATTGCGCTGGCGCGCGTCAGCCCATGGCGCAGCCTTGCTATTGCGAGCAAGGTGTTGGTCAACGTCGTGCGCGGCATGCCCTTGCTGATGCTGATTTTCTGGGCGTACTTTGTGGTGCCCAAACTCACCGGCCACGCCGTGAGCGGGTTCTGGACGCTGATCTGCGCGCTTGTTGTCTACGAAAGCGCTTACTTGTCGGAGGTAATCCGATCCGGCATCGAAGCCATTCCGAAAGGGCAGATAGAGGCGTCACGCTCGATGGGTGTCGGGTACTGGACGACGATGCGCAAGGTTGTTTTGCCACAGGCTCTGTTTAACGTGCTGCCAAGCATGACCAGCCAATTTGTGTCGACGATCAAAGAGACCTCGCTGGGCTATGTGATCAGCGTGAACGAACTGACGTTCGCGGCAAATCAGGTGAATAACCTGGTGCTGACCAAGCCACTACAGGTGTTTGGCATTTTGGCCATCATCTACTTTCTTGTGTGTTTCAGCCTCTCGCGCGGTTTGAGCTGGTTGGACTGGCGGATTCGCCGTGCGCGCGCAATGGCCTGAACAAAGGACTGCAATTCATGATCAAGCTGGATAAAGTCAATAAATTCTACGGGCCAATTCAGGTCCTGAAAAATATCGATCTGGACGTCGCGCGTGGCGAAGTCGTTGTGGTGTGCGGACCGTCGGGTTCAGGCAAGTCGACGCTGATCCGCACGATTAACCGTCTTGAAGCCATCGAGAGCGGCAAGATTACGGTCGATGGCACAGACATTTATGCCAAGGGGCTCAATCTGAATCACCTTCGCCAGAAGATCGGCTTCGTGTTTCAGCAGTTCAATTTGTTTCCGCATATGAATGTGCTGGATAACGTGTTGTTCGCGCCGGTCAATATCCTGAAAACACCACGCAAGGAAGCCACCGCGTTGGCGCAGGTATTGCTCGAACGCGTGGGTCTGGCGCACAAAATTGACGCGTTTCCTGGCGCGTTGTCGGGTGGGCAGCAGCAGCGCGTGGCTATTGCCCGCGCCCTGGCGCTTAAACCGCCGGTAATGTTGTTTGACGAGCCCACCAGCGCGCTGGATCCGGAGATGGTGGGCGAGGTGCTGCAGGTGATGAAGTCGTTGGCGCAAGACGGCATGACGATGGTCTGCGTCACGCACGAAATGGGTTTTGCCCGTGACGTCTGCAATCGCGTGGTGTTTATGGACGCTGGGGAAATTCTGGAAACGGCTGCCCCTGCTGATTTTTTCACCGCCCCGACGCATCCGCGTGCACAGAAGTTCCTGAGCGACATCATTCCCACCCGATAATGATTTTGCGTTCAGACACGGCGGCTGAGGGGCTGCGAGCACCCGATGGTAAGGTAGTCGCTTCGCTCAATTCTTCCTCAACCGCCGCGATGTACACCATCAAGCAGTTGGAGGCGTTTTATTGGAGCTCGCTCTTGGGCAGCTTCAGCGCTTCCTCCAGAAAGCTGCACACGACCCAATCCGCCATTGCCAAGCGTGTCGGCGAACTCGAGACCTTTGCCGGATCTCCTTTATTTGAGCGCCGTGCCAAAACCCTGGTCCTGACGCAGCATGGTCGCAAGCTGTTCGAGTTGGCTCGCGAGATGCTGGACTTGAATAGTCGGATTGTCCGCGACATGGCCGATGCCGCCAGTTTTGAGGGGACAGTGCGCCTGGGGGTGACCGAGTTGGTGGCGCTGACCTGTTTGGCCGGCCTGATCAAACAAGTCAGCCAGCGCTATTCCAAGGTGCAACTGATGCCCGAGATTGATGGCGGCATCACGCTCTACGAACGTCTGGAGTCGGATCAGCTTGATCTGGCCATTATGCCGGGGCCGTTCTGGAGCTATCAATACGACTGCGTCCACCTGGGGGCCGTGACCAACGTTTGGATGGCCAGCCCGACCTTGGATATTGATTTCTCGGCAACGCTCACGCCGCAGGATCTGGTGCCGTATCCCGTTATTTCTCAGCCAACCAACTCAGCGCTGTCGCATCTTTACGATGCCTGGTTCGCGGAGCAAGGCTTGTCGGTCAAACGGGTGCTCACATGCAATAGCCTGGCCATGATGGCGCAGTTGACCATGCTTGGGCTGGGCATCAGCTATTTACCGGGCGCGTATTTCGCGCCCTTTGTTGAGCGTGGCGCACTGCGCAAGCTCAACGTGCAGCCCGACCTGCCAACGATCAATTACTACGCGGTCTATAAAAAAAGCATGGTTAATCCGATCGTGACAACGTTGATCGAGATCGCGAAGGAACAGTGTCAGTTTGATGTGGCAGGAGATTTTCTACCGCAAGGGCCCTCAGTCCGGTGACGTGTTCTCGCGGTCCTGGCGTTTGGTCGACGAGATGCCGAAGTGGCCGATCGCGTTCGTAACAGGCATCCCGGATCGAACACCCCCCGTGCCACGGAGATCAATCGTAGCGTGGGTGGAGCGCGATCAACCTGACGCAAGAAAACTACTATTGAGCGCGCGTAACCCGCGATGCTTGAACAGCATTGGTGTGGGATTAGGTTCGAGGATTACACGCGCTGCTTGAACAGCATTGGTGTGGGCTGCTTTACTTGTTGTGGGGGGGTTTTATGTGGGGGGTTCCCGCGCGCTCGCCTGGGGATCTACGATGCCGGCAACCGCGCCCCCCACCCACGCTACTGCGTGGCGGCTGACGAAGCGAGCACGGCAACGCTTCTCCGCGCACCGCGTCAAAAGTATGCCTACCCGTTTACGTCCGTTCCGCTATTGGCTCTACACCACACCAATCGTGCAAGTATTGCACCCGCGCGTGTCACTCGGACTTTTTCTAATCGACCTTTCGGCGACAATGCGAAGCGTGGGTGGAGCGCGACTAAACGGTGATTAGAACCCCACTACTGAGCGCGCGAAACCCGCGATTCCTGAGGGACAACGTGCTGGGAGCCATGCACGGGTCCCGCGCATCTAAAAGCGCATATAAAAAACAGCAAACACGTATTAAAACGGCGAATCAGATCAGTTAGCTTCGTCTGGCTCCCCGGCGTCCGAACTGCTATTTGCCAACAGCATGAGTTGACGTCTCGTCGCCTCCCCCACCACAGCAGGCCAAGAATCAACGCCCAATTTGCGTGGCAAGCAACCTGAACCTACAGCCAGAAAATGAATTCTTGCTTATAGTGGCGGCATTTCAGTACTCCAATAACGCATCCTGCAAGCCTCTAATGCCCACCGTTCTCCGTCGTAGTCGTACCGTTATTGCCTCCGTCTTGGGAATGGGCGCGCTCGTAATCGCCCTGGGGTGGACGGCAACGCATGTGAATGTGAATTTGTCTCACACGCCTGGCGAGGCGATTGACGAACTTGATGGCGTGGCCGTCTATTACAACGGGGCGATGAATCACATTCAGGGCCGCAACGTGTCCAGCGATGGCTATAACCTGGGTTTGCGCTGGCAATGTGTGGAGTTCATCAAACGCTATTATTTTGAGCATTTCGGCCATCGGATGCCCGAAGCGCGAGGCAACGCGAAAGATTTCTTTGATAAGCGACTTGGGGACGGCGAGCTGAACCAAGCGCGCAACCTGCTTCAGTATTCAAATTCCGGACTAAGCACGCCAGCGCCGGGCGACATCATTGTCTTTGCGCCCTGGCTATTCAATCCTTATGGACACGTCGCGATTGTGTCCAAGGTGGAAGAGGGTGCCATTGAGGTTATCCAGCAGAACCCGGGGCCGTTTGGGGCCTCTCGGGAAACGCATGCGCTAGTCCGTGAAGACGGCCATGTCACGGTGGGAAGCGGGCGAGTGCTGGGGTGGCTTCGTCGTTCCTGACAGGCAGCACCGACCGTGCGTAAATTCGATGGTTTTCGTATAGCCTGATTGGCGATAAAAATCTCCAGATCGAAGAGTTTTCGTGATTTCCAGACGCCGAAGGCGATGCGTAGCAGCTTGCGGGCAATGATGTTCAGAGATCAATGAGAGTTTCGCCTTGTAAGTTGCGTCACACCACGCAGGGGCGAAAACGTGGCGACCAATGAAACTTCCACCACGGCACCTCTAAAACCCGCAGCGGTTTGCCTCGGTAGTTTCGCCACGCGGCGCACTGAGTTAATGGCTCATCAATAGATTTAAGCGTGAACGTTCACGCTTAAGTTGCTCTGGGCTTGAATGTGATTACGCTGGCGAGCCGGGCGTTTCTTGATGCCTGACTTCAGGGATGCGCCTGTAGTTTGGATCGATCAGGCGATCATCATACGAATCGGTATTCTTGACGACGTACAGGGCTTGCTTGAATGGAATCGTCTCAATCTGGTCGAGCAAGCAGGCTGCCTTGAAGTGCATGTCGAGAGTTCGATATTGATAGTTCCCGACCGATGCCTTTAGAACCGCTGTCACGGATTGCGCTTGCCGTAGGGCAGGGTACAGCTTGGTCATAGCTCTTAGAAGCTCGCTAATTGCGTAGTAGACGTTCTGGTCGCGGTAGTCGTTAGGGTTGCCTTGGCGAGCCGCCGCAAGCGGCAGAGTGATCAGGTCTCGGACAAGTGCCACTGCGTGAGAGGAACCTGCGCTTTTTACGCTGTCAGGAATTGCGCTTGCTGCCGATTTCTCAGCTTCTTTTGAGAGGTAATCGGCTCGAGGTATATATTGCAAATCGACTTCAGATCACGATTGAGGGCCGCAAATTTCTGCTTTAGTTCTGAAATTTGAGTGTAGCTTTCTTGCTGAACCAGTCGCACCGCGAGAGTGGGCGATTGATGAGAAACGATTGCGTTATTAAACATAGTGTGGGAATTCTGAGCGATAGGCGTAAGAGCACGCTCCTTCGCGTGCGCGGTTTAAGAATTTGTTGCGCATGGGAAGGTGGGTGACGCATTTGAAATGCAGATGAAGATGCTAGTGGGGCCTGTCACTTTTGGAAATCGTAGAACCTTTGAAGTGAACCGCGTCTGCTTATAAAGGAACTGCACTGTCTGCATGCGGAGGATTGATAGCGTGGGTGGAGCGCGATCCTCCGTCGCCAAGAACGCCAACGTTGAACGCGCGTAAACCGCGACTCTTGATCGGCAACTGCACTGAAACATGACACGGATCAAACACGTCACTCGGCCTACGAATTGGTCCCGATTTCACGTTCTGCATGATGAGCAGCAGTTCACGGCTGCGGGTTAGGGGCGTGACGATTTCCGGGGGGAATACCAATTGACGTTGCGTATCTATTCATCTTGACGCCAATATTCCACCGCGCAGCGAGAGTCCTTCATTTCGAATCAGCAGCGCCTAATAACGCAATGACACCATCTGCGCCAGACATGCGGGCTGTTCATGGCCTTGCCGCTCTACCGTGACCTCAATTGTCAATTGATGGCCTTTACCACGTGGCTCGAAGCCCAATAATTTGAAATGGCCACGCAACTGGCTATCCACCGGTACGGGCGACGTAAAACGCACGCGATTTACGCCATAGTTCACCGCCATTCCTGAGCCGCTGATGTCGAATGCTGTTTTGCTCAGCAACGGGATCAGAGACAGCGTCAGGAACCCGTGTGCAATGGTTGTGCCAAACGGGCCGTTCGCAGCCTGCGTCGGGTCCGTGTGAATCCATTGGTGGTCGCCGGTGGCTTGTGCGAATAAATCAATGCGAGCTTGATCGACGAGTACCCAGTCGCTGGTCCCCAAGGGCTTTTCCAGCAGGGCAGGAAGTTCGTCTAGTCGGTATGTATTCATGCTTACACCACTTCAAAAAGACCTGCAGCGCCTTGGCCGCCGCCTATGCACATGGTTACCACGACGTACTTGGCGCCTCGGCGTTTGCCTTCGATGAGTGCATGGCCCGTGAGGCGGGAACCCGACACGCCATAGGGATGGCCCACAGCAATGGCGCCGCCGTTTACGTTCAGCTTGTCGTCGGGAATGCCCAGTCGGTCACGGCAGTAGAGCACTTGGCAAGCAAAGGCCTCATTCAGTTCCCACAGGCCGATGTCGTCTACGGTGAGGCCGTTGCGTTCCAACAGACGGGGGACTGCAAAAACGGGACCGATCCCCATTTCGTCTGGCTCACAACCTGCTACAGCGAACCCACGGAAGATGCCGAGTGGCTGTAAGTTGCGACGCTCTGCGAGCTTCGCGTCCATCAGGACGCAAACACTGGAGCCGTCGCTAAATTGACTGGCGTTACCTGCGGTGATGAGTCCGCCTGGCAATGCGGAACGAATCTTGCTCACGGCTTCCAGGCTTGTGTCGGGACGAATGCCCTCGTCACTGGAAATGGTGACTTCACGCCGACCGATAAGTCCTGTGCTCTTGTCCTGTACCGCCATTGTGGTGGTCATGGGGACGATTTCTGCGTCGAACAAGCCGACTGCTTGTGCCGCTGCGGCGCGCAGTTGGCTGCGTGCGCCGTAGGCGTCTTGATCTTGCTTGGAAATGTTGTAGCGCCGGGCGACCTGTTCGGCCGTCTGGAGCATGCTCCAGTAGATCTCGGGCTTATGCTCCAACAACCACGGGTCATTGCGCATATGGCGGTTGGTCTCGTTTTGCACACACGAGATCGACTCTACGCCACCGGCGACGATCATCGGTACTTTATCGACGATGATTCGGTGCGCAGCCATGGCGATAGCTTGCAGGCCCGATGAGCAAAAACGATTGATGGTGATGCCGGCGGTGGTCACCGGCAGGCCCGCCCGTAGCGCCGCGGCGCGGGCCACGTTACCGCCGGTCGTGCCTTCCGACAGGCTGCCCCCAAGGATGACATCTTCAATCTCCGCGGGGTCAACGCCCGCGCGCCTCACGGCGTGTTCGATGGAGTGGGCCGCAAGCGTGGCCCCGTAGGTCATGTTGAAGGCGCCTTTCCAGCTCTTCGCGAGTCCGGTGCGGGCGGTGGAGACAATGACGACGTCAGTCATGAAAGATCCTGATTGAGGGTGTTCTCAGGCACATCGTGCCGGCACGATGTGCTGACGCCGCGAGTGGCTCGGCGTCAAGGCGACGGTGTTCGATGATCAATTGAAGGTATTGCCAGCGTTGGCCAGTTGCACCAGCAGTGGTGCTGGTGTCCACCATGCTGCCGCACCCGGTTCTGCCGCGAATCGTCGGAGTGTGCGCACCACAGTGGGTAAGCCGACGATATCTGCATAAAGCATCGGGCCGCCGACCTGACGTGGAAAACCGTAGCCGTTCACATAGACCAGGTCAATGTCGCTTGCTCTGGTGGCGATGCCTTCTTCCAGAATGCGGGCGGCTTCGTTGACCAGGGCGAAGATGCAGCGCTCGACGATCTCTTGATCACTGATTCTTCGCGCGACGATGCCATGTTCGGCGCGGTACTGATTGATGATGGACTCAACGGCAGGGTCGGGAATTGGATTACGGTTTCCGGATTCGTAGCGATACCAGCCTTCGCCCGTTTTTTGCCCAAATCGGCCAGCTTGCGCAAGAAGGTCGGCGATGAACGGGGTGTAAGCGTCCGGATTGGCGGCTTTGCGACGCATGCGCCCCGCGTAGCCAATATCGATGCCTGCCAAGTCGTTCATACGGCAAGGCCCCATCGAGAGGCCGAAGTTCTGTAACGCACGGTCAACCTGCTGTGGCAACGCGCCTTGTTCAATCAGTTGATTGGCAGCCGCGACGTAGCGCGCCACCATTCGGTTGCCGATGAAGCCGTCACACACGCCGGACACGACCGCCAGCTTCTTGATGGTCTTGGCCATTGCCAGGCAGGTCGCGAGAACGTCTTTAGCGGTCGCCGCGCCGCGCACGACTTCGAGCAGGCGCATGACATTGGCCGGGCTGAAGAAGTGCAGGCCCACCACATCCTGAGGGCGTTTTGTGAAGGCGGCGATCTGATTGAGATCCAGCGCAGACGTATTGGACGCCAGAATGGCTTGCGGCTTGCAGACCTCATCCAGTTGGCGAAATACCTGTTCTTTGACGTCCATGCTCTCGAATACGGCTTCAATTACCAGGTCGCACTGACTGAACGAGCCGTAGCTGAGCGTTGGCGTCAGGAGCGCCAAGCGCGCCTGGACCTGATCAGCGGTCAATTTCCCTTTTGCGACTGAGTTTTCGTAATTCTTGCGGATCGTCGCGATGCCCTTGTCGAGAAACGCTTGCTCAAGCTCTAGCAAGATGACGGGCAGTCCTGCGTTCAGAAAGCTCATCGCGATGCCAGCACCCATCGTGCCTGCGCCAATGACGCCAACCTGGTTGATCTTGCGCAGCGGCGTGGTATCTGGCACATCGGGAATCTTCGTGGCAGCACGTTCGCCCTGAAAGAGGTGGCGCAGCGCCTTGGATTCCGTACTTTGCATCAAGCTCAGAAACGAAGCCCGTTCCAGCGCAAGACCGTCCAGAAACGGCTTTTGAATTGATGCTGCTACGGCCTCCACGCATTTCAATTGCGCGGGCAATAGTGCCTTGTCTTTTCCTGCGGCAATGTTCGTTCGCGCAAAAGCCAGGAATGGGGCGGACAGCGGATCTGTCACCGTCAAGTCACGGGTACGGCGGATCGGACGCTTGTCCGCAATTACATTGTTGGCGAAAGCAATGGCGCCGACCACTACATCGCCGTCAATAATTTCATCAATGAATGGAGTGTCGGCCCATGAGGACGCGCGCACGCTCGCACCCGTCACAATCAAATTCAGCGCCGATTCCAGGCCGATCAGACGGGGCAACCTTTGGGTGCCGCCAGCGCCTGGAAGCAAGCCGAGTTTGACCTCGGGAAGACCCAGCTGGGCGCCAGGCGCAGCCACGCGAAAATGAGCCCCCATTGCCAGCTCTAATCCGCCACCCAGGCAATTACCCGAGATAGCCGCGACGACAGGTTTTGTGCAATCTTCGAGGAGCGTGATCAATGTGGCAAGACGCGGCTCACGCAGAGCGTTGGGCGTATTGAACTCGGTAATGTCGGCGCCGCCAGAGAAGAAGCGATCCGTACCGGTCAACACAATAGCCGTGACGGCTTCATCAGCCGTGGCTCGGTCCAACGCGGCGAGCAAGCCACTGCGCAGGGCATAGCCAAGCCCATTTACGGGTGGCTTATCCATCTGCACTACGGCTACTTCGCCGTGAACGTCGTACTTCACTATCTCGTTACTCATCTCTGCCCCGTGTCGGAGGAATGCATATGCCGCGGGGACAAGATGTGCGCCCGTGGCTTTGATTTGTTTATTGATTCAACTGCAAGCCGGCCGCGTCGAGCAGCACTTTTTCATACGCGAAGGCTTCCTTGGCGTAAGCGGTGTAGTCCGCGTTGTTCTTGTACATAATGTTCAAACCCACCTGTTTGGCGAAGGCCTGGAATTTGGGTTCTTCCAGGGCGTTCTTGAAGGCAGCATCTAATTTGGCAACGACGGGGGCGGGGATTCCAGCGGGTCCGATGATGCCGAAGGGCGACGCCATCACGACAGGGAATCCCTGTTCTTTGGCTGTTGGCGCGTCGGGATAGTCGGCCGAGCGCGTGTCGCCAAACGTGGCAAGAATGCGCAGACGGCCCTCATCCATAAATGGGCGCATGGTGTTGGCCACCACGGTGAAATCTGTGTTGTTGCCCATCATTGACGAGATTGCCTCCGAGTCTCCCTTGAACGGCACGTGGGTCCACTCTGCTCCCGTTTCTTTGCCCAACATCACCATGGCCAGATGGTGTGTGCTGTAGGTGCCCGAGGTGCCATAAGTCAGATGGCTGCCCTTGGTCTTCGCAGCAGTAATAAGGTCTTGCAAGTTCTTATACGGTGAGCTGCTGTTCACGCCAATGGCTGAGCTATAACCGGCCACCATGGACAAGTAGGTGAAGTCCTTGAGTGGGTCATAAGACACCTTCTGCATATGGGGCTGGCGAAACGTGCCAACGGGCGCCATCGAAAGCGTATAGCCATCCGCTGCTGCGCCTTTCAGAAGCATCGCTCCCATGGTGCCATTCGCGCCCGGCTTGTTTTCCACGACCACTGTCTGTCCCAGACTCGCGCCTACGCGTTCGGCGAGTTGGCGAGCCACCTGGTCCGTAATGCCGCCTGCGGCATAGGGCACGATCAGGCGAATCTGATGCGTCGGGAAACTCTGAGCAACTGCCCCTGTGGACAGGGCAAATGCGGATGCGGCGACAAATAGACGCAGTTGGGTAGAACGATTCATAGCTGATGTCTCCTCTAACGGGATGTCCGATTGAATTATCGCGACGTTAATTCTGCATTGCAGAATTGAATTCTGATATTGAATTTTTTCTAAGTATGCTACAGATCGCTGTTGCGATGCAAATATCGTTTTCACTTAGGAATATCTTGGCGAATGTCTTCGGTTCGACAGGCTTTTCGGTTTTTATTCGGAATGCTATATTGCGGAATTGCGTTCTGCATTGCGGAATTAACTAGGAGAATTCATGTCTACCCCAATGAGCCGCCAAGATCTCGAGTTCCTGCTGTTCGACATGTTGAGCGTGGACGATCTTTGCGAACGTCCTCGGTACGCCGAACATAATCGTGAGACGTTTCTCGCGGTCTTGGACACCGCAGAGCGGATCGCCACAGATAAGTTCGCCCCGCATGCGCATGAGGCGGATGAGAACGAACCCAGATTCGATGGCACTCGCGTTGTCATGATTGCGCAGGTTAAAGAAGCCGTGCGCGCGTTTGCTGAAGCGGGCTTTTTGGCGGCTGGGCATGACTACGACTGGGGCGGCATGCAATTGCCAGTCAGCGTCGTGCAGGCTTCGTTAACCTTGTTTCGCGCGGCCAACACCCCTACGTCGGCCTACCTGTTTCTGACCTCTGCTAACGCCAATCTGATTCGCGCGTTTGGTACGGAAGAACAGAAACAGCGATTTCTCCCGGCACTGCTTGAGGGGCGCTGGTTAGGCACGATGGCACTGACCGAACCGCAAGCCGGATCCTCAGTTTCTGACATGAGTACGCAAGCCACCCCAACAGGCAATGGCAATTACCGCATTCGCGGCAGCAAGATCTTCATTTCGGGTGGCGACCACGAATTGACGGAAAACATCCTGCATTTAGTCCTCGCCCGGCTGCCCGATGCGCCTCCTGGCGCACGCGGTTTGTCGCTCTTTCTTGTACCTAAATTCCGCGTGAATCCTGATGGCTCGTTGGGTTCGAGTAACGATGTTGCATTGGCGGGCTTGATCCACAAAATGGGGTACCGAGGAACGACTTCCACCGTGCTCAGTTTTGGTGAGAATGACGATTGCCTGGGTGAGCTCATCGGCGAGCCCCATCGTGGTCTGAACTGCATGTTCCACATGATGAACGAGGCCCGAGTTGGCGTGGGGCTGGGGGCCACAGTGCTTGGATACAGTGGCTATCACTATGCGTTGGACTATGCCCGTACGCGGCTGCAAGGCCGCCCGGCTTCCGCGAAAGACCCCGCGTCCCCTCAGGTGCCGATCATTGAACACGCTGATGTGCGCCGTATGCTGCTCACGCAGAAAGCGTATGTTGAGGGCGGCCTTGCGCTGTGCCTGACGGGTGCGCGCCTGGCCGATGATGCTGCCACGGGGCCCGACGCCGAGTTCCGTGCGCAGGCCAGAGCCTTGCTGTCATTGCTGACACCGGTCATCAAATCCTGGCCGGCACAGTTTTGTCTGCAAGCCAACGATCTGGCCATTCAGGTGCACGGAGGCTACGGTTACACGCGCGAATACCCGGTGGAACGCTTGTACCGAGACAATCGCCTGAATCCGCTGCATGAAGGCACTCATGGTATTCAAGGCATGGATCTGCTTGGCCGAAAGATTGGCCTGAGCGACGGCGCTGGTATGGCTTTGCTGGGTACACGCATTGCCGCCACGATTGACGCTGCACTGGTTAGCGAGGACGCCCTTCAGGCCTCCCTGGCTTGTCGTCTGCAAGAGGAGTGGACCGAGCTGGAAACGACCAGCACCACATTGCTTGCTGCGGTCGCGCAAGATGCCACTGCGGGCTTGTCCAATGCCAGTATTTATTTGGAAGTGTTCGGCCGCGTCGTCGTTGCCTGGATTTGGTTGCGTCAGGCTCAAGCTGCCAAGCGGGCCTTCGAGGGCGGGCGTTGCAATGCTGACTTTCTGGCCGGTAAGTTGGCTGCTGCCAAATGGTTCTTCGAATGTGATTTACCCCAAAACGCGGCGCATCATGGCTTGTTGCGCCGGCTTGACAGTAATGCGCTGAACATGCGCGCGGAATGGTTCTAATGACGATGCCTTCTCTTCACTTGGCGCCGTTTGGCGCGCTTGCTCAACGTCTCCATCAAGTCATTGACCCTTGGGTTGTCAGCCAGCCCAACGCGCTTGCGCTGGAAGATGCCAGCCGTCGCCTCTCTTACGCTGAGTTAGATCAGGCGGTTCGCGAAACAGCCGATCAGCTTAGATCGCTAGGCGTTCGTCCGGGAGACCGATTTTTGATCGTGGCCGAGAACTGTATTGCGCTTCCTATTGTGTTCTTGGCGGCGAGTCGCCTGGATGCCTGGGCCTGCGTGGTCAACGCAAGGCTCTCGGCCTTGGAACTGGATGCGATCTTCCAACATGCGGGGGCACGGCTGGCTGTATTTCTGCACGATAGTTCTGCCGCTGCACGCTCCCACGCCGACCGCTTTGACGCGCAGGAATATCTTTGGACGGCCATTGGCGCATTGCGCGCCTCGGCCGCCAATCCGCATTCTGTGCCAGAGCCGGTAGAGGCTGATGGCGCCCACCAGGTGGCGGCGCTCATTTACACGTCCGGCACCACGGGCCTGCCAAAGGGCGTCATGCTGACTCACCGAAATCTCGTATTCGTGGGTGTCAGCGCGCAGCGCAACCGAGCTATCACACCTGCCGACAAGGCCTACGGCATTCTGCCGATGTCACATGTCTATGGGCTGGCGTCGGTACTGATCGGTATGTTGGCAAGCGGCGGCGCATTGAGAGTGGAGTCAAAATTCGATCCCGAACAGGTGGCACGGGCCTGGCGTGAAGATGGTGTGACAATCATGCATGGTGTCGCTGCCATGTATGCAAAGCTCCTTGAGTGGGCCCGAGAGACGGGTACCAGCCTGAGGGACTCGAATCTGCGTGTCGCGCAAGGCGGTGGCGGCCCGCTGTCTCAATCTCTGAAAGATGACTTTGAACGCTCAGTGGGCGTTACCCTGCACCTTGGCTACGGCATGACTGAAGCCGCCCCAACGGTGTCACAAACGCAGCTTCATGCGCCGCGCCTCGATATTTCCTCGGGTACGCCTATTCCCGGCGTAGAAGTCCGTCGCGTGAACGAGGCGGGGCTGGACGTACCGGTAGGGGAGGTGGGTGAAATCTGGGTGCGTGGCCCCAATGTCATGAAAGGCTACTACCGCGACCCTGATCAAACGGCTGCGACCTTGACGCCGGACGGCTGGCTAAAGACGGGCGACCTGGGCGTGCAGGATGCCGATGGCAACCTGACCGTGGTGGGCCGCTCAAAAGAGCTGATCATTCGCTCCGGATTTAACGTATACCCTACAGAAGTCGAAGCCGCTCTCAACG
>JBEBWV010000063.1:0-31628 GCA_040391965.1 Achromobacter deleyi | reverse complement strand
GGCGCTTTGCGTGGCGTTCGCCGCCACCCAAAGCGCCCTTGCCAGATGCCTATCAGGCAAACGTGCGACCCAGCTTGGTCACTGCGATCTGAAGGCGGTCGGTCAAGGCGTCGCTGGCCACAGGCATTGGGGCGCGCAACTCGTTGCTCAGCAAGCCCTGGATTGCCAATTGCGCCTTGATCGGGCCAGGGTTGGGTTCTTCAAATGCCAGACGAATGACTGGAGCGAGTGCCTGGAACAATGCGCGAGCCCGATCCAGAGACTGTGCCTGTACGGCGTTGTACATGGCCACGAACAGGTCCGGCCGTAAATGGGATGCCGCGCTGATCACGCCCGTCCCGCCCAGGCACAGCACGCTCAAAGCGTGCAAGTCTTCGCCAGCCATGACGTGCATACCGCCGTGGGCAATCAACGCAATGGTCTTGTCTATCGAGCCACCGCAATCTTTGATTGCGGCAATGTTCGGATGCTCCGCCAACGCCAACAAGGTATCAATATCCAACTGGGTACCCGTGCGATACGGAATGTCGTAGAGCACCAGCGGCGCACGGGAGACGTCAGCCAGAGTGCGAAAGTAGGTGGTGGCCCCCTCTTGCCCAGCCCTGATGTAATAAGGCGCGGGTGCCAGAATGCCAGCCAGAGGCCGGGTGCCGAAGGCTGCCAGGCGGTATAACGCATGGCCCTGATGGTTGCCGGCCAATCCCATCACCACCGGCAAATCGCCAGCTTCTGTCAGAACGGCATCCAGCACTGCGAGTTGTTCGGCGTCATCGAGCGCCGCGGCCTCCCCCGTGCTGCCACAGACGACCAAGCCATGTACGCCAGCCGCCGCATAAAAGCGCACGAGGCGGCGCAGCGCGCCCCCATCCACGGAACCACCTGAAAAAGGAGTTACCAGTGGAACCCACAGGCCTCGGAATGGGAATTGAGAGATAGACATGAACACTCCACAACAAGTAAGACCGTCAGTGGGCCGTACAGAAGTGCTCGGGATACGTTGGGGAATGCGCACAGCGCCATGCGCTGCCGGGTAGCCGCTGTTCCGTCGCCCATCTGACGGAACAGCACGCTCCGGTCAGATGAGCGACTGTTTTTTGGATTTCAGGCCGACGCAACGCCACTGCAGGCCGAAGGCGTGCAGGTTGGAAGCGAATGTGGTGGCCTGAATCATGAATGTGAATGCGCAAAAAAATGCGAATTGGAGGCTGAAATCTACCGGTGCCATTGGCCGCTGTCAATGGCACCGGGGCCTCGACGACGGCCAATAGCCTTGCCTGTTCAGCGCAAGCTTTCCAAAAATACGGCGCAAAGCGCTTCCATACCTTGGCGATCATCTTCGTCAAAGCGATCTGGCACAGGGCTATCGACATCCCAGACACCAATAAGCCCATCACGGTGCACCAGCGGCACCACTATTTCCGAACGCGAGGCGGCGTCGCAAGCGATGTGGCCAGGAAACGCGTGTACATCGGGCACGAGCTGTGTCTGGCGCTGGCTGGCAGCTGCCCCACAGACTCCGCGGCTCAACGGAATACGCACGCAAGCGGGTTTGCCTTGAAAAGGCCCCAGCACCAGCTCTTGACCATCGTAAAAATAGAAACCGGCCCAATTCAGCTGGGGCAGCGTGTTGAAAACCAGGGCACTCAGGTTTGCGGCATTCGCGATGCGGTCGTGTTCGCCAGACAAAAGCCCACGGGCTTGGGCGACAAGTTCGGCATACAACCCGGCTTTGGAGTCGGCAGAAATGGGAGCGGCTTCAAACATAGTGAGGATGTAACTGTACCGGCGGTTATTAATGCAATTGATTTTAGGGTGCTTTCCCTGCCGTGAACGCTCCCGGGCACGCTTATGGGACAATAGTTTGTTACCCCAACCTTTCCTTCTTTCACCTTCTTCTTCAAGAAGCACCCCATGGACAAGCCTTTCGAACCCGCGTGTTCTTTCTCGGAACGCGCCCAGCAACTTACCAGTTCTGCCATCCGCGAGATTCTCAAAGTCACTGAGCGCCCCGAGGTCATTTCCTTCGCGGGCGGCCTGCCTGCGCCAGGCGGCTTTCCGGTAGAAGTGGTACGCGCCGCGTTCGACAAGGTATTGGCCACCAATGGCCGTGCCGCCTTGCAATACGGCCCGACCGAAGGCTACGCTCCCCTGCGCCAATGGGTGGCCGACGATCTGAACCGCCAGGGCGCCAATGTGGCTCCTGATCAAATTTTGATCGTCTCTGGTTCGCAGCAAGCCCTGGATTTGCTGGGCAAAGTGCTGATTGATAAAGACAGCAAGGTTCTGGTCGAAGACCCTACCTACCTGGGTGCGTTGCAATCGTTCAGCCTGTATCAGCCCAAGTACGTGCCGGTACCCACCGACGAAGGCGGCTTGATCCCCGAAGCCATCACGCCCGAAATGGCGAAAGATGCACGCTTTCTGTACGCCCTGCCGAACTTCCAGAACCCCACAGGTCGCACGCTGAGCCGTGCTCGCCGTGAAGCACTGGTGCAGTTGTCTGCCCGTTTCAATCTGCCCATCATCGAGGACGATCCCTACGGTGAACTGCGCTACGCAGGCGAACCGCAGCCTGGCCTGCTGGCATTGGCCGCTGAACACGGTGCCAACGTCATCCGCTTGGGCACGTTCTCCAAAGTGCTGGCACCGGGCTTGCGCCTGGGCTACATCGCCGCCACGCGCTCCATCATCAATAAGCTGGTGCAAGCCAAGCAAGCAACCGATCTGCACACGCCTACGCTTACGCAAATGGCTGTCTACGAAATCGTCAAAAACGGCTTTCTGGACGAACATCTGCCCAACGTGCGTGAGATTTACCGCGCGCAGGGTCGCTGCATGCTGGATGCCGTTGAGAAGGAATTCCCGGCGTCGGTCACGTGGACCAAGCCGGAAGGCGGCATGTTCCTTTGGGTTACGCTGCCAGCGCATATGGACAGCAACAAGTTGCTGGAAAAGGCAATCGCACAGAATGTGGCCTTTGTACCGGGTGCGCCTTTCTACAGCGGCAAGGGTGTGCCCAACACGCTTCGCCTGAGCTTTGCCACCACGCCGGAAGATAAAATCCGCGTCGGCATTGCCATCCTTGGCAAGTTGATCAAGGAATATACGGCCTAACCCACCGTGCGCAGCCGGGCCTCGCCCGGCTGCTTGCTTACCCCTTCCGCTCGTCGCATTTCTTCTTTTGCTCCCAGCCAGCCAGTGACTGCACCGCAACAACCCCCCATCGATCTCAGCGATATCGTCTTTACCGATTGGGTAGAGCGTTGGCTTCCCAAGTCGTGGCGCCCCTACGCTCGCCTGTGCCGACTGGATCGCCCGATTGGCACTTGGCTGACCTTGTTGCCTTGTATTGCCGCGCTGGTGCAAACCGCCGGCGGCTGGCCCGACCCGTTGCGACTGTTCATTTTTTCGCTGGGGGCACTCTTGATGCGCGGCATCGGGTGCACCGTGAACGATATGTGTGATCGTGACTTCGACAAACACGTCGAACGCACGCGTTTTCGGCCACTAACCAGCGGCCAGCTCAGCATGCGCAATGCCGTCTGGTTCTTGCTGGGCCAACTGCTTGTCTGCGGTTCTTTGCTGTTCTTTCTAAATGAAATGAGCCGATGGCTGGCGGTAGCCGTACTGCCTTTCGTCTTCATTTATCCCCTGTGCAAGCGCGTTACCTATTGGCCACAAGCGGTGCTTGGCATCTGCTTTAACTGGGGCATGCTGATGGCATGGTCAGACACTCAAAACCACGTGCCACTGGCTGCCGTTGCCATGTGGTTCGGGGCGGTGCTCTGGCAGATAGGCTACGACAGCATTTATGCCTACGTTGATGTGCGCGACGACCGCAGCCTGGGACTGCACTCCACCGCCATGCGCTTTGCCGATCAAGGCAAACTCTGGATTGGCGGCTTTTACGTAGCCACCATCGCGTTGTGGGGCTGGGGCGGTTATGCCATCGGCCTGAGCTGGGCCTATTTCATCGGCATCGCCGCTATTGCCATCCACTTGACTTGGCAGTTGGCAATATTCGACTTGAAGCGCCCTGACCGCAATTTCATGCTGTTCCGCGCGAACTTGTGGGTCGGCGTCTTACTTGTGCTCGCCGCGCTAGGTGGCACCCTGATTCGATAAGCGCAACAAAAAGCGCGCTTGAATTTGCCCGACGAAGCCCCCACAAGCGATGATGGGGGCTTCTTTCATGTTCTTTGGAGATATTCCTCATGCGATTGCCGACTACACGGATGTATCTCGCTGGCGCTGCCCTGCTGGTGCTGGGCCTGTCGAACGCGCAGGCCGCCCAAGACTGCGCGCCTTTGCGAGGATGTGAGGCGAAGTTCTGCCACATCGAAAACGAACTCGCTATTGCACAGGCACAAAAGAACACCTGGAAAGAAACGCGCCTGCGCACCGCTCTGTCTGAAGCAAAAGCCACTTGTACCGACGCCTCTTTGCAACGCGATCGCGAAGCGCGCGTGAAGGATAAGCAAGACAAGGTGCAAGAGCGCGAGCAAGACTTGGCCGAAGCTCAGACCAAGGGCAAGAAAGACAAAATTGACAAGGCCCAGCGCAAGCTGACCGAAGCTCAGAATGAGCTCAAGCAGGCGCAGGCAGAATTGACGCGCTAAGCCCGCAAGCGTGGCCAACAAACAGTGAAGTCCTGTGCATGAGCACACGACTTCACTGGCCTTGGGCCAGCTGTCACACAGCAGAAATATGCCAGCCTATGAAGACAATAGGTCAGGTCTATTGTCGATTAGACCGTTAAATGGAAAAATGTTTTCACGGAATAAGGGTTTATCCGGAGGTTATTTAAGAACAGAATTCACTCATCGGGAAACAGCAGTCGACCCCAACCCAAGGCAAGTGCCAATGGGCTCGGCTCCCCACCAAATGAGAGATGAGGTTCATCATGAAGACCCTGACTACCGCTTTTGTACTTTCCCTGTCTGTTCTGGCTGCTGGCGCTCAAGCCGCCGGTGTTGATCAAGGCCCGACCCGCGCTCAAGTTCAAGCTGAACTCCAGCAAGCCAAGGCTACCGGTCAATACGCTTTCGGCGAGCAAGACTACCCGGTCGCTGTAGCGCAAACCTCCAGCCTGACCTCGCAACAAGTCTTTGAACAACTGCAACAAGCACGTGCAGCAGGTTTGGTCACGACGGCGAATCTGGACTATCCCCCCGTTGTTGCAACCCCCGTCGCCGGCAAGACGCGCGCTCAGGTTCAAGCAGAGCTGGCACAAGCCCGCCTCGCAGGCTTGGTCACTTTCGGCAACCTGGACTACCCGCCTGTTGGCAGCTAATCCAGCCAATGCTCACCGCGTGAGCTAGCGCTAGCAAGCACTACTAGGGTTCGGGCCACTGCGATTCATCGCAGTGGCCTTTTGTTTGTACGTATTTTTGTCGTGCATCAATGTGAAATTTTCTACGAAAATAACATTTCGACGGATTTAATAGTCATATTGACGATTACTAAAGCCGTTTGGACGCTTTGTTATCTACAAATCGACAAGACCTGAGCTTAGGATAGCGGCAGATCCCCACCCTATTCTCAGGAACATCATCATGACCAACGCACGCAAGCCCATCACCATCCTGGGCGCGGGAAAAATCGGTTTTGCCATTGCACTGTTGCTCGAACGCAGTGGCGATTATTCCGTGCTCGTTGCTGACCAGGACCCGGCGCGTCTGCAAGCCGTTGCCGAGCTTGGCTGCGACACGGCATTGGTCACCGATGACGCGTCTTTGCAGTCCAGCATTACAGGTCGCTACGCGGTTCTGAACGCGCTGCCCTTTCATCGTGCGATCACCGTCGCCGGCCTGTGCGCCAGCGCAGGCGTGCATTACTTTGACTTGACCGAAGACGTCGCCAGCACCCACGCCATTCAAGCGTTGGCCACCGGTGCCCGTAGCGTCCTGATGCCGCAGTGTGGCCTGGCCCCGGGCTTCATCGGCATTGCCGGCAACTCGCTGGCCAGCCATTTCGACACCTTGCACGATTTGCGCATGCGCGTCGGTGCCCTGCCCCGATATCCCTCCAACGGCCTGCGCTACAACCTGACCTGGAGCACGGAAGGTCTCATCAACGAATACTGCAACCCGTGCGAGTCCATTGTTGATGGCAAGCTCACCACCGTTCCCGCGTTGGAAGGCTACGAAACCTTTGCGTTGGATGGCGTCGAGTACGAAGCTTTCAACACCTCCGGTGGTCTGGGCACGTTGCCCGAAACCCTCTTGGGCAAAGCACGCAATGTCGACTACAAGTCGGTGCGTTACCCAGGCCATTGCAACATCATGAAGCTGTTGCTCAATGACCTGCGCCTGCGCGATCGTCGCGATTTGCTTAAAGACATTTTTGAAAGCGCCATTCCCGCCACCGACCAGGACGTGATCGTCATCTTGGCCTCCGCATCTGGCTACCGGAATAAACGCCTGCAGCAAGAGTCCTTCACCACCAGCATCTTCGGTGCCGATGTGGATGGCCATACGCTCAGCGCTATTCAGTTGTCGACCGCCGCAGGCATTTGCGCTGCGCTGGATCTGGTGGCGCAAGGCAGCTTGCCGCAAGACGGTTTTGTGGGTCAGGAAAGCATTACCCTCGAATCCATGCTGGAAAACCGCTTCGGCCGCGTGTACTCGGGCAAGCCCGTTGGCATCACTGCCACGGTCTAAGGCGTAATACCCCTGCGCCGCTATTGTCGTGGCGTGGGTGGAGCGCGAACGACGCGGGATAAGAATATAAGTGGCGAACGCGCATAACCCGCGATCTTGGCCCCGCACAATTGCGGTGCAGGCATCGCGGGTTACGCACGTTTAACGGCAGTTTTCTTGCCTCAGTTTGATCGCGCTCCACCTACGATCGCTCTGCGCAGCATGTTCGACCCTACGCCAGGACCGCGCGGCCCGCGCCGCCGGCACTGGCAACACAGGCAGCTCTTCTGAGCCAGAGCAGGTCAAGTCTACGAAGCGCAAGAACACCACCCGTGCCAGCGACATCACAAATCGAGTCAAACGTGAGCAGGTCGAGGGGTGGGTGTGCCTGTCGCGCGACGTCTATGGCGAGCGGGCAGAAACCGTAGGAGACGCAGGCGACGAGGTTGAGCCCTGCGATGTCTGGACCGAACGGTCCAGACCGTCATAGGGGAGCGCGACAGGCACACCCACCCCTCGACCTGCGGCGCCACAACTCAATCTAGTGCCACCCCTCCATCCTCAGGGTTGCCCGCACCAGCCGCTGCTCTTCTTGCTCTATCTCACTCAAACTATCCCGCACACTATCAACATGCTCGCTGGCAGCCTTACGTGCCTGCTCCGGCAGCCGACCAATCACCGCGTTGAATAACTTCGTATGCTGACGATCAATCTGGCGTTTCTGCGGCTGCCGGTGATACAGGTTATTCACACACGCAAAAACCGAACCCAGCAGCAGATCCGTCAAAGATTGCAGCGTATGCACCAACACCGGATTATGCGAAGCCTCGCAAATGGCCAAATGAAAAGCGTGATCCAGATGTGCATGCGTTGCCGTATCGGTTTCCACTGTCTGCGCTTTAACCATCTCGTCGTAACGACGGCGAATCATGATGAAGTCTGCCTCCGTGCCGCGGAGCGCTGCCAAACGTGCCGACTCTGATTCAAGCAGCGAACGCACTTCAAGCAAATCGTAGAGGGTGCGCGGTTGTGAGTTGAACAGATGCATGAGCGGACCAGCGTCCACCTTGGACATATGAGCCACATACGAACCCTTGCCCTGCAGGGTCGAAATAATTTCTCTCGCCCTCAGCAACTTCAAGCCCTCGCGCAAGGATGTGCGCGACACGCCCAGCTTCTCTGTTAATCGTCGTTCAGAAGGCAACGCCTGGCCCGCCTTAAGCACGCCATCGAGAATGAGCCGCTCAATGCGCTCGGCCACTTCGTCTGCCACCTGGCGAGGCTTTTCCGCCGTTTCTGCGTACATGAAATCTCCGAACCAGTGGTATGACCATGTTGCCGTAGCCGCTGGTGGGTATGAGCTATGAATCGTAAGTGGCTGATATAAAACCACAAAAAAAACTGTTGCGCATTGGAGTGGAAAAATAAACTGGTATGACCAGTGAGGTTTCATATAGACATTGCGGCAGTGCGGAACGATGATGTAAGCCCGAACTGCCGGTGATATGTCGATTTGTCGCCTAGCGATAAACACGCCTGCCGTCTTCAACCTGCTAGAGAATCGCATGACTCAACGTATCCAGCACAACGGCCTGCAAGTGGCGGCCCAACTCCATCGCTTCATTGAAGAGGAAGCTCTGCCCGGCACCAACCTGGACGCCGCTGCGTTCTGGAAAGGCTTCGCTGCGCTGGTACACGACCTGGCGCCCAAGAACCGCGCGCTCCTGGCCGAACGTGACCGCCTTCAGGTTGAGCTGGACACCTGGCACCGCAAGCACCCCGGCCCCATCCAGGACCCCAAGGCGTATCGCAGCTTTCTTGAAGGCATCGGCTATCTGCAGCCTCAGCCCGCCCAAGTCAAAGCCAGCACCGAGAACGTTGACACTGAAATTTCGCAGCAGGCCGGCCCGCAACTGGTTGTGCCCATGTCCAACCCTCGCTATGCGCTGAATGCTGCCAACGCCCGCTGGGGTAGTCTCTATGACGCCCTGTATGGCACCGATGCCATTCCTGATTCGGCCAATGGCGGCAAAGACGCCACCGGCTATGACGCCGCACGCGGCCAAGCCGTTATCGCGCGCGCGCGCCAGTTCCTGGACACTGCGGCGCCCCTGACACAAGGCTCGCACGCGGACGCCACGGGCTACACCGTGCAAGACGGACAACTGCGCATTGCCGGTAAATCTGGCGCGCTCGCTCTGAAGAACCCCGCGCAATTCGTGGGTTTCCAGGGTGACGGTGCCGCTCCTTCGGCCATTTTGATCAAGAACAACGGCCTGCACTTCGAGATTCAAATCGACCGCAAGAACACCATCGGCGCTACAGATGCCGCTGGTGTCAAAGACGTACTGGTCGAAGCCGCTCTGACCACCATTCTGGATTGCGAAGACTCTGTGGCCGCCGTTGATGCCGACGACAAAGTCCTGATCTACCGCAACTGGTTGGGCCTGATGAAAGGCGACCTGACCGAGGAAGTGACCAAGGGTGGCAAGACCTTCACGCGTCGTTTGAATGCCGATCGCAAATACACCAAACCCGACGGCTCGGTGTTGACGCTGCATGGCCGTTCGCTGATGTTCGTGCGCAACGTTGGCCACCTGATGACGAACCCGGCCATTCTGGATCAGGACGGCCACGAGATCCCCGAGGGCATTCTTGATGCCGTGCTCACCAGCCTGGGCTCCATCCAGGATCTCTCACGCAAGTTGAATTCGCGCACAGGCTCGTTTTACATCGTCAAACCCAAAATGCATGGTCCGGCCGAAGCTGCGTTTGCCAGCGAATTGTTCGAGCGCGTTGAGACCTTGCTGAACCTGCCGCGTAACACGCTCAAAATGGGCATCATGGACGAAGAGCGACGCACCAGCGTCAACCTCAAAGCCTGCATTGGCGCAGCTGCCGAGCGCGTTGCGTTTATCAACACAGGCTTTCTTGACCGCACCGGTGATGAAATGCATTCCAGCATGGAAGCAGGCCCCATGCTGCGCAAAGGCGACATGAAATCCACCGCGTGGATCACCTCCTACGAGCGCAACAACGTGCTGGTCGGCCTGGATTGCGGTCTGCGTGGCCGGGCACAAATCGGTAAGGGTATGTGGGCAATGCCAGACCTGATGGCCGCCATGCTTGAGCAAAAAATTGCTCACCCGAAAGCAGGTGCAAATACCGCCTGGGTGCCATCTCCCACTGCCGCCGCCCTGCATGCGCTGCACTATCACCAAGTGGATGTGCAGGCCGTTCAACAGGAACTGGAAAAAACCAGCCTGAACAGCGTGCATGACGAATTGCTTGGTGGTTTGCTCACGGTGCCGGTTGGTGACCCCTCAAAATGGTCGGCCGACGATATCCAGCGCGAACTCGACAACAACGTGCAAGGCATTCTGGGTTATGTCGTGCGCTGGGTAGATCAGGGCGTGGGTTGTTCCAAAGTACCCGACATCAATAACGTCGGCCTCATGGAAGACCGCGCCACGCTGCGTATTTCCAGTCAGCACATCGCCAACTGGCTGCACCACGGCATCACTCATCACGATCAGGTGATGGAAACCTTCAAGCGCATGGCCAACGTGGTGGATCAGCAGAACGCCGGAGACGCGCTTTACCTGCCCATGGCAGGCAACTTTGATAGCTCGCTGGCATTCAAAGCCGCTTGCGCGTTGGTGTTCGAAGGACTGACACAACCCAACGGCTATACCGAGCCCTTGCTGCACAAGTTCCGTCTGGAATTCAAGGCAGCTCACGCCAAGTAAGTGCACAAAGGGCATAACGGTTGTACGCCACCCGTTATGCCCTTGGCACTACCCTGGCAACGAGTCTGCGCGATGCGCTTATCGACGTGCCGAGATCAGTAGCAACATTGGCCTTTCGCGTTCTTGTACGAGCGCAGGCTGAGCCAAAATTTGCGCTTCTGTTGGGCCCCAATCTTCAACGTGATTCAGGGTGAAGCCCATCGACATCAATAAATTCAAATAGCCACCGATGGTTCGGTGATGCTTGATCACGTCGGGCGCAAGCCAGTTCGTGACGCGAGGGCCTTCAACGGCATAGGCGTTCACAGGCCAGGTCTGATGACCGTGCTCATCAAGCACCCAACCCGGATTGGTGGGTGCCGTGTAAATGGGATGCTCAACCGACATCACAAGTCGACCGCCCGGCACAAGTGCGCTGTGCACCCGGCCCAGCAACGCCGGCAAATTGGCGATGTAATGCAGCGTCAGCGAGCTGTAGATAAGATCAAACGAGGCTTCGGGCAGAGTGAGTTCTTCGAGGTCTGCTTGCGCGTAAACAATGGCTGGATCGTCTGTGGTGTCCCGGGCACGCCGCAACATGTTTTCAGACACGTCGAAACCTAGTACCGCGGCCGCGCCCTGCTCTCGCGCCCAGCGGCAAAACCAGCCGAAACCACAACCCAGATCAGCCACACGCGCACCGTTAAGATCCGGCATCAGCGCGCGCAACGACGTCCATTCAGGGGCACCATTCAGACCGAGAACCGAGCGATCCAGTTGGCTATACCCTTCAAAAAAGGCGTCGTTGTCGTAAATATTTTGCGTCATTCAATACCCACGCTCAGGATCGTAAATGTTGGGCAAAGGCTCACCGCGCTCCAGCCGTTCAATCAGCATGGCGGTGTAACGCGCTCGTTCGCGGCGCGTCGGTGTCGAGGCACAGTGCGGGGTCACGATTACCCCAGGATGGGTCCAGAATGCAGAGTCTGCGGCCAATGGCTCAGGTTCGAAAACATCCAGCACCGCACGCCATAGTTGCCCGTTGTTCAACGCCTCAAGCACGTCAGCATCAACCATATGGGAACCACGCCCCACATTGATAAGGGAGGCCCCTGCCGGAAGTTGTGCCAAGGTTTTCGTGCACAGAATGCCACGCGTGGCCTCCGTGCTGGGCAACAAACACACCAAAATGTCCGAACGTGCCAGGAACTCGCCCAGTTCCGATTGACCGGTGAACGAGCTTACGCCCTCGATGTCGGTGCCACTGCGTGACCAGCCCGCGACTTGAAAACCCACATCGCGCAATAAGCGAGCGGTGGCGGCCCCCAGGAACCCTACCCCCATGACACCCACGCGGAAATCTTTGATTGCACCGGGTACAAGCGTTTCCCAGCGCTTATGCGCCTGGTTGTCGACCATGCGCTTGATATCTTTGACGATCATGAGTGCCGCGGTCAGCACGAACTCGCTCATGCCTTTTGCTGTTTCTTCCATAACCATTCTGGCAATGGGCACATGTGCAGGACGCTGCGGGTCCGCCAGGATGTGATCAACCCCGGCACCCGTGCTGACGATGAGCTTCAGATTCGGAAACTGTACGAGTCGGCCAGCGTCGGGTTCCCAAACCAAGACGTAATCGGTTTCTTGCGGATTCGCTTCAGGCGAATCCCAACCCACAATTTCCAACCCCGGCGCAAACTCATGAAAATGCGCTTGCCATTCGGGAATAGCCGCCTGACCGCCTGACTTGATGACTAACCGCATTCCAGTCCTCTTCCAATTGCGTTCAGCACCGTGGCCAAGATGCCCTCATCTTGGCCACGGTGCTGAACCTGCTGATCAATTCCGATAGCTTAACGCTCAAGCTCGCATTTCCACTTGGCATTAAGGGCCAGAAACCGCGCATCACATGCATTCTCTTACTGATGGGCGCACCGGGCACCGTTGGGTCATTGTTAATGTAAATCGAACAAAATTAACAAAACAAGGCTAATTATCTTTCGGCTTGAATGATTCATGATTCATCTCACCCGATCGTTAACCCTCAGGAGCAAATCATGAATGCAGCTATCGATAAAAAAGTCGCGATCATCACCGGCGCCTCGCGCGGCATTGGCGCGGACATCGCGCAACGACTGGGCCGGGACGGCTTCGCCATCGTCATCAACTACGCCAGCAATGTGGACGAAGCCAACAAAGTGCTCGCGCGTTTGCAGGCCGATGGCGTGCCGGCCATTATCGCGAAAGGCGACGTATCCAAATCTGCTGACGTGACCGCCATATTCGATGCCGCTCAAGAGGCCTTCGGCCGCATTGATGTACTCGTGAACAATGCCGGTATCTTGAAGACACGGCCCTTGGTGGACCACGACGACGAACTGTTTGACCAGACGTTCGCCGTCAATACGAAAGGCACCTTCAACACGATGCGCGAAGCCGGTAAACGACTGGCCAAAGGCGGACGCATCGTCAACTTTTCCAGTACCGCCCTGGCACTGAACATGCCCGGCTATGCAATCTACAACGGCACCAAAGCCGCTGTAGAAGCCTTCACCCATGTATTCGCCAAGGAATTACGCGGACGTGACATCACCGTGAACGCCGTCGCGCCTGGCCCTGTCGCCACCGAGCTTTTCCTTCACGGCAAAACAGAAGAGCAGATTCAACAGTTCTCCAAGATGCCGCCCCTAGAGCGTTTGGGCCAACCTGAAGACATCGCATCGATTGTCTCTTTCCTGGTGGGCCCCGATTCGGGATGGGTAAACGGACAAGTATTGCGCGCGAACGGCGGGCTGGCCTGAACGGTAGTAAATCGAGGGCTGTACCAATTACTGGCCCTATCTTGAGATCAATATTTCAAGATAGGTGTGCAAAGACCAAGAGGCCCGTAGCATTTCTGCTACGGGCCTCTTGTGACGTAACCCAATGCTGATGTGGATTAGAACGGAATGTCGTCGTCCATATCCGCCAGATTCGCGGCGCCACCACCAGCGGGTGCGGCTTGCGGGGCAGGACGCTGCGGTGCCGGGCGTTGTGCGGCCGGCGGGCGTTGTTGTTGCTGACGTGGAGCTGCGGACTCGTCGTAGCCACCGCCAGCGAAATTACCGCCACCGTCAGCGCCGTCACGACCACCCAGCATTTGCATCTGGTCAGCCACGATTTCAGTGCTGAAACGATCAGCGCCGGTGTCTTTGTCTTGCCACTTGCGTGTCTTCAGACGGCCTTCGATGTAGACCGGACGGCCTTTCTTCAGGTATTCGCCAGCGATTTCAGCCAGGCGGTTATACATGACCACACGATGCCATTCCGTTTCTTCGCGTTTCTCACCGCTAGCCTTGTCTTTCCAGCTCGACGTGGTGGCGATGGACATATTGCAGATTGCAGACCCTTCCGGGCTGTAGCGGACTTCCGGGTCGCGCCCCAGATTGCCCACGAGAATGACTTTGTTAACCGATGCCATGCCGATGTCCCTCAGTTGTTGACAGCCTATACCTGCGCGAAACCGCACAAGTGCCGGCAACAACATAAAAAGCGATGTTGAAGACCGGCCTCATAAAACTCGCCGGTCATCAAGAAAATGACCGGCGACGCTGGGTGAAGCCGTAGATTGATAGCTATTATCGAAGAAAATACCGCCTGCGTCCAACGGCATTCGTGACAAAACCCTCCCTGACAGGGATGCACTTTCACAGGTTTTGATCACTTTAGGCGACACGTTCACTGATTTTGACGTTGCTGCCCGGGCAGGCCACCTGAGACCGCCAAAAATATAAGTGTGACCGCCGCCTTACTAGGGCAATGGCTTTAACGCCCACGTCACGGCCAGCCAGACTGCCGATAAAACCGCAGCCGCCACAAAAACCGCGTTTGCACCGGAATGGGATGCCAACCAGCCACCCAGGGCACCGCCCGCAAACAAGCCGGCAGCTTGCGCCGTGTTGTAAAAGCCCAGCGCCAAGCCCTTATAGGCCTGCGGTGCCACCCGTGAGACCAAGGACGGCTGCAAGGCTTCAAGCACGTTGAATGCCACGAAAAAGCCGGTGAGTGCCAGCGCCATTGTGTAGAAACCATGGCTTGCCAGCGGCATCAGCGCGCACACCACAATCAAACCCGCCACGGCCGCGCGCAAGGCACCTCGATGGGCGCGACGTTTCTCTGCCACGAAGATCACCGGCACCATCAAGACAAACGACACCAGGATGACAGGCAAATACACCTTCCAGAGGTCATGCGCATCCAAGCCGCCTATGCGGGCCAACAAGGCGGGCACAACAATAAATAGGGCCACTTGAATCATGTGCAAGACAAACACGCCAAAATTCAGACGTAATAAATCCCGATGCGTCAGCACTTCTCGAGGTCGTGCTGCCTGCATGGTGCGTGCCTGGGTCAGCGGCACCACGGGCACCACCCAGCGCGCCACGGCCAAGCTGGCGATACCGAGGCAAGCAATGGTCCAGAACAGACCCGACAAGCCCCACCAGCCCACCAGTAGCGGTGACAACACCAATGACACTGCAAAAGACAACCCAATAGAACCACCCACCATCGCCATCGCACGGGTACGGACTTCATCCCGGGTGGCATCTGCCAACCATGCCGTCACAGCAGCGGAAATGGCCCCGGCACCCTGAATGGCACGGCCAATGGTGATCCAATAAATATCGGTTGCCTGCGCGCAGACGACACTACCCACCACAAACAGCACCAGCCCGGCCAGGACAACGGGCCGACGCCCCCAACGATCCGAGGCCATACCAAAAGGAATCTGCATAAAAGCCTGCGTCAGGCCATACATGCCCAAAGCCAGGCCAACTCGCGCCGGGTCATTTCCGCCGGGCAAGCCACTGGCGGCTACCGCAAACACGGGAAGCAGGAGAAACAAGCCCAACATCCGGCATGCAAACAATCCGGCCAACGCAATGCTGGCCCGACGCTCGGAGGGATTCAATTTCAATTTAAGATCAGCCGGCATGCAGAAAATTCAACTGTGACAAGGGCTTAAGCGCGTTTTGGCGCCGCAAGTCCTTTGGCGGACGTTGCAGGAGGGCAAAAGAGTCTTGCTAGGCAAATCAGGTGGGTCGCCCCAAACGCAAAGGGATGCGGCGCGTTATAGTACCAAGTTGGCCTTTGAACCCGCTTAAAAGAGCCCGATGGACGCGATACGCATTCGGGGTGCACGCACCCACAACCTTAAGAACGTCTCGCTGGATCTGCCGCGCCACAAACTGGTGGTCGTCACCGGTTTGTCTGGATCGGGCAAATCTTCCCTGGCATTCGACACCCTTTACGCAGAAGGCCAACGACGCTATGTGGAGAGTCTCTCCGCCTATGCCCGCCAGTTTCTGCAGCTCATGGACAAACCAGACGTAGACCTCATTGAGGGCTTGTCTCCGGCTATATCCATTGAGCAGAAGGCCGCCGGCCATAACCCACGGTCAACCGTGGGCACGATTACCGAAATCCACGATTACCTGCGCCTGCTTTATGCGCGGGTAGGCACGCCCTACTGTCCAGAACACGGTTTACCTCTGCAGGCGCAAAACGTCAGCCAGATGGTGGATACCGTGCTCGGCTGGACCGCTGACACACGGCTCGCCGTGCTGGCACCGATTGCGCGTGGCCGCAAGGGCAGTTTTGAAGACGAATGCGCGAGCCTGCAAGCGCAGGGATACGTGCGTCTGCGTGTTGACGGGCAGATGCTGGAAATCGACAGCATGCCGGTTCTGAAGAAAACCGAAAAACACGACATTGACGTCGTGATTGACCGGTTGCGCATCAAGCCAGAAAGCAAGCAACGGCTGGCAGAGAGCTTTGAAACCGCCCTGCTGTTGGCTGATGGTCGCGCGCTAGCCATCGATATGGACACCAATCGCGAGCAGGTGTTCTCCAGCCGCTACGCCTGCCCAGTCTGCAGTCATAGCCTGCCTGAGCTTGAGCCGCGCCTGTTCAGCTTTAACAACCCGATGGGTGCCTGCCCGAGCTGCGATGGCATTGGCCAGGTCGGCTTTTTCGACCCTAAACGCGTGGTCGCATTCCCGGAGCTAAGTCTGGCAGCGGGCGCGATTCGCGGCTGGGATCGCCGCAACGCGTTCACGCATTCGCTGTTAACCAGCTTGGCGGCGTTTTACGAATTCGACATTGAAACGCCCTTCGAAGAACTGCCGGAAACCGTGCGTGAAACGGTGCTGTTCGGATCGGGTGAAGTTGAAATCTCGTTCTTGTATTTGAACGAGAAGGGCCGCAGCACCGTCAAACGTCACACCTTCGAAGGCGTCATTCCGAACCTGGAACGTCGTTGGCGCGAAACGGATTCCTCTACCGTGCGCGAAGAGTTGGGCAAGTACCGCAACATCAAGACCTGCCCGGATTGCGGCGGTTCACGCCTGCGCTCTGAAGCCCGTCATGTCTTGATCGGTCACGACCCACGCGGTGGCGAGCGTCACGGCCAGGCCATCTACGAAGTCGAATCCATGCCGCTGTCGACGTGTCTGGAATGGTTCCGCAACTTGAACCTGACCGGCGCAAAGCAGGAAATCGCCCAGCGCATCGTGCGTGAAATTGAAGCGCGACTGAGCTTTCTGAATAACGTGGGCCTGAATTACCTGTCACTTGATCGCAGCGCGGACACCATCTCGGGCGGTGAAGCGCAGCGTATTCGCCTCGCCAGCCAGATCGGCTCTGGCCTGACCGGCGTGATGTATGTGCTGGACGAGCCGTCCATCGGCCTGCACCAGCGCGACAACGACCGCTTGATCGGCACGCTCCAGCATCTTCGCGACCTTGGCAATAGCGTCATCGTCGTCGAGCATGATGAAGACATGATCCGCTCGGCCGATTGGGTCGTGGACATGGGCCCCGGCGCAGGCGAGCACGGTGGCGAAATCGTCGCTCAAGGCATTCCTGCTGATGTCGAGCAAGATCCAAACTCTCTTACCGGCCAGTACCTGAGCGGCAAGCGCGAAATTGCGGTGCCGCGTCGCCGACCGGTCAACGACGAACTGCCGTGGCTCACGCTTACCGGTGCTACCGGCAATAACCTCAAGAATGTCGATCTGCATTTGCCAGCCGGTCGACTGGTCTGCGTCACAGGCGTGTCGGGCTCGGGCAAATCTACCCTGATCAACGACACCCTGGCCGTTGCCGTATCGCGCCAGTTGCATCATGCACAAAGCGAGCCAGCCCCTTACGTTTCCATGCAAGGGTTGGAGCATTTCGACAAGATCATCAGTGTCGATCAAAGCCCCATCGGCCGCACACCACGCAGCAATCCGGCCACCTACACCGGCTTGTTCACCCCGATTCGCGAGTTGTTTGCCGGTGTCCCTGAAGCCCGCACACGCGGCTATGACCCAGGTCGTTTCAGCTTCAACGTGAAGGGCGGGCGTTGTGAAGCTTGTCAGGGCGACGGCGTGGTCAAGGTGGAAATGCATTTTCTGCCAGACATGTACGTGCCTTGCGATGTTTGCCACGGCAAACGCTACAACCGCGAAACGCTGGAAATCCGCTATCGTGGCCGCAATATCTGTGAGGTACTGGACTTGACGGTGGCGCAGGCTCTGGAGTATTTCGACTCCGTGCCAGCCATTTCACGCAAGCTGCACACGCTGATCGACGTTGGCCTTTCATACATTCGCCTGGGGCAAAGTGCGACCACCCTTTCAGGCGGCGAAGCACAACGCGTCAAGCTCTCGCTCGAGCTGTCACGCCGTGCCACCGGACGCACGCTGTACATCCTGGATGAGCCCACCACTGGCCTGCATTTCCGCGACATCGAGCTATTGCTTCAAGTGTTGAATCAGTTGGTCGACAACGGCAATACGGTGCTCATCATTGAGCACAATCTAGATGTCATCAAAACAGCCGACTGGCTTATTGATATGGGCCCTGAGGGCGGCGATGGCGGTGGTTACGTGGTCAGTCAAGGTACGCCTGAACATGTCGCCGCCGCGGTAGACAGCCATACCGGCCGCTATCTTGGCAAGCTGCTAGAGCGGCGCAAGCCCAGTGACACTTGATACCCATTGAGACGCGAGAATCACCCCATGTACACGCTCATCATTGCCAACAAAAACTACTCATCGTGGTCCATGCGCCCCTGGCTGGCCCTCAAGGCTGCGGGTGTTCCTTTTCAGGAGCGCAAGCTTGGGCTATTCACGGATGATTTCAATCGGCAATTGGGTGGGGTGACGCCCGCCGGCCTCGTGCCGGTCTTGCTGGATGGCGATTTTGCGGTGTGGGATTCGCTCGCCATTTGTGAATATGCGGCCGAGCAACATCCACGCGCCTCACTGTGGCCACAAGAGGCGCGCTCCCGTGCGCGCGCTCGCTCGATCACGGCGCAGATGCATAGTGGCTTCACGCATTTGCGCCAAGCCCTGCCCATGAATGTTGAGGCGCACCTGCCTGGCATCACTATTTCTGAGCAGGCACAACAAGACATATCCCGCGTGCAACTCATCTGGCAAGACACACGAGCAGAATTCGGCCAGGGTGGCCCATTTTTGTTTGGGGGGTTCTCAATTGCCGACGCCTTCTATGCGCCGGTGGTCTCACGATTCAACACCTATGGCATTGCGGCCTCAGGTCCTGTGCGCGAGTATATGGATGCGGTATTGGCGCATCCTGCCATGCACACATGGACGCAAGAGGCGCTTGCTGAAGCCACTTTCGTACCGGAAGACGAACCGTATCGTAAGCACCGCTAGTTCGCGGCGTGGCCATTTTTACCGGCCACGCAAGTGCTCTACATATCAAATAATCGGCGATGCTCTCTGATGGCGTAGCGGTCCGTCATGCCAGCGATGTAATCAGAAATAGCGCGAGCCTGATCGGTATCCGTCACGCGCTGATAATCCGGCGGCAGCAAACGCGGATCATCCAGGAACACGTCGAACAACTCGCGCACAATTCGGCGTGCCTTGAGCGTCATGCGCAGCACACGGTAGTGCCTGTACAAGTTGTCGAAAAGAAACTTCTTCAGTTCATCGGCTTCACGTCGCATCTGCTCAGAAAAGCCTGCCAATGGTGGCGCGTGCCGAACATCATCGGCGCTGCCAGGCGCATGCGCCTGAATGCGCGCCAGCGACGTAGCGGTCAGGTCAACGATCAAAGTATTAATCATGCGCCGGATCGTCTCGGAGACCACGCGGCGCGATACCAGTTGCGGATAGCGCGCTCGCACCTCCTTGTAATGGCGATCAAAAATTGCCACTTCTTGCAACTGTTCAAGCGTAATCAGGCCTGAACGAAGTCCATCATCAACGTCATGATTGTTGTACGCAATTTCGTCGGCCAGATTCGCTAGTTGCGCTTCTAGCGAAGGCTGAGTTCGGTTCAGAAACCGCTCACCGACATCGCCCAATTGGCGCGCGTGTGCCACGGAACAGTGCTTGAGAATGCCTTCGCGTGTTTCAAAGCACAAATTCAAACCGTTGAAATCTGCGTAACGCTCTTCCAATTCATCGACGACGCGCAAACTCTGCAAGTTGTGTTCAAACCCACCGGCATCGGGTGCCAGTTCACGCATGCAGGCATTCAATTCGTCTTGCCCGGCGTGACCAAACGGGGTGTGCCCCAAGTCGTGCGCCAAAGCAATGGCTTCGGTCAGGTCTTCCGATAAACGCAAACTGCGCGCCAACGTGCGGGCGATCTGCGCAACCTCAAGGCTGTGCGTCAATCGAGTGCGAAACAAGTCGCCCTCGTGGTTCACGAAAACCTGTGTCTTGTACTCCAGACGTCGAAACGCACTGGAGTGAATAATGCGATCGCGGTCGCGCTGGAACCCCGTGCGGTTTTCTGGGGGGGGCTCAACATGCGCTCGCCCCCGGGACTGAGACGGGTCGGATGCGTAGGAAGCCAATTCATTCATCTGCAATACCGTCCCGTCCTGTCGTCATTAAACGGTGCGAGCCAAAACGGCCCGTACCGTATCTGCTGGCGCCGGTCGCATCAGTGCGCGACCAATTTCAGGCATCAGCACAAAGCGAATTTCTCCGCCTTCGGTTTTTTTGTCGACCTGCATCAAGTCCATCCAGCGATCAGCGCCTAAATCTGGTGCGACCACGGGGCAACCAATCGCCTCCACCAATGCACGCACACGCGCAACATCGGCACGCGGGAAGCCCGCCACATCGGCCGACAGTTCAGCCGCCTGCACCATGCCACAGCCCACGGCCTCACCATGCAGCCAGGCACCATAGCCTAAGCCTGATTCAATAGCGTGACCAAAGGTGTGACCCAGATTCAGAATGGCCCGCAAGCCAGACTCACGTTCGTCTTTGCCGACCACCTGGGCTTTCAATTCACACGAGCGACGAATGGCGTAGATGACTGCAGCAGGCTCTAGGGCCCGCAGCGCTTGCACGTTGTCTTCACACCAGGTCCAGAACGCCGGATCCAGAATCAGACCGTACTTGATCACTTCCGCCAGGCCTGCCGAGACTTCGCGTGCAGGCAAGGTGCTGAGCACATCGGTGTCGATTTCAACGGCAAGCGGCTGGTAAAACGCCCCAATCATGTTCTTGCCCAGCGGGTGGTTAACCGCCGTCTTGCCGCCCACCGAGGAATCCACTTGTGCCAGCAGAGTCGTGGGCACTTGCAGGAAGCGAATACCGCGCATGTAAACGGCAGCCGCAAAGCCGGTCATGTCGCCGATCACTCCGCCACCCAGCGCCACCAACACGGCACGTCGATCCAGCCGGTGCGTCAATAGCGCGTCGAAAATCAAGTTCAGCGTCTGCCAATCTTTATGGGCCTCGCCGTCAGGCAATTCAATGCGCAATACGCGCTTGCCCGTCTTGGCCAGTGCCGCCTCAGCACGTTCTCCGTAGAGCGCGCCGATTGTGGGGTTGGTCACCACCGCAATTACCGTGGCATCCGCCGGAATGGATTCATGCAGTGCATCAAGACGGCCAGGGCCAATATTGATGGGATATTGCCCACCGGGGGTGTCAACCTCAACAACGTTCATAAATGCTTCTCGTAAGCTTGCAATTGCGGCAACAAGGCCTTGACCAGACTATGCACCGGCGAAGCACCCGTCTCCACCGTCATGTCTGCCACTTCTTTATAAAGAGGTTCACGCAGGGTCATCAGGTCGCGCAGCGTGCCACGGGGGTCAGCAGTGGCCAAAAGGGGTCGGTTGCGATCCCGGCATGTCCGGCGAAACAACTCGTCGACGCTGGCACGCAAATACACCACGATGCCGCGCTCATGCAGCAGCCGCCGATTATCTTCCGCCAGGATGGCACCGCCACCCGTGGCAAGAATAATGTTGCGCCGTTGGGTACACTCTTCCAAGGCCGCTGCTTCCCGGCGACGGAAACCGGCCTCACCTTCGATTTCGAAGATAACCGGCACCCTCACGCCGCAACGCGCCTCGAGCTCATGATCCAGATCGATAAACTCGCGTCCCAGCGCTCGCGCCAGGCCACGCCCAATGGTTGTCTTGCCCGCGCCCATCATGCCAACCAGAAATACCGGAAGGTCATGCGGCAAAGGCACAGCCACGCCCTCGCACGCGGCGGTGCAGAGCATGTTTTCGGGCGCCTCTCCACAAGGCGCCGGGTCCGGGACATCCTCCGGACATAAGTTGGCGGAAAGATTCATAACGCCATTATCACATCGCCGCCAGTTGCCCGCGTACCACACTGATCAACTTTGTTACAGAAACCGGCCCCTGAACCTGAGGCTAGGTCAGACTTCACCGTAAAATCGCCGCAATGAGCAAGCCCCAGAATTCGTCCAAGACCGATAAGCCCGCCAACAGCGGTTCACCATTTTTACGATTTATCGTAAAGACCGGCATATTCTTTGCCGGATTGTTCCTGTGCGGCGTATTGCTGGCAGGCATGGCGCTCGCGCTGGCCTGGCCCAATCTGCCGGACTTGACTGCCATGACCGACTATCGGCCACGCGTGCCCTTGCGCGTGTATACGGCCGACAATGTCCTGATAGGTGAATTTGGTGAAGAGCGCCGCAACGTGCTGCGCTTTAACGAAATCCCTGACGTCATGAAGTCTGCCGTTCTGGCCGCCGAAGATGACCGCTTCTATCAACACGGTGGCATCGACTGGACGGGTGTGGTCCGCGCAGGGCTGACCAATTTGGTCAACATGTCGAAAACGCAGGGTGCCAGCACTATTACGATGCAGGTGGCGCGTAATTTCTACCTGTCGTCCGAGAAGACATACTCGCGGAAGTTCTACGAACTGCTGTTGACCTTCAAAATCGAATCAGAGCTCACCAAGGATCAAATTCTTGAGCTCTATATGAACCAGATTTATCTGGGTCATCGTGCCTATGGTTTTGCGGCCGCCTCGCGTGCCTATTTCGGCAAACCCCTGTCAGAAGTCACGCCGTCGGAAGCTGCCATGCTGGCAGGCATCCCCAAAGCGCCTTCGCGCTTTAACCCGATTTCCAATCGCCCCCGCGCAGAATTGCGCCAGCGTTACGTCTTGGGCCGCATGCATTCGCTTGGCTATCTCACCGAGCCCGAATACAAGCAGGCCATGGCGCAGGCCATTGTCATCAAGTCGGCTGAAGGCACGCCGGCTGGCGGTTACGCCATTCACGGCGAGTACGTGGCTGAATTGGCCCGCCAGTTGCTGTTTAACGTGTATCAAGACAACGTTTACTCGCGCGGCATCAATATCTACACCACCGTAAAGTCCAAAGACCAGGAGTCGGCCTACCGTGCCGTTCGTGATGGCGTACTGGAATACACGCGCCGCGCCCCCTACCCCGGCCCGGAAGACCAGTTGGACGTGCCTCCCGGCACCGAAAACAACCCTCAGGCACTCGATGACTTCCTGGACGGCGTGTTCGATAAATTTGGCGACAGCGCCGATCTGCTTACCGCTCTTGTTCTGTCGGCAAGCCCGACCGAAGTCAAACTCGCGCGCAGCTCACGTGAAATTATCTCCATTACTGACAAGAAGGTCTTGGCTGTGGTGGCACGTTCGCTCAGCGACAAGGCCAAGCCTGAGCAGCGTTTGAAGCGTGGCTCGGTGGTGTACATCCACAAGCTTGGTGATGGTTGGGAGATCATCAATCTGCCGGCTGTCCAAGCCGCATTCGTGTCGATGTCGCCGCAAGACGGTGCGATCCGTGCCATGGTGGGTGGGTTTGACTTCTACCGAGGCAACTTCAACCGCGTCACGCAAGCGTGGCGCCAGCCCGGCTCGAATATCAAGCCTTTCATCTACGCCGCTGCACTTGAGCGCGGCCTGACGCCGGCCACGCAGATCTCTGATCAACCGTTCGAACTGACTGCCGCACAAACCGGCTCCAAGGCCTGGAACCCCAAGAACTACGGCAATCAGTACGAGCCGATGCTCACGATGCGCCAAGGCTTGTACAAGTCGAAGAACATGATCTCCATTCGCATTCTGCAGGCCATTGGCCCGAAGTTCGCGCAAGAGTATCTGACCCGCTTCGGTTTCGATAAATCTCGTCAACCCGCCGTACTGCCGTTGGCATTGGGTGCAGGTTCGGTCACCCCGCTGCAACTGGCAGGCGCGTTTTCCGTCTTTGCCAACGGTGGATATCGCATCACCCCTTACCTGATTGACCGCGTAACGGACAGCAATGGCAAGGTTGTCATGCAGGCCAAGCCGGTTCTGGCAGGCGATGCAGCGGCCAGAGCCATTGATGCACGCACGGCGTTTGTCATGGATGACATGCTGCGCGGGGTAGCCACCTCCGGCACGGCAGCCCGAGCGCGCGCCACCCTCAAACGTGGCGATATCGCTGGCAAGACCGGCACCACCAACGAATCGTTTGACGCCTGGTTCTCGGGATATACCCCGTCATTGGTTGCTACGGCCTGGCTGGGCTTTGATCAGCCCAAATCGCTAGGCTCGCGCGAAACCGGCGGCGGTGTGGCAATGCCGATCTGGCTGGACTACATGCAAGACGTGCTGAAGGGCGTGCCCGAAGAGAAGCAACGACCCCGTCCCGATGGCCTGATTGTCGAAAACGGCGAGTTTTATTTCTCTGAGTTCCCGCCAGGACAATCGGTTGCTCGACTGGGCCTGCCGCAAGCTGATACGTTGGGTGAGTTCCTCAACGGTTTGGGCGGTGGTGGCGCTACGGCTCCGAGTGCGAATGCCATCAAGGTGGCGCCTGGTGTAGGTGCGCAGAACAGCGCGCCCTGGTCGCAGAAAATTCCGTTTTAAACGTTGAATAAAGAAGGCCGGCGGTGACGCCGGCCTTTTCGCATTACAGTCGTACCGTTACAGGCACGCCTGCTGCGGCAGAACAGATCTGAGAAAGAGCGTCCGGCAATTGCGGCCCGCCACGGGTATCGTTCCAATGATGCCCATCGTAGCGGTAATGAAAACCACCGCTGCGCGCCGCAACCCAGAGTTCTTGCATAGCAGCTTGGCTATTCACCACGACGTGCGTATCGTCTTCGAATACCAGCGTAAGCACATTACCGTTTCGGGTGGCTTCGATGTCGACATCGAGCGAAGCCGCCCAGTCGTCGGCCTGGCTTTCGATGCTGTCCAGCACCTGGTCGATCAACGCAAGAAATTCGGTTTCAGTCATAATCGAACCTGCAAGAATTTTGGAGTTCTAAGTGTCCCATTTGGCTAATTGCCGCATGGCTCTGCGCATTGTAGCCACCCTCACGGTGGCCGGCCTCGTTGCTGGCTGTGGCTATAAGGGCCCCTTATTCATGCCGCCTCCGGGCGGTGTACCTCAGCGTGGCGCGACCATCCAGGATTCCCCTCCTCCGGTGCTGCCGCCCCAGACTCCCCAGGTTCCCGACGTTCCACAGGGTCCCCAAGCTATTCCGGTTCTCTAGACTACATGACCTCCCAGATTCCCGCGCGGCCTGAATTGGCCGGCCACCCCTATTTCCAGTACCGCAACGACGTGTTGCATGCCGAAGACGTGTCGCTCGACACGCTTGCCGAGGAATTGGGCACTCCGCTCTTCGTTTATTCCCGCGCAGCACTAAAAGGGGCTTGGGAAAACTACAGCACGGCCATCGGCACGCGGCCCGTACTGGTTTGCTATGGCATGAAAGCAAACTCCAACCTGGCTGTGCTGAAAGAGTTTGCCCGCCTGGGCGCAGGTTTCGACATCGTGTCTGGCGGTGAGCTCAAGCGCGCCTTGGCAGCTGGTGCTGATCCGAAGAAAATCGTGTTCTCGGGCGTGGGCAAGCAAGCATGGGAAATGCGCTCGGGGCTGGCCGCAGGCGTGAAGTGCTTCAACGTGGAATCAGAAGCTGAACTGTACCGATTGTCGGAAGTCGCTCAGGAAATGGGGCAGACCGCCCATGTTTCACTGCGCGTAAACCCCGACGTCGATGCACAAACGCATCCTTATATCTCCACAGGCCTGAAAGAAAACAAATTCGGCATTGCCATCGAAACTGCACTCGATGTCTATCGCAAAGCTGCCTCGCTGCCCGGCCTGAAAGTCGTGGGAGTCGATTGCCACATTGGCTCGCAACTCACCGACATCAGCCCTTATTTCGACGCTCTCGAGAAGTTGCTGAATCTGGTTCAGGAACTCGCAGAGGCTGGCATTTCCATTGCACACATCGATCTTGGCGGCGGCCTGGGCATTCGATACACCGACGAGATTCCGCCATCACCCAAAGCATTGCTCGACAAGGTATTCGAGCGACTGCAAGCACGTGGCTTTGGTCACTTGCACGTCATCCTGGAACCCGGCCGTTCGCTCGTGGGTAATGCTGGCGTGCTGCTGACTACCGTGCAATACCTCAAGCACTCGGAAGCCCGTAACTTCGCTATTGTTGATGCGGCCATGACTGACCTGCTGCGCCCTGCCTTGTACGAAGCCTGGCACGGTGTACAGCCTGTCAAACCACGATTCGGCACCGAAATCGAATATGACATCGTCGGCCCCGTTTGCGAAAGCGCTGATTGGCTTGCCCGCCAACGCAAATTGGCCATTGCACAAGACGACGTGCTGGCCATCGAGTCGGCTGGCGCCTACAGCATGGTGATGGCCAGCAACTACAACACGCGCACGCGTGCCGCTGAAGTCATGGTTGATGGCGACAAGTACTACGTCGTGCGTCAACGCGAAACGCTGGACGACTTGTTGCGTGGTGAATCTACGTTGCCATAAGGCACCGCTGGAGACGCACTCCGTATATGCGCCCACGCTCGACTGAAGTATTCATGAACCCGCATCTTTTTAGATGCGGGTTTTTTCATGCCGGCTTGATGAGGTCGTCGCGACACAAGAGGCCTCATATGGGCGACGACTTACAAGCGATCGCAGGTCTAAATAATGAAGGCCCCGTACACGGGGCCTTCATTTACTGCGTATGTATCGTCACAGCCCGGAATCAGAGCTGTCCGTAGGAATGCAGCCCAGACAGAAACATGTTCACGCCAAGAAAGGCAAAACCGGTGATCAACAGCCCCATCAGCGCCCAGTAGGCCGCCATCGTGCCGCGCAGCCCTTTGATCAGGCGCATATGCAGCCAGGCGGCGTAGTTCAGCCAGACGATCAGTGCCCAGGTTTCCTTCGGATCCCACTGCCAGTAAGCGCCCCAGGCATCTGCAGCCCAAAGCGCACCCAAAATGGTGGCCACCGTGAAGAATGCAAAGCCAACCGCGATGGCGCGATACATGATGTCGTCGAGGACTTCTAACGACGGCAACGCGGCGGCGATGCGGCGGCGACCAAACAATATGGCGGCGACGATTACGGCACCAACGCCAAAGTACAGCATCCAGGTAGCTGACAGGCCGTCAGTACGAAACACCATGGGCTCTACGCAAAGCAGCACACCCAGCACAAACAAAGGCGCAAGCTTCAGCCAGGACGTGGTCTGGCCATGTAGTTTCACCAGATAGGCGAAACCGACCATGGCTGCCAAGGAGAAGGTGCCGTAACCGATAAAGTTGGCCGGCACGTGCAGTTTCATCCACCAGCTTTTCAAGGCAGGCACTAGCGGTTGAATTTGTGCGGCGTCTCGGGTGAACGAATACCACAGCAAAAAAACCACGGCCGACGTAATGACCAACAACACGAAACCGCCCAATGCGCGGGTCGCGTATTTGCGTTCGTAGTAAAGATAAAACAATGCGGTAATCAGCGAGAAGAGTACGAACACTTCATACAGATTACTAACCGGGATGTGGCCAAGATCAGGCCCCATCAGGTGCCCTTCACGCCAGCGCACCAGCAAACCTGTCACGCCAGCGAACACCGCCCCCCAAGTCAGTGCGGTGCCAAGCCACGCTGCAGTCGGACTGAAAACACCAATCCAATAGCAGACCGTCGCCAGCACGAACAGCGCGCACATCCACAAAATGGCAGATTGCGATGAGAACAGATATTTCAGGAAGAACACCGACTCGGCGTGCGCCAGGTCATTGCCGTAGAGCGTCAGGGCAAGTCCTACCGCAAGCGCACAGGCGACCATCAGGTGACGCAATGGCCGCCATAGCCAACCCAACCACGCCAGTGCAGGTACAGCGCCGCACAGGATGATCTTCTCGTAATAGTCCATCGCGTTGCCGAAACGCAGCAGCGCGTACCCCGCGCCAACCGCCAGCAGCAAAAAGAAAGCAATGTCGGTCCAATCCGGCCAGCCACGATGCTGGCGACTGTCTCCGGTTTCTGACACATTTTCCTGCCAGAGCGCTTCATTGGACGACGGGTGGGTGGTGCTCGAAGACATGGGCAAACCTCAGGACCTGTTCTGGCGCGACAGCGCCTTCTTGAAACGTTCGAATTCTTGATTGAAGTCGAGTGTACGTCTCTGCGACGTCATCGCTGCCTGGACGGCGCTACCTGTGCCTGCGGCATCAGGTTTGATCCAGATCCAGATACGACGATCACGAATATAGAACATGGAGAAAATACCCAGGACCAGCAACAAGCTGCCCAGGTACACCATCTTCTTGCCAGGCGTGCGACTGACCTGAAACACACTCGCCTGCACATGCTTGAAATCGGCCAAAGAGAAAAAGACCGGGGCCGGATAGACCGTAAGGTCTGACAAGGCCGCTACCGCCAGACGCGACCACACTGCCGCGCCCTCTGCGTCAGGTCCTTCGGTAGGTAAAGCAGGCAAGCCGGCACGTTCGCGCTCAATGGCGCGCAACTCATTCATGCTGGAACCAATCAGGCGAATCACTACGTCAGCGGCACGCTCCAGATCGGCGGGTGGCGTGTTGGCCTGCAAGAATCCGGCCACGGCTTGCAAGCCACCGGTCGCGAAGGTTTCCAGGGCACGCTCAGCCGCCGTCTGCAAGGGCTGACGATCCGTTCCTGCCGGGCTATTACGCTCTGCAAAACGCCGTGCAGCCTCACTGCGAGCCACGGGATCAGCCAACGTTGCGCGAAGGCGCATGAATTCCGCTACAGAGCTGTCGTCGTCCGCCGGAATACGCAGATAACGGAAAGGTTCAGCCGCACTATTGCGAACCCCAGCCAAGAACACGGATGCACCGTCCAGTTGAACCGGCAGCATGTAGTTCTGAAACTCATGCGCCTGCCCGGCGTCGTCGATAAGCTTGTATTCCACGCTGGGCCCAACGTTGCGCAGATTTTCATTCTTCTTGCCGGCAGCGCTTCCCGTTACCGAAGCCACGTGCTCACCAAAGCTCTGGGTCTTCCCGCTGGGTTCACCCCGAGTCAGGTCTTCTACGTTGATGGGCCGCAATGCCGTGATATCAATGCGCATCGTGCGAGGGCCGCCCGGTGAATTGGCGATCACTTCCGTCGTTTTGCCAACGGTGCCATCCACCGTGAAAGTGGTATCCGTTGCACCAACCAACGGAAAGCCCTTCAAGCTGACCGTACTGCCGCCATCATCGAAGCTGGATTGGTAGACCGTCATGCCCTTAAAGCGCAGCGGCTCATTGACCTCAATGATGGAATCGAAAGACTTGCCGGTGTCCGGGTCAGTCACGACCACTTCACTAACAAAACGGCTGGGCATGCCCGTCGAGTAGTAGTCGACAATGAATTTCTTGAGTTTCAGCGTGAAGGGCATGGGCTGCACCAGAGCACCATCACCCACCATCACAACAGCCGTCGTCGCCTGGCCCCCTTCAGGCACCAGAATGCTTGCGCGAAAACTAGGGTTGTCCACAGACAAGCGGCCACTTTCCGGCACTTCGGAGATCAGCATGTTCTCGACGATGGGTTTTTTGCCACCAAACATGACCTGCAAACGCACAGGAAGTTCGCTGTCCAGCAAGCCACCCACACAAATGATGACCATTGCCGCGTGCGCAAAGATATAGCCCAGACGATTGGCGCTACCTTTTTTCGCAGCCAGCAACATGCCTTCGCCATCTTTGCGCTCACGCACGGCGTAGCCCAGACGGCCAAGCAGGGCCTTCAGGCTTGCAACGGTTTGCGGGACCGGTGTCGCTTCAGTGGTTTCAACACGGTGCGGAAAAGAACGCAGGCTGTTCTCGCGGATATGCTCCCGAAACGAACGGGCATCACGCAGCATCTTCGGTGCGTTACGCGTCAGGCACACCGAAGTGGACACCACCAGGAACGTCATAATCAACAAGAACCACCAGCTGTTATAGACGTGCCAGATCGAGAACTTGTCGAACACCTCAAACCAGAAAGGTCCGAATTGATCCACATAGGTCGCCGAGGCGCGGTTCTGCGGCAGTACTGTGCCCACCAGGCTTGCTACGCAGATGAACATCAGCAAGCTCACAGCAAAACGCATCGAACCCATGAGTTCGAATAGATCACCGGGGAGACTGCGCAACGAAGGGCGGGAACGAGTTAGTGTCGAATTCATGAAAAAAGGGGGGCCGCGCAGTCGGCTTCCCCCCTAATAGACAGCGCTTTGCGAAACAAGGTTTCGCACGCCAGATTGTTTAACGCGGACCAGCCGCGCGTAATCCGTGCTTGCAGTTACCGCAAGCCGGCGGCGTAATCGGCTACAGCCTTGATGTCGGTATCCGACATGCGATCAGCAATAGCGTGCATAGGTTCACTGTTGGCGCGTTCGCCGCTACGGAACAACTTGAGCTGTTCTTCGATGTAGCCTGGGAACTGCCCGGACAAGCGGGGGTATTGCGACGGAATGCCTGCGCCGTTAGCCGAGTGACAGGCAGCACAAGCAGGAACATTACGCTCCGGCAGACCACCGCGCCAGATTTTCTGACCATGCTCAACCAGCTTTTCGTACCCTGCCGTAGCAGGCTCTTTCAGCGGTTGCGTGGCCAGATAAAGCGCCACATTTTGCATATCAGCTGCGGTTAGCGGCTGCGCCATCATGGTCATGGGGGTCGGATTACCACCCGCACCGTTGCGAATTGGCAACTTGGCGCCTTCCTTGATCTGGAAGTCGGTCAATTGTTTGACAAGGTATTCGTGGGATTGCGCGGCCAGATTTGGATTCGCCGGGATAGTGCTATTACCCGCGGCGCCATGACAGGACGCACAGGCGATGATGCCTCGTGAGGCATCGCCTTGGTCGAATAGCTGCCCACCCTTGGCGGCATCTGGTTTAGACGGGCCTGCGGCGCCGTCAGCGGCGAAACTCGAAGTGAATACGGACGCACCGAGCATTAGCCCGCTCAGTACCAACATCCGGGACAGCACACGCTTCATGTAAACCTCGACGATCGCATCTCGATCAAGGCGCAAATGCGCCCAGCCAGCCCGCACATTCCTGGAAAAATCCGTTTCGAGCCTTGTTTTTGCTACTTTTTCTGGCTAAAGAAGGCCTCTTCCACGCACGGGGACCACTATTGCAAACGCACGATTATACAATAGGGTTTGAAACTAACTGTCAGTGTACCCAACCGTGTCCCTCCTACATCGCGCCTCCTTCTTTACTTCGGCAGCCCGCTTGGATCAGCTGCCGGCTCCCGGCGCTCCCGAGGTCTGCTTCGTCGGCCGCTCCAACTCCGGCAAATCCACGGCAATTAATGTGCTGACCAACCAGCGTCGCCTGGCGTTTTCCAGTAAAACGCCGGGCCGTACGCGACTGATCAACATGTTCGGGCTACCCGACCCTGCTATCCCTGAAGCTCACCTCGGCTTCCTGGTTGATCTGCCCGGCTACGGCTACGCATCGATCGCCTACAAGGAAAAAGAGAAATGGGCCGACGTCCTGGGCGGCTACCTTCGTGATCGCGAATCGCTCGCGGGCATCGTGCTGCTCATCGATATCCGACGCGGCGTGACCGAACTCGACCGCCGCCTGGCTGATTTCATTGCTCCGACCGGCCGTCCGGTGCTGGCGCTGCTCACCAAAGCCGACAAGCTGCCCTACGGT
>JBEBWV010000062.1:0-32066 GCA_040391965.1 Achromobacter deleyi | reverse complement strand
CCGGCAGGCCGTCCACATACCAGCCTATGTGTTTGCGCGCCGTGCGTAAGCCGGTGTGCTCGCCATAGAACTGATAATGGTCGTCTAAATGTTCAAGCAGTAGATCGCGCATTTCCTCATAGGAGGGCGGGGCCAGTATTTTGCCCGTGCGCAAGTAATGGTCAGTTTCGCGGAAAATCCAGGGCCGCCCTTGGGCCGCCCGTCCGATCATGACCGCATCGGCGCCAGTGTAATCCAGGACGAGCCGTGCTTTTTGCGGAGAGTCGATATCTCCGTTGGCAATAACGGGAATTTTCAATGCCGCTTTCACATCGCGGATGGTGTCGTACTCGGCGTGACCCGTATAAAGGTCCGCTCGGGTGCGGCCATGCAGCGTCAGCGCGGCAATGCCGGCATCTTCCGCCATTTTGGCCACGCGCAGCGCATTGCGGCTTTCGCGGTCCCAGCCAGTGCGTGTTTTTAGCGTCACTGGCACGCCCAAAGGCGTACATGCTGACACGACTGCATCAAGAATGCGGGCAATCTGGTCTTCATGGCGGAGCAGGGCCGAGCCTGAAGCCACATTGCACACTTTTTTGACCGGACAACCCATGTTGATATCGATTATGCAGGCACCCTTGCGCGCATTGAATACGGCGGCTTCTGCCATCATTTCCGGGTCAGCGCCGGCTATCTGCACTGAAATAGGTGCTATCTCGCCGTCATGGTTCAGACGTCGTGAGGTTTTGACGCTATCCCAGAGTTTTGGGTTGCTGGCGGCCATTTCCGACACGGCGTAACCCGCGCCAAGTCGTTTGCACAATTGACGGAAAGGACGATCCGTCACGCCCGCCATGGGCGCGACAAAGACGTTGTTTGGGAGGTTCCACTGGCCGATGCGCATGCTCACATTTTAACCGTCCAGATCCGACCCCGATTTTTAGCCATAAAAAGGGCCTTAAGGCTCGCGGTAAAACGCCCACATTTAAAGATACAGCTAGGCTCGAAAGCCCTGTAGTAAATGCTGAGCCAAGGGCGAACGAAGGGGCGTTGCCAGATCCAGCGCCAGAAGCGTCAGCCCGCAGGCGTGTTCGACAGGTGCGAGTCCCGTTGAAAAAATGCGCGGCATCAGGTCGGTCAGGCTGGCGGTGATCAGCCTGTCTGTTCGGCGAACTTGCGCGAAATTTTGCAAAATGGGGGCCGGATTTGCCTCTGGGTTGAGCAACCAGCTACCCAGCGATTGCGCCAGTCGAGCTGCATCGCGCAGCCCCAGATTCAAACCCTGGCCAGCCACCGGGTGCAAGGTTTGCGCCGCGTTGCCAATGGCGACGAGTCGGCCTAGCGCCTGACTACGCCGTGCACTGAGCGCCAACGGAAACACGTGGCGTGGCGCCTGGCTGGACAAGCGTCCCAGGCGATCCCCAAACGCGGTGGACAACGCATTCGAGAACGCCGTGTTGTCCATACTGAGCAATTCGGCTGCGCGTTCCGGGCTGCAACACCACACCACAGAATAGGCGTGAGGCGCGTGCGGGTGCGGCAGCATCGCCAACGGGCCTTCGCTGGTAAACCGTTCCCAAGCCCAGCCGTCACGGGGCAGTGTGGCGTGCGCGGTGGTTAGCACGGCATGTTGGTTGTAGTCGCGCTGGACATCATTGCCGCCAGCGCCATCAGATTGAACCGCAACACGGCAAAGGTATTCCGTGTCACCTTGCGCCACGCGCGCACCCGTGCCGTCTTGATCCACCACGCGTGCAGGCGGGCCGTTGAGCAGGGTTACACCGCTTGCGGCCACACGCGCTTCCAGCTTGGCGTGCAGGGCGGTGTATGACACCACACTGCCCAACTGCGGGACATTGAAATCGGTGTTCCGGATCAAAGTGCGGCCCAGACGGCCGCGCTGAGAGACGTGGATGTTGCGAATATCGGCCGAGCGGTCTGGCCATGCCTGCAGGGATTCGAGCAGGACGCGACTGCCCTGGTTCATTGCCAGCACGCGTGGATCGGCGGCGGGTGTCAAGGCGGCGTCCGGAGTGGCAGCAGGCGCAGCCCCCTGAAACAGGGCAATACGGGACGGATCAGGCGCCACATGCGCCAGCATCAGGGCCAGTACGCGCCCGACGGGGCCGGCGCCGAGAATTGCGATATCAAAGGCGGGCAGAGTCATGTACGAATTCTACCTGTCCACTACAATCGCACCCGACTGGCATGTGCTGGTCGCTGGCGACAAATTTCATGGCTGATTGATATGACGCAGGCACAGGCTTCCTCTTCGCTCACGATAGGCTCGGCGCGCGGTGCGCGCAGCAAAGTCACATTGGGTCTTTTAGCCTGCTTGCTGGGGACTTTTGGCGCGCACTGGTGGTATCTGGGTCGTCGTTACGCCTGGGTGGTAACAGCGTATGCGGTGGCCTGTATTGCCGGGACCTCCCTGTTTCCCGTCTGGTATGACAACCCGGCGTTCTTTCTGCTCTTCATCCCGATGATCGACGGCTTTATTGAAAGCGCGGTCTTCTCGCTGATGCCTGATGAGAAATTCGATCGTCTCTACAACCCGGGCCTGGGTTCGCCCAGCAAAACTGGCTGGGGACCCGTGCTGGTCGCCTTGCTGACCTGCCTGATTGGTTCCGTTGTCTCGATGGTAGCGGTGGCGATGGTGGTGGTGTACACCTGGGTAGCCATGGGCTGGCTGGACGGCTACGTATTCTGAGCCGCGTCGCCAGTTGCCCTATTCGCGCATCAACGCTTCAATTTCCCCGGCATCAACCGGTACGCCGCGTGTAATCAATTCGCAGCCCTCGTGGGTGACCAGGGCGTCGTCTTCGGTGCGGATGCCAATATTCCAATAGGCCTCCGGCACATCATCAGCCGGGCGGACATAAATGCCAGGTTCGATGGTGAGCATCATGCCCACTTCGAGCTTTCGCCAAGGGCGCTCGGCACCAGGATAAGCGCCTGCGCTGCGGTAGTCGCCCACATCGTGCACGTCCAGCCCCAGCCAGTGGCCCGTTCGGTGCATATAGAAGCGCGAGTAGTCGCCAGACTCGATTACGCCATCGAGTGAACCCTTGAGTAACTTCAGATCGATCATGCCCTGGGCGAGTACGCGCACTGCCGCCTCATGGCCGTCGTTCCAGCTACGTCCCGGCATGGTGGCGCGGGCAGCCGCGTCCTGTGCCGCCACGGTCAGGTCATAGAGGGCGCGTTGTGGCCCGCTGTAGTGGCCACTTACCGGGAATGTGCGGGTGATATCCGACGCATAGCTGTCGACTTCGCAGCCCGCATCAATAAGCACCAGATCTCCGTCGCGTAGCACGGCATTGCCGGCAGGGTAATGAAGCACGCAGGCATTGGCACCGGCTGCCACGATGCTGTTGTACGCCACCGACTGCGCGCCATGACGGCGAAATTCGTAAAGCAACTCAGCTTCGAGCTCATATTCGCGCATGCCTGCGCGTGTCACACGCATGGCGCGGACATGGGCGCCCGCGGAAATTTTCGCGGCCCGTCGCATCGCCGCGATCTCGGAGGCGTCTTTGATGAGGCGCATCTCGGCTACGAGGGGGCGCACATCCTGCACTCGCGCGGGAACCTGGTGGCCATTGCGGGTTTTCTCGCGCGCACTTGCCAGCCAGCGGTGCAACTGACCGTCAAAGCGTTTGTCTGATTTGAAGGGGGCATAAAGCGTGGGCTGATCCAGCAGCAAGGCGGGTAGCACCTCATCCATGGAATCGACGGGGTGCGCATCGTCAAACCCGAAGTGCAGAGCGGCTGCCTCCGGTCCGAAGCGATGGCCCTCCCATATTTCATGTTCGACATGGCGCGCGCGGCAAAACAGCAAAGCGCGGTCTGAGGCTCCGGCAATCAGTACGAGCCACGCTTGGGGCTCGGTAAATCCGGTCAAATAGTAAAAATCGCTGTCGTGCCGATACGGGTATTCGGCGTCTGCATTGCGTATTTGCTCAGGCGCAGTGGTAAGAATGGCAATGCCGCCGCCCGCAGCGCGCATTTGCTCCATCAGGCGACGACGGCGTTCGACGAAGGGGGTGATGTCAAGCGGGGGCTGGCTCATGGCGTTGAGGCGGGCACGCAGCGCCGCAATTGATAGTGGTGCGCCTACTTTACCGCGCCATCTACGCTTTTCCACGAGATTCACGCGTTCGTCAGATCAACAGAAATTCTATTTTGGACATTCCGGAAATAGACGCGAGTGCAATGGGCGGCCTGCTACAATCGCGCCGTTGTCATTGGGGAGTAGCCATCCTTTGATCCCCAAAGGAGTTAGCGTCAACACACTTGGTGGTCCAGTACCCCATGGCGCTAACGGCATTTGTGTATCGGCATTGCCCGTTCACAGATCAGCCAGGCGAGACCTTTGGCCGCGTTGCGTTCACCCTAGCCGGGCGAGCCGTAGCGTCGCGCCATAGGGATCTGCTCGTCCGGCTCGCATCATCATGTATCTCCCCCTGTTTCTGTTCTTCCTGTCTGCGGCAGTGATTTACTTCGCCTGCGAATATTTCGTCAATGGCGTCGAATGGGTCGGCCATCGGTTTCATTTGGGTGCGACCGCCACGGGCACGGTACTGGCGGCCTTCGGCACCGCCTTGCCGGAAAGCGCAGTCACCTTCATGGCCGTCTTTTTTGGCAATACGCCAGAGCAAAAAGATATTGGTGTTGGCGCAGCCATGGGCGGCCCGCTAGTCCTGGCCACACTCGCATATGCGGTGGTGGGCTTCGCATTGTGGCGGGTCCGGCGCGGCAAGCCCAGCCAGGCTGATCGCATCAATGCAGACCAGCATCGTCTGGCCCGAGATCAAGCTTGGTTCATGGGCATCTTTATCTTCAAGGTGGGCTTGGGGCTGATCGCCTTTGCCTGGAAACCGTGGTTGGGCATCCTGTTTCTGGCCACATATGGCTTGTATATAAAGCGCGAACTCAGTAACGACGAAGAAGCCATGGGTGCCGAAGATCTGGAGCCCTTGAAACTGCGTCCGCGCGATGAAGATCCGTCCATGTTCTGGGCCTGTGCCCAAACTGTGCTGGCTCTGATTGTGATTGCCGGCGCGTCGCATGTCTTTGTGAATCAAATTGAAGTGCTGGGTGTCTCGATGGGGATTTCGCCCCATCTGGCAGCCTTGCTCCTGGCACCGGTTGCCACCGAGTTGCCAGAAATCATGAATGCCCTCATCTGGGTGCGCCAGGGCAAAGAGCGCCTGGCTTTGGCCAATATCTCTGGTGCCATGATGATTCAGGCCACCATTCCAAGCGCCATGGGTATCGCGATGACGCCGTGGTTGCTGGATGCGCCCTTGTTGGCAGCCGGTGGCTTCACCATGTTGTCCATTGCGTTGCTGTGGTTGCGCTTCCGTCGCAGCACCATGAGCGTGCCTGCATTGTCGGCGGTGGGCGGTTTTTATGCCTTATTTGCCGCGTATCTGGGCTGGCATTTCTACGCTTGAGCCAGGTTTTGGCGATAGCGCGAGTTGCCTATCGCCATGCCGTGCCACTCGGTGGTGGCGCGGCGTTGGGCATTGCCAAAAAATGTTTGCACTGAAAACCGTAAAAACCTTGTCCATCAGTAGAAACCCGCGTACACTCCGCCTGTTTTCCATCCTAGGGGTTGTTCTGTGAATACCGATTCCGGCGAAAGTAGTCGATCTTGCATCGACGTCGCTGCTTAAACAGAATCACGCAGAACCCCATCTGCCGCATCCTGTTTTAGCAGGTTGCGGACACTCCCGATATTCAAACCCACGGTTTGAACGGGAACATCCCCCGACATATACCGCCAGAAGCGCCGCTTATCTGTAGCGACATGTCCGTGCGCGCGTTCTTCGCGTGGTCGGCTGATGCGTTGCCCGAGCGCCTGCGTATTCGCAAAACGACGCCTTCCTTGTTGCCATGGAGGTCGCTATGCGTTTCTTCGACTTGTTCCTACGCCGTGCTGGTGTGGATCGCGCCGCTGCTTTGGGGCGTCGCCGAGGTACGTCAAGGCTGACAGTTGTCTGCCCGCGTGATGTATTGAGCGCTGTTCGCAAGCAAATTTGCCTGGACTTCAGCGCCGCTGGCCTGGACGTCTCGCAAGTGCAAATTGACCAGGGCCGGGACCCTGAACTGGCTTCGGCCTGCATCACGGTGAATTGCCCGCCTGAACTACGCGCCGAGCTGATGTCGCAGGCTCGCCGCTTGAGCGCCAACCCTGCGGTTCGCCGCGTGCATTTTGGTGCTGCGCAGCTGGCGTCCTGACGCCTGCTCCGATTCACTAGCCAGGAGAACACATGCCTAGTGCCTTAGACCCCGACCCGCGATCGCGCCCCGTGTGCCGCGCTGGCATGACTGTCTGATCTGTTCTTCTCTCTCGCGAGTCGACAGCCTGGATAGCCATCCAGCCCTGTACGGAACTCGCAGCGTATTCCCCATGCCTGGCAACCCGTTTACTCGCCGTCGCATCCCGGACATTCGCTAGCACCCATTTCCGTTTTCACACCCGGCGCGACTTCGACGCGATCCGGACACCGGTCTCATAACGCCGGCGATTAAACACGCCTGTACGCAATCGATCACAGCCTTCTTTCCCAAGGTTGCGCTCCTCTGCGGCCTGCGCCTGCGCGCCATGAGCGGTGTCTCCAAGAAAAGATACAAAAACCGGAGTACTCCGATGATGCAATTCTTCAAGACCTTTTTCTCCACGGCCGCTCGCGTGCGGCATGTCGGCCGTCATTTCCGGCGCTCACCAATTCTGGATCAGGCTGGTATCGCTACAGCTCGGACTCTCATGCCTGGTACGGCACGAGGGGCAGGCCGGGACATTATTGAAGTGGCGACGGCCCCTATCGAAGACACGTTCGCGCGGTTCCACACCGGGCCAGGCGGTCTGTCCGAAGCGGCGGCGCAAGACGCCCGAGCACAGTACGGCACCAACGAGGTCGAACACGAAAAGCCGCTGCGCTGGTACACGCATCTCTGGCTCTCGTATCGCAACCCGTTCAACCTGCTCCTGACGGCGTTGGCCACCTTGTCATGGTTCACCGATGTTCATATGGCTGAGCCTGGCGAAGCGTCTTGGGCATCAGTCATCATCATCGGCTCGATGGTGCTGATTGCGGCGTTGCTGCGCTTTGTTCAAGAGCGTCGCTCGAACCGCGCTGCTGACGCCTTGAAAGCGATGGTGCAGAACACGGCCACGGTGCTGCGCGGGGCCGGCACGGGCGATGTCATGGCGCACGCCAGTCGCTACATGGGTGGTGCTTCGCATGCCGAAGGGGCACAAAAACAGGAGCTTGCGCTGGCAGATTTAGTGCCGGGCGATGTCGTCTTGCTCTCCGCAGGCGACATGATTCCGGCGGATTGCCGCTTCTTGTCGGCCAAAGACCTGTTCATCGCACAGGCGGCGCTCACGGGCGAATCCTTACCCGTTGAGAAAACCACCGGGCAAGGCTCGGTCGTCTCGAACCCTCTGGAACTCGAAAATATCGGTTTTATGGGCACCAACGTGGTCAGCGGCACTGCCGTAGCGCTGGTCGTAGGCACCGGCTCCCATACGTATTTTGGGCAATTGGCCAGCCGGGCAAGCACCACCTCACGCGCGCCGACCCAGTTTCAGCAAGGCATCAATCGTGTGAGCTGGGTGTTGATCCGCTTCATGCTGGTGATGGCACCGCTAGTGTTGCTCATCAATGGGTTCACGAAGGGCGACTGGATGGAGGCGCTGCTGTTTGCGCTGGCTGTTGCCGTGGGTTTGACGCCAGAAATGCTCCCGATGATCGTGACCTCAACGCTGGCCAAAGGTGCGGTGCTGATGGCGCGCAAGAAAGTGGTGGTCAAGCGATTGGACGCCATCCAGAACCTGGGCGCCATGAATGTTCTGTGCACGGATAAAACCGGCACCCTTACCGAAGACCGCATTGTGTTGGAGCGTCACACAGATGTACGTGGTGTCAGCAATGATGAAGTGCTGTCCTACGCTTACCTCAACAGCTACTACCAGACGGGATTGAAAAACCTGCTGGACGTGGCGGTGCTGCGGCATGCCGAAGTGGAACGCAAGCTCAACCCTGCCGGTAATTATCGGAAAGTCGATGAGATTCCATTCGACTTTGCTCGGCGTCGCATGTCCGTGGTGGTGAATGAAACCGAAAACGGCCGAGAACATCACGAGTTGATCTGCAAGGGGGCGCTGGAAGAAATGCTGGCGGCCTGCTCGAAAGTCCGCGTGGAGGGCGTCGACGAGGCGCTGGATGACACGCGCCGCGCAGAAATCCGCCGTGTTACCAACGAGCTGAATCGGGACGGCTTGCGCGTCATTGCGGTGGGGGTTAAAGAGCTTCCTCCCACCAAGCAAAGCTACAGCGTGCAAGATGAAACCGAGCTTGTGCTGGTCGGTTACGTGGCTTTCCTGGATCCCCCGAAAGCCTCTACGGCACCAGCGTTGCAAGCCTTGAAAGCGTCTGGCATTGAGGTGAAGGTGTTGACGGGTGACGTGGAGTTGGTCACGCAGAAAGTCTGCCGTGAGGTAGGGCTGGACGTGCGTGGTGTGTACCTCGGTCATGAAATTGAAGCGATGGACGATGCGCAATTGGCCAAGGCAGTGCAATCGGCCAACGTGTTCGCCCGGCTGACCCCGGCTCATAAAGAGCGAATTGTGCTCAGCTTGCGGGCGCAAGGTTGCACCGTGGGTTTTATGGGTGATGGCATCAATGATGCGCCGGCGTTGCGCGCAGCAGATGTGGGTATCTCGGTTGATACGGCTGTCGATATCTCCAAGGAGGCAGCCGACATCATCTTGCTTGAGAAAAGCCTGATGGTTCTGGAAGAGGGTGTGATCGAAGGCCGCAAGACCTTCTGCAACATGCTCAAGTACTTGAAGATGACGGCCAGCTCGAACTTCGGGAATGTATTTTCCGTGCTGGTAGCGAGCGCATTTCTGCCATTTCTGCCCATGCTGCCAATTCAGCTGCTGATGCAGAACCTGCTTTATGACTTCTCGCAGATTGCTATTCCCTTTGACAACGTCGATGAAGATCTGCTCAAAAAGCCACAGCAATGGGATCCCGCCGGGTTGGGGCGTTTCATGGTGTTTTTCGGGCCAATCAGCTCCATCTTTGATATTGCGACCTTCGCCTTGATGTGGTTTGTGTTTCAGGCGAACACGCCTGAACATCAAACTTTGTTCCAGTCCGGCTGGTTCGTGGAAGGTTTGTTGTCGCAAACTCTGATTGTCCACATGATCCGTACCCGCCGCATCCCATTCCTGCAAAGCCGTGCCGCATGGCCTTTGCTAAGCATGACGTTTTTCGTCATGGTGCTCGGGATAAGCTTGCCGTTCTCCCCATTGGTGGGATACCTTCAACTTCAGCCATTGCCCCTGGCCTACTTTCCATGGCTTGCCGCGATCTTGTTGAGCTACTGCGTCCTGACGCAAGTACTCAAGCGAGTTTGGGTAAATCGTTATGGGTGGCAGTAGTGCTACTTCCGATGTTGTGAACACGTACACACTATTTTTTCGGAGATATGGATGAAAGCAAAGTTATTCGCGGCGCTGTTGGCGGGTTCACCCTGGCTCACTCCTGCAACGAGTCATGCGGCCGATTCCGGCACCGAGGTCACGCTGTACGGTGTAGTTGATGCCGGGTTGGTGAGCACGCACACATCAGGTGTCGGCACAAGCACCGGCATCCTGAATGGCGGCCTTACTGACTCCTTGTGGGGTCTGCGGGGCAGGGAAGATATCGGCAATGGCTGGGCCGCAAACTTTCAATTGGAAAGTGGCTTCAATCCCTCCAACGGGCAAATGGCGGAATCCGGGCGCTTATTCAACTATGGCGCGTGGGTGGGGCTTAGTAACGCCGATTACGGCGACATGCGTCTGGGTCGGCAATACACCGTCGGCAAAACCTTCGGCAATATGCTTGAGACGGCCTCCTGGAAAGAAATGGGCATGGGTGCCACGTTCAAGGCCTCTGACAATTACCAGTTCAGCAACGTGGTCAACTATTACTCGCCGGATTTTGCGGGTTTCCAACTGGGTGTTGGCTATTCATTCTCGGCAGCAGGCGATGAGCGCTTCGCTACCAATAACAACAACCGGGCGATCAGTACCGGGCTGAAGTACGAAAATGGCCCTTTATTGGCCGTGCTCACCTGGGATCAGCTCTATCTGGCTCAGGAACCGGCCGGGGGCGCAGGAGGGCGTCCGCAAGCCGTCCAACTCGGGGTTGCCTACGACTTCGAAGTCGTCAAGCTAGCGGCCGCCTGGTCTCGCCAACGCAACGGCTATGTCGGCCTGGACGGTGGCGATCCGGATTCATTGGGATTGGGCCTGGGGCCAGCTGCGTTCGTACAAGGCGGCACCATCAATGCGTGGTTGCTCGGTGCCAGTGTGCCGGTGGGTCCTGGCGCCGTCGTACTGCAATGGTCGCTCGCTGATCCGAACTGGCAGTGGAGTAACGGAGAGTCTGCCAAGAAGGCGCAGGTGGTCACGGCGGGCTATACCTACAACATGTCACCTCGCACGACCCTCTATGGGTTTGTTGGCTACATGTCGAACTACACAACCGATGAGCAATTCGATCCGGCCAATTCGCACACCACGCGTGTCGGCATGGGGGTGTCGCACAGGTTCTAAGGTGTCCAGGCGCTTGTCACAGGCCTGATTCAGCGCAAGACCCGCTTCGCTGCGCGTCAACTACAATCGCGGACGGGATGGCCACGTGCCATCTCGTCCGTTTCATCGTTGTCTTCCCGGATCTTTGGCATGGATTGGCTTGAGTGGCTCGTACCTTGGGAGTTTTCTCCCACCCTGGTGGCTTCCTTTGTCATCGCCATAGCGCTATTTCTGCGCGGCCAGCGCGTGCACCACGTTACTGGCGCGCGCAAGGCGCTTTTCTGGGTCGGCATGGTAATGCTGTACCTGTCTCTGCATACCCGACTTGATTACTACGCCGAGCGCATGTTCTTTATTCATCGCGCCCAGCACCTGGTACTGCATCATCTCGGGCCGTTGCTCGTCATGGGTGCATTCCCGGGCTCAGTCATGCGAGCAGGCTTGCCTCTGGCGTGGCGGGTACGGCTCAGCAAATTCCTGAAGACCATGCCGGGTCGCTGTCTGGTTACCGTCCTGACGCACAAGATTTTTGTGCCCGTGCTATTCGTGTTCCTGGTTCTGGTCTGGCTGATCCCATCTGTGCAGTTTTATTCCATGCTGGATTGGCGTTTGTATCGTCTGATGAACTGGTCTGTGGTCATCAGTGGTTTCATGTATTGGAACCTGATTCTTGATCGTCGCCCCAGTCCGCCGGCCGCCATGACTCCCGGCGGGCGAGTGCTGTCGCCTATTCTCACCATGGCACCCCAAATGGTGGCTGGCGCCGTCATCGCCTTCACGGAAAGCGATATCTATCCCTTGTTCGAATTGTGTGGGCGGGCCATTGCCATGTCAGCACAGACCGATCAAACCATTGGCGGTTTGACCATGTGGATTCCTGCTGCCTTGATCGAGGTGTTCGGTCTATTGATCGCCCTGGCCACGCTGATGCGACTATCGGGCAATGGCCGTCTTCGCAAGGAAGATCGCGACGCCCGTGCACGCGCTCGGGCAAAGGCGCGTGAGGTTGCACCCAGTTAGAGCACCAGGTGCAACACTGGATTGCTGCGGGTTGACGTGAGCATCGGTATATCCGCCGACGGCTGAGTGCCGCCTGCGGGGGCAATCAGTCTGGAATCAAACCGTGGTACTTGCGGCCCAGGGCCACCGTCGCCTGGAACATGCCTGCCTTGCTGCCGCAGTCGTAACGAATTCCGTCGTAGCGGTGCGCAAAAACGGCCCGCTCTTGCATCATGGAGGCGATGCCGTCGGTGAGTTGAATCTCGTTGCCTGCCCCAAGCTTGGTTGAGCGCAGGTGGTCAAAAATGGCCGCTTCCAGAACATAACGTCCAACGACAGCCAAGGTGGATGGGGCGACATCTGGTTCCGGCTTTTCCACAATATGCGTGACGCGCTCGGTGCGATCATCGACGCGTCGGCTCGCCACAATGCCGTATTTGCGCGTGTCCGTACGCGGCACATCTTGCACGCCAAGCACGCTGGCGTTTTGTATCATGGCCACGTCAATCAATTGCTTCAGGGTGGGAACACTGGCGTCGATCAAATCATCGGCCAACAGCACAGCAAATGGCTCGTCACCGACAATGGGGGCGGCGGTCAGCACCGCATGACCAAGACCCAACGGTGCCGATTGGCGGATATAAATACAGTTCACATGCGCGGGCAAAATGCCACGCACCAAGGAAAGCAATTCATGCTTGCCTTTGCTTTCCAGGTCGGTCTCAAGCTCAGGGGCCGAGTCGAAGTGGTCTTCAATGGCTCGTTTATTGCGGCCAGTGACGAAAATAAGGTCGGTAATGCCAGCGGCAACCGCTTCTTCCACCGCGTATTGAATCAAGGGTTTATCAACGACCGGCAGCATCTCCTTGGGCATCGCCTTCGTAGCGGGCAAGAAACGTGTTCCCATTCCTGCGACAGGGAAAACAGCTTTACGGACAGGGCGCATTAAATCCTCGCTTACTAGAGCAATAATCGGTGAAACCTTTTCGGTACACCCGCTATCATAGACTGATGAACTGCCGGAAAACGACATCCATTTGCGGGATTGCAAAACGCGGAATAACGGTCGGTCTATGTGCCGCGTTGCTCGCACCGACCGTAACATTGACGACTGCCTGGGCGCAGCCAGTGGGTCTGCCTTCCATGGGCGCGGCATCCGCTGCCGACCTGTCACCCATGCTGGAGCGTGAGCTCGGCAGCGCCATCATGGCCCAAGGTCGACGCGATCCCACCTACGTAGACGATCCTGAACTACGGCAATACCTCACGACCATGGGACGAAAACTGGCGACTTACTCGCCGGGTACCGTGCCCGAGGTTGAGTTGTTTGGCGTGCGTGATCCCGAAATTAACGCTTTTGCCATGCCAGGTGGATATATAGGCGTCAATACCGGATTGATCGTCTCGTCCGGTAGCGAGTCAGAGTTGGCTGGCGTGGTGGCGCATGAAATCGGTCACGTTGTGCAGCGTCACATTGCACGCGGCATTACGCAGCAAAGCCAGAACGGCATGCTGATGCTGGCAGGATTGGCGGGCGCACTGCTGGCAGGTCTGGCAGGGGGCGGCGGCAACCTTGCCATGGGTGTGGCGGCGTTCAGTCAGGCGGCCGCCATCAATCGCCAGCTGGGTTTTTCGCGTGACGCGGAGCGCGAAGCCGATCGGGCAGGGTTCCAGATGCTTACCAAAGCGGGTTACGACCCCGATGGCATGGTGCAGATGTTCTCTCGCTTGATGAACGCATCGCGCCTGAACGAAGGTCAGGGGGGCGGCGCATGGGCCAGTACCCACCCCTTGTCAATCGAGCGTATGTCGGACGTGCAAAACCGGGCACGCTCTGGACCCAGATCCAATTACATCGACTCTGATGATTACTGGTATCTGCGCGCCAAGATGCGCGTCATTCAGGGGCAGGACGCCGTCAGCCTGCGTTCGGCCAATCAGCAATTCCAGGACGAGGCTCGGGCGCTATCAGGTGTGCGGCAGTCAGCGGCGTATTACGGTTTGGCGATGCAGGCATTTCAACGCAATCAACTGACTGATGCCGAGAACTATCTGGGCAAGGCTATGGCGGGTGGGCGCGATTCCCCTCAACTGGCCAAGCTCAATATCGATATCGCGTTTGCCCGCAAGAATTACGCCCGGGCGCTGGAGCTTGCCCAAGCCGCAATCAAGCGTTGGCCCGAGCAGCGTGCATTGGGTATTGCATACGCGCAGGCGCTGCAAAATAGCGGACGCCACGCTGATGCGCAAACTTTTTTGCGCGCCAAAATCAAGGTCTGGGGCAACGACGAGCCCAGTCTTTATCAGTTATTGGCGCAAAGTGAAGAGCGCAATGGCATGCCGGTTCAAGCGCGCCGCGATCTGGCGCAGTTCTACACGCTGACAGGTGCCTACGCGGCGGCTGAATCCCAGCTGCAGCAGGCACGCAATATGTCCAAGGATTTCTACGAGCAATCGCAGATTGATGTGCAAATTCGGGAAGTGAAGGCCAAGCTGGCTGAAGAACGCGCTTTGCTTGAACGATTCAAGTCGAGTTGAAACTCGCAACACGCGCGACCACAACGTGTCGCGCGTCGTTGCTGCTACAGACCTGTCTCGAAGAAGCGGCCCAGGCGCTGGGGAAGCCAATTCAAATGGCCGGGGAACGCACCCGTAGGAAAGCCCGCATGGCCCCCCTCGGCAGGCTGGTGTAGCACGATGCTGTTTGAACACTCGGCTGGAATCGGCAGGGAACTCTCTGGCATGAACGGGTCGTTGCGGGCGTTGAGCACGAGCGTGGGTACCCCAATGCTGGGGAGCCAAGGCTTGCTTGCGGCACGCGTCCAGTAATCCAGCGCGTTGCGAAACCCATGCATGGGCGCAGTGTAGGCATCATCGAAATCTCGCAGCGTGCGTGCGTGCGCGATACGCATGACATCAATGGCACCCGGATAGCGTTGCGCCTTTTCCAGCACCTTATATTTAAGTGTTTTCAAAAAGTGCGCGGTATAGACGTGCCGATTGAAAAGACTGTTGGACAAGGTATTGCCACACGCGACGAGGTCTAGCGGCACAGACACACCTGCGCAGGCAGTCAGCCAGCTCGCTTGTTCACTATGTTCGCCCAGATACTTGAGCAGCGCGTTGCCACCCAACGAGACGCCCACGGCGTGCCAACGTGCATGCGGGATTCGGCTGCGCACGGTGTCGAGCATGAAGCCGACTTCTTCGGAGTCACCGGAGTAATACGCGCGAGCCAAGCGGTTCGGCGCGCCGGAGCAACCGCGGAAATGGGCAATGACGACAATCCAGCCTCTTGCCCGGAAATAATGGGCAATCGATTGTGCATAGCGGCTGGTGCTTGCGCCTTCGAGGCCATGAAATAAAAGCAGGGCGGGCGTCTCGGCTGTTTGTGGCAGAGAACGCCAATCGGCATCGGTGATCCAGCGGGCGGCTGCTGTCTTGCTATTTGCTATTGGGCGCTGGCCACTCACGGCGGCGCCATCGGCAGCCTTATGCGGAAACAGGCCAGGGCCGGTCCAGTCGAAATCGACGAAATCGGTATCGGGGGTTTCTACGCGCTCGCGCACAAACGCAATGCGATGATGCTGAGCGAACACGGCGGCGTACACCGTCTGGCAGTGGCCACCGGGAAGCCAGGACGGAACAGGACAAGGGGTCAGGTCAAAACGAGCAGCAGCCAACTATCCACCCGGTTCAGTGCAGCATGTCGGGAACATCGTGCAGGTCTAGCACTCCCGCTTCAGTGGGTGCCGACGATGCATGGTGCAAGACCATGCGCCAACCGGAAGGACCCTTGTGATAAACATTTGTCGCGTAGTAATTGGCAAACTGCATGCCTTCTCGCGTACGGACCGCGACTTGCTCGACCAGCACATGTACCGCGCACATCATGCTCAGCATGACCAGCGGGCGCAATGGCCGAATCTGCATGGCCCCGAGCGCCAACAATTGTTGGAACGATTCGAGGATACCCAGGTGACCCACAATACGGAGGCCTCCCGGGTGGATGCAGACGATTTCCTCATCTTCGGCCCAGACTTGCATCACGCGCACGGCGTCTGCCTGGTCAAGGGCTTCGTAGAAGGCGTGTTCCGCTTCTTCAGGAGTGGCGAACATGGATGAGGGGCTGCGAGCAAGTGCGGCGTCAGCCGCTTTTAGTGACCGTGGCCGTGTAAAACGGTGCCGGGCTTGAGGCGGTATTCCGCGCCACAGTAGGCGCAGCGTGCCGAACCCTGATGGGCGACATCCAGGAACACACGCGGATGCATACTCCAAAGTGGCGCCTTGGGGCCGGGACAGTACACGGGCAAGTCTTCAGCGCCGACTTCAATGACTTCGTGCGCGGGGACGGCGGCTGGGGCAGCAGCGGTCATGGATATTCCTGAAAAAAAACCGTGTGAACGGTGGGTGGAGCACTATGCGATTTCGCGCCAGGCGAAACCGCCCGGATCAAACTTTAGTTAGCCAATGATGGTACTTGGGGTTTCGCCCGTTGACCACATCGAAAAACGCCTTCTGTAACTTTTCGGTAATAGGGCCGCGTTGGCCAGCGCCGATTTGCCGATTATCCACTTCGCGAATGGGTGTCACTTCTGCTGCCGTACCTGTGAAAAAGGCTTCGTCAGCAATATAGACATCGTCGCGGGTCAAACGTTTCGTGACAACGCTTATGCCTAAATCTGCGGCAAGCGCGTGAATCGAAGAACGGGTGATACCGGTCAGGGCAGACGCGATTTCTGGCTCGCAGAGCACGCCGTTCTTGACAATAAACAGGTTTTCTCCCGCCCCTTCGGCCACAAAACCTTCGGTGTCGAGCAGCAGGGCCTCATCGTAACCGTCTTGCTGGGCCTCGGAGTTCGCGAGAATGGAGTTGGCATAGGTAGTGGACACTTTGGCGCGCGGCATCGTGACATTGACGTGCTGACGAGCAAAAGATGAAATCTTCACTCGGATGCCTTGCGACAACGCTTCTTCGCCCAGATAGGCACCCCAGGGCCACGCCGCAATGGCCACATGCACTTTTGCACCTTTGGGCGAAACCCCCATTTTCTCGGCGCCATAGAACACCAGTGGGCGCAGGTAAGCGGACTCAAGCTGGTTGGCCTGCACGACTTCGCGCTGCGCCGCGTTGATCGTGTCGCGATCAAACGGCATGGGAATTTGGTAAATATGCGCCGAATTGAAGAGGCGGTTGGTGTGATCTTCCAGGCGAAAAATTGCCGTGCCAAGTGCGCCGTCATACGCGCGCAGGCCTTCGAACACTGAAAGACCATAGTGCAGAGAGTGGGTGAGAACGTGCGTTGTCGCGTCTCGCCAAGGTACAAGTTTGCCGTCGTACCAGATGAAACCGTCACGATCCGCCATTGACATGATTCTCTCCCCTATAGTGGCCCGTATTGTATCAAGCAGCGTGGTTACAATGATGACCAATTCGCGCTGCGACACGACCACCGAGGCTGCTGCATTGGCAGGCTCGGCAGGTGGGTTGGTCAGTCATCTGGGTTGTCGTGTGTTTCTTTCCCCTTAGAGTTCCCATGCCGTCCTGTTTGAATTGTCAGAGGTCGTCCGTTGTCCGCTGACTCAGCACATTCCGATGCTGAAGACCCTCAGCTGGCGCAGCAAGAGCGCCTCAAGGCATTACGCCAGGGTTTGCATGCCATCGTGCCCGCGCTCATTGCGACGGCCACTTGGGGGCTGGTAACCGGCGTAGCCATGGTCAAGTCCGGCTTGACTGAATCCATGGCACTCGCCATGACCTTGTTGCTCTATGCCGGTTCTGCGCAACTCACGTCCTTGCCACTGATTGCCGCGGGCGCTCCGTTGTGGCTGATTTTCGCTGCCGGCTTTGTCGTCAACCTGCGGTTTCTCATTTTCGGTGCCGCCCTCCAGCCCTATTTCCGCCATCTGTCCTGGCCCAAACGTCTGGGTCTGGGCTACTTCACCACGGACATGGGTTTTGTGTTGTTCATGCCGCGCTTCGGTGATGCAACCGTCCGGGGCACGCGCGAGCAGTTGTGGTTCTATATCGGCACCATTGCGCCGGGCTGGTTCGTCTGGCAGGCCTCATCCATTGTCGGGATCTACCTTGGTTCCATGGTGCCGGCTGTTTGGTCGCTCGATTTTGCGGCGGTGCTGGCACTGTTGGCCATCACGGTTCCTTTGGCCAGTTCCAAGCCGATGCTGGTTTCGATGCTGGCTGCCGGTGTCGTAGCCTGGGCAGGGCAAACGCTGCCGTTGCGCCTGGGACTGGCGGCAGCCGTTATTGCCGGTGTGATGGCGGGCATGTGGGCAGAACGCTTCTTCAAGGCCCGGTCATGAATTTCTGGTCCGCCGAGGTTTACGTTTATTCGGCCATTCTGCTGCTGGCGCTGTGCAGCGTCATTACTCGTGCCGGTTTTATGCTGTTTGGTGATTACATTCCTCTGCCTGACGGGCTGCGGCGCGCGTTGAGGTTTGCACCTGCGGCAGCACTGACAGCGATCGTGGTGCCGGACCTGCTGCCCTGGAAAGCAGGAATTGGTCCCATTTTCGATTACAAATTAGTCGCCGGTGTCATTGCCATCATGGTTTTTCTGCGCACACGCAGCGCCGTAATGGTCATCGTGTCGGGTATGTTAGTGTTGTGGGGCTTACGGTGGCTTGCCACTTGAAAGTTCGTGGCGTGTGTTCATGGGGTAAAACCTAGGTGTGTCCATCTGGTGGACACTATTTTTCATATAATTGGCGTTAGGCCTGTATATGGTCTTTTCCGGGCCATTTCAGCGCTGGATTCGTGCCAGTAAACCTCCCGGCCCGTGCCTGCATCGGCCCCAAGTCGCCCTTGCTCGAGACATCGTGATCGTCTCGAGGCTTGGCTGCGCTAAAATCAAGTTATCCACAGCAATCCGGGCCCAGTCGTGCCCCCAACGCATCGGTGCATGAAAGCGCAGTCGGACCGCATGGCGGCGTTGCACATTCTCGTGATTCCGCAACGACATTGCTGCGGTTTACGCACTGCGACCTTGCTTGTGCTTTCACTATGTCCCGATGCTCGTAGGGTGCATTACGCCTAGCAGCATTCTCGTTTTGTTCTTTTTAATGGTCCCGGTATTTGCCTATCCTAATGACTGAATCTATTTCTACCGAAGCGTCTACTGTCGACGCGCCCCAGCCAACGTTCGCTGACTTCGGGCTGCATCCTTTGCTGCTCCAGTCCATTGCCGCAACGGGCTACACGATTCCCACGCCTATCCAGGCACAAGCGATTCCAGTAGTAGTCGAAGGGCGGGACGTCATGGGCGCCGCCCAGACGGGTACAGGCAAAACCGCCGCATTTACCTTGCCGATTCTGCATCGGCTCATGGCACTCGCCAATACCAGTGCATCGCCCGCAAGACATCCGGTGCGCGCTCTGATTCTCACCCCCACGCGTGAATTGGCCGATCAGGTCTATGAAAGCGTCAAGCGATACAGCAAGCAAACGCCGTTGCGTTCCGCTGTGGTGTTTGGTGGTGTGGATATCGGCCCGCAACGTGAAGCCTTGCGTCGGGGTTGCGAAATTCTGGTGGCCACTCCGGGTCGCTTGCTGGATCACGTTGAACAAAAGAACGTGAACCTGAGTCAGGTTGGCATTCTGGTGCTTGACGAAGCGGATCGCATGCTCGATATGGGCTTTATGCCTGATCTGGAGCGCATCATTCGTTTGCTGCCTGAGAAGCGCCAAGGTTTGCTGTTCTCGGCTACCTTCAGCAACGAAATTCGTAAACTCGGTCGTTCTTACTTGAATCAACCGGTTGAAATTGAAGTGGCAGCACGTAATGCCACGGCCGATACGGTCACCCAGATCGCCTACAAAATGACGAGCGACAGCAAGCGTGCAGCCGTCGTGCATTTGGTGAAATCGCGTGGTTTGAATCAGGTCATTGTTTTTTCCAACACGAAAATCGGCACGGCGCGCCTGGCGCGTGAGCTGGAGCGTGACGGGGTGAAGGCAGAATCGATTCACGGTGACAAGACTCAGGCAGAACGCATGAAGGCGCTTGAAGCCTTCAAGGCTGGCGAGCTTGAAGTGCTGGTGGCTACCGATGTGGCCGCGCGCGGACTCGACGTCGCCGGTGTGCCTTGCGTTATCAACTACGACTTGCCCTACAACGCTGAAGATTACGTTCACCGTATCGGGCGTACTGGTCGAGCTGGCGCTTCGGGTGAAGCCATTGCGTTGTTCACCGATTCTGAAGAGCGCTTCTTGCTCGATATCGAAAAGCTCATCAAGTGTCAGATTCCCCGCGGCACCCTCGATGTTCCCGCAGAGCTTGTGGCGCGTAGCCATGGTCGTGGTACAGACCGCGCTGAGCGTGCACCGGCAGCAAGCGCTGCACCGCGTGAAGCTCGGGATAGCCGTGAACGTACGCGCTCTGATCGTCGGCCCTCGCATTCGCACAGTTCGCGTCAGCCGATTGATGATTTCTTCCTCAAGCCCTACGAACCCTCCGCAGCGGCTACGGCAGCAGCGGCAGCAGAAGATCTATCTTCCACGCGCAGTACCTCGGCACCCAAGCGACAAGTCGCAGTGTTGCTGGGCGGAAGTCGTAAGGCCTGAATAATCGCCTCGCTCATGGAGTCACGATGAGCGACGATTTTCGAGAGCGTTTGCCTAAATATATATAGTTGTGCTGTTGGGCGGCGCTCTGGGCAGGAAAACAGGCTTGATGCCTGGCAAGCCCTCAATGCGCACCGGATTGCTGTGCCGCCTGCTCAGGTAGTCAGCAATTGCCGCAGATCTGGAAGCTGAGTAGTCACACTGGCACTATTGGCATCCAGACTCTCCAATAAGCGCTCCAAATGGCCGATATGCGGAAGCATTGGCCCAAAAAAAACCACACGCGCACCAATCTGCACGAGCAACGTGGGGAAGTTCTCGACATCTTCCTCGCCAAGCAATTCGGCATGATCCTCGATGTCTACCCACACAAACACGTGTTGAGGGAATGCCTGCGAAAGCGCCTGCAATTTCGGCCGATACTGAGTACAGGTGTCACACCATTCTGCGCAGAAGCATGCAATCAACCATGCGTCGTTCGACGCCAAGCCGGTGCGTAAATCGGGAAGGTCGGTGGTGGGAAATAGTAAAGGCATGTGGGCAAATTGCAGCGTGTTTGACTATCATACCTGGGATGCATAACCCTCTTTTCTTCTTCTATGACTGCCTTGCGCACTAAATCCGAGATACCCCCTGAAGCCCGAATTACCGGCGCAGGGATGGCAGGTGTGGCGCAGGCATTTAAGCGCGCACTCGTCTCGCAATGTCATCCGAACATGTTGTTTGCGGTGTTGTTGCCTTTCCTGATCGCCTTGGTAGGCGCATTTCTGCTGCTTTGGTTTTTCTGGACACCCCTGACGGACTGGCTCCGGTTGGAAGTGTCGCGTTCAGACACGATTAACCAGATTGATGAATGGTTGGTCGCCGTTGGGCTTTTCTCCCTGAAGATCTATCTCATTCCCATCATTGCGGCGGCCTTGCTATTGCCCGTGTCTGGCATATTGGGACTGTCTATTGCGGCTATTTTTGTCATGCCATTAGTGCTGCGCCATGTGGAGCAGCGCGAGTATGCCGGTCTGAAGCGTGAGGGGAAGTTTGCGACCGCAGTGAGCGTCTGGAACGTCGTCTGGGTCACCTTGGTTTTTGCGGTGGGCTGGACCCTGACCTTGCCACTTTGGCTGGTGCCCCCAATGGCAATTGTGCTCTCGGTGTTCTGGTGGGCATTTGCGTTTTCACGCATGATGCGTGTCGATGCCATTGTGGAGCACGCCAGTCCTGAAGAGCGGCGCTTGCTGCTGCGCCGCCACAACGGCGGGTTTTGGATCATTGGGCTGATTTGTTCGCTGCTAAATCTCGTGCCGCCAGCATGGGTCATCTTGCCCGTGTTCTCAGGTCTGGTTTATGCCCATTACGGCCTGGATGCGCTAACTCGCTTGCGTCAGGAAAAGGTCATCGACGTCTAGGCCGATCTGGCGCCTGATTCACGATCTCTTTCCTGTCTGACACTCTCATTCTTATTCTTCCTCTGGAACACGTCATGGCTGCTGAATCCCCCTCGCGTCGTATTGGTCTCATGATTGTTGGCGATGAAATTCTCTCGGGGCGTCGCCAGGATAAGCATTTCTCGAAAGTCATTGAGCTTTTGGCGGCCCGTGGCCTGCACTTGAGCTGGGCCGAGTTTCTGCCTGACGATCGTGAATCATTGGTGGCGGCTTACAAGCGCAGCTTTGCCCGTGGCGATATCGTGTTTTCCTGCGGTGGCATCGGTGGCACGCCAGACGATCAAACGCGCCAGGCAGTGGCTGAGGCATTGGGCCTGCCGCTACGCTTGCATCCCTTGGCAGAAGAGGCCATAGGGCTGCGTACAGCAGAGTTGGCAGCGAAAGGACAGGGCACAGCGGATATGAGCTCGCCCGAGAACCAGCAACGTCTGCAAATGGGGATGTTCCCCGAAGGTTGCGAGATAGTCCCCAATCCGTACAACCGGATTCCGGGTTTTTTCATCAAAGACCACACCTTCGTGCCCGGTTTTCCGGTCATGGCGTGGCCAATGTTGGAATGGACGCTAGATACGCGTTATCGTGCGCTGCACCATTTGGTCAGTCATGTTGAACATTCGTTCTTGGTGTTCAGCATGCCAGAGTCGCGAATTACTCCAGCGCTGGAAAGCCTGGAAGCACGTTGGCCCGGGGTTCGTGCTTTTAGCTTGCCAAGCGTCGGGGAAACGGGGGGAGCACCCCATATTGATTTGGGCGTTAAAGGCGAACCGGAAGCTGCGGCGCAAGCACTGGAGTACTTGCGCGGAGAGGTTGTGCGCTTGGGAGGCAAATTGGCGCCTCCCACGGTAAGCTGAACAGATACCGATTGACGACGAGGTTTCGGCGAGCTCAATACGCCGAGACCGTCTCGTACCGCTACGTTTAGTCAGCAGAAAACGGTTGCTAAATCGTGCGGTAAATTTCACAATACGGGAAAGCACCGTTTGCTGCGTTGCCGCATAACCAGTCCTTGGTCGTGGTGGCGTGGCGTTTGGCTCCTACCCCTATGCCTAGTCTTACCCCTTCTTCCGCCAGTAACGCCTCGGACTCCGAAGGCGAAAACTCGGCAGCCCATCCCATCACCATCCAGGTGATTGACCGCGCGATGCGTCTGTTGGACGCGTTGGCGGCCCAGCAAGAGCCCGTCACGCTCAAAGCGCTTTCCGCGACCACAGGATTGCATGCCTCCACGGCGCACCGCATATTGAATGATCTGGTGGTTGGCCGATATGTCGAGCGTGTCGATAACGGCCTTTACCAATTAGGTATGCGTTTGCTGGAGTTGGGCTCCCTGGTCAAGGGACGCTTGAACGTGCGCGAAGCGGCGATTTCGGCCATGCGCTCTTTGCACAAACTGACGGGCCAAACGATCAACTTGTCGGTGCAACAGGGCGATGAGATTGTTTATATCGACCGTGCCTGGAGCGAGCGCTCGGGGATGCAAGTGGTGCGGGCCATTGGTGGCCGTGCGCCTTTGCACCTGACGTCCACAGGCAAATTGTTCCTGTCAACGAACGACTCGCGCCAAGTGCGGGCCTACGCCTTGCGTACGGGTCTGGCCGGCCACACGCGCAATAGTCTGACTGAGCTGGACCGTCTGGAGCGCGAATTGGCGTTGGTGCGTCGCCATGGTTATGCCCGCGATAACGAAGAGCTGGAGATGGGCGTGCGGTGTATTGCCGCCGGTATCTTCGACGACACAGGCAAGCTCGTCGCAGGCCTGTCAATTTCTGCGCCTGCTGAACGCCTGCAAGACGAATGGATCAAGGTGCTTGTCGATACCGCCACCAGCATTTCCGAGGCATTGGGTTTTGAACCCAGCGTCTCGTCAAATCACCTGGCAAATGCTTCGGCGGCTGAAACCCTGCGGTTGTAGCGCCATCCGGCGACTGAGCCGGTTGTTATAAAAAAACCTGCATGGCGATGAACGCGATGCAGGTTTTTTCAATTTCGGGTTCAAGAGCGAAGGCTTTTGACCCGGTTTCGGGCTTATTGCTGCTCGACACCAGCCTTCTTGAACAGTTCAGCCCATTGCGGAACCTGTTGCTTCACCTTGGCATCAAGCGCCTGAGGATTGGCGTCTGCCGTCATGACCGTAGCACCCAGCAGCCTCATGCGCTCCTGGAACTTGGGGTCGGCCAAGCCGATTTGCAGGCTCTTGATCAATTTGTCGACAACAGGCTTTGGCGTGCCCTTAGGAACCCACATGCCATGCCAGATGCCGACTTCAAATCCTTTGAAGCCTGATTCGTCCATGGTTGGCAGTTTCGCCAAGGTGGGGACGCGCTGCAGGCTGGTGACCGCGTAGGCCTTTACCTTGCCGCTGTCGATCTGTTGCGTCGTGTTGGTAGTCTGGTCGCACAACAGATCAACCTGCTTGCCCAGCAGGTCATTCATGGCGGGTGCTGTGCCTTTATAGGGGATGGTCAACAGCTTTACACCCAGCGCCTCAACCAGCATCGTGCCGCAAAGGTGGCTGGCGGCGCCAATGCCGGCATTGGCCAAGGACACTTTGTCTTTGTTCTCTTTGACGTAGGCCGCCAGTTCCTGAATATTATTTGGCGGGAAGTCAGAGCGCGCAATCACGGTCATCGGTACGTCAACAACGAGTCCGATCGGTTCAAAGCTCTTGAACGGGTCGTAACCTGGGTTCTTGTACAGCGACGGAGCGGTGGAGAAGCCCGCGTGCATCAACAAAACGGTATAGCCATCTGGTTGGGCACGGGCCACTTGCGTGGTGCCGATAGTGCCACCTGCGCCGCCCTTGTTCTCAACCACGACAGTTTGTCCCAATGACGGGCGCATGGCTTCAGCCAATGAGCGCGCGACGTTGTCAGTCGGGCCGCCCGCGGCGAAAGGAACCACCATATTGATGGGGCGTTCCGGAAATTCCGCGTGGGCGGCGCCAGCGGCCAGCATGGCGCTTGCAGCCAGCAGGACTGAAAGCGTGCGGGGGATAAGGGTCATGAAGTCTCCATTGCAGGGTTTTACGTGCTGCGTTTATTTATGAAAGCTGATCTTTCGTTGGTTTTGGTGTCATCAGCCCGTAACGAGTTTAGAAAAGAATTGATACGTCGTCACCCTCGGTATTTCCCGAAGCTTTCAGGAGTCTGTCATAAATCAAGGCGCCGAAAAATTCTGCACCTGAAATGTGCAAATAGTTGTTGCGGTGCACCAAAAGTGCTTGACAGGGTTTTTTTAGGCTCTAGAATGTGAATTGTGCAGTGCATCAAACGGGCCGGCGGTAGCTTGTAGTACCAGTTTCCGCGCACGTTTTTCCGTCGCATCCTTATCTGCCGGCAAAGCCGGTGACCCCCAAAGGAGAAATTCTATGAGCGCAATTCCCGAGCAAGTTTTGGCCCGTCAAAAAGCCAGCATCAACACCTTCGTCGCAGCTCAAGCCGCTGTGTTCGCCGGTTTCGAAAAGCTGGTTGAATTGAATCTGAAGGTCGTTAAGGCTACGTTGGACGAAGTTGCCCAGAAATCGCAGCAATCGGTTGACGTGAAAGATCCGCAAGCCATTGCTGCCTTCACCAGCGGTCTGGTTCAGCCGGGCGCCGAAAAGGCTCTGGCCTATGGCAAGCATGTGTATGACATCGTGTCCGGTGTGCAAGGCAATCTGGCCAAGCTCAGCGAAGAACAAATCGCTGAAGGTCAACAACAGTTGTCGGAAGCCGTTGAGCAATTCTCGAAGAATGCTCCTACGGGTTCGGAAAGCGCCGTTGCAATGATCAAGTCTTCGTTGGCAACCGCTAACAGCGCCTACGATTCGTTGAGCAAGGCTGCCAAGCAGGCTGCTGATGTCGCCGAAACGAACCTGACTGCTGCCACGAACGCAACCTTCAAGGCTGCAACCGATGCCGCTGACGCCGCGAACAAAGTTGCCAATCGCAGCCGCCGCGCTAGCTAAATCTAGTTGCTGGGCTTGTCCGCTGTTGCAGGAATGTAGTACTGTAGCGTGACAGAGCAGAGCTGGAATTAGGGCCACCCAATGGGTGGCCTCTTTTTTTGCCCGTTAGGCATGCACAACGCTATAAAAATTTCAGCTAGGGAAGTGCAGCAAAAAGAAGCTGCGGCAATAGGAAGGTGCAGCGATTTCTCGCGCACCGATTGTCCTTAATTGTTGACCACGGCCAGGTGGCCAGTACTTACTTGGCCACTGTTTGATTGGCCACCGCGCGAACGCATTCAGCCACCAGTGCGGGACCTCGGTAGATCAGACCGGTATAAAGCTGGACGGCATCTGCGCCGGCATCCATTTTTTCCTTGGCCTGGGTGCCCGACAGCACCCCTCCCACGCCGATGATTGCCAGGCTGTTGCCCAGGCGTTCTTTCAAACGGCGAATGACTTTCAACGACAACTCATGCACGGGTGCGCCAGACAGGCCGCCGGCTTCTTCTGCATGGGGCTGGCCCGTGACAGCATCGCGTGCGAGCGTTGTGTTGGTGGCGATGACGCCGTCAATGCCATAGCGTGGCAAGGCATCGGCGATAGCGTCGATCTGGTCTTCAGTGAGATCAGGAGCGATCTTTACCGCCATCGGGACGTGGCGCTGATGCTGATCGGCCAGAGCGTGTCGTTTTTCCTGCAGCTGTGCGAGCAATGCCGACAGCTCATCGCCGCCTTGCAGGGCGCGCAAGTTCTTGGTGTTTGGCGACGAAATATTGACGGTAATGTAGTCGGCGTGCGCATAGACGCCAGCCAGACCAATCAGGTAGTCGTCGGCCGCGCGCTCAATAGGCGTATCGGCATTTTTGCCGATGTTAAGCCCGAGAATCCCGCCTTGCTGGCGCCATTGGCTGCGCTGCACGTTGGCGATGAACGCCTCCAGGCCCTGGTTATTGAAGCCCAGGCGGTTGATCAGCGCATTGGCGCGAGGCAGGCGAAACATTCTGGGTTTGGGATTGCCGGACTGCGCGCGGGGCGTCACCGTGCCAACTTCGATGAAGCCAAAACCCAGATTGCCCAGGGCATCAATATAGGCGCCGTTCTTATCCAGGCCAGCCGCCAGGCCGATCGGGTTGGCCATTTGCAATCCCATCAGGGTGCAGGGCGCCTTCGGTTGGGCATTCAGAAGCTTGCGCGTCGCGCCGCAGTCGTAGGCCTTTTGCAAGGCCGAGAGCGTAACTTCGTGAGCGGTTTCCGCATCCATGGCGAAGAGCGCCGGGCGGGCCAGGGGGTAGGCGTGGAAGAGAATAGACATGGGGCAGGATTGTAGAGCGAGTTTGCGCACGCCTGAGCGGCGTCAATGACGTGACCGGTCAGGGCAGTGGCGCAGGTTGATCTGGGGTGTCGACGAAATGGCTGTCGCGCCAAGTGCCGTCGACCCGTAATTGAGCCGGGCGAAACTTCGCCTTGTAAGACATTTTTCGGCTGTCGGCGATCCAGTAGCCCAAGTAGAGCCACGGCAGGCTGAGTGCCCGGCATTGCTCTATCTGCCAGAGAATGCTGTAGGTGCCGAGGCTGCCTGCCAGCTCAGGGTCATAGAAGGTGTAGACGGATGACAAGCCATCATCCAGGACATCAATGATGGACACCATGACCAGCGTGCCTTCTGGGGTTCGGAATTCGACCAGACGCGTATTGACGCGGCTGGTGAGCAGGAACTGGGCATATTGGGTGCGGCTGTCTTCGTCCATACCGCCGCCTGGATGGCGGCCTTGTTGATAACGGCTGTAGAGCCGGTAGTGTTCGGGAGACCAGGTGAGCTCAGCGACAAACGATTGCAGATTCTGGTTGTCCCGCCAGGCGCGGCGTTGGCTGCGGTTGGGTGCGAATTGTGCGGTCTCGACCCGTATCGGGATGCAGGCGGTGCAACTGTCGCAATGCGGGCGATAGGTGAAGAGGCCGCTTCGTCGAAAACCTTGTTCAACTAATTGCGAATAGGTGCCCGCGTTGATCAAGTGCGCAGGAGCTGCAACTTGAGAACGCGCTTGCCGCCCGGGCAGATAGCTGCATGGGTAGGGCGCTGTCGCATAGAACTGCAGCGTGGAGAAGGGGAGTTCTTTGAGCTGGCTCATGGGTAATGGCAAGCGGGTGCTTACAAACGGACGAAAGACTTGCCGCAATCGCGTAAATAGTAACGCCTAAACCCGTTGTGCCAAGTCGGTGCTGTTCAGGCGTACGGGTGAATGCGGCCCTCACTATCCAAGGTGCCTCGCGCCCAAGTCGGGCCGGGCAATGAAGTGGTGTCTCGCAGGCGTTGCACAAATTGGCTGCGGGTAATGGGGCGCGCGCCCATGCTGGCCAAATGCGCCGTCTGTTGTTGGCAGTCGATCCATTGCACCCCTTCGTTTTTCAGAAAGCGCACGAGATAGGCCAATGCAATTTTGGACGCATCGGTAGCATGGGTAAACATGGATTCGCCGAAAAACATCTGGCCCAGGCTCACGCCATAAAGTCCGCCGGCCAGGCGCCCGTCAATCCAGGTTTCAATGCTGTGCACCTGCCCAAGCGCATGCCAATCGTGATATGCCTGCTGCATGGCCTGGGTGATCCAGGTGCCGGGTTGGCCGTCTCTTGTCGTCGCACAATGAGTCAGGACTTCCGGGAATGCCGTGTCGATACGGACTTCGACTTGTGGTTGCGCCTGGTATTCGTCGCGCGCAATCTGCCGCAGGCGTTTGCGCAACGAATGTGAAGGTGAAAAATCGTTGCAGGCCAGCACCATGCGCGGATCGGGGCTCCACCACAAGATCGGTTCACCTTCCGAATACCAGGGGAAGATGCCTTGCGAATAGGCGGCGGCCAGGCGCTGCGGCGATAGGTCTGCCCCGGCGGCAAGCAGGCCACCGGGATCCGCCAGTGCATACTCAACCGGCGGAAACGGGGTATCAGCAGATAACCAAGGCAGTTTCAACGGTGTGATTCAAGCGTGTAGTGGTGGGGGCCGAAGGTGCCGAGCTTGCGATCTTCGAAGAAACGCTCAAGCGTGCTTGCCACAGTACGAAATGCCAGGTCATCCCAGGGAATTTCCGATTCGCTGTAGTAACGCGCTTCCAGGCTTTCCGGGCCGGGATCAAGTTCGCCGTCCAGTGCATTGGCCAGATAAAACACGTGGACTTGTTCGATCTGAGGGACGTCGATGATGGTGTAGATTTCGCCGAGTTTGATGCGTGCGCCAGATTCTTCCAGCGTCTCGCGGCCCGCACCTTGAGCCGTACTTTCTCCCAATTCCATGAATCCGGCGGGCAGCGTCCAGGTGTTGTAACGCGGCTCAATAGCGCGGCGGCACAACAGAATGCGATCTTCCCACACAGGTACCGTGCCAACCACCAGACGCGGATTCTGATAATGAATGGCGCCGCAGTGGTCGCAGACATCACGCTCGCGATTGTCGCCTTCGGGTACGCGACGCTTGATGGGCGAGGCGCATTGGCTGCAAAAATGTGCGCGCCGCGGCGCGGGGAAATACTCAAGGGGCGGTTGGACGGTCATGAGTCTGATTCTAACGGCAGTCTCGAATGGCTGCGCGAGTGGCGGCCACCTCGTTGCGCGGATGCACCGAAACGCGTTTCAAGATATTCAACGAAAGAGCGCACCTTGGGTGATAAAAATCGACGGTGTGGATACACCGCGGCCATCACGATGGGTGAGTGGGTGTAGTCAGTTAGCAAGGCAATCAGGCGGCCCGCCTTCACATCGTCACCGACCAGAAACTCAGGCTGCATGATGATGCCGTGACCCGCCAGGGCCGCGGTGCGTAGCACGTCTCCATTGTTGGCACGCAGCGCGGCATTAACGCGAACGAGCTGTATCTTGCCGTCCTTTTCAAAATGCCATTCATTGCCGGTGGAGGCATATGTGTAGTGCAGGCAGCGGTGATTGCGCAAATCCTCGGGGTGGGCGGGCGCAGCGTGTCGAGCCAGATAAGCCGGTGCCGCACAGACAATGAGTGGCTGCGGTGCCAAAGGCCGTGCCACGAGCGACGAATCGTTCATCGGCCCGATACGGACGGCCACGTCGTAGCCATCCTCGACCAGGTCCACCACGCGATCATTCAGATCGAGGTCGATCACCACGTCGGGATAGCGTTGCAAGTACTCGGCGATGGTGGGCCCCAGGTGCAAAATGCCGAACGAAACCGGGGCACTGATTCGCAGGCGCCCGCTGGGGCGCTGGCCCTCGGCTTGCAAGGAAAGCTCCAGGTCGTTGACCTCAGCCAAAATGGGGCGTACCCGGTCATAAAAGGCACGCCCCGCGTCCGTCATGCTGAGCTTGCGGGTCGTTCTATTGAGCAGCCGCACGCCATATTTTTGTTCCAGATAGGCAATCTGGCGCGTCACGACGGAACGGGCTTGTCCCATTTTTTCTGCCGCGGCGGCAAACGAACCTAATTCGACGACCTTGGCGAAGGTCTGCATTGCGGTATGAGTGTCCATGATTGTTGCTTATCGAGGAACAATAATTTGCAATTTTGCATGTTTATCTTTGTTTTTGGAATCATGAAAATACACCCAATGATGCGCGTCGCCATGAGGTGTCCCGCCATGAATCTGTATCAAGGAGAAATGCAATGATCGATACACGTACCGCACCCTATGCGGCCCTGCTGTTGCGCGTGGCCTTAGGCGTCATGTTCCTGGCGCATGGGCTGACCAAACTGCTGGTGTTTACCTTGCCGGGCACCGCGCAGTTCTTTGCCAAAATTGGGTTTGCGGGTTGGCTGGCCTATCCCGTTACTTTCTTTGAAATTGGCGCAGGCGTTTTTCTGATTCTTGGCATTTTGCCGCGCTGGGTGGCTGCTGTTGCCGTCGTTCAACTGTTTGTGGCGTCCACAGTGCACTTCGGCAATGGCTGGGGTTTTGGCAATGCGGGCGGTGGCTGGGAATACCCGATTTTTCTGACGATAGGCGCAGCCGTGCTGGCGCTGATCGGTGATGGCAAGTTCGCGATGGTGCGCAGCTCGCGTCGCTAAGGCGGCTCGCTCAATCAGCTAGCCTGAGGGTGTTGAAGTCAGCGTGCCTGGGTCAGGTACGTTTCAGGCAAAACCAGATAAAAAAGGAACGCGGTCTCTTGGGAAGCCGCGTTTCAGCCGATCGACAACAGAGGAACACTTATGTCTTTATTTGCTCGCGTTGCCAGTGGTTTGATCTTGGCCTGGTCGCTATCGCCCGTTGTGCAGGCGCAGACGGCTGCCCCAACGGCGAAGGAAGCGGCCAATAAGGCGGCAGTGGTGTCGTTCTATGAGCAAGGCCTTAACCAGAAAGATGCCGAAGCCGCGCTCAAATATGTAGGGCCGCGATATGTACAGCACAACCCGGGTGCGGAAGACGGCCCTGAGGGCTTTCGCAAGTTTGTCGCCTTCTTGCGCGATAAGTTTCCGCAGTCGCACAGCGAGATCAAGCAGGTGTTTACAGACGGCGATTACGTGATTTTGCACGTCCATGCTGTGCGCGAACCCGGCACGCGAGGCAATGCCATCATCGATATCTTTCGTTTGGAAGACGGCAAAATCGTGGAACACTGGGATGCTGTTCAACCCATTCCCGAGAAGTCAGCGAATAACAACAGCATGTTTTGAGGCGCGAACGCTTTGATGAATCAGGGCATGGGGTTTGCGACAAAGCCCAGCTGTGCGGGAATGGCTTGACGCGTGGTGCCGCGCAACGCCGCACCCTGCATGAATGCCGGTGCGGTTAGGGTAAGCGCCGTAGTTGTGTCACCCGGAGCGTCCTGTATGCCTGTCAGGGCGTCGAAAAGCGATGGCTCGCCCTCAATGCGCATCAGTTCAAGGATTGGCGCGAGGTCGCGATCAATGACGACACCAGGTCCGACGTCGGTTTCGGCATACAGCCATCCCTGTTCATCAAGCCACCAGGCCTGTGTAGTACCTACCGGCAACTGGTTATGGGTCAACAAACCTGTGCCCTCATCACTCAAGCGCAGCACATAGGCGGCAGCATCCAGGCGAACATACACACGCTGCGGTCCGTTCTGGAAATACCAGCGGCCGTGATCATCATGTGCATAGTTGCGGTCCATGAAATGCAGGATCTGGGCATTTGTGATGGGTTCGCCGGGCAAGCCAAGCCCTGCATCACCTTGGGGATGCAAGCGCCAACGTCCGCGTGGATCTAACGATAACCAACCAAAAACGGAGGGTACGTCTGGCCAGCGGGCCAGGGCATCTTTTACGGCTTGATCCATGCGTTGCAGTCTCCATCCCAGTACCCCTCTTTATACTCGCACCGGTGTTGACGGCGATGTCGGTCTGAGCTTGCTAGTGCGGCCAGTGGCAGCAATGACTTCAGGAGGGGAGTTTGAGTGCGCAAGCATCTCGGCATAGTGCATGCTGGGCGCCGTGTAATAGTAACGGCGTCACCATAGCAATCTATTGATTGAGCGGCTGTGGGGATGGGTACCGAGATATGCTGGAGGCGCAAGCCGGAATCGAACCGACGTACACGGATTTGCAATCCGCTG
>JBEBWV010000061.1:0-32123 GCA_040391965.1 Achromobacter deleyi | reverse complement strand
TTCTCATGTCTCGACCCCCGTCCACGCATTGCCGTCTTACCTTGATCCTGCTCACTTAGGCCCTTGGGGCAACTATCTGCAGCAAGTTGATCGCGTTACCCCTTATCTGGGGCCTTTGGCACGTTGGGTTGAGACCCTCAAGCGCCCCAAGCGCTCGCTGATCGTTGACGTGCCAATCGAGATGGACAATGGCACCATCGCTCACTTCGAAGGCTATCGTGTTCAACACAACACGTCTCGCGGCCCAGGCAAGGGCGGCGTGCGCTTTCACCAGGATGTCACGCTGTCTGAAGTGATGGCGCTTGCCGCCTGGATGTCTGTCAAAAATGCAGCCGTCAATCTGCCTTACGGTGGTGCCAAGGGTGGCATTCGTGTTGACCCACGTCTGCTGTCGCAATCTGAACTTGAGCGCATGACGCGTCGCTATACGACCGAAATTGGCGTGATCATCGGACCGTCGAAAGATATTCCCGCGCCTGACGTGAACACCAATGCCCAGACCATGGCCTGGATGATGGACACGTACTCGATGAATGAAGGCGCGACCGCGACGGGCGTAGTCACTGGCAAGCCGATCTCGTTGGGTGGCAGCCTGGGTCGCGTTGAAGCGACGGGGCGTGGCGTGTTCGTTGTAGCCTGCGAAGCGGCTCGCGATCTGAACATCGACGTGGCGGGTGCACGCGTTGTGGTGCAAGGCTTTGGTAACGTGGGCGGCACGGCTGCTCGTCTGTTCCATGAAGCTGGCGCGAAAATCATCGCGGCGCAAGATCACACCGGCACCGTGCACAACGCTGCCGGTCTTGACGTGCACAAGTTGCTGTCTCATGTTTCGCAATTTGGCGGCGTGGGTGGGTTCTCCGGCGGTCAGGCATTTGACGGCGCAGAGTTCTGGACGCTGGAAACAGAGTTCCTGATTCCGGCCGCCCTGGAAAGTCAGATCACGGCGGCGAACGCGGCCAGCGTGCGCGCAAAGATTGTGGTGGAGGGCGCCAACGGCCCGACCACGCCGGAAGCCGATGACATTCTGTTCAGCAATGGCGTGCACGTCGTGCCCGACGTGCTGGCTAATGCCGGCGGCGTGACGGTCAGCTACTTCGAGTGGGTGCAGGATTTCTCAATGTTCTTCTGGAGCGAAGAAGAAATTAATCACCGCCTCGAGCGCATCATGCGCGAAGCGTATGCCGCTATTGCGCAAGTCTCGCGCGAGCACAAGGTAACGCTGCGTACGGCGGCGTTCATTGTGGCTTGCACGCGCATTCTGCAAGCGCGCCAGGTGCGCGGTCTGTACCCGTAAGCAGTTGCTTTGTCGTCGGCGCGGTTGCCGCGCCGATTGTTAGACGCATTGAAGAAATGGCACCGATTCAAAATCGATGCCATTTTTTTTGCGCGCCAGTTATTCACGACGAACATGTTGTGTCCGCATGCTTATGACATGTAGCGTGGGTGGAGCGCGCGATTTGCCTGACTATTGAGAGATAGGCGAGCGCGCGTAACCCGCGACCTTAATCCCTAGCTGTTGCTGGTCAAGAGTCGCGGGTTGCGCGCGCTCAATGGTGGTGTCCCGGTCGCGGCTGGTTCGCGCTCCACCCACGCTACTGCACCTTGTTGCTGAGCGGTTGGTGCGGGAGATTAAAAGCCTCAGATCTTCGGTATGAGTTCAGGCTTCAAAATGCCTTGCAGTTCGCTATAGGGAATCAGGATTTCGGGTTCTCCTTGCGAAAAAGGGGCAATGGAGTAGGCGTCGTACTTGACTACGATACCGTCGCGCGTGATGGCGTAATTGCTGCTGTCCTGAAACGGCCACATGCGGTTATAGGTGGTGGGGTCGCGCTTGGCATCGGAATTGGCGGCCAACCATTTGCTATGGGCTGCCTTCAGGGCAGCGTCGAATTGCGGCTTGCGCCCAGCGATCAGTGCTTCTTCCAAACCCATGACTCGGCTCTTGCTGCGTTGCCAGTTCATGTATTGGGTAGCCGGAATGCTGTGTGCTGCGCCCGTCAATGATTGGTCGGTATGCAGTTCAATTGCAATGATGTCGCCGACTACATCTTTGACGCGAGCTCTGAGGACAGTGGAGTCTCGGGGGTGGGCTGTGGCCCAGAAATACTTGGTGTATTCCGAGAGTGTGTCGTACGGGCCTCGGCGCTGGTCGTCCACGCCTGTCATGTAGGCCAGGGCGTTGTCGACCAATTGGGTCAATTTTGGATTGCCGGGAAAGGCGATGCTATCTATTTCAATGCGTGGGCATTCGCCTGTGCAACCGGGTTTGACTCCGGTCCATTTGATGCGCTCGGTCTGTACGTCGCCAACCACGGCGGGTTCAGACGCGGTCGGGGCAGTGTCCTTGTCCAGGCTGATATTTGCCGTGGGCGAGCTGCCGCATGCGGCCAGCGCAGCAAGCACTGTGCCAATTACCAGAGCGCGTATCGTGGTTTGCGGCATGAAGGGGTGACCCATTGCGTTTCGCTCCTGAAAATCAAGGGACCATTGTTGTCCATTCGGGCGTGCCGAATTTCTCAATGACTTGCGCTTGGGCACGCGCCAATGTCTGCTCGCCCACTTGGCCAGGCGACAAACGATGCTTTTGTGCGAAGGTGTCGATCATGCTCTGAATAATGCTCTCGCGCGATAGGCCTGTTTGGCTACGCAGCGGGTCCACCCGTTTCTTGGCACTGGTGGTACCTTTATCCGATAGCTTTTCGCGACCGATGCGCAGCACCTGCACCAGTTTTTCAGCATCAATGTCATAAGACATGGTGACGTGATGCAACACTGCGCCAGAGCGGCGGGCCTGAGCGGCACCGCCAATCTTCCCGGCGTCTGAGGTGATGTCGTTCAACGGTTGGTACCAGGCTTTGATGCCCAGGCCCTGCAAGGCGTCGAGCACCCATGCATCCAGAAATTCATAGGACTCTTGAAAGCTCATGCCATGCACTAGCGCTTGAGGCGCGCTGAGCGAATAGGTGATGCTATTGCCGGGCTCAATGAACATGGCACCACCGCCACTGACACGACGCACGACTTCTACGCCGTGGCGCGCGGCCGCCTCAGGGTCGACTTCATTCTTGACCGATTGAAAGCGTCCGATGACCACTGCAGGCGCCGCCCACTCCCAGACGCGCAGCGTTGGCCGACGCAAGCCTGCACCGACTTCATCGGTAATGACAGCGTCCAGCGCCATATGCAGGGTGGGACTTTGCGGGCCTTCGTGAATCAGCTCCCAGTCGTAGTCGTTCCAGTCAGTGCGCGTCATGATGCCAAAGCCCTTTTCAAAACGACGGCCACGGAGTCGGCCGAGAACCCGAACATCACAGCGTCCGGCGGCAACGCGGCCAGCACCGCTTGTGCCAGCACATCATCGGGGGCGTCGGCGGGTAAGCCATTCAGCTTGAGGTTGATGGCATCCAGGGCTTCGGGGGGTTCAAGAAAGAAATCACCGCTGATTCGAACGTTGTGCAAGCGGCCGCCTTGTACCTCAAGGTCTACCACCACCAGCTTGCCACCGGGGACTTTATATTCGCCGTGCATAGGCGCTCCTGCTTATTCAAAAATTCAGTTCAGCCGCAGGGATAGTTTCATGCCGTCGTGCGTGGCGGTAAATCCCAGGGCTTCGTAAAACCGACGCGCGTCGGGTCGCTGTTTGTCTGTGGTGAGTTGCACCATGCCACAACCCTGGGCGCGGCAGTGTTCAATTGCCCATTCGAACATGGCACGCCCCAAACCGGCACCGCGCATGCTTGAGCAAATGCGCACGCTTTCAATTTGACCGCGCAGCATGCCCAAGCGAGAGAGGCCCGGAATGAAGGTGAGCTGCATACAACCCACCACTTTGCCCTCCGTTTCGACAATGGCCAGATATTGGTTCGAATCTCGGTTGATTGCGTCAAAAGCGGCCGCGTAACGCGGATTGGGCGGCATGGTCGCATCTTCGCGTTGCGCACCAATGTCGTCATCGGCCAGCATGGCGACGATTCTCGGGAGGTCGGCGCGTTGCGCGCGACGGTAAGTGAGTGTGCTGTTCGGCATAGGCAACTTAACGCGGCTGGTTTTGTGCCGTTTGACCAAACAGCACGCGACGGGATTCTTCGGTGTCGACCGATGGCGCGACGTTGATTTGATCGGCCAGCGCGTAAGCCCGCTGCGTGGCAGGACGGCTGGCGATGGCGTCGAACCAACGCTTCAAGTGCGGGAAGTCGTTCAGATCCTGGCCTTGACGCTGATGCGGCACGATCCAGGGATAAGCCGCCATATCGGCGATGGAGTACTCACCGGCCACGAATTCACGGTCTGCCAAACGCTTATTCAACACGCCATAGAGACGATTCGTTTCTTTGACGTAGCGCTCCGTGGCGTAAGGAATCCGCTCCGGCGCATAGGCCGAGAAGTGGTGGTTTTGACCCGCCATAGGCCCTAAACCGCCCATCTGCCAAAAGAGCCATTGCAGCACGTCTGTGCGCCCGCGAATGTCGGAAGGGATGAATTGACCAGACTTCTCTGCCAGGTACAGCAAGATGGCACCTGATTCGAAGAGGGAAATCGGTGCTCCATCGTCGGCGGGTTGCTGATCCACGATGGCCGGAATGCGGTTGTTCGGCGAGATCTTCAAAAAGTCGGGGGCAAACTGATCACCGCGGCTGATGTTGATCGGGTGAATCTTGTAAGGCAGGCCCGCCTCTTCCAAAAACAAGGTGATCTTGTGGCCGTTTGGGGTCGTCCAATAATAGAGATCAATCATGGCGTGTCCTTAGCGATGCTCTGCCGACAAGTAGGTCGGTGGCGAAAGAAAGTAATGATAACGACCTCTGGCGGCCAACGCACAATACCCGGCCAGAATGCCGGGTATTCAGATGCCTGTCGGGGCTGCCATGCGGGGTAATGGCAGGCACGGCGGGGGCTTCTGAGTGCGTTGGGTCTCAGGCAACATCGATTCGCGGGCGTTTGCCCAACGGCAATCGCCAGTTCAGGCTGACGCCTGCGGCAGCCAGAAAAATCAAGCTGACACCGGCAATCTGCGATGGTGCCAAACGCTGTCCGTACACCATGAAATCGAGCAGAATCGCGACGGCCGGATAAATGAAACTGAGCGCGGCGACCGAGGTGGTGGGCAGTTTCTGAATAGCGGAATACAGCAAGATATACATCAGACAGGTGTGCACAACCCCCAGCGCGATGAGGCACCCCCATTGGCTGGCGGCCGTGGGCAGCGCTGAGAAGTCGGCCATGGGTAGCAACATGAACGCCCCAAGGGTGACTTGAACCAGCGCCAGCACATGTGGCGGCACGCCTTTGAGTCGCTTAACGATCACGGCCGTTATCGCATAGAGGGCACCTGCTCCCAAGCCCAGTAGCAAGCCGGCTAGATAGTGATCGCCGGTCGAGAGGTGGGGCGACTGCAATTGCAATACCAACAATAAGCCTGCGAAGGCCACGACCGACCACACAAGCTTGCCTCGTGTGGGCCGCTCACCCAGGAAAATAATGCCAAGGGCAATAAGAAAGAATGGCTGCACGTTGTAGACGGCTGTGGCCAGTGAAATGGATGCCAGCCGATAGGCGGAAAAGAGCAGCACCCAGTTCATGACCAGCGCCGCACCCGCCACGAGTGCCAGGGCCAATGTGGTTTTGGTGAACTGACGGGGTTTCAGCAGCCCGCGTGCCCAGCAATAGACCAAGAGGCTGACCGCAGCGAATACGCATCGGAAAAACACAACATTCCAGGCGCTTTGCCCCGACGCAAGGACAAACACGCCCAAGGTGCCAGACAAGGTCATGGCGGCGGTCATTTGCGCAAGACCTAAGCGTTCAGAGGAGGGATTCATGGATTTCTCCGTGGGCCATAAGACCCAAGTCTTATTCGATGGAGAAATTATCCCAGGTGCGCATAGGTAGTTATATGATCGTTTGGTTGAATTTGTTTATAGAAACCTCTGTTTAGGTGGAATAAATGCAGAATGACCTAAAAAATGAAAATTCAGTTTTAGACGGAATCGACCGGCGCCTCATTGAGACCCTGACCATCAATGCGCGCACGAGTACGGCCGACCTGGCGCGCCAAGTCGGCATGTCGGCACCAAGTGTGGCGGATCGCTTGCGTCGGTTGGAAGAGTCCGGCGTGGTGCGCGGCTACACGGTCGATATTGACCCAGTCGCTTTGGGCTATCCGTTGGCGGCCATCGTGCGTATTCGGCCGCTACCTGGGCAGTTGCGCAAAGTGGAAGAGCTGATCGATGACATTCCCCAGTTCGTGGAGTGCGACAAAGTGACGGGCGATGATTGTTTTATTGCCCGTCTGCTCCTGCGCTCTATTGCGGAGCTGGACGCCATACTGGAGAAGATCACCGAGTGCGCGGAGACCAACACGGCCATTGTCAAACGGCAGCCCGTGAGAAGGCGCCTGCCACCTTTGCGATAAGCAATCTGCTTGGTCGCTACCGCAGTGAAGGTGGTCAGGCCGTGTGCCGCGAAATCACGCTGCCTTGGCGAGCGCTCGGGCGATGTCGTCTTTCAGGCCAGCCGGGGTGTCGGTGGGGGCATAGCGGGTGATGACTTGTCCGTCACGGCCCACAAGAAACTTCGTAAAGTTCCATTTGATGCCCTCTGTGCCAAAAACACCTGGCTTCTCGCCCTTTAACCAACGATAAACGGGAGCGGCGTCAGCGCCATTGACGTTGACCTTGGCAAAGAGTGGGAAAGTGATGTCGTATTGCGTGGAGCAGAAGCTCTGAATGGCCGCTTCGTCGCCGGGTTCCTGGTGACCGAACTGGTCACAAGGAAAACCCAGGACGACCAGACCCTCATCTTTGAAGGCGCGATACAGCTCTTCCAGCCCAGCATACTGCGGTGTAAAGCCACATTTGGACGCTACGTTCACCACCAAGACGACCTTGCCGCGGTACGCATCGAGCGCACGCTCTTCGCCATTGATGTCACGCGCGGAAAAATCGAAAAATGTCGTCATGGTGGATTCCTGGATCAGGCCTCTGAACGCGAAGGCGTCAGAACGGCGGCTTGCTCTTGAAGTGTAGCGTTTGCGGTACGTCCGTAGTAACGCGTGCCCCAGAAGGTGAGCAGTAGCGCCGCAGCGGTAATGGCCGCGGAAATCCAGGGTAGATCTGTCAAGGGCAAGCCTTGGCGCAAGGCCATGCTGCCCAACCAGGCGCCACCTGCGTTGCCCAGATTGAAGGCGCCCTGGTTCAAGGTGGATGCCAGGTTTGGCGCATCGGCAGCTTGATCGACGATCAAGGTTTGCAGGAGCGGCACGACGGCAAATCCGAGCGTGCCCCAGATAAACACCGTAATCAGCATGGGCCCAAACGCATAAATGGCTTGGCTTAGCGCGAGGAAAACAATGAATAGCCCGATGAACATGCTGCGTAGCGACACTTCAAGATTGCGGTCGCCTAATTTGCCTCCCAAGGTATTGCCAACCGTGAGCGCCACGCCAAACATCAGCAACACGCCGGTGACGCCGTGCTCTGACACGCGGGTCACTTCCAGGAGCATGGGGGTAATGTAGGTCAGCACGCAGAAGAGGGCGGCGGACGACAGCACGCTGGCCATGATCGGCCACAACACGCGGATGTCTCGCAAGACGCGGAACTCACGCAAGATGTTGCCTGGTTTCATGGGAATGCGACCCGGAAGCCAGACCGCCAAGGCGGCGACTGCGGCCACGCCTATGGCGCTGACCGCCCAGAACGTAGCGCGCCAGCCCGCTTCCTGACCCAAGGCTGTGCCTAGGGGAACACCTAATACATTGGCGAGAGTCAGGCCGGTGAACATGAGCGCAATGGCGCTGGAACGCTGGTTGCGTGGCACCAGGTCCGCTGCTACCACGGCGCCGATGCCGAAAAATGCACCATGACAAAACGCGGTCACCACCCGCGCAGCCATCAACAGGGCATAGTTTGGCGCTAACGCGCACAGCAGATTGCCCAGAACAAACGTGCAGGCAAGACCGATCAGCGTGGCCTTGCGCGGCAGGCGAGCCGTAATGATGGCCATGATGGGCGCGCCGACGACCACACCGAGCGCGTAACCGGTAATCAGCAAGCCTGCAATATCGATGGTGACGTGAAGGTCGGTGGCTACATTGGGTAGCAGACCCATAATGACGAATTCGCTGGTGCCGATGCCGAAAGCGGCAGCGGCCAGCGCGAGTAGAGGTAATGGCATGGGAGGTGTTGGATGGCCCGACGCAGGTAGCTCGGGCATAGCGGTGGCAGGTTTAGTAAAAAGTGTAGTGCAGGTTCGGGGCGTTCAGCGGGGAAGTCCCTAGTGGCATTACGGGTATACCCTTAATTTTTTCAGGTGAAAATGCTGCGCTGCGTTTGTTGCCCACGCTTAAGATCAGGCCAAACACATTGCATCGCAGCAAATGAATAAAAGGAATTTTCCCGTATCTGCCAATGAATAAGGGCCCCATCTCCCACTGACATCCACTGAAACGCCTGAGTGCCGCGTGAATACCCTTATTCCTTGAGGGTTACAGGGAATTCGCTCCACAGACGCAATAGAGGCCCTATCATGCGGCCATGCGCGCCTGCTTTGGGCGCATTGGAGGCGCGAAAATGCAAGGACTGACAGAACGTCTTGAGGCCATGCTGGCCCAAGGCAAAGACAATATGTTATTGCGATTTTCGTTGGGAAAGGCTTACGTCGAACAAGCGTGCTTTCCGCAGGCGGTAGAGCATTTGCGCGCTGCGCTCGTATTTGATCCCGACTATTCCGTTGCCTGGAAATGGTTAGGCAAGGCTTATCTGGGTCTGGGCGACGATGCCCAAGCCAAGCAGGCCTGGGACTCCGGTATGGCAGCCGCACACGCACGCGGCGATCAACAAGTCATCAAGGAACTGCAAGTGTTCATCAAGCGTCTGGAACGGGCAGCCTAAGCTCGGGCTTGGCCAGTTCAGGCTGGCAAATTTCCAAACGCTTCCAGGGCACGCAGCCGACTTTGTGGCAGGTCAACGATAGCCATGGGGTAAGCGCAAGCTGCGCGCTCAAGCGGGCTGGGATCGTGAATGCTGCGGTCGTCAAGGCTCGCCAACTCGGGCAGCCAACGCCGCAGGAATTCACCCTTTGGGTCGAACTTGCGAGATTGCGACAGAGGGTTGAAAACGCGGAAGTAAGGCACGGCATCCGCACCGGTTGATGCACTCCATTGCCAGCCACCATTATTGGCGGCGAGATCACCATCGACCAGATGCGACATGAACCAAGCCTCACCGTAGCGCCAGTCAATCAGCAAGTTCTTGCTGAGGAACATCGCACTGACCATGCGCAATCGATTGTGCATCCAGCCGGTCGCCAGCAACTGGCGCATGGCCGCATCAACAATGGGAAAACCGGTGCAGGCTTCTTGCCAGGCCTGCAAATCTTCTGGCGCGTTGCGCCATGGCACGGCGGCGGTGTGGGGTTTCATGGGCTGGTGCATCGATAGCCTGGGGAAGGCAGCCAGCAGGTGCTGGTAGAACTCACGCCAAAGCAGCTCATTGATCCAGGTGGTTGTGCCGACTTGGCCGCTATCCAGTTCGCCCTGATTGACAGAGAGTGCAGCACGCAGGCATTGCGAGGGGGACACGACTCCCGCCGCCAAATAAGGTGAGAGCCCGCTAGTGCCGTCGTGGGCAGGCAGGTCGCGCTGATCTCGATAGGCCCCGATGGCACCATCAGCAAAGGCACGAAGGCGTTCATGGGCGGCTGATTCACCCGCGGGCCAGCGACGTCGCATTGTCTCCGTGGGCATGTCAAAACCTGGCACCGCCTCGGGCACCGGGTCTGAAGTCCACGAAGGTGCAACCTGGGCTCGGGGTGCGCGTACCGCAACAGGCGGCGCGGTACGTAAGCGCTCGCGGCAAGCACGCGCGTAGGGCGTGTAGACGCGATAGGTTTCGCCTTTGCCGTTCAAGACGGAACCCGGCACGAGCAACGTGGCCCCATGATGCTTGGTCCAGCCAATGCCCCGCTGTTGAAGGGCGTCGGCTACGGCCGCGTCGCGCCGAACTTCGTTCAAGCCCCATTCCCCGTTTACGTGTACTTCACGGATATCAAGGGCTTCGCAGCACGTCGTGAGGCTCGATGCGGCCTCGCTCCAGGTAGATACCGTCAGTATCTTCAAGGGAATATTCAGCGCGCCAAGAGAAGTGGAAAGTGCCTGAAGATTGCGTAGCCAGAAATCGACCTTGACTGATGCATCGTCGTGCGAACGCCATTGTTCGGCAGCCACCAGGAACACGGCGGTCACACAACCGGCTTGCGCTGCCGCAGCGAGCGCGGGGTTGTCGTGTAGTCGCAAGTCAGTGCGCAACCAAACCATCGTGTTCATGTAGCCATCTCTGTTGTTCGTCGCGGCGCTCAGGGAGTGAGCAGCGTGGGGCAGGTTGCGCATTCTAGCTGGGCAGACTGCATGGGGCTCAAAGGTAAGGGCGTTGGCCTACGATGTAAAAACTACGTATATATGTGTCCGCGTCCGTAGGCCTGTTTGCCGGATCAATGTATCTGCTGGGGCCTGGCGCAGGGTCATGGCGAGCAATAGACGACGGTTTGCATGGTCAATTCGTATGTGTCAGCATTTGGATTCGGTCAAACCATGAAACACGCTGAGCCTTTCCGAGTATTGACTGCCGGTAGGGGCAAGACTGTAATCGTTTCATGACCCCTATACTCCTGCCTCACCCATGGGAAATCTGATGGATCTTGGATTGTCCTTCTTCAAAGGACACGCCGCGTCGACAAGCAAGGCGTCGACGCAGGCGTTGCACGATTTGTGGCGATTGGTAAATTTACCGGATGAATCGCTGGCGCATATCACCTTGCGTGGTGTGGATCCCGTGTTGCCATCGTCGTTCGCTGTGGGCACGGCAGCGCAGGTGAGCATTGGTGCCGCGGCACTCGCGGCGGCAGAGATCTGGCATTTGCGTGGCAAGGCGCGTCAACGTGTCACGGTAGATATGTTGCACGCGGCACAAGAGTGCCGCAGCTATTTCAAGATAGATGGCGTAACACCCGATCCCTGGGACAAAATTGCTGGTCTGTACCAATGTGGCGACGGCGGTTGGGTTCGCATTCACACGAATTTTGCACACCATCGCGACGGTGTACTGAGGTTGCTTGGTCTTCCACTTGGCGAGACCGCGTCGCGCGAAGATGTGCAGCAGGCCTTGATGCACTGGCGTGCAGAAGACTTTGAAGACGCCGCGGCCGAGGCCGGAATGGTTGTGGCCGCCATGCGTTCCTTTGATGAATGGGATCATCACCCCCAGGGTCTGGCAGTGGCGGCGCAGCCCTTGTTGAGCATTGAGCGCATTGGCGAAGCAGACCCGCGCCCTTTACCCAAATACGGGGAAGATGCCCGACCCTTGAAAGATATCCGGGTGCTGGATTTGACGCGCATTATCGCTGGGCCGGTTTGCGGCCGAGCGCTTGCGGCCTATGGCGCTGATGTGATGTTATTGAACTCACCACAGCTGCCAAATATCGACAACATCATCGATACCAGTCGCGGAAAATTGTCGGTTCATGCTGATCTCGAGACAGCGGATGGGCGCATTGCCCTGAGCAATCTCTTGCGCCATGCACATGTATTCGTTCAAGGCTATCGGCCAGGTGGCCTGTCGACCTTGGGTTTTGGTCCGCAAGACGTTGCGCGGATTCGTCCAGGCATCGTGTACGTGTCGTTATCGGCTTATGGCTCGCAAGGCCCTTGGGCAAATCGTCGAGGTTTTGATTCGCTGGTGCAAACTGCCACGGGCTTCAATTATGCCGAGGGGGTAGCCGCAGGGAAAGAAACGCCCAAGGCACTTCCCGTGCAGATTCTGGATCATGCTTCCGGCTACCTGATGGCGTTTGGCGCACAAGTGGCCCTGGCACGCCAGTTGACCGAGGGCGGTAGTTGGCACGTTAAGGTGTCGCTGGCGCAAACGGCCAAATGGCTGCGCGGCTTGGGTCGTATTGAAGGGGGGCTGGCATGCCCGATGCCGCCGATTGAACGGTATCTGGAAACCGAAATGTCCGGCTTCGGCAAGCTCCAAGCCGTGCGCCACTCGGCACAATTCAGCGTTACGCCGGCCCGGTGGGCTCGCCCGTCAAACCCTCCGGGCACGCATCCCACCGTTTGGCCGTTCAGCTAAGCAACACAGGCGCAGTACCTTACTGCGTTTTTGTGCTGGCTTTCCACTCTCGCAACGCACGCATGGTGTTGGCCACGTGCTGCTCGGGGTTCATGTTGGTGTATTGATAAATCACCTTGCCCTGCGGCGAGATGACATATGACACGCGTTGTGCGAATTCCGGACGTTTGTCGTATACCGCGTCATACGCTTTCATGATGCTCTGGTCTGCATCGGCGGCCACTGCAAATTTGCTGCGGCATTCGCTCACCGAAAATTTCTTGAGCGTGTCGATGTTGTCGGCGGATACGCCGATAACCGTCGCTCCGAGCGACTTGTATTCATCGGTGGCTTCGGCAAAGTCACGCGCTTCGATTGTGCAACCCGTCGTGAAAGCTGCCGGGTAGAAGTAGAGAACGACCGGGCCTTGTTTGAGAGCTTGCGCAAGCTTGAAGGTAAATTCATTGCCACCCATGGAGGCTTCGGCGTTGAAATCCGGGGCATTTGCGCCCACGCTTAACGCCGCTTGGGCAGTGGGCATGGCGCCGAGTGTGGCGCTAATTGCACCGCAGAGGGCCAAGGCTTGGAAAAAGCGTTTCATCGGTATCACCATTTCAGTATCGTCCGACTCTGATGAGTCGGACGTCATGACCCTACTGTAAATGCCCGCAGGATGCGGGTCGAGAAAAAAACTCCAGCGATCGATTAATCATGGCCGTTGCCCCCACGTTCTGGGCGAGCCTCGCCTTTGTTGCCGGCCTCTCGCTCGCGTGACCCGCCACCGCCACCACCATGTTCACGTCCTTGCTGGGGCGCTTGCTGCGCATGGGAGGGCGCGGCGTTTTGCTGGGGTCTGGCTTGCCGCGACGCTTGTTCGTTAAACGATGGACGTGCTTGGTGGCTTGGTTGGGCAGAAGATGGTGTGGCGGCTGGCGCTGCGGGTGCAGATGGCCGTGCCGGAGCGTTCGCCCGTTCACTGTTAAATGTCGGACGCTCCTGCGACGGCGCTGGATTATTTGGAGCGGCAGGACGCACAGCTTGTTGGCTGGGTTGGCTCGGTGTTGCAGCCGGGCGGGGGGCCGATGCCTGGCGCTCTTGCGTCATGCTATTGCCACCATTGCGATTCGGTGGCGGCTGATCTTGCCTATTGCTCCCGGCAGGTCGGCTTTCGGCGCCTTGGCTACGCGGGGCAAAGTTCTGGCCCGCACCCATTCCTGCTCCTGGCCTGGCGGCCGCTCCAGGCCCACCCACAGGATGGTCGATCGCGGCTTGAGCAGGTCGGCCCTGGTTGTGATTAAAGAATTGGCCTTGGTTGCCACCGGCCTGCCTCGAGTACTGACGCTGCATGTCCGTAGGCGGCATATGGCGTTCGCCGCGCGCGGCCATTTCGTGCGGATCGGGTCCGCGACCAATGCCGTTCGGGCCACCGTGATAGCTGACGCGTCCCGGGCCACGATCATCAAATCTGACGCGATGGTCGTAGACGTTCCTCACGTACACGGTATTCACATTAGTGATTGAGCGGTTGTAATAGAAACGGTCGTGGTTCCAGTAGCCGCCAACATAGCCGGTACCAATGTAGCCAAAACCGTAGTTGATGCCACCGTAAAACCCCACGTGGGGGCCCCAGTAGCCGCCATTCCATAGGTAAATGCCGTTGGTATAGCCCCAGTAGCCGGGCGTCCAGAGGGCACCTGTGTACGGCGCCAGCACCCAGGCACCCGGAACCCAGTAGTACCCAATGCGGTTGAGGGCCCAGTAGCCTGGCACCCACATATAGCCGTCGGCGGGGGCAGGCGGTTGAACATAGACCGGCAGCGGTGGAGGTGCCAGTTGGCTCTGTTCGATGGGAGCCAGGTTGGCTGCGGCAGGGTCGGGGCTTGTATCGTAGGCGTCGGCCGGTGCAGGGTATTGCTGGGCCAATACAGGTGACAGGCACCCGGCCAGCAACGTGACGCCGACAACCACGCGAAACTTGTGGGCATTCATGGCATCTCCAAGGCGTGTCAAATGCATTTAATAGGCGCGATAGTAAGGGCCGGGGGCAGGGGCGTAATAATGCCCGTAATAGGGGTGATAGCAACAGCCGGGTCGTGCCGGAACAACGATGCATCCGGACAATGTGCTCGCCACAATCAGCAAAAGAAGAATGGTCTTTCTCATATCCGCAGCTCCTGCGTGAGGCCTGCACGGAAAACGTTCCGCGAACATTGCACTCATGAGGAATTAGGCCCGAAGTTTGCGGTTACGTTCTTCGCTGTAATCGTTCCGAAACAGCTTAATAGTGACAGACCATTACTTGGCAATACCGACTGCGCTAATTGATACGGGGTCGCTTCAGCGACCCCGTATGTCATGCCATTTTGCTGCAGCACGTTAAAGCAAATGCTACAGCGGTGCTGGTGCTCACATGTCTTAGTTCCAGCGTCCGCCGTTACCTGCAAGACTGAAGCGTCCGGCACCCATGAACGCGATAGCCAGCGCGGTAAACAAGAACATGCCTTGCAGTTCAAGCGCCCAGCCACCCGAGTTCGTGATGCTTGTCAGTTGGCCGGTATGTGCCAGGGCAATGGCTACAACCATGTTGATCGCAATGATCAGGCCACCCAGACGGGTGTAGATGCCAAGAATCAACAGAATTGGGGCAATGATTTCGCCGATATAAACCAGGTAAGCCAGCACACCTGGTACACCGTGCGAAGACAACATGCCCGAGATGCCGGTGACACCTCCGCCGGTCAGTTTGGACAAGCCATGAAGCAGAATCAAGATGCCAAGGGCTAAGCGGACGATCAGTTTGCCGGCGTCGTCGGATTTGATCATGTGAGTTTCTCGTAGAGGGATTAAAAGGGACAGAGGCTTTGGAGCCGTCCGATTACGTTTGGTTCCGTCCCCAGCGAGCCCGGGGACGACCATTATTGCAAAAAGCCCGTGAACATATCAATTCACAACATCCCCCACGAAGGACGAGCCCTACAGGAACGAGATCAGAACTCAACCAGGTAGCGCATGCGGAAACGACGACCCTTGATGTTGCAGGTGCTCAAGCGTGCGAAAGCTTCTTTGGCGATAGTGCGATCAATCGCCACATACGTTTTGAACTCTGTAATGTTGATCTTGCCGACTTGTTCCATGGTCAGCCCGCCATCGCCAGTGAAGGCACCCAACAAGTCACCCGGGCGCAGCTTGTCTTTTTTGCCACCGAGAATACAAAGGGTGACCATGGGCGGACGCAGAGGACGGTCGCTTTTGGATTTAAGTGCCTTCAGATCAGACCAGACCAGCGGGGTGCCCTGGTATTGCTCAATAAGAATGGCCCAGCGCATTTCTTCGGGCGAGCAGAGGCTGAGTGCCAGGCCCTTTTCCTTGGCGCGGCCAGTGCGGCCGACGCGATGGACGTGGACTTCAGTGTCGTGTGTGACATCAACGTTGATGACCGCTTCCAGGTTCTGGATGTCCAGACCGCGGGCGGCTACATCGGTCGCGACCAACACCGAGCAGCTCTGATTGGCAAACTGAATCAGAATTTCATCGCGCTCGCGTTGTTCCAGGTCGCCATTCAGCGCCTCTGCGCTAAAGCCCTTCTTCTTCAGGCTTTCAACCAGTTCGTGGCATCGCACTTTTGTATTGCAAAACGCAATTGCCGATGCGGGACGGAAATGCGCCAACAGCAGGGCCACGGCTTCCAGGCGTTCGCCTGGGGCAATTTCGTAGAATCGCTGTTCAATCTGGTTGGCGTTGTGCTGCGCCTCAACCTTGATTTCGATGGGGTTGCGCAAGAAACGATTGGTGAGCTTGCGGATGTTCTCGGGGTAAGTGGCCGAGAACATCAGCGTTTGGCGCTTGGCCGGGCAGCGCTGGACAATGGCGACGATTTCGTCATTGAAGCCCATGTCCACCATGCGGTCGGCTTCGTCCATGACCAGGGTCTCAAGCGAGCTCAAATCCAGGCTTTCGCGTGTGATGTGATCCAGAATGCGGCCGGGTGTGCCCACCACAATATGAACACCAAAACTCAGCGATTCGACCTGCGGACGAGCAGGCGATCCACCGCAAAGCGTCAGGATCTTCACATTGCCAATCAGGCGGGCCAGTCGGCGCAACTCTTGCGCAACCTGATCCGCCAATTCACGGGTCGGGCAAACCACCAGGGCTTGTGGCTGGTTGCGGTTGGTGTCCAGCTTTTGCAGCACGCCCAGTCCGAAGGCGGCCGTTTTGCCACTGCCCGTCTTGGCTTGCGCGATGATGTCGCGTCCTTCCAGGATGAGCGGCAGGCTTTGTTCCTGAATGGCCGTCATGTGCGTGAACCCGAGGCTTTCCAAATTGGATAGCAGGGCAGGCAGCAGGGGGAGGGTAGAGAAGGAGGCGGTAGTCACAATAGGCGAGCCCGCGACGAGCGCAGACATAAAAAGCAAGAGGGAAACGGCCGCTATCTAGCAGGCGCAGAGTCCTGCATTAGAGCCGATTTCTGGAAAAGCAGCGTAAATCAGTCTTGAGGCTCGTAAGTACCGGCCAATGCGCGGGCAGCTTCTTGCATGCGAGGCAGCCATTCGCGGGCCTGTTCGACCGTCAGACGTGCCACCGGTGCGTGCAGCGCCACCGCCGCAATCGCGCGTGATCCGTGCAAGATAGGCACTGCCATGCAGACGATGCCCAGCAAAAATTCTTCGCGATCAAAACTGGCGCCTTCCTTGCGGACTACGCGCAGCTCACTTTCGAGCGATTGCGCGTCGCACAGCGTATTCGGCGTGTAACGCGGCAAGGGTGCCGCGGCAATGAGGCGGTCTCGTGGCTCCTTGCGCATGAAGGCGAGAAACAATTTACCGCTTGCCGTGCAGTGCAAGGGCACGCGCGAGCCTGGCTGCAAATTCACTCGCAGTGGCCAGGCCGTTTCGACCCGATCCAGGTACATGACTTCATCGCCATCGAGCATGGTGCAGTTACAGGTTTCGCCGATTTCATCAACCAGGCTATCCAGAATGCGGTGGCGGGCTGCTCGCAACGGCGAATTCAGTAGTGTGCTTCGGGCAAGCGCGCTGAGCCGTGGCCCCGTGACGTAGCTTTTCCCCGCCGGTTCCCGCAGCAACATGCCCGCTTCTACCAGACGCGACAAGATGCGTAACACCGTGGGTTTGGGCAACCCTGTGGAGTCAGTCAATGCTGCCAGCGAAACAGGCATTTCAGATTGCGCTACCTGTTCCAACAGAGTCAAAGCGCGTAGCGCTGCAGAGCCGGGTTCTTCTCGCATCTTTCAATAATTGAAGATTTGGTAGACGGCACTCATGCTCGCACAGATTGCGCAGAAAATGAAACGCTGGTGGGTAGGAATGACGGGCAATCTTCTGCAGAATCAGGTCAACCCGGCCGAATAGGACTTCACCTTGCGCGCCGGCACCGCCAGGAGAACTCGCATGAGCAAGATTCGCATGACCCCCAGCGAAGCGTTTGTAGAAACGCTGGTGGCCCAAGGGGTCAAGGATGTGTTTGGTATCGTCGGCTCGGCCTTTATGGACGCGTTGGACTTGTTTCCAGCCGCCGGCATCCGGTTTATTCCCACGGTGCACGAGCAAGGCGCAGCCCACATGGCCGATGGATACTCACGAGTCACGGGGCGCCATGGCGTGTGTATTGCGCAAAACGGGCCGGGTATTACCAATTTTGTGACAGGTGTGGCTGCCGCCTATTGGGCGCATAGCCCGGTGGTGGCGATCACGCCGGAAACCGGCACCGCCGGTATGGGACTGGGCGGTTTCCAGGAAACCGAGCAGTTGCCCATTTTCTCGCGCATAACCAAGTACCAAGCCCACGTGAACCGCCCGGATCGTATGGCTGAGTTCACGGCCAAGGCGTTTGATAACGCGATGGCTGAGCGTGGGCCGACCCAATTGAATATTCCGCGCGACTACTTCTATGGCGAGATTGATGTCGCCATTCCGGAGCCGCGTCGTGTGCGCCGTGGCCCGGGCGCTGATGAAGACCTTCAGGCGGCGGCCAAGATGCTCGCCGAAGCGAAGTTCCCGGTCATTGTGGCGGGAGGCGGCGTCTTGTTTTCGGACGGGCAGCAAGAGTGCATTGCCTTGGCCGAGTTGCTGGGCGCGCCGGTCGTGAATAGTTATTTGCACAACGACAGCTTCCCGGCGAGCCATCCGCTTTGGTGCGGCCCATTGGGCTATCAAGGTTCGAAAGCAGCCATGAAGCTGCTGGCGCAGGCCGATGTCGTGCTGGCATTGGGCACACGCCTGGGGCCCTTTGGCACCTTGCCGCAGCATGGTCTGGATTACTGGCCTCAGCATGCGCGCATTATTCAGGTCGATTCCGATCACCGCATGCTGGGCCTGGTGCGCCCCGTGTCGGTGGGCATTTGTGGCGACGCCAAACCCGCAGCTGCTGCGCTCACGCAGCGTCTGGCTAAGTTGGATGTGGCGTGCGTGAAGACCAAGGCCGCGCGCGCTGATCAAATTGCGTCGGAGAAAGCCGCTTGGGAAAGCGAACTTGATTCCTGGTCCCATGAGCGCGATGACTGGAGCCTGGACATTATTGAGCACGATGGTGGTCGCATGCATCCGCGCCGAATGTTGCGTGAATTGGAGCTCGCCATGCCGGAACACGTCATGGTGTCTACCGACATTGGCAATATTTGCTCGGTATCTAATAGCTATCTACGCTTTGACGAGCCCAATTCGATGCTCGCCGCCATGAGCTTTGGCAATTGCGGCTATGCCTTGCCCGCCTTGATCGGTGCCAAACTGGGTAGCCCCGATCGTCCTGCCGTCGCTTATGTAGGCGATGGCGCCTGGTGCATGAGCTTTCAGGAATTGCTGACGTGCGTGCGCGAAGACATTCCCGTGACCGCCGTGGTATTCCACAACGCCCAGTGGGGGGCTGAAAAGAAGAATCAGGTGGACTTCTATGGTCGGCGCTTCGTGGGCAGCAATCTGAAGAACCCCAATTTCTCTGAATTGGCGGTATCGATGGGCGCACAAGGGGTACGTGTTGAGCACGCAGATCAAATTGGCGATGCATTGCGCGCGGCCTGCAAGGCGCAATCGGAAGGCAAGACCACGGTGCTGGAGATGATGGTCAGCCAGGAGCTGGGTGACCCGTTCCGACGCGATGCCCTCAAGCAGCCTCTGCGTTTGCTCGATAAGTACAAGCAGTACGTGAACAAGCCCTTCACCCCGGGCGAAGTGCCGCTTTCTATTGAGCCCGTAGGCCACTGATCGTTGTAAAAGCCGGGCGGGCGACAACGCTTGTCGCCCGCTGTCTGTTTCTCGATCGCGCGTCGCCAATAAGTGCAGGAAAGTGGGCACGGCAGTTCCTTCGTGCACACGACTCCACCTTGGCGCATCGCCGCACTTACCCACGGAGTGACATGACATGGCTTGCGAAGCTTTGTTCGCCCCCATACTGCAAGCCGCGCTCGCTGTAGGCGCGCCACGAACCGCCGTGGCTTATCCCTTGTCCGAGGACAGCCTGACTGCTGCGCTGCAGGCGGGAGAGCTCAAGCATATTGAGCCAGTACTGGTGGGGCCCGAACGTCGCCTGGCCGAACTGCTGGAACGATTGGGTCGGCGCATTGCCGATTTTGAGGTGGTCGATACGCCAGATGACGAGCGCGCGGCGGCGGGAGTCGCGGCGGCTCTGGCGCGCGATGGTCGAGTGCAGATGTTGATGAAGGGCAGTTTGCATACCGATCATTTCATGTCGGCAGTCGTGGCTCGTGAGGCGGGCTTGCGCACGGAGCGACGGGTCAGTCACGCGTTTGTGATGGCCGTGCCTGCCTATCCCAAGCTATTCATGGTTACCGATGCTGCTGTGAACATTGCGCCGACATTGGCGGACAAAGCCGGCATTGCCCAAAACGCTATCGACCTGGCTCGCGCCCTGGGAGTGGATCGGCCCAAGGTGGCCGTATTGTGCGCCACGGAATCGGTTAATCCGGCCATGCCAGCCACCCTGGATGCCGCCGCACTTTCCAAGATGGCAGACCGAGGCCAGATAACCGGCGGCATCGTGGATGGTCCTTTGGCCTTCGATAACGCCATCTCCCGTGAGGCTGCCACGATGAAAGGCATTGTGTCTGCGGTGGCGGGTGATGCCGATATCTTGCTGGTGCCGGATATTGAGGCCGGCAACATGATCTACAAAGAACTGACTTGGTTGGCAGGCGCATCGATGGCGGGCTTGGTGCTGGGCACGCGTGTGCCAGTGCTCCTGACCAGCCGTGCCGACTCGGTGCAGGCGCGCATCAACAGTTGCGCCGTGGCGACCTTGTACGGTCATTGGCTGGCGCAACGCCGTGCTGGAGCCACCACGTAATCCCGCAACGCTGCGCTGGCCCAAGCGAGTTACCGCGTTTGGTACTAAGCAGAGGGTAGCTTCCTCGATACGCTTGGCTTAGGTCGAACAACGGCCATCAAACAAATCAATAAGGGGTGACGGCTATGCGCGGCGCAATACGAGCCTTATCGGTAGTTCTGGCGACAAGCTATTGCATCTGGAGTGGTGCGGCGGGGGCTGCTGACACGCCCAAGGCGGGCGGCACGCTGGTGACCGGGTCTACGCAGGTGCCTCGGCATCTCAACGGCGCGGTGCAGTCCGGTATTGCCACAGCGCTGCCCAGCACGCAGCTTTTTGCCAGCCCCTTGCGCTTCGATGCCGATTGGAAACCGCAACCGTACCTGGCCGAATCATGGGAGTTGGCACCCGATGGCAAAACGCTAACTTTGCATCTGCGTCACGATGCGCTGTTTCACGACGGTACGCCGGTGACGTCGGAAGACGTGGCCTTTTCCATCATGGCGGTCAAGCAAAATCATCCGTTTCAGACCATGCTCGCGCCGGTGCAAAGCGTGGACACCCCTGATCCTTACACCGCCATTGTCCGAATGAGTACGCCGCACCCGGCCATTTTGCTGGCCATGTCGCCTGCGCTGATGCCTGTGATGCCCAAGCATATTTACGGCGATGGGCAGGACTTGAAGTCGCATCCGCGTAACTCTGCAAACGTGGTGGGCTCTGGGCCCTTCAAGCTGAAGGAGTTCAAGCCAGGCCAGGAAATTGTGCTGGAGCGGTTCGACAAGTTCTTTATTCCGAACCGTCCGTATCTGGATCGCATTGTGGTGAAGATCAATCCGGATGCCACCAATCTGCTGATCGGCCTGGAGCGCGGCGATATTCAGGTGCTGCCCAACATGAGTGAGCCGACCATCTTGCGGCGCGCCAAAGACAACCCGAATATCGTCATGACCGACAAGGGCTATGAAGGGATTGGTGCATTGAGTTGGTTGGCATTCAATACGGCGCGCAAGCCGCTTAATGACGTTCGTGTGCGGCACGCCATTGCTTACGCAATTGACAAGAATTTCATTGTGAAGGCGCTCAATGGCGGCTTTGCCACAGTGGCCGACGGCCCCATCATTGCGACCAGCCCCTTTGCCACTCAGGAACTCAACCGTTATGCCCTGGATTTGAAGAAAGCCGGAGACCTGTTGGACGCGGCGGGCTTCCCCAAAGGTGCCAACGGCGAGCGGATGAGCTTGACCATTGATTCGCTGCCTGGCAGTGATGTGCAAGGCAAGAACGTCGCCGAATACTTGCGCAGCCAATTGAAGAAGGTGGGTATCGCCATTCAGGTGCGAGCCTCGCCTGATTTCCCGACGTGGGCAAAACGCATCGCCAGTCATGATTTTGATATGACCACCGACCTGGTGTTCAACTGGGGCGATCCGGTTATTGGCGTGCATCGTACCTATTTGTCGACCAATATCCGCGACATCATCTGGACCAATACGCAGTCCTACATCAATCCCAAAGTAGACGCCTTACTGCAAGAGGCCGGTCAGGAAATGGACCCGGCCAAGCGCAAGAGCCTGTACGCCGATTTCCAGAAGATCGTGACCGAAGATTTGCCCATCGATTTCCTGACGGTCATTCCTTATTACACCCTCGCATCCAAAAAAGTAGGTGGTTTGCCAGAAGGTATTTGGGGCGTGTTCTCGCCCTGGGATGAGACCTATCTGAAGTAGTCCTTGCATAGGAAGGGGGGTAGGTCATGTTGCGCTATCTGTCGCGTCGTCTGACGTACGCGGTGCTGCTGCTATTGGCGGTGGTTACGCTGAATTTTCTGCTTATTCATATTTCACCCGGCGATCCCGTGGAGACCATTGCCGGCTCCATGGGCGGGATTAGTGAAGAGCTGCGTTCGCAGCTAAGGGTGCAGTACGGTCTGGATAAGCCGTTTCTGGTTCAGCTCTGGGTGTATTTGTCCCAAGTGGTGCAGGGCAATTTGGGCTATTCCTACTTTTTCAACGTGCCCGTGACGCAGTTGATTTGGGAGCGGGTGCCTGCGACGTTGCTATTGGTCGTGAGCTCGGTGTCCTGTGCGTTTGTGTTGGGGACGTTTCTGGGCACCTTGGCCGCGCGCAAGCCCAACGGTTTGCTGTCACAGGGCATCACGATGTTGTCTATCGTGGGTTATTCGGCACCGGTGTTCTGGACCGGTATTTTGTTGATCATTTTGTTCGCGTCGATTTTTCCGATTTTCCCGGTTTCGGACATGCGTTCGGCAGGTGGGCCTGAAGGCGGATTGGCAGGGGTGCTGGATGTTCTTCATCATCTGGTTTTGCCAGCGGCCACCTTATCGTTTGTCTACTTGGCGCAATACAGCCGGATGGCTCGTGCCAGCGTTATGGATGCCTTGTCTGCCGACTATATCCGCACGGCGCGCGCCAAAGGCTTGTCAGAGCGGGTAGTGCTGTACAAGCACGCGCTGCGCAATGGCGTGCTGCCGGTGGTGACGATGCTAGGTCTGCAATTTGGCAACGTACTGGCCGGCGCAATTCTGGTGGAAACGGTCTTTAACTGGCCTGGTCTGGGCCGTCTCGCCTTCGACTCGGTGTTACGGCGGGATTATCCGACCCTGCTTGGCATTCTGCTATTTGCCTCGCTGCTTGTCGTTGTGATGAATCAACTGACCGATCTCGCCTACAGATTGATCGACCCCCGGATCAAGACAACATGAGCCAAACGACTTCCGTGCCTATCGTGGCGAAAGCCGCCTCTGCCAAACCTGATATGCAGTCGTATGAGGCCTTGCGTGTGTATTTGCGTAGCCCATCCGCCATTTTCGGTTTGATTCTGCTGCTATTTGTTCTGGGTGTGACCCTGTTCGGTCCGATGCTCATGAATGCCGATCCCTTTGAAATTGTGGGTGCGCCCATGGACCCACCGGGGGGTGATCTGCTGCTTGGCACAGATTATCTTGGCCGGGATATTCTGACCGGCCTGGTGTATGGCGGCCGCGCCACGCTGCTGGTTGGTGTGGTGGCCGCCGTGTTGTCGGTGCTCATCGGTGTAACCGTTGGCGCGCTTGCCGGGTATTACGGGGGCTGGGTGGACGAGACGCTGATGCGAATCACCGAGTTCTTTCAGGTTTTGCCTTCGCTGCTTTTTGCGATGGTGCTGGTGACGCTGTTTTCTCCGTCCTTGGTGACGATTGCGATAGCGATCGGCGTCGTGAGCTGGACGGGTACAGCACGCCTGGCACGCGGTGAGTTTCTGCGGCTCAAGCAACGCGAGTACGTAATGGCAGAGCGCGTCGTGGGAGCGAGCAATGCCCGCATCATCTGGTGCGTAATTTTGCCCAACGCGTTGGCGCCATTGATTGTGTCGGCCACCTTGGCGATCGGCACGGCCATTCTGTTCGAAGCCGGGCTGTCGTTTCTGGGCCTGGGAGACCCCAATGTCATGAGTTGGGGTTTGATGATCGGCAGCAATCGACCCTACATCCTGACGGCGTGGTGGGCGGTAACCCTGCCCGGGGCGGCCATTTTCATGACCGTGCTGGCTGTCAGCCTGATTGGCGACGGCTTGAACGACGCGCTCAATCCTTCATTGCGGGGCCGGGCATGAGCACCACCAACCTGAGCACCGCAGAACTGAACATAAGCGCGCAAGTGCCTCCCGTATTGGTCGTGGACGGCCTGAGTGTGGCGTTTCGCGCCCGGGGCCGAGCGGCTACGGTACTTAATGAAGTGAGCTTTTCTCTGCAACCCGGCGAGACCCTCTGTCTTGTCGGCGAGTCCGGTTGCGGCAAAAGCATGACGGCCCTGGCCATTTTGCGGCTGATCCCGGAGTTGGGAGAAATCAGCGCGGGGGCGGTGCGACTGGATGGTCAGAATCTGGCTGCACTGGATGACACTGCCATGCGCCAGGTGCGTGGTAATAAGATCTCAATGATTTTTCAGGAGCCAATGACCGCATTGAATCCTGTCTATACGGTTGGCGATCAAATCGCCGAACCCTTGCGTTTGCATCAGGGACTGGACAAGCGTCAAGCACGCGAGCGCGTCATCGAGATGCTTAAGTCAGTAGGCATACCGGCGCCGGAGCGGCGCGTCGATGATTACCCGCACCAGATGTCAGGCGGTATGCGTCAACGCGTCATGATCGCCATTGCTCTGGCGTGCAATCCGGATGTGTTGATTGCAGACGAACCGACTACGGCGCTGGACGTAACGGTACAAGCGCAGATCTTCGATCTCTTGCGCGAGCAGCAGGCGCAGCGAGGCACGGCTGTACTGCTCATCACGCATGACATGGGGGCGGTCGCTGAAATGGCGGACCGCGTGGTGGTCATGTATGGCGGGCGGGTGGTGGAGCAGGGCAACGTCACTCAGATTCTGGAGCGCCCGAGCCACCCCTATACCCGTGGTCTGATCGCCTGTTTACCTGAACTTGACCCTGCACCCACCGATGACCGTCCCGATCTGCCGGAGATTCCGGGCGTTGTGCCGTCGGTTTGGGATCGCGGGCAGGGTTGTCCTTTTCATGATCGCTGCGCGCAAGCGATGGAACGTTGCGTCAGTCACTTTCCACCCTTGTTCCGGGGCGACGCAGGTCAGGACGTTGCATGCTGGTTATATGAAGAGGTGGCGTCATGAGTGCAGCGAAAACCCAACCCTTGTTGTCGGTACGCAATCTTGCCGTGCACTTTCCTTTGGGCGGGCGTGCTGCGGATGGCACACCCGTGGTGGTCAAGGCCGTTGACGGCGTGTCCTTTGACCTGGCGCGCGGACGCACGTTGGCCATAGTCGGAGAGTCGGGGTCGGGCAAAACCACGACCGCGCTCTCCGTCATGCGCTTGGCAGATCCAACCTCCGGAAGCATTTTCTTCGATGGCATTGATTTGACTGCCCTGCGCGGCGAGGCGCTGCGCTCGATGAGAAAGCGCTTGCAACTGGTCTTTCAAGACCCGTATTCGTCGCTCAACCCACGTCAACGCGCTGGCGATGTCGTGCGCGCGCCGCTGGACTTGATGGGCATTGACCCGCCAGGCGGACGCGAGGCACGTGTGGCCGAGATGTTTGAGTTGGTCGGTTTACGACCGGAACAGCGCTTGTTGTTTCCGCATCAATTTTCCGGAGGCCAGCGCCAGCGCCTGAACGTGGCGCGTGCCCTGGCCAGCTCGCCAGATTTGATTGTTTGTGATGAACCCGTGTCTGCGCTGGATATTGCGATTCGCGCACAGGTGCTGAATTTGCTGTGCAAAATTCGGCGAGAGCGCGGGCAGTCATTCTTGTTTATCTCGCACGATATGGCGGTGGTGGAGCATGTTTGCGACGACATTGCGGTGATGTATTTGGGTCGGATTGTCGAACAGGCCCCGCGAAATGCGTTCTTCACCCGACCGCTACACCCCTACAGCGTGGCCCTGATGTCTGCCGTGCCGACGGTGCGCGGCGGGCGAGAGCGTGCAGCAAAACGCATTCGGCTGGTCGGCGACCCGCCCAGCCCTGTGAATCCGCCGCCGGGCTGTCGCTTCTCGGGCCGTTGCCCAGTGGCCCAATCACGTTGCAAAGAAGACTCGCCGGAGTTGCGCGAGGTCGCACCCGGACACACAGTGGCCTGCCATTTTGTGCATGTGCAGAACGGCATTCCCACGTCGCCCCTGCAAGAAATAGATGCGCTCGCTGCGCAAAGGACAGCTGCATGACCCAGACCGCTACTCCAATCACGGTATTTCAGGCACAACGGATCCTGACCATGAACCCGGCGCAACCACATGCCACGCACGTCGCGGTGCGTGAAGGCCGGATTCTGGCGGTGGGGTCCCTGGAAGACGTATCGGCCTGGGGGCCCGTTACGGTCGATGAGCGTTATGCACAACAAACGCTCATGCCGGGCTTGATCGAAGGGCATTGCCATTTGCCTGAGGGTGGCATGTGGAAATTCGTCTATGTTGGGTTTTACGATCGGCGCGGACCTGACGGAAAAACATGGGCAGGCTTGAAGAGCTTTGAGGCGGTCGCTGCCCGCCTGCGAGAGTTCGAGGAAGTGCTGGCGGATGGTGAAACGCTAATTGGTTGGGGCTTTGATCCCATCTTCTTCGGCTCGCAGCGCATGAACGCGGCGGATCTTGATGCCGTCTCGGACCGGCGTTCGATTGTGGTGATTCACGCCAGCATGCATCTCATGAATGTGAACTCAAAGATGCTGGCGCAGGCCGGCATCAACCGAGATACCGACATTGAAGGTATCAGCCGCCTGGAAAACGGTACGCCCAGCGGAGAACTCTGCGAGTTTGCGGCCATGTTCCCGGTGATGCGCCTGATTGGTAACCCATTTCGCACCGTAGGCATGACGGAAGACGGCTTGCGCATGTTCGGGCGGGTGGCCCAATTGGCAGGGGTCACGACCGCGACGGATCTGGTCAATGAACTCAATGGCGAGGGCATTGCAAACTTGGCTCGCATTACTGCCGAGCCCGATTATCCCGTGCGTATCGTGCCAGCAGCCTCTGCGCTGACGTATGCCAACGATGCCGGTACGTGCCTCGAACGCTTGCAAGAACTGAAGCGTCTGAATCACGACAAGATGCATATCGGGATGGTGAAACTGGTCGTCGACGGTTCGATTCAAGGCTTCACGGCAAGAGTTCGGTGGCCCGGTTACTTCAACGGTGCGCCCAACGGGATTTGGGTCATTGCACCAGACGCGCTGGACCATATGGTGCAGGCCTACCACGAGGCGGGCGTGCAATTGCATATTCATACGAATGGCGATGAAGCCACGGAAGTCGCGATTAACGCGGTCGATCGGGCTTTGCGTCTTTACCCGCGTCGGGATCATCGCCACACCCTGCAGCATTGCCAAATGGCAGATGCTGCACAATTTCGCCGCATGGCCAGCCTTGGCATGTGCGTGAACCTCTTCGCCAATCACATCTTTTACTGGGGCGATGCGCACTACGGCATGACAATGGGCCCCGATCGCGCGAACCGCATGGACGCTTGCGCGGCCGCCGGGCGTGCCGGTGTGCCGTTCGCCATTCATTCCGATGCGCCTATTACGCCCTTAGGCCCCTTATTCACGGCGTGGTGCGCGGTCAATCGTGTCACGGCCAGCGGGCGTGTGCTCGGGGAATCCGAGCGCATCGACGTCGCAACGGCGCTGCACGCTATTACGCTCGGGGCGGCGTACACGCTTCACATGGATCATTTGGTGGGCTCTATCGAGGTCGGAAAGTATGCCGATTTCTGCGTGCTGCAGGATGATCCGCTAAGCATGCCGCCAGACAAACTCAAAGATGCTCGCGTCTTGGGCACCGTCATTGGTGGGCGTCCGCTCAAGCTGCCTGGAGCCTGAGGTGGTTCAGATTGCGCCGTTGCCGGCGCCTGTCCCGCTGACAGTGATTGGTGGTTTTCTCGGCGCAGGTAAGTCAACGGCGTTGAATCATATTTTGACGACCAGCAAACGCCGCGTCGCCGTTCTGGTGAACGATTTCGGCCCCATCAATATTGATGCGGGCTTGATCGCGCAGAAGGAGGGGGATCTCATCAGTCTGGCCAATGGCTGCGTCTGTTGCTCCATGGGCGGCGGTTTGGAAGACGCCTTGGCTCAGGTGCTGGCCAGAGATCCCTTGCCTGAATGGATTGTGATTGAAGCCAGTGGCGTGTCCGACCCCGGTCGCATTGCTCAGGTTGGCATGGCGGATCCCATGTTGCAGTTGGAAGGCGTGGTAGTGCTGGTCGACGCGGCTGCCGTGCGTGAGCAGGTTCAGCAAGCGCTGCTGGCCGATACGCTATTGCGGCAGTTCGCTGCGGCCGACTTGCTTGTGCTGAACAAGATAGACCTCCTGCCCGAAGCCGAACTTGCGTTGGTGCGCAGTTGGTTTACGCAGAACGTGCCCGGCGTGCCAGTTATGTCGACACGAGAAGGCAGGGTGGGTTTGCAGTGGATGCTTGACGCCGGGCAGGGCAATGTCCCTGCAACGGCTGTCGGGCCTGCGAGGCATTGTCATCATCCCGGGCAAGATCATGATCACACTTTGTGCTCAGGAGTGCCGGATCATCCGTTCGAAAGCCGGGTGTGGCGCCCACCTGGTTTGCTGAGCGCAGATCTTTTGACGCAAGCGCTTAAACGTTTGCCGCGTCACGTACTGCGGGCAAAGGGCTGGCTGCGAACGGATAGGCACGGTCTGGTGCTGCTGCAGTTTGCCGGTCGTCGCGTACGTTACGACACCGTTTCATGTGCCCCTGAAAACCTGGAGGACGCGGGCTTGGTGGTCATCAGTATGCGCGGTCACGATTGGCATGAAATCGCGGACTGTCTGCAAACCGCGCGTTGTCCGGTGGAGGCACTCGTCGCCCATTCTGGTGCATGCGAATCTCCCTGTCTGGTTCTAGACCCGTCTGCTGCCCTCACGTAACTTGGACCATAGGCCGGGTGCAGTTCGCGCCCGGCCAACCAAGGAGAACGAAGTATGTCCAAGAACGTCACCGTGGAAATGCTGGCCGAATTTGGCGCCGCCTGGAATCGCCACGATATCGACGCGTTGATGTCGTTCATGACTGACGATTGTGTTTTCGAAACGGTGGCGGGCCCGGAACAATGGGGGGCGCGCCACAGCGGACAGGACGCGGTGCGTCGTGCGTTCGCGGCGGCCTGGCAGAACTTTCCCGACGCGCAATGGCGCAATGGTGTGCATTGGGTCGCGGGGGATCGCGGTGTCTCGGAAACGACCTTTGTGGGCACGGCGCTGGATGGCTCCCGAGTGGAAGCGAACATGGTGGATATCTTCACCTTTCGCGACGGCAAGATTCAGGTGAAGAACGCCTTCAGAAAGCAGCGCCCCGCCTTGGCGGCGGCAAGCAAGTAAGCGGCTCCAAAGCCTACGCCCACGCCCATTCAAAGCGACTCGCCATGTACACCGAAGCGATTTCCCCGAATAGTGTGCTCGCCGGCAGCGCTAAGCCTGGCGCACCCTATGACTCGCGTTACGACCCGCTGGTGTCGCCACCTGGACGCGGTCAGGACTATGCGCCCACCTACTGGGTGGCAACGGCCGGCTCTCCTCCGGAAGATGATGGCCCCATAAGCGGCGACGTCGATGCTGACGTGGTTATTGTCGGCTCGGGCTTCACCGGTCTTTCCGCGGCGATGACACTGGCTCGCGATTTTGGCATACGCGCCGTGGTGCTGGAGGCCAACAAGGCCGTGTGGGGCTGCACCAGTCGCAACGGTGGCCAGGGCCAGAATGCATCCGGGCGCTTGTATCGGTCTCAATGGATCGAACGTTGGGGGGTGGATACGGCCAAGCGGCTGGACGCCGAGATTCGAGAAGGCTTTGAATATTGGCAAAGCCTGGTCGCGCAAGTCGATTGCGACGCCCAACCAGGCGGGCATCTTTACACCGCGCACCGTGAGAAAAAACTGGCATTTCTGAGAAGCGAAGCGCAGGTAATGCATGACGTGTTTGGCTACGACACGCGCATGCTCAGTAAGGAAGCGCTGCGCGAACGCTACGTGGATGACCATGAAGCGGTGGGGGCCATGCACGAGCCCGATGGTGTCGGTGTGCATCCCCTGAAACTGGCCTTCGGCTATATGCGTCAAGCACGCGCCATGGGCGTAAAAATTCATCCCTCCAGCCCGGTACTGGGCTGGGATGTGGAAAATGGCGTGTATCGGCTGCGCACGCCCGGCGGCATTGTGCGGGCGCGTCGAGTCGCGTTTGCCACGGGCGGTTATTCAGCGCAAGGCATCAACCCCTTGCTGGACAACCGCATCATGCCGGTATTGTCCAATTCCATGGTGACGCGTCCCTTAAGTGCCGACGAACGCGCCACCGCCGGGTTAAAGAGCACAGTGTTTATTACCGATACCCGGACGCTGCGGTTCTATTACCGCCTGCTGCCAGACGGTCGCATGCAAATTGGCAGCCGAAGTGCTGTGCGAGGGGCGGACGCGAACGATCCGCGACATCTTGATCTGCTCAAACTAGGGCTGGCGCGCAAATTTCCGTCGTTAAAAGGCGTGCAGGTAGATTATTCGTGGTGGGGTTGGGTCGATGTGAGTCATGACATGATGCCTCGTGTAGTGCAGCCTGATCCGTCGCAAAAGGTTTATTACGCGTTTGGCTATGGGGGCAATGGAGTGTCGTTTTCGGCACATGCCGGACGTCGCCTGGCCGAGAGAATCGTGGGCAAGGACGGCGTGCAATGGGACCTGCCTATCTATAACTCGCCGTTGCCGGGGCATGTCTTCGCCCCATTTCGGCGTTTGGGCCAGTCGATGTTGTATCGCTGGTATTACCTGCGAGATGAAAAGCTCTAAATACCGGGGGGTCGGCGGGCAGGGCGCCCGCCGATGATTCAAGCCGCTACGCGCAGCTTGAATCGTTGCACCACCGCCGCCAGTCGTTCTATGCCCGGTTCAATGCGATCCACTCGAATTGAAGTGAAACCTACCCGCAGACAGTTCTTGGGAGCCTGGTCGGCATTCATAAAAAACACGTCACCCGGTTCCACCACTACGCCTTCCAGGAGCGCGGCCTCGCAGAGCTGCGACGCGTTCAGCCACACCGGGCCTTTGATCCAGCACGATGAGCCACCCGAGATAGGCATGACTTCAAATTCGGGCAGGTGTCGTGCCAGCGCTGCACACAGTTCGGTCGCGCGCGCTTGATAGGCCTGCGACTGCTTGCGCAGCAAGGCGTGGTGATGGCCTAGTGAAATAAATAAGGAAAAGGCGCGCTGAATATAGGCCGAAGGATGGCGCAACATCAGTCGACGCAGGGCTCGCAGTTCATGAATCAGCTCGCGCGATGCCACGATGTAACCGATACGCAAGCCAGGTGCAAAGGATTTGGCCAAGCTGCCGACATAGATCACGCGGCCATCCCGGTCCAGGCTTTTCAGTGCTGGAATAGCCCCTTCGCCATATCGGTTCTCACTTTCGAAGTCATCTTCGATCAGCATGCAATCGGTTTGCGCCGCCAGATTGAGCAGCGCCTCGCGACGATCAATCGGCATGGTGACAGTGGTTGGGCACTGATGGCTCGGAGTCACGAAGACGTAGTCGCAGCCCAGTAAATTCGTGCCCGTACACAGGCCTTGGCTATCGACCGGAAGCGGCAGCAGATTCGCCGTGCGACTGGCGAAAATATTGCGTGCGTCAGGATAACCGGGGTCTTCCATGCCAACCACGGTGTCCTCGTTGATAAGCAGGTTTGCCAACAGATACAAGGCATGCTGGGCGCCAACGGTAATGACGATCTCGTCGGCATCGGCCCACACCCCTCGGCGCGGCAAGACCTGGGTACGGATTTGTTCGATCAGGCCTGGGTCGTCATGGGTGATGAGGTCGGGCGCCCAACTGCGAATATCCATCACCGACAGCCCTTTGATGCAACATTCACGCCATTCGGCTGTCGGGAAAAGGTCTTGGTCGAACTGACCGTAGACAAAGGGAAAGGGAGTGTTTTGCCAATCGCGTGGCTTGATAATGTTGCGCTGGGCTGACGGACGAAAGCGCAGCCGCTCCTGCCAGCGTACTGGCGGCGCATTTAGGGGTGTCGGGAATTGCTGTGCCGATTGAGACTGCTCGGGTCTGCCGTCGAGCACGTTGTCGTTGACGAAGTGGCCACTGCGCTCGCGCGAGACCAAATAGCCTTCGCTCACCAGTTGTTGATAGGCGAACACGACGGTATTTCTGGCAATGCCCAACTGATCT
>JBEBWV010000060.1:0-32616 GCA_040391965.1 Achromobacter deleyi | reverse complement strand
TGGCGCAAAGCCCGACGCGATTCTGATCGCAGGCGCTGGTACGCCTTCCGCTCTGCCGCAGAAAGAACTGCGCGCACGCAACTACGGTGGCCTCATTTTTCAAACGCACGGTGCGGCTAACAATGACGTGCTGCGTGTTTGCGGTAAAGATTGCGACGGCATGATCCTGCCGGCAGGTCCCTTGCTGGTGGCCGCTCAATTGCCTGATACCAACCCGGTCAAGAAGTCCGCACTGGTCTATAGCGATGCCTACGAAAAGGCGCACGGCGCAGGTTCGACCAACACGTTCGGTGGTCACATGTGGGATGCCGGTCAATTGGTGGTGGCAGCATTGCCGATCGCACTGAAGTCGGGTGCCAAGCCGGGCACACCGGAGTTCCGTGTTGCCATGCGTGATGCACTGGAATCAGTGAAAGACCTGGCCGTTTCGCAGGGCGTGTTCAACATGTCGCCTACGGATCACGCCGGTTTTGACGATCGCTCGCGCGTCATGGTCAAGGTAGAAAATGGCAAGTGGGTGTACCAGCCCGGTCTGTAAGTCACGGATTACCCAATCCGCAAGTGCAGGCGATGCGCGATAGCGCCAATTTGGCGTTGCATGGCGGCACTTGAGCAATGCAACGCACCGGCCCATAAGGCCGGTGCGTCGTATCCGCAGTGTTCCGGGTGGGGTCGGAACGCCAAGAAAACGAAAAGGTAAGTTGGTCGATGGATTCCTCTATTGCGCTCATTTTGCTGCAAGACGGTGTCGTCAACGGCGCAATCTATGCTCTGTTGGGCATGGCTCTGGTGCTGGTATTCACCGTCACGCGTGTCATATTTATTCCTCAGGGCGAGTTTGTTGCGTTTGGTGCCCTGACGCTGGCCATGCTGGTCGACGGCAAGGTGCCGGGTACTGCGTACCTGCTGCCCCTGCTCGGCGGTGTGGCCTTATTGCTTGAGTTGGTTCGTGCCGTGCGCACGGGTTACTGGGCGGGTATGCCCAAGGCTGTGCTCGGATGCGTCGTCATCCCGCTGGCCCTGCTGTGGCTGACCATGTCGTATACCGCGCAGGGCACGTCGCTCTGGTTGAACATGCTGTTGACGCTGGCATTGGTGACCCCAATGGGTCCGCTCGTGTATCGCATCGTGTATCAGCCCCTGGCTGAAGCAACCGTGCTGGTGCTGCTGATTGTCTCGGTGGCTGTTCACTTTGCTCTGACGGGCTTGGCACTGGTGTTCTTCGGTGCAGAAGGGTGGCGCACGCCAGCATTTGTGAGCGGGCAGGTTGATTTGGGCTTCATGACCTGGTCGGCGCAAAGTCTCTTTGTTGTGGCGACCTGCGCACTACTCATCGTGGCGCTGTGGCTCTTTTTTGGCAAAACACTTTATGGTCGCGCCTTGCGTGCCACAGCGGTCAATCGTCGCGGTGCGCGCCTGGTGGGTATCAGCACGACCATGTCGGGTAGCCTGACTTTCACGCTGGCTGTCGCCATTGGTGCCATGTCAGGCATGTTGATTGCGCCAATCACCACCGTTTATTACGACACAGGTTTTCTGATCGGCTTGAAGGGCTTCGTGGGTGCCATCATCGGCGGTCTGGCCAGTTATCCCGTGGCGGCTGCCGGCTCCTTGCTGGTGGGCGTGCTGGAATCGTTCTCGTCGTTTTGGGCAAGCGCCTATAAGGAAGTGATCGTCTTCACGTTGATTATCCCGGTTCTGATCTGGCGTTCGTTCAGCAGCCCTCACGTGGACGAAGAGGAATAAGCTCCATGAACCGCATTTTGCTTGCTGTATTCATCATCGTTCTGGCGGCATTGCCCGCCGTGTCCGCCACACCGGAATTCTGGGTCACGCAGCTCAACTACATCGGGCTGGCCAGTCTTGTGGTGTTGGGCTTAGTGTTGCTTACGGGCGTGGGTGGGTTGACCTCATTCGGTCAGGCCGCGTTCGTGGGTCTTGGTGCGTACACCACGGCCTATTTCACGACACAGTACGACGTATCACCCTGGTTGACGCTGCCCTTGGGGCTGGTGATCACGGCGGTGGTCGCTGCGTTGCTGGGGGCCATTACGCTGCGCTTGTCAGGTCACTACTTGCCGTTGGGCACGATTGCCTGGGGCTTGTCCTTGTATTTCCTGTTCGGCAATATCGACTGGCTGGGCAAGCATGACGGCATTGCCGGCATCGAACCCATCAGCATCTTCGGTATGTCGCTCGCTAGCGGACGCCATATTTATTACTTGATCTGGGTTTTTGTATTGCTCGCATTGTGGGGCACGCAGAATCTGTTGAGCTCGCGCCCGGGTCGCGCCATTCGCGCGCTCAAGAGTGGGGCGGGGATGGCCGAATCAATGGGCGTGAACACCGCAGCCTATAAAGTCGTGATCTTTGTATGGGCAGCCTTGCTGGCCAGTGTGTCAGGTTGGTTGTACGCCCACATGCAGCGTGCCGTGAGCCCGAGCCCCTTTGGCTTGAATTACAGCATTGAATATTTGTTCATGGCAGTAGTGGGTGGCGCCGGAAATGTCTGGGGTGCCATTCTGGGCGCAGGCGTCATCCTAGGCCTGAAAGATCAGTTGCAAAACTGGTTACCCAAATTGCTGGATACGACGGCCAACTTCGAGATGATCGTCTTTGGCGTGTTGCTGATCCTGATGCTGCAATATTCGCGCAACGGCTTGTGGCCCATTCTCTGCTCGGGGTGGGAACGCCTGACTGGCACCGGCGGTTCGCGCCGCAGCGAGGCACCCCCACCGGTTGCCGCAGCGCTGGCGCTGCGTCAGCGACCAAAAGCGGATGAGGTGGTGCTGGAAGTGGACGCTATTCGCAAGCAGTTTGGCGGTTTGGTAGCGGTCAACGACATCACCTTTAAAGTGAGTTCGGGCGAAATTATGGGCTTGATCGGGCCAAACGGCGCGGGCAAGAGCACCACCTTCAATCTGATCAGCGGCGTATTGCCGGCCACACGTGGGCAAGTCCGATTTCTGGGCGAGCGCATTGACGGTCTGACTGCCCGCGAGATTGCCAGGCGTGGCGTGAGTCGCACTTTTCAGCACGTGCAACTGTTGCCGGGCATGTCGGTGCTGGAAAACGTGGCCCTGGGTGCGCACCTGCGCTCAGATGTGGGAGTAGTGGCCGGTGCGTTGCATACCGATCGCACCCGTGAGGCGCAGTTGCTGCATGAGGCTGCCGTACAACTCAAGCGTGTTGGTCTGGGTGATTATCTGTACGAGCAGGCGGGCAATCTGGCCCTGGGCCAACAGCGACTTCTCGAAATTGCGCGTGCATTGGCTAGCGATCCTGTTTTGCTGCTACTCGACGAGCCTGCTGCCGGGTTGCGCTACAAAGAAAAGCAAGATCTGGCCAAGGTGCTCGAGCAGTTGCGCGCCGAAGGCATGAGCATTTTGCTGGTTGAGCACGATATGGATTTTGTGATGCGCCTGACCAATCACCTCGTTGTGATGGATTTCGGCACCAAGTTGGCGGAAGGTGTGCCGGCGGACGTGCAAAAGAATCCAGCCGTACTGGAAGCTTATCTGGGCGGTATTGACGACGACCTGCCTGAGGCAGATCAAGCCAAACCTGTCGCAGCCGGAGGTGTGCAATGACTGCTCAGCAGAAATCTATTCTGGAAGTCCGCGATTTGTCGGCGCGTTATGGCAAGGTGGGCGCACTGACAGGTGCCACACTGACCGTGCCTGCGGGCAGCATTGTGACGGTCATCGGTGCCAATGGTGCGGGCAAATCAACCATGCTCAATGCCATCATGGGCTCTTTGCCACAGACAGGAAATGCTGCTGGCCAGGTGGAGTATGCGGGCACCGATGTGTCGAACTGGCAGGTAGAACGCCGTGTCGCCGCAGGCATGTCGTTGGTGCCGGAGCGGCGTGAGTTGTTCTCCACCATGTCGGTGGAAGACAACCTGCTGTTAGGTGGTTTTCGGCGTTATCGGGCTCGCGAAAGCGGTTGGCGCGACACCATGAACGAAGTGTTCGACCTGTTCCCACGCCTGCGAGAGCGGCGCGAGCAACAAGCCGGTACGTTGTCTGGTGGTGAGCGCCAGATGCTGGCCGTTGGCCGCGCATTGATGGCCAAGCCTGCGTTGCTGATGCTCGACGAACCCAGCCTGGGGCTTGCCCCGCGCATCGTGCGTGAAATTTTTCACATCATTGCGCGGCTGCGCGAAACGGGTGTCGCTATCTTGCTGGTCGAACAAAATGCACGTGCAGCATTGCAAGTGGCCGATTATGGCTACGTGCTGGAAACCGGGGAAGTCATTCTGCACGGCCCGGCGCGCGAGTTGGCAGGTAACCCCCGAGTGATCGAAAGTTATCTGGGCTTGGGCAAGGCGGCCGAGGCTGAAGTGCCGGCGTAATGCTCTCGTGATTGGATCGTCGTGCGCAACACCCTCGCGCTCAAAAAGCGTAGCGTGGGTGGAGCGCGAGAGACTCTCCATTTGAGCTTGCCTGATGGTCGCGCGTAACCCGCGATTCTTGATCAGCAGTTTCGCGTGAAGTAGCACGCTCGTAACCCACGTTTTTGATCAGCCTTTGCGCGTGTACCAGCACGCGGGTTACGTGCGTTCGTCAGCGTCGTAACGGTTGAGCGCATCGCGCGCTCCCCCCTACGCTACAACACTGTCTGCACACGCATGACTCGCATGCATATTACGTGGAGTCCTGTCTTAGCGGTCTGCAGGTCGCACTTGCGCCAGCACAATTTCGCCACCCATGGCCGGATCAGAGATCGAAGGTTTGCCGTTTTCCACATGCCCGGCAAAGCGTCGGGCAAAGTGGGCATCACCGTCCACAGTCACGGTGAAGTCATACCATCGGCTGCTGGCGCTCAGTGTCCAACGATGTTGGGTGGTGTCTCCTGGCGCCACGGTCAGCGAAAACGGCTGCGTTGGGTAATACGCGTTGGCGGCCAAGTGAAATGTGCGTGGGGTGCTGCCCGTGTTGTGCAAGTCGACATGCAGTCCCTCAGCCTCGGGCGCGTACTGCAGCTCGATTTCACTTGTGGTGCTGGTCCTGGTGGCACCCGTGTAGTGTCGGTGAAATCCGTTGGGCCCCAGAATCCACAGCGCATAGTGGCCATCATCGTCTTTCGTTGTCCAGCGACCCTGTAGTTGCTTGCCCGGTTCAACCGTGTAGCGGCGGGGTATCCGTTCAAGATGAAGCTGGTCATAGACATGGAACACCGCGCTGGCCTGACCTTGATTGATAAACGATACGTCCAGGTGCGTCGGGCTTGCCTTGGCCTGCGTGTGCAGCGCATAGGGCAGTGCCCGCGCAGGGCGAGTACCAGAAGCCTGCGTTGCCAGCACTGGGGATGCCGGTGCCGATGGGACGGTGGTGCCAGGCAAGGCGGCAGCACGAGCAGCCTGTGCGGCCGTTGAAGGCAAATCTTTCAGCAGATTGGTGTCGTTGGGATTGACGAAGTTAAACGCAGAACTCAGGTCTCCGCAGACCGCACGTCGCCATGGCGAGATGTTCTTTTCAAGCACGCCGAAGCGTTGCTCCACAAAGCGCAGCACCGAGGTGTGGTCGAACACCTCGGAATTCACCCATCCACCCTTGGTCCAGGGCGACAAGATATACATGGGTACCCGGGCTCCCAGGCCGTACACCCCATTCAGATGTGCCGGGGTATCGTCTTTTTCCACACCGGTTACCAGGGTGTGATATTCACCTACCGTGTCGACAGTAGACTCGCCGGCCAGCTTGGCATCGGGTGCGGTGGAGGAATAAGAGGGCGGGGCCGGTGGGGGAGCGTGGTCAAAGAATCCATCGTTCTCGTCGTACATCAGCAGCAAAACGGTCTTGCTCCAGACCTCGGGGTTGGAGGTCAGGGCATCGAGCACGTGAGAGGTGTAGTCCGCTCCTTGTGCCGGACTGGAAGGGCTGGGGTGTTCAGAGCCTGCCTTGGTGGCGCAAATCCAGGTCACCTGGGGCAGCTTGTTATCCAGTACATCCTGGCGCAGCAAGTCCAGATCACGCGTCGTGAGCGCTTTCTCTTTAAGCGCAGCATTTGATCCAGGCAGTTTTTTATAGGCGTCCCGATAGGCCCGGAAACCCGCCATCGGGTTCAACGAGTAGTTGTCCTTCATGTCCTGATAGATGCGCCAACTGATGCCTGCGCTTTCTAAACGTTCTGGATATGTCGTCCACGTGTAACCCCCATTAGGGTCACCGCCCTTTAGCTTGTTATACGTGTTGCCAAGCGCTGGCCCGTTGCCTTTGCCAAGGCCATCGTTCGTGCCGGTCCAGAGGAAAAGCCGATTCGTGTTCGTGCCACCGGTAAATGAGGCGTGGTAGGCATCACACACTGTAAAAGAGCGCGCCAGCGCATATTGGAAGGGCAAGTCTTCTTCGGTGAAGTACGCCATGGAGTGGTTTTTCTTGGCCACCGGCCAGCGATTCATCTGGCCCGCGCTCCACGCGTCTTGCGAGTTTGACCACGTGTGCGGTGTGCTGGCCACGCGCATGTATTCAAAGACTTGCTGAGTATTCAGATGAAACGGTAATACGGTTCTTGGCGGCTCCCCAGGATGGTCGTTGAATTGCGTCCAGACCGTACTGTTTTTGATGCCGGGTTGATCAGGCACGGGAATAGGGAAACGGTCACCAAATCCGCGCACGCCAGGCAGAGCCCCGAAATAGTGATCGAACGACCGGTTCTCCTGCATGAATATGACAATATGCTCAACGTCGCGGATAGTTCCTGTGCGATTGTTGGCCGGAATGGCCAGTGCCCGCCGAATAGAGGCCGGCAATAGCCCCAGGGCACTGGCGGCGCCAGCAAGGGCCGCGCTATTGCGAAGAAAATTACGTCTGCTATTGATCATGGCGAATCGTTGAGTTCGAGGGCAGCCAGTCTGGCGACGGCTAAAGGCGTGCGTGGAACCATGCCGTCCTGCTGGTACCAGACGGCAGAGAGGCCCGCCCAGGCGACGATCCAACGGAGTAAGCGTTCATGGTCCAGTTCTGCAAATTCGGCCACCAGGCGAGCCTGATGAGCCAGGCGTCCGGGGGCGAGCGCGACCTCGGCATCCGGATTGGGAAACAGATTGGCGTAGTCGAACGTGCGCTCGCCTTGCAGGAATTTGGGGTCAATGGCGAGCCAGCCCCGGGCTCCAAAATCCAGAATATTCCCGTGATGGGCATCGCCATGCAGCACGACGATGTCTTGTGCTGAGTCCAGCAAGCTTCGGGCAGTGTCGGCGCAGTACGCCAGAATGCCCTCGTGTGCCTCATCGGGCGCGATCAAATCACGAAACCATATGTCGAGGCCAAGCAGACCTTCAGGGGGGTTATCGCGAGGGGTATGCAGGCGGGCCAGCGTTTCGCAGATCGTGGCGCTTGCGCGATCGTCGCGATTGCGGCGTGACCATTGTGCCAACGACTCTTTGCCTGTGGCGTACTCAAGCAGCAAGGCATGACCATCGTGTTGGAGCACCCGAGCTGCTCCCTCACCGTTCCACCAGACCATCAGTTTGGCACCGGCCTGTTCTTCCGCGCTGTCGGCAATCTTCAGCATGGCGACGTGTCCGTCATGCATCACAGGCAATAAGCGACTGCCGGACGTGACGATGGCCTGGCCTGCGGGCGTGAGCGCCCAACGTTCTAAATAGTCTTCGAACATCACAAGAAAATATCACAGCGCCTCTACTTATGGGAGGTGGTGAACACGATCTTGCAACTGTTTTGGTATGGGCGGCAAGGCAGGGCGAACTGACGATGCCCCGCGCCTGCCTTGCCGAGTCGGGATTAGCGCTTGCCCGTAGCGTCGGCGTAATCCATGTAGAGCTTGTGCGCGCGGCGCGCCATCGGGCCGTATTCCAGCACGCGATCTTCAACGCGGTTTACGTGGACCACTTTGCCATAGTTACCGCTCGAAAATACTTCATCTGCTTGTTCGACATCTGCACGAGTCAAACTGCGTTCTTCGACGGTGACGCCATCGACTTTCAACAGGGCCAGGACACGACGGCGCGTGATGCCGTTTAGAAAGGTGCCATTGTCGACCGGCGTGGCGACTACCCCATCCTTGGCGATCCACAGATTGCTGGTGGCGAATTCTGCAATGTTGGCAGCGCCATCAAGCATGATGGCGTTGTCAAAACCCTTATCCATGGCCTCACGAATGGCGCGTTGGCCATTTGGGTACAAGCAGGAAGCTTTGGCATCGGTCGGGGCCATGTTGGGCCAGGAACGTGCATAGCTTGAGAAGCAGGCGGAAAAGCCTTGGTCGCCCGGCATAGGGACTTTGAATACGTGCAGTACAAATTGGGTCTTGTCGGGATCCGGCAACAAGAAACCATCGGCGCAGAAGAACATTGGCTTCAGATAAAGCTCTGTGCCCGCGGGGAATTTGGCGACTGCCTCCAGACACAGTTTTTGTACCTGCTCCCAACTGATCTGCGGCTTCATCAGCATTTTTTCAGCTGAACGCAGGACGCGTTGGCAGTGCAGATCCAGATCGGGCGTCAGGCCGCGAAAAGCGCGAGCACCGTCAAATACCATGCTTGCCATCCAGAAAGCATGATCGGCCGGGCCGAGAAGTTTGGGGTTTTCAGTGGTCCAGTGACCGTCGTGCCAGAAAATGGCGTCCATGGTGTATTCCTTGTTACGGGTCGAGCGAGTGCCGCAATTCCGTGCGCTCCAAAGTATCAGAATACCCGAGAGCCGTCCCGTTACAGTCTGGATTGAATTCGCAGGGCCAGTTTTCCGGGCAAGAGATTTGACGCGTGATATTGATCGCTGTTTCTTGGCGTTGTCGCGTGCGTGGCACGCGCTTGCCAGTGTCTCTGCGGTTAAAACCATCGCGCTCCACCCACGATTTGTCTGTGCATGTGCCACTGGCAGAGCTCGGTGCGACCATTCGCCTCAATGAAAACACCCCAAAACCTGGATCAGTATCCAAGCGTTGGGGTGTTGTTCAATTAGCAAACGAGCCTTTATTTACCCGCCAGCCGAATCAGGCTTTGGCAGCTTTACGCCTTTCAAGCAACGCAGAGAATTCGCCCACTACGCCGCGGCGGAAAGCCAGCACGCAGATCACGAAGATCAGGCCAATCACGATGGTGACGGATTCCCCGAGACGCAAGAACCAATCCATGCCGGTCAGGTTCGCCAGCATCTGGCCAAAGTCGCCCACCTTGTTTTCCAGCAGAACGACGATAAATGCGCCGAGAATCGGCCCCGTGAGCGTGCCCATGCCGCCAATCAGCGTCATCAGAATCACCAGGCCAGACATCTGCCAGGTGGCATCGGACAACGTAGCCGAGACAAACACCAACGTCTTCGTGGCGCCAGCCAGACCCGCAATGGCGGCCGACAAGACAAACGCCAGCAACTTATAGCGGTCGACGTCGTAGCCCAACGAAATTGCGCGGGGCTCATTCTCACGTAACGCCTTCAACACTTGACCGAACGGTGAGTGCACCGTGCGCCAGATAATGAAGTAGCCGATGGCGAAAATGGCCATCACAAGATAGTAGAGATTGATGTCTTTGCTCAGGTCGATGAATCCGAACAAATGACCGCGAGGCACACTTTGCAGTCCGTCTTCGCCACCAGTGAAGTGCGCTTGCAGGAAGAAGAAGAACACCATTTGTGCGAGCGACAACGTAATCATGGCGAAATAGATGCCACTGCGTCGAATCGCCAATGCTCCCATCGCCAGCCCCAGCGTCGCTGCGACGGCAACACCGAATAGCAAGCCCAATTCGGTCGGGAAGCCCCACACCTTCAGCGCATGTCCCGTGGCATAAGCTGCACTGCCAAGAAACGCTGCATGGCCAAAGGAAAGTAGGCCGGTATATCCCAGCAGCAAGTTAAACGCGCAGGCGAAAAGTGCGTAGCACATGACCTTCATAGCGAAGATCGGATACACACCCATGAAGGGCAGCATGGCCACCACAACGGCCAGCGCCGCGTAGCCCAGGAGTTGACGATTCATTTTTCTTTTCCGAACAGCCCAGCCGGGCGGATCAACAGAACGATAGCCATGATGATGAACACCACGGTGCTGGACGCTTCAGGCCAGAACACTTTGGTCAGGCCTTCGACAATACCCAGGCCCAGGCCCGTAACGATGGCGCCGAGGATAGACCCCATACCGCCAATCACCACTACCGCGAACACGACGATGATCAGATTCGAACCCATCAGCGGTGAAATCTGCAGCACAGGTGCTGCCAGCACGCCTGCAAAACCAGCCAGAGCCACGCCAAAACCGTAGGTCAGTGTGATCATGCGGGGCACGTTCACCCCGAAGGCTTCAACGAGGCGCGGGTTCTCGGTGCCAGCACGTAGCAGTGCACCCAGACGCGTGCGCTCGATGACAAACCAGGTGGCCATGCAAACCACGACCGAGGCCACAACTACCCAGGCGCGATAATTGGGCAGCACCATGAAGCCCAGGTTGGTGGCACCGCGCAGCAGTTCCGGTGTGGGATACGGTTGTCCCGACACACCATAGACACTGCGAAACAGGCCTTCTATCAGAAGCGTCAGCCCGAAAGTGAGCAACAGTCCATAGAGATGGTCCAGCTTGTAAAGATGCTTGAGGAGCAACTTCTCAATAATGATGCCAAACAGCCCGACTACCAGTGGCGCCAGGAGCAACATCACCCAGTAGTTCAGACCCAGGTAGGAAAGTCCCATCCACGCCAGAAACGCGCCCACCATGTAGAGGGCACCATGGGCGAAGTTAATGACATTCAGCAGTCCGAAAATAACGGCCAGCCCTAGGGAAAGCATGGCGTAGAACGAACCGTTTACCAAGCCCAGTAACAACTGGCCTAACAGGGCCTGTATTGGGATGCCGAAAATATCAGTCATCGTATGAAAATCCTGCGCGTGCGGATGGAGTCGAGCAAATTCGAGACGCTGTCAGACCAGGTGGTCTGAGCAGCCTCAGGGACATGGACGGTCGGATTACTTCTTGACCAGTTTGCAGGTCGATTCGGAAAGCTTCGTGTACACCTCATCGCCGGGCAACGTTGCCACGACTTTGTAGTAATCCCACGGAGCCTTGGATTCGGCCGGCGTCTTCACCTGCATCAGGTACATGTCGTGAATCATGCGGCCGTCTTCGCGCACATAACCACCTTGTGCGAAGAAGTCATTGATCTTGTTCGACTTCATCCACTTCATGAGTGTGTCGGGGTCATCCGTACCGGTGGCTTTAACACCATCAAGGTAGAACTTCACCGATGAATAATCGCCTGCCTGCAGCATCGAGGGCTTGCGGCCCACTTTGTCTTCGAATCGCTTGGCCCAGGCGCGTGATGCGTCGTTCTGATCCCAGTACCAGCCATCGGTCAGGTACATGCCTTGCGTGGCCGGCAGGCCAAGCGAATGCACGTCGTTAATGAAGACCAGCAGACCGGCCATCTTCATCGTCTTGGTCACGCCGAACTCATTGGCGGCCTTGATCGAATTGATGGTGTCGCCGCCTGCGTTAGCCAAGCCCAGGATCTGCGCCTTGGAGGCTTGCGCTTGCAACAGGAACGACGAAAAATCGGAAGCGCCCAAGGGAGCTCGGACTTGTCCCAGCACTTGGCCACCGTTGGCTTTTACGACGGTAATCGTGTCGCGTTCCAGTGCATGACCAAACGCGTAGTCTGCTGTCAGGAAGAACCAGCTTTTGCCGCCGTCCTTCACCACCGCGGAACCCGTGCCGCGTGCGAGCGCGACGGTGTCGTAGGCGTAGTGAACGGTATAGGGCGAGCATTGTGAGTTTGTCAGGTCGGACGAGCCTGCGCCAATCGCCAGAAAGGGCTTTTTCTTCTCGGCCGCAACGGCAGCCATTGCCAGACTGGTGGCCGAGTTGGTGCCACCGACCAGGACATCGACCTTTTGCTGATCGAACCATTCACGTGCGCGAGCCGATGCGACGTCAGCCTTGTTCTGGTGATCTGCCGAGAGGACTTCGATCTTCTTGCCGTTGATCGAGCCGCCAGCATCTTCGATCGCCATGCGAATGGCGTCCAGACCTGCCTTGCCGTCAATATCGGAGTACACGCCAGACATGTCAGTGATGAATCCGATTCGGATAACATCGTCAGAGATACCTTGCGCATGGGCGGATAACCCGGAAAATCCCAGGCCAGCAACGGCCAATGCAGCAGTGATCTTGTGCAGCTTCATGGGATGACTCCTCATTCCTTCGGTGTGTGTTGCCGGAAGTCCGGCGGATGACAGGCTCTGTGTTTTAGACGCCCAACAACTGGTTGAGCGTGTCCTGTTTCTCTTTGAGTTCGCTGGCCTCGAAGTGCTCAACGATTTGCCCGTGTTCCATCACGTAGAACCGATCCGCGAGAGGGGCGGCAAAACGGAAATTCTGCTCCACCATCACGATGGTGTAGCCACGCTGTTTAAGCGTAGTGATCATGCGGGCAAGTGCCTGCACGATGACGGGCGCCAAGCCTTCAGAAATTTCGTCCAGCAGCAACAGATTGGCACCGGTCCGCAAAATACGCGCAACGGCGAGCATCTGTTGTTCGCCACCCGATAAACGGGTTCCCGGCGAATGCCTGCGCTCTAGCAGGTTTGGGAACATGTCGTAGATTTCAGTCAGCGACATGCCGCCACCCAAAGAACCCACTACCGGCGGCAGCAGTAAGTTCTCTTCGCAAGACAGGCTGGAGAAAATGCCGCGTTCTTCAGGGCAATACCCGACACCCAGATGGGCAATCTTGTAGGTGGGAAGGCTGATCGCTTCGGTACCGTGAATACGAACGGAACCCTTGCGTGCGCCAGTCAGACCCAAGATGGCTCGCAACGTGGTGGTGCGTCCGGCGCCATTGCGCCCGAGCAGTGTTACTACCTCGCCCTGTCCCACGCGCATATCGACGCCGTGCAGGATGTGCGATTCCCCGTACCAGGCTTGCAGGCCCGTAATTTCGAGAGCGGGGGTTGTCATGCATGCGCTCCTTGGAGTTCTCCGTCGGTGGTGCCCATATAGGCTTGCATCACCGCAGGGTGACGCGATACTTCTGCGTAATTCCCTTCGGCAAGCACGGAGCCTCGCGCCAACACCGTAATAGTGTTCGCGATGGAAGACACAACATTCATATTGTGCTCGACCATCAATATGGTGCGACCAACACTAACTCGCTTGATGAGCTGCGTGACGCGATCCACGTCTTCGTGGCCCATGCCTTGCGTTGGCTCGTCAAGCAGCATCAGTTCAGGTTCCATTGCCAACGTAGTGGCAATTTCAAGCGCGCGCTTGCGACCGTATGGCAGGTTCACCGTCATCTCGTCGGCAAATTCGCCGAGATCCACCTGCTCGAGCAGATCACGGGCGGGTTGATTCAACGCATCCAGACGTTTTTCACTACGCCAGAAATGGTACGAGAGCCCTGTTTTGCGTTGCAGACCAATACGCACGTTTTCCATCACGGTAAGGTGTGGAAACACCGCAGAGATCTGGAACGAACGGATGATGCCGCGTCGCGCAATCTGCGCGGGCCGATCAGCCGTAATGTCCACACCATTGAATTTGATGGTGCCTGATGTCGGGGAAAGAAATTTCGTCAGCAAGTTAAAACATGTCGTTTTGCCCGCGCCGTTTGGCCCGATCAATGCATGAATTTCACCGCGTTTAATGCGCAAATCGACCCCATTTACCGCGGTAAAACCGCGGAATTCCTTCGTGAGGCCTTTTGTCTCCAGGATCGTGTCCATGTGCGCTGCACCAGCGTTATATTTTTAAGAGTTGCGGCGAGTATGCGCACCTCTCATTCAAAATTCCATGAGGGTTTGTCATAGGTTTTGCAGTGCGGTATGGGGAATTGTCGGGAAACCGACAATACGAGGCAGTAAGCCAGCAAGTTTGGACTTATGCGGGGCGCTTAGTGAGGAAATGCATCGCAGCAAAACTGCACAGATTCCTCAAAAATAGGTAAACCCTGCGTTCGTTAAACGAAAAAAAGACGACATTCGCATAAGCAAAGATCGTCCAGAACTAACGCATCAACTCCCGCTCAGGCTTTCGTCTTGGTTTTGAATTCACAGAGATCGGAAATGCCGCATTGAGGGCATTTTGGTTTGCGAGCAACGCACACGTATCGGCCCAACAGGATTAACCAGTGATGGGCATCCTGCATGTACTCGGGCGGCACGAATTTCACCAGTTTCTGTTCAACCTCCAACACGTTTTTTCCAGGCGCGATACCTGTGCGATTCGACACGCGAAAAATATGTGTGTCGACCGCCATGGTTGGCTGACCAAAGGCCGTGTTCAACACCACGTTGGCAGTCTTTCGACCCACGCCAGGCAATGCCTCAAGCGCTTCGCGGGTTTGCGGCACCTCACCGCCATGACGCTGAATCAATAATTGGCAAGTGGCAATCGCGTTCTTGGCCTTCGTGCGAAACAGGCCAATAGTCTTGATGTATTCCATCAAGCCTTCCTCACCCAAGGCGAGCAAGGCTTGCGGTGTTCCGTATTTGGGAAAGAACTTGCGAGTCGCAATATTCACCGACTTATCGGTCGCTTGCGCGGACAACAACACGGCGATCAACAACTGAAATGGCGTGTCGTATTCCAACTCGGTCGTCGGGTGGGGATTGGCGGCTTGCAGGCGAGCGAATATCTCGCGACGTTTGGCGGCGTTCATAGGTTGGGCTTTGTGCGGCGCGCGCGGGCGCGGGCCAATGCGGATTCGATCGCGGCGCGTTTGCGATCTTCTTCGTTCTCGATCGTTTCTGCGGCGCGTGCAATCGTTTCAGGCAAGTCCGGGGTCATGAGGCGGGCATTGTCTGCAACGTCGTTTGCCAGGCGGGCAAGATGGATACGGTGACGCGTGCGTCCGTGCGCCGCATCGGCCGGCGTCCAATTGCGGTCTGCGGGCACCATTTCAATACAGTCCACAGGACAGGGGGCCACGCAAAGATCACAGCCCGTACAGCTGTCACTTAGTACGGTGTGCATGCGCTTGTTGGCACCGACAATGGCGTCAACCGGACAGGCACGGATGCACAGCGTACAGCCGATGCAATGCGCCTCGTCAATGACGGCCACCAGCAGCGGGCCGGTTTCACCGCAAGTGGGATCAAGTGACAGACTCGGCGTGTTGAGCAGGGCGGCAAGCGCAGCAATCCCCTCGTCACCGCCGGGTGGGCAGCGATTAATCGCCGCATTGCCATCGGCAATGGCCGATGCATAGGGCAGGCAACCGTCATAGCCGCATTTAGTGCATTGCGTCTGCGGCAGCAGCGCATCAATGCGATCGACAAGGGAACTACTGGACATGTGAGGCCATTGAACAAAAACAAAAAAGGGCCGCTCGGGCCCTTTTGGGTGGATTGAACCTGCAGTGCAGGCTAAGCCGAGTGGCGGATGAACTCTGCGATTTTAGGACAGATCATTTCGCGCCAGCGCCGACCCGCGAAAATGCCGTAATGGCCACAGTCCGGTGCCGTGTAGTGCATCTTGCGTTCGTCAGGAATATTCTTGCAAAGCTTAATAGCCGCTCGTGTCTGGCCCTGGCCTGAAATATCGTCCAGTTCACCTTCAATAGTGAACAGTGCAACCTTCTTGATATCTGCCGGGCGTACCAACTGACCGTCAATTTCCCAGGTGCCATTGGGCAAGTCGAATTCTTGGAATACCGTCTTGATGGTATCCAGATAGAACTCGGCTGGCATATCGAGCACGGCGTTGTACTCGTCATAGAAGCGACGGTGCATTTCCGCATCGCCATCGTCGCCGCGCAACAAGTCCAGATAGAACTCGTAATGCGACTTGAGGTGACGGTCCGGGTTCATCGCCATAAACCCGGCGTGCTGCAAGAAACCTGGATAGACCTGGCGACCCACACCCGGGTGGCGTGGCGGCACGGGGTAAATCACTTGGTTCTCAAACCAGGAATACGGTTTGGTTGTTGCCAGGCGATTCACCTGAGTGGGCGATTCACGAGGATCAATCGGGCCGCCCATCATGATCATGCTGCGCGGTTGGCAGGGATCATTGGCTGTCGCCAGCAAGGAAACGGCAGCGAGCACCGGCACCGTGGGCTGGCACACTGAAATAACGTGGACATCTGGTCCCAGATGCCGAATGAAGTCCTGCACGTAGCGGACATAGTCATTCAGATGGAAAGGACCTTCGGACAGGGGCACCATGCGAGCGTCGACCCAATCTGTCACATAGACATCGTGGTTGGGTAACAGGGCGCGCACTGTGTCGCGCAAAAGTGTTGCGTGGTGGCCGGACAACGGCGCGACGAGCAAGACACGGGGGTCTTTACGATTGGCGGTCTGGCGAACATCGCGGTGAAAGTGAACAAGTCGGCAAAACGGCTTATCCAGGCTAACGGCTTCGGTCACGCCGACGGTTTTACCGTCGATCGTGGTGGTAGGCAGGTTCCACGCGGGCTTTATGTATTCCTTGCCCATGCGGTGCATCAATTCGCAGCTTGCAGCAAGCTGCCGCGACATGGGCGTGTAAGCCAAGGGGCTGTACGGGCTGGAAAACAGTTGAGAGCTGGCATCCGTGAATGCGGCAAACGGTGTCAGGAATGCGCGCTGCATTTCATGCAATTGGTACAGCATTTCGGATAGTCCCTCAGGGTCGTGTGAAACGATTATTGCTCTCGGAAGCAACGATATAACTAACAAGTATTGTCAAGTTGCTCTAAACGAGAATTTTGTGTTGCGTAAATGAGACCCCGCGCGCAGTCAAACTCAGTTTAGGGGCAGTTGACCTGCCCTATATTCCTGAAAAAGACGGATTTCAGCAGTAATCCGCTCGGCGGATAGCCTGAATTGACGTGCGATTGTGCACAGCAACTCGGGAATTACCAGTAATTTTCGACAGCCAGATTGCCGGGAATGCCACGTCGCCCAGGCTTGAAACCACGTTCAGCCAGCAATTTACGGGCGTCAGCCAACATAGCGGGGTTGCCGCAAAGCATGATTTTGGCTTGTTCCGGATCAAGCTTGTGACCGGCCAACTGTTCCAGACCACCGTCGGCGATCAGGGTTGTGAGGCGGGCCTGCGGCATGCCGGGCAGGGCTTCTCGCGTGGCAATGGGCAAATACACCAGCTTGTCGCTCCCCTCGGCCAAGCATTTGTCCATGCCGGGTTGCAGGTGCCACGATTCGATCTCTTCGCGATAAGCCAACTCTTGCGCGGTACGCACACCGTGCACGAGCACAATGCGGTCAAAGGCGGCCCAGGTTGCTGGGTCGCGCAAGATGGACATATAGGCAGATAGGCCCGTGCCCGAGGCAACCAGCCACAAGTCTCCCCCCGGTGCGAACCGGTCAATGGTCAGAAAACCATAGGGCACTTTCTCGACATATAAGGCGTCGCCGGGCTGCAACTGCGCCATGCGTGGGCTAAATAGCCCTTCTGGCACAACGATGGAGTAGAACTCCAGCCAGGGCTCGTGCGGGGCAGAAACCATGGAGTAAGCACGCCATAGCGTGGGATCTCCATCCGGCGCTTCGGCGCCGGCCAAGCCGACTCGCGCGAATTGCCCCGCCTGGAAAGCAAACGCTTCATCGCGGGTCACACGCACGGAAAACAGCTTCTCTGGCACCCAGGTACGAACACTGGTGACGATTTGGCGCGTGTATTTGGTGTCAGTCATCAGCACATCGCTGCAACTGGCCGCCACAGGGCGACCAGCATGCGCGAATTATTTTTCCAGGTGTTGCAGCTTGTCCTGCACGCCATTCCACTCGTCGGCGTCGGCCAAGGGCTTTTTGGAACGGCTAATGCTGGCGAACTCGGGCGAGAGCTCGGCATTGAGCGCAATGAAATTAAGTTGATCTTGCGGAACGTCTTCTTCAGCGTAAATCGCATTGGCCGGGCATTCCGGGATGCAAACTGCGCAGTCGATACACTCGTCCGGGTCGATCACCAGGAAGTTTGGGCCTTCCCGAAAACAGTCCACCGGACACACGTCGACGCAGTCGGTGTACTTGCATTTAATACAGTTTTCGGTAACTACGTGGGTCATACAAGAACTCCGGGGACGTATTGGCGCTTTGCGCCTTGTTGCCGGATTTTACCCAATGCCGCGAATTTGCGCGTCGATAACCCTTGTCGCCGTAATGGCGCGAGTCCGCGAGCGCACCGTTCTCTATGCTATGGTGTCGCGAAACGAATCGCATCATCATGATAATCACTTCGCTGCTAGACACCGATCTCTACAAATTCAGCATGATGCAGGTGGTGCTGCATCACTTCCCGGCTGCGCAGGTCGAGTACCGCTATAAATGCCGTACCCCCGGCGTGAATTTGAGTCCGTATTTGGATGAAATTCGCGAAGAAGTGCACCAACTGTGCCAGCTTCGGTTTACCGACGAAGATCTCGACTATCTGGGCGGTTTGCGTTTCATCAAGAGCGATTTCGTCGATTTTCTCAGGCTTTTTCACCTGCCCGAGCGCTGCATTCACATTAGTGAAGGCGAACTGCCCGGCGAGATTGCCATCTCCGTGAAAGGGCCGTGGCTGCACACGATTCTGTTTGAAATCCCGGTGCTGGCGATCGTCAACGAGGTGTATTTCCGCAATACCCGCAAGCATCCTGACCTGGCAGAGGGCCGCAAGCGCCTGCAATCCAAGATGCATCTGGTATTGGATGATCCCGCCATGGCTGATTTCCGGGTGGCCGAGTACGGCACCCGACGACGTTTCTCCAAGGTATGGCACGAAGAAATCGTGAGCACGATGAAAGCCCAGATGGGCGAGCATTTTGCCGGCACAAGCAATGTGCTGCTGGCCAAGGAGCACAACGTGCTTCCCCTGGGCACAATGGGCCATGAATACCTGCAGGCGTGCCAGGCCCTGGGCCCGCGTTTGCGTGATTCACAGGTGTTTGCATTGGAAGTGTGGGCCAAAGAGTACCGGGGTGACCTGGGTATTGCCCTGTCAGATGTCTATGGCATGGACGCCTTCCTGCGCGACTTCGACATGTATTTCTGCAAACTCTTTGACGGTGCACGCCATGATTCGGGCGACCCATTCATTTGGGGCGAGCGCCTGCTGGAGCACTATCGCAAGAATCGTACGGACCCGCGTGCCAAGACACTCGTCTTTTCCGATTCCCTGACCTTTCCCCGCGCCATTGAACTGGCTCGCCAGTTTGCCGGCCGATGCAAGGTGTCGTTTGGCATCGGTACCAATCTCACCAACGATCTTGGGCACGAGCCTTTGCAGATCGTGATGAAAATGGTGCGCTGTAACGGTCAGCCCGTGGCGAAAGTGTCAGATGCTCCGGAAAAAACCATGTGCGATGACCCCGCTTATCTTGCTTATTTGCGGCAGGTTTTTGAATTGCCGTCAGCCTGACACCTGCGTCGGGTTAAAGTCATTTTCTTTAGCGTCGTTTTTACCAACCTAACTTGTGCATAGGGGAATATTCATGAGCAGCATCAAGCGCTTTCACGTAGCCAAGCGCCTGTCGGACATGGCTGTCCATAACGGTGTGGCGTACTTGGCAGGCCAAGTGCCGGACGACTCCACGCTGGACATCACCGGTCAGACTGAGCAAGTGCTCGCTACGATTGATCGTCTGTTGGCCGAGGCCGGTACGGACAAAACCAAGATTCTGATGGCGCAAATTTATGTGGCCAACATGAAAGAATTCGACGGTATGAACAAAGCCTGGGATGCATGGGTTGCCGATGGCAATTCGCCCCCCCGTGCCACTGTTGAAGCACGCTTGGCCAATGCCGACTTCAAGGTCGAGATTGTTGTGACGGCTGCTGTGGCCTAAGGCTATATAGGCCTTACACGCTCGATTCAAGTCGAATGCCTCCGAGTCCGCTTGGGGGCATTTTCTTGTGCGCAGTCTTTTTCCGCGTGACGGGACTATTGCCCGATCAATAGCAGCGCGGCCAGCAAGCCACCTTGCGTCGCGCATAGCTTGAGATCCGCTTCCGGCGGATGCTTGGGTGCCAGGATTTGAGCCGGCGTTTGTGCGCCGCTGCGTAAAACCAGGGCAGGCGCCGCACTCGCCAAGCGCCAGCCGGTGCAGATCCGCTCGATCTGGCGGGCGGCACCCGTGCCATCAGATCCTGCACTGACAATGCATGCATAAGGGCGGCCCTGAATGTTCTCAAGCACGCCGTAATAGCATCGATCAAAGAATTCCTTCATCTCGCCGCTCAGACTCGCCAGATTTTCGGGTGCGCAGAACAGAAAACCATCGCTGGCAATGAGATCGGCTTCTTTGGTGTCGGACGCGCGTTGCAATAGAACGCGCAGATCCGCCGTGAGTTCGAGTTGCTGCGCGATATCCGCCGCACCTTGGGCTGCCGCTGCGGCCATGGCTTGGGCGGCTCCCGTGCGTGAATGCCACACGATGAGAAGTTGTTTCATGGCAGTCGAGCCAAGGTGTCCTGGCGATAGTAGGCCTGCAATAAGGCAAACCATTCTGGCAACGCCGCAGCCAATGGATGGGGATCTACAAAGAAGTGCTCTGAACTGACCGCAAAAAACTCCGCTTCGTCGGTGGCGGCGTAGGGGTCCATCGGTAATTGACCATACCAGGCCTCGGCTTGTTCACTTTCCGGGTCAACGTCGTGCGGAATCGCGGCTTCGACGGTCTCTACGGCGGATATAAAGCGGTTCAGGCTGTCATCCAGCACTTGTCGCCAAAGGCGGGGGCGGAGCTCCGGGTGGCTGGCCAGCGAGGGCATGCCATCGGCGTCGCCTGCCTGCAGGTCAAGCTTGTGGGCAAACTCATGGATCACCACATTGAAGCCGCCGTCGGACAACCGAACATCCTCCCAGGACAAGATCACCGGTCCGCCCTCCCAGGCCTCTCCTGCCGCTTCTTCGACAAATTGGTGCACGACACCATCCTCATCCTGACTCGTTCGCGCAATGCGAAAGCTGGCTGGGTAGACAATGATTTCGTCCCAGCCCTCATAGAGGGTTGGCGACAAATTCAAAATAGGCAGACTGGCCTGTGCGGCAATTGACAGGGACATGAAGTCCGTCAAGGTCAGCTCTTGCGCACCGTTGATATGCTTGCTGGCCAATAACCACGCCGCGCGCGTCTGTAACTGGGTGGCGTCCTGATCAGTCAATGAACTCAGGAATGGGTAGGCCTCAATCACGCTTTTCCAGAGCGCAGGCGCAATGCGGGCCTGCATGTCGGCGACCTCGTCCGGTCGTGCTCCGCCACCTTTTAGCCAGCGCAACATAAGCTTGAGTTCCTTATTAATAGCCTGACGGCATAGGGTGATACGCCCACAAATGGCGACGTTACAGTTAGTGTAGAGTGTGGGAGAAATTTCATGCCTTTCGCTTCGAGCCGCCCGTGATGTCCACCGCTCCTGTATCCGATCCGCTCGCGCCTTTTGATGCCTCCTGGCGTTTGGAGGCTGGCGCGGGGCTAGATGCCGATGATCTGGCCCTGCTGGATCGCGCGGTGGCTTGGTCGATGCCGCAATTCGAAGGGCAGCAGGCCCTGACAGGCGAGCCCTTGGCACGCCACGGTGCAGGCACCGTGCGCATTCTCGCAGGCTTGCACACAGACGTTGCAACGCGCGTGGCGGCGTTGCTTGCGGCCTTGCCGACGGATCTATCAGCGCTTGCTCCAGCCCTGCGCAACGACCCCGTCGCCATCGAATTTGGCCCTGAAATCGCCCGCCTGGTGCAAGGTGCGCGAGCATTGTTGCGCTTGAGTCTGGTCGCGCGTCAGGCCAGCGATGCTTCAGCAGATAGTGGTTCACAGAAAGAAATGCAGCGCAAAATGCTGCTGGCCATGGCGGCCGATCTACGCATTGTTTTGATGCGTTTGGCGTCACGTTTGCAGACCTTGCGTTGGCATGCAGAGAGCAAAACCCCGTGTTCGCCTGAGTTCGCCCGTGAGACGCTGGACTTGTACGCTCCGTTGGCAAATAGGCTGGGTATCTGGCAGATCAAGTGGGAAATGGAAGACCTTTCCTTCCGGTTTCTGGACCCGGATCGATATAAGCAAATTGCCAGGCTGCTCGAAGAAAAGCGGGTAGAGCGCGAGGCCTTTATTACGGGTGCCATTGCCCGCTTGCAGGAAGCACTCCAGAAGGCGGGCATCGTTGCGGAAGTCAGCGGACGTCCCAAGCACATCTATAGCATCTGGAACAAGATGCGCCTCAAGTCTCTGGATTTCTCCCAGATGTACGACTTGCGCGCCTTGCGGATCATCGTTGAGGACGTGCGCGCCTGCTACACGGCGTTGGGTCTGGTGCACGAAATGTGGACACCCATCACTGACGAGTTCGACGACTATATCTCGCGCCCGAAGCCCAATGGCTATCGATCTCTGCACACGGTCGTGGCCGACACGGATGGGCGGCCTTTCGAGGTGCAGATCCGCACTCACGAGATGCACCAATTCGCCGAGTACGGCATGGCCGCCCACTGGCGCTACAAAGAGGCGGGTGCTCGAGGCGGCCAAGTGGCAGCGTCAAGCGAATATGACCGCCAATTGGCCTGGATGCGGCAATTGCTGGCCTGGAATACCGAAGTTGAATCGGGTGACGCCGAGTCCACAGCGTCGACACCTGTCTCTGCCAAATCGGCCGGCGCCAAATCACGTCAGGCCGACAAGGCTGCGCCTGCCCATTCCGACGATCGCATCTACGTCCTGACGCCGCAGGCGCGCGTCATTGAGCTTCCGTCAGGGGCAACCCCTGTCGATTTTGCCTATCACCTGCATACTGACCTGGGGCATCGCTGCCGCGGTGCGCGGGTCGATGGGCAGATGGTGCCCCTGCAAACTCGCTTAAGCACCGGGCAGACAGTCGAGATCATATCGGCCAAGTCTGGCGGGCCTTCACGTGACTGGTTGAATCCGCAGTTGGGTTTTCTGGCCAGTCCCCGTGCGCGGGCGAAAGTGCGCATGTGGTTTAACGCCATTGAACTGCAGCAGCGTATTACGCAGGGTCAGGCGCTGGTAGAAAAAGAACTCCAGCGCTTAGGCAAGACGGCCGTGAATCTGGAGCAACTTGCCCAGAATCTTGGCTTTGCCAAAGCAGACGATCTCTATGTCGCTGTGGCCAAGGAAGAGTTCAGCTTGCGTCAAATCGACGGGCTCTTTCAACAGCCAAGCGCGCCTGCTGATCCACAGCTGCCTGCTTTACGGAATACCAATAGCGCTGGCAATGCGGCGACAAGTGGCAAGAGCGGGGTGCTGGTGGTCGGCGTGGGTTCGTTGTTGACCCTGTTGGCACGTTGCTGCCGACCGGCGCCACCCGATGCCATCGCGGGTTTTGTGACTAGGGGGCGTGGCGTATCCATCCATCGTCAAGACTGCCATAGTTATCAGGCGCTGGCCGCGCGTGAGCCTGAGCGGGTAATCGAAGTGACCTGGGGTGAAACGTCTCAATCGTTCTACCCCGTAGATGTCAGCGTTCGGGCCCACGATAGACCGGGCCTGCTACGCGACCTGTCCGAAGTTTTTGCACGTCTGCGGCTCAATGTGGTTGGCGTCAATACGCAAAGCCGCCAGTCTCTCGCCCATATGGTATTTACGGTAGAGATCAAGGGAGGCGAGTCGTTGACGCGGGCCTTGGATGCGTTGGCAGAGGTGCCCGGGGTATCGTCCGCAGTGCGTCGGTAGCGTGGATGGAGCGCGAGACGTTCTTAACCCTCACGACACCGACGAGCGCGCGTAACCCGCGTGCTGGAACTCGCGCAAGTGCTGGTTAAGTATCGCGAGTTACGCGCGTTGAGCGACTGTGTTCTCGTCTCGGTTTGCTCGCGTGCTCCCCTCGCTACGGCCACATTGCACAATGGCGCCACATCGTGGCGCCATTGTTATATCTACATCGGGTGCGGACGATTATTCCAGATCTTGCTTGGACTTGTCTTCGATGAAGAATGATGCGAGCAGGCCGAGCGCCACACCAAACATGACGTAATAAGCAGGCGCCATCGGCGAGCCCGTTACTTTGATCAGCCAGGTGACGATGAACTGCGCGAAACCGCCAAACACCATAACGGCGACGTTATAGGCGAGCGACAAGCCGACAGAGCGTATGCGAGCAGGGAAGAGTTCAGCCATCACCGTGCTGAATACGCCGAAGAACGCCGAGACGAAAATGCACACCACAATTTGCACGGTGAGCAGGCGGCTGATCGACGGGGCATCAGTTAACCAGGCATAGAGCGGGAACAACACCACCAGATACCCAAGCAGGGAGCCAATGACGAGGGGCCGACGGCCAACACGGTCAGACCACGCGCCCATGAATGGTGTCAAAAACACCATCAACGCCGCACCGGCCATTTGCACCATGAAGGTATCTCGCATGGGCAGATTCAGAATCTTGGTCGAGTAGGTCACCAGGTAGGTGAAGGTGATGTAGATCGACACCGTTGCGGTCACGACCAGGCCGACGCCAATCAGTGTTTCACGGGTGTGCGTGGCAACCATCTGGACCAGGCTCAAACGCTGAATCGTGCCGCTGGCGGCTGCAATGCGTTGCTCTTCCTGCATGCGCTTGAATACATCGGTCTCATCGATATTCTTACGGATGTAAATAGCGATCGGCACAATCACCAGGCCGAAGGCGAACGGCAGACGCCACGCCCAGGCTTCAATTTGGGCATCGGTGAAGAACTCGGTGATTAGCGTGCCGAACGCGGCGCCGATCAGCAACGCGAGCATCTGTCCGGCCATCTGCCATGAACCGTAGAAGCCACGCTTGCCCTTTGGCGCCATTTCGATCAGCAAGGCGGTCGACGTGCCGAATTCGCCGCCAGCGGAGAAGCCTTGCAGCAGACGTGCCATCAAAATGAAAATAGGCGCCAGAATGCCGGCGGCGTGGTAAGTGGGGGCGACGGTGATCAAGCCGATGGACACGGCCATGAGTGAGGTCACCATGACCATCGCAGCCTTGCGTCCCTTTTTATCTCCGTAGAGTCCCAGCACAATGCCGCCCACGGGGCGCATGAAAAATCCAACGCCAAAGACCGCGGTGGTCATCAGAATCGAATTGAGTTCGCTGCCGGGAATGTTTGGGTCTTGAGGAAAGAACAATTTGGCGATGATCGGCGTCATGAACGCGAACACCAAAAAGTCATACCACTCAAGCGCATTACCTATGACAGCCGCAACGATATTGCGTATGGGGACGGGGCGGTGCTGCACGGATTCTCCTTGGGTTTCGTGCTGACGAGGGCGGCATTGTCCATCATTACAAATCCGGGATTTTCCATTCAACGGATTCGCAGCATCTCGTGGGCGCCTCAGGTCGAAATTTATTGTTCTTTTAATTGAATAAATTGATATATTTATTTCTTTTTATTTATTAATTGGAAATAAAATTACGATTTCCATAAGAATGGAAAACTCTGTTTCTCGGAGGGGTTTTACGCCTGATGGGACGCTTTCAATGGCGTCGGCAAGAGCGGCGCAGGGCGAAAGTTCGCGTCCTGGCCTACACTTTCACTTTTCGCCTCTTGAGAGTCATTACATGAATGCGCGTACCTGGCTGGAAACGCTGGTTGGCTTTGACACAACTAGCCGAAACTCCAATCTTGCCCTGATCGAAAACGTCAGGGATTGGCTTAAAGGCCAGGGCGTCCAGGCATGGCTCGCTCACAATCCAGAGCGCACAAAAGCGAACCTATTTGCCACCTTGCCTGCGCAAGATGGTAGTGAGCAAGGCGGGATCGTCTTGTCCGGTCATACCGATGTTGTGCCGGTCGATGGCCAAGACTGGAACTCCGATCCTTTCAAACTGATTGAGAAAGACGGCTTGTTGTATGGACGTGGCGCTTGCGACATGAAGGGATTCATCGCGAGTTCGCTCGCGTTGGTGCCAGAGTTCTTGGCCATGCCGCGCAAAAAACCCATTCATCTCGCTTTTTCATACGACGAGGAAGTTGGTTGTGCGGGCGCGCCCTACATGTTGGCTGACCTGCTGGAGCGCGGTATTCGTCCCGAAGGCTGCGTCGTTGGTGAACCTACCGGCATGCAGGTTGTAGTGGCCCACAAGGGCATCAATTTGTTTCGTTGCCGCGTTCACGGCAAGGCCGCACATTCGTCGCTTACGCCGCGTGGCTGCAATGCCATTGAATATGCTGCCCGGCTGATTTGCCATATTCGTGACCTGGCGGACGCCTTCAAGGCGAAAGGCCCTTACGACCAGTGCTACGACGTGCCATTCTCCACTATGACCACCAACCAGATTCAAGGTGGCATCGCGGTGAACACCATCCCGGAATTGTGCGAATTCTCCTATGAATTCCGCAACTTGCCCGGCATGAGCGCAGATGGCATTCACGAGCAAGTGGCCCGTTATGTTCGCGAAGAATTATTGCCACGCATGCAGGCGGAGTTTGACGGTGCCCGCATCGATATCGAAATGGGAGCCTCGGCCCCCGGCTTGGAAGCGTCTGAGCAAGAGGCCATTACGCAACTGGTTCGTGCGCTGACCGAAGACAGGGTCACCCGGAAAGTGGCGTACGGTACCGAAGCCGGCTTGTTTCAAGGCATCGGTATTCCGACCGTTGTTTGCGGACCTGGTCATATTGAACAGGCGCATAAACCCAACGAATTTGTGGCAATTGATCAACTGGCGGCTTGCGATACGTTTCTGCGTCGCATGGGCCAATCGCTCTAAGACTATTGCCGACGGCAGGCTCTGGCTGCGGTGACGCGCTCAGGGCCTGCGGGTCGGGTAAAATATTGGGTTGCAAAACCGGTTTTGCGGCGGGCAGCTTGCCAGTCGCGACGCACGGGGGAGATGCTTGGTGAAACCTTACGACTTTCCGGATGCCAAAGGCCACTTTGGCCCCTATGGCGGTGTATTTGTAGCGGAAACGCTGATGCACGCGATCGATGAACTGCGCACAGCGTATGACCGATGCCGCGTCGATCCCACATTCATTGAAGAGTTCAACTACGAGCTCAAGCATTTTGTTGGCCGGCCCAGCCCGGTCTATCACGCACGGCGATGGTCCGAACGTGTAGGTGGCGCCCAGATCTGGTTCAAGCGTGAAGACTTGAACCACACGGGCGCGCACAAGGTGAATAACTGCATTGGCCAGGCATTATTGGCCAAACGCATGGGTAAGCCTCGTGTCATCGCAGAAACCGGCGCAGGTCAGCACGGCGTCGCAACGGCAACCGTTGCGGCACGCTACGGCATGGAGTGCGTGGTCTACATGGGCAGCGAAGATGTCCGTCGTCAGGCCTCCAACGTCTATCGCATGAAGCTCTTGGGTGCAACCGTCGTACCGGTAGATTCCGGCTCGCGCACCCTCAAGGACGCGCTGAACGAAGCCATGCGCGACTGGGTTACGAACGTCGAAAACACGTTCTACATTATTGGCACGGTGGCTGGTCCTGATCCTTATCCGCGCATGGTCCGAGATTTCCAGACCGTAATCGGGAATGAGTGCTTGACTCAGATGCCGGATGCCATTGGTCGTCAACCCGACTACGTGGTCGCGGCCGTCGGTGGTGGTTCGAACGCCATGGGCATTTTCCATCCCTATATTCCCTACGAGAATGTGCGCCTGATTGGCGTAGAAGCCGCCGGTGAGGGCATGGACACCGGACGCCATGCCGCCTCGCTGGCTGCTGGACGCGTTGGCGTGCTGCACGGCAATCGCACCTACGTCATGCAAGATGCGGACGGCCAGGTGCAAGAAACACACTCCGTGTCCGCAGGTCTGGACTATCCGGGTGTGGGTCCGGAGCATGCTTGGTTGAAAGACACCGGCCGTGCTGAATATGTGGGCATTACTGACGACGAAGCGCTGCAAGCCTTTCACGACTGCTGCCGCATCGAAGGCATCATGCCCGCACTCGAATCTGCACATGCCATCGCTCAGGCCGTCAAGATGGCTGCGGCATTGCCGAAAGATGCCGTCATTCTGGTCAATTTGTCGGGCCGTGGCGACAAAGACATGCATACCGTGGCTGAACGCTCCGGCATCGAGTTCTGAACGCCATGACACTGCAAACTGACCGTATCGCCGCCGCATTTGCGCGTACCGCCGAGTCTGGCCGTGCCGCCGCCTTGATTCCCTACATTGCTGCGGGTGATCCGTCTCCTGCCGCGACTGTGCCAATCATGCATGCCTTAGTCGAGGCAGGCGCTGACATCATTGAACTTGGGGTTCCATTCTCTGACCCCATGGCCGACGGCCCCGTCATTCAACGCGCCGCCGAACGCGCTATCGCTCAAGGCGTCGGCTTGGCACGTGTACTCTCGTTAGTGGCAGAATTCCGCCAACGCGATAGCGTCACGCCTGTCGTGCTGATGGGCTACGCGAATCCTATTGAAAGCATGGGTCAGGCTGCGTTCGCACGTAATGCCGAGCTTGCTGGCGTGGATGGCGTACTGGTGGTTGACTACCCACCTGAAGAAGTTGACGAATTTGCCGCTACACTCGCTACCCACGGCATTGCACCCATTTTCCTGTTGGCACCTACGTCCACTGAAGATCGTATGCGGGCCATTGGGAAAGTGGCACGTGGCTATGTGTATTACGTGTCCCTCAAAGGGGTGACCGGAGCGGGCACACTGAATACAGATGATGTCGCTACGCGCGTCGCATTGATTCGTCGCCACGTTTCCATCCCTGTTGGTGTGGGCTTTGGCATTCGCGATGCCGCAAGCGCTCAGCGTGTCGCGCGCGGTGCCGATGCTGTCGTGATTGGCAGCAAACTGATTGAAACCATGGAGCAGGCGGTCGCCAACGCACCCGCCGCCCAACAAACCGACGCTGCAGTTACCGCCGCTGGCGAGTGGCTGCGCACCATCCGGCTGGCGCTGGATCAAGTAAAACGAGAAGATGCATCGGCCTAAGACGGTCGAGTGTTTTCTCCCACGGGATGAATAAATAATGAGCTGGATCGAAAAACTCCTGCCTCCACGCATCAACAAAACCGCCGACAGCGGCGCACGACGTGTCCCCGAGGGCTTGTGGGTGAAATGCCCATCGTGCGAATCGGTGCTTTATAGCGAAGATTTGGCGACCAACCTGCACGTGTGCCCCAAATGCGATCACCACATGCGCATTGGTGCCCGGGCGCGCATTGATTCTTTGCTTGACCTTGAAGGTCGTGTAGAAATCGGGCAAAACACGCGCTCCGTTGACACGCTGAAATTCAAAGACACACGCAAGTATCCCGAACGTCTTCAAGAAGCCGTTAAACAAACGGGTGAATCAGACGCCATGGTGGTCATGAGTGGCTCGATCCGGGGTGTGCCAACGGTGTTGGCATGTTTCGAATTCGAGTTCATGGGTGGCTCGATGGGTTCCGTGGTTGGCGAACGTTTTGTGCGTGGTGCTCAAGCCGCACTAGACAACAAAACCCCGTTCATCTGTGTGGCGGCCTCGGGCGGCGCACGCATGCAGGAAAGCTTGTTGTCACTGATGCAAATGGCAAAGACCAATGCCATGCTCACGCGCCTTGCAGCGGCTCGTCTGCCGTTTATCAGCGTGCTTACCGACCCCACAATGGGCGGGGTGTCTGCCAGCTTCGCTTTCATGGGTGATGTGGTGATCGCCGAGCCGAAGGCCCTTATTGGTTTTGCCGGCCCACGCGTTATTGAACAAACGGTGCGCGAGAAGCTACCCGAAGGTTTTCAGCGTTCGGAGTTCTTGCTGGAGAAAGGGGCGATCGACATGGTCGTCGACCGTCGCCAATTGCGTGAAGAGATCGCTCGACTGTTGGCGTTGCTGACGGTTCAGCCCGTGGATGTCGTCACCGCTGAATAGCACGCCGCACCAGATGTCTTCCGATGTCTGATAAGTTGTGCCGCTAGTTCGGCAAAAAAAGCCGCCATTTGCCTCAAGCAAATGGCGGCTTTGTTTTGCCTGTCCTGCGTGATCCGGCGGATGCCCATTGCCTCAACTGCTGCCAATTTGTAAACGGAACAGTGATTTCCATAAATGGTGTTGTCATACAACGACATTAAGAGAGCCTTTATGTCTGCTTTTTGATATGTTCAAGCTGTACCGAATTAATTCAAAAGGTGGGGCTTTCATGCGGTGTTCAACAATCAAAAAATCGTTGCTCTCGGGTGCGGTGGGTTTGGCGCTTTTGGGCGCCACCGCCTTCGCCCAGGCACAGTCCACAACCGGCACGCAAGGCGGTATCGGCCTTCATTACGGCATTGGTGATCATTACCAGCGCTTCACGTTGAATTATGAAACCCCCTCCGTCTGGACTCACCAGTTCGGTGGCAATTGGGGCCGTGTTGATTTGACGGGTGAGTTTGGGGTGTCGTATTGGTGGGCCGACGGTTCGCGCTCACCTAGCAACGTATGGCAGTTCAACGCGATTCCCATGTTCCGTTGGTGGACGAGCGACCGGTTCTATTTGGAAGCCGGTATTGGTGCCACGGCGTTCAGCAGCACTTATTTCGCGGACAAGACGATCAGCACAGCCTTTCAATTCGGTAATCACGCCGGTATGGGCTTTCTGTTGACGCCGAACAATCGTATTGGAGTGCGTTACTCGCACTTTTCGAACGGCAGTATCAAGACACCCAACCCAGGTCTGGATATTGTTCAGTTGACGTACACATATCAGTTTTAAATGCGGTAGGTGACGTTGTTCGTCACGGTCAAAAAAAACCCTCGAAATGAATTCGAGGGTTTTTTTCTTCCTGGCTTCAGGCCTTCACCGGGCTGGCAATTTGCCGGCCCAGTGTCGGAACTAAAGCAACTAAAGCGTCAGTACGTTTTAGTTGTCTTGCGTTTCCACCTGCTTGAGCGGCACGCTCGCGACAACGGCAACCGGCTTGCGCTCACGACCCAGGCGAACCGGGGTTTGTACCGTCGCAATACGCATTTGCGTTTGAGCATGACGCTCAGGATCCGTCTCAACCCACTTCAGGCCAACCGCGCCAACCGTGTCATGCAGCGTCTGGCTCTTGGCCGACGGTGTTGATGCGGGGGCCACGGGAGACTGTGCAGGGGCGCTCGTCTGAACCTGTGCCGCTACCGGGGCAGCCGGAGCTGCAACGGGGGCGGGTGCTGCAGGCTTGACGTCTTCCACCTGGGTGGCGGCCACAGGTGCTGCCACTACAGGGGTCGCAACAACAGTTGCTGTTTCCACAGGTGCCGCTACAGGAGCGGGTGCCAGCGGAACGGGGGCAGCAGGTGCCGGTGTCGCAATAGAGGTCACTTGTACCAATGCTTGCTCGACGACTGGGGTCGCAACCACTTCCACTGCAGCAACGGCGACAGGTGCCGGTACGGCTGCAACAGCGTGTGTGACGACCTGAGCCAGCTCAGCCTTGACGGGCTCTGGGGCAGGCGCTGCGGCGGCCGGTGCTAAGGCAACGGGGGTTACGGCAACCGGAGCAGCGATAACCGGAGCAGCGGTAGCCGGTGCTGCGGTTTCGACTTGTGCCAATGATTGTTCATCGGCTACGCCATCTTCACCGTCGGCGCTGTCGTTGTCGTCAAGTTGGTCATCGCTACCGGACAACGATGCGTCGTCCTGGTTGCGGCGGCCACGGCGGCTACGACGGCGGCGGCGCTTACGCTCCGGGTCGGATGAGTTCTCGCCAGCTTGCAGGGGCAAGCCATCAGCATCGACTTCCTGTTCGGCGGTCGATTGAGCTTCAACGGCTTCAGGGGTCGGCTTGATTTCAGGCAACGCAGCAGCAACGCTCTGGGCCAACGCTGCAACCATGCTTTCCTGCTCGCCCATCGGTGCATCGGTTTGTCCGTCTTCACGACGGTTGTTGCGACCACGGCCACGGCGGTTACGGCCGTTGCGGGTTGCACCAGCATCTTCGCCGGTGGCGTCAGCAGTGGGGCGTTCCTGACGGTTCGATGCCAGAGCTGCCGTTTGTGCTGCCGGTGCGTCGCGGTCCGTACGGGCCTGGCGTTCGCCGCGCTCGGCACGTTCGCCTTCAGGACGTCGGTTGCCACGTGCATGTGTGCGGCCGCCTTCTGTCCCTTCAGTCGTCTCTGTGCGGGATTCGCCGCGACGATTGCGGCCACGGTCTGAGCCGTGACGCTCGCCACGTCGTTCTTGGCCGTCATGGCCGCTACGGGATTTTCCGCGAGCCGACGTGCGCTTTGTTTCTTCAGATTCAACTTGGGCAGGCTTGGTCGTAGCGGCATCGCCAGTCAACCAGCCTACCAAGCGCTTGAACAGACCGCCCAATCCAGCCGATGTTGCAGCCGCAGGGGCAGCAGCAGCGTGCGAAGGGGTCGACGAAACGGGGGCAGGTTGCGACGGTGTAATGCCCTTGACCAAGGCTTCCGGACGCGCCTTCACTTCCTGTTCGCGAGGCGCCCAGGTGAGTTCGGTGGCAGGAGCTTCGGCCAGATCAAAGCTGGTCTTCAGCTCTTCCAGGCGTGGGTCATCGTGGCGCAGGCGCTCGATGTGGTGATGCGGGGTCTCGAGGTGCTTATTGGGGATGAGCACCAAGTTGACCTTCAGGCGGGCTTCCATCTTGGCGATGTCGGCACGCTTTTCATTGAGCAGGAATGTCGCTACATCGACGGGCACCTGGGCATGCACTGCCGCGGTGCCTTCCTTCATGGCTTCTTCTTGCAGCAGGCGCAAGATATGCAGCGCGCTGGACTCGGCATCGCGAATCACGCCGGTGCCGTTGCAACGCGGGCAAGTGATGTGCGAGCCTTCGTTCAGGGCCGGACGCAGGCGCTGGCGCGACAGTTCCA
>JBEBWV010000059.1:0-32621 GCA_040391965.1 Achromobacter deleyi | reverse complement strand
TTCGTAGATGAAGCCGACGGTAAGCACGGCCAGGAAAACCATGACCGTCCAGAAACCGAGAAGCCCAACGGTGCCCTGAGCTATTGCCCAAGGAAACAAGAACGCGATTTCGAGGTCAAAAAGAATGAACAGAATGGCCACGAGGTAGTAGCGCACATCAAACTTCATGCGCGCATCTTCGAAGGCTTCAAATCCGCATTCGTAAGGTGATAGCTTCTCGGCGTAAGGGCGCCGCGGGCCAAGCAGGGAGCCTGCCGTCAGCAGCGCGAACCCAATAAGGGTAGCCACCACAATAAACAGCAGGACGGGGAAATACTGTTGGAGGTTCATTCAAGCGTCCGTCAGATGCACAAACCTTCAGATTGTAGCATTCGCGCGGTTACTTCTGGCTGAACTCTGTAGCTTTCGCCACCTATGAAAAACAGCATTCCAGAGGCGGAACAATGCAATTCAAGCAAGGGTGAGCGAAGAATACAGGACGCTGTGAAAAACACCAACGTAAGCACCAGAAACGCGTCGCGCCAAGAGAAAAGCCACCCCGAGAGGTGGCTTTTTTACGGACGGGCCGAAGCCCGTCCGTTTTGCTTTAAACCGCAGCGGAACTTGCGCTCCGCAAACGATTAGAAGCGGTGACGCAGGCCAACACCAACAGCCGTGCTCTTCACGCCATCCAAGAACGCGTAGTTCTTAGCATACGAACCGTATGCGTACAGGTTCGTACGCTTCGACAGGTCGTAGGTGTAACCCAGGCTGAAGATGTCCATGTTCTTGTCTTCAGTAGCGGCAGCGTAACCAACGAGGTTGCTGGCGTTGCTGGGCGACACGTGTTGCCACGAAGTGAACACGTTGCTAGCACCACCGATGGGGGCGCTCAAGCCGAGCATGTACGAATTTGCCGAGAAGTCATCAGCAAATTGGTTCGAACCACCGAAGTTGAACGAACCGACGTTGTTAGCTTGGCCTTGACCAGCGAACCAGCCGTTTTGCGTGCGAGCATAAGCCAAAGCCAGCTTGACGACTTCGAAGTCGTACGAAGCGCCGATGCCATAGCTACGCGGCGTCGTGTCAGCACGGCCCGTCTTGCCAACGTTCGAACGATTCAACTGATCGTACGACACAGCGACGTTCAAAGGACCGTTAACATAACGCGCGCCGGTGGTGATTGCGCGGGTGTTGTTTGCGGTTTGGAAGCCGGTTTGAGCCGTATTCTGGTCATCAGCGCTGAACGAGTAGCCGACGCCGAATTGGAAGCCGCTGAACGACGGGGTCTGATACATGACCATGTTGTCGTAGCGCTGGGTGTTCATCGCGCTCATGCCGGCGCCGATGTTAGCCTGACCGAAGCCAGCGCCAAACGGATCGATCGAGCCGAAGTACTTCGACGCGATGTTGGTTTGACGACCGAAGTCCAATTGACCCCAGCTGTCGCTAGCCAGACCGACGGTGGCTTGACGACCGAACAAACGGCCGTTTTGACCCGACTTACCGTTGCCGGAGTCGAAACCGCTTTCCAAGGTGAAAACAGCGCGCAGGCCGTCACCCAGATCTTCCGAACCACGCATGCCCCAACGCGAACCGTTTTGCACGCCGTTGATCATGCCGATGCGGCTGCCATTGGCATCGCCAGCACCGCTGATCTTGTTGTAACCGATACCTGTATCGATCAAGCCGTAAAGGGTGACCGACGTTTCTGCCTGGGCGACACCGGCAAAACCGGCGAGAAGGGCGGCAGCGAGCAGAGTCTTTTTCATTTAAGAAATCTCCGTTGATTTGAGTGACAAGAGCAGCAATCCAGCAATCCAGCCTGCCGCCCCCCTAACTCCGCGAAGGGAAGTTGGAGCTATTGCATCAAAATTTGGGGGGGCTGGCTATGTTCCTCTTCAGAAAAGTGCTGGTTTACGCCTGCTCTGTTGGGAACACGCAACATAGCGAGCAAGCACTGCTCAGTGAGACTAGGGTTTACCCTCGAAATCAACTTGAAAGCCGTGTTTACGCCACTCGCAGCCCCGACCCTATTTTTCGAGCAATGGCGACCATCGGATAACGTTGTTATTAAAATAAATCGTCGATATGATCGTTACTGGCATTTGACGCGACGATTTCATGACATCCCTGCCCCCTGCCCCCACACCAAATCGCACCGAACGCTTGAGCGCCTTGCGGCGCCAATTGATTCTAGACGCCGCCCAGCGCGTATTCGAGCGCGATGGACTGGAAAACACGACCATCCGGGGCATTGCCAAGGAGGCTGAGTGCACCACGGGAGCCATTTACCCATGGTTTCCTGGCAAAGAGAGCATTTACGGCGCTGTGCTCGAGGCATCGTTGCAGCGCTTGCACGACCATTTGAACGCGGCCAATGGGCAAGCCAGCTATTCCGGCGCCGCGCGAGGAGTGATTCAGGCGTTTTTTCGCTATTACACCGAACGTCGGGCGGAGTTCTCGCTAGGGCTTTATCTCTTTCAGGGATTGGGGCCGCGGGGCCTTGGCCGCGAGATGGACGAACGACTGAACGCGAAGTTGCGGGCCTGCGTTGACCTGCTGGGTGCCGGGCTTGCGCGCAGCAAATCCTGGCCCGCATCGACCGTTGAAATTGAACAAATGAATGTTTTCACTTACCTGATGGGGCTGTTGCTGCTTTTTCACACCCATCGCCTGAAGTCTCTGGGTCAACAGGCCGAGAACTTGCTGGAAAACTATTGCGCTACCTTGGAGCAACGATGAGCACGCCTTCTTTGGTCGTCGGGCAGGAGGCGAAAATCTCGCTGGCCGACTTTCACACCTTATTGGCCGATCAGCATCCGTTCTCAATGTTGCTGGGCATCGATATTGTCCAGATTGGGCATGGAACCGCAAGGGCCATTCTGCCTGCCCGCGACACCCATCAGCGTTTGGGTGGCATTGTGGCTGGCCCTATGTTGATGGCTCTGGCTGACTTGGTAATGTATGCCGCCGTGGTGGGTGCCACTGGCCAAGCCAATGCCGTGACCGCCAGCCTGACCATCAATTTCTTGCGCAAAAGTCCGGCGGGTGCCGTGATTGCGAATGCACGTCTGTTGAAAGTGGGCAGATTATGCGCAGGCGAAGCCATCTTGACGGGGGAGAACTCCGACGAACCGGTCGCGCATATTGTGAGCACGTGGTCTGTGCCAAAACCATGAGTATGCGCATCAGCATTGTCGGCATGGGGGTCGTCGGCACCCTGGCAGCAAGGTGTCTGCTGGACGCCGAGCCCGATATTGCCCTGACGGTGTTTGATCTTGAACCCGACCGGTGCGAGGCATTCCGAGGTAGCGCCACGCTCGCCACTACGGCGCAAGAGGCGCTACAGGAATCCGACACGATTGTGCTCGCCCTCCCCCGCGAGCATGAAATTGATCGCACGCTGGAACGATTCAGCGATGGCTTGGTGAACGCCGTGATCGCAGGGAAATTGATTCTGGATCTGGAACCGCCTCCCCGCGAGCGCGCCCGCAGCCTTGATGCCGCCATCGCGGCAGCGGGCGGCCGGTACGCCATCGCGAACGCAGCGCCCAACACCGTCACGGCAATCACAGCCTTGGCGCAAGTAAGCCCGCCTGAGGCACGACTGCTGCGCACCTTGATGTCAGTCGCGGCCGCTTCCGCTACCCATTAGGACGAGGGGGCACGCCCGATTTCGTTTGCCCGACGTTGCTGCCCTAAGCCCAGCTCCGCAATACAGAGGCAGAGCCCTAACCAGACAACACTCAGACTGAATCCGGCAAGCACGTCGCTCAGGAAATGGACTTGCAGCAAAATCCGGCTGACGCCAATGGCGGCGATGAGCGCCGCAGCCATCGCGCACCAGAGGGCGCGCGAACCTGGAGGCAGGTTGCGGCACCATAAGTAGCAGGCAAATCCATAAACGGCTAACGAGGCTTGTGCGTGGCCGCTTGGGAAACTCCAGCCCGATACCTGAACAAAGCCGTGCAGATGCTCCGGGCGCACCCGTTCAAAGCCCAGTTTGAGAAGCCAGGTCATGGCCCCCCCGCCGCCGGTGGCCGCCACCCCGCATGCGGCCAGAATCCAGGCCTGGCGCCAGAGAAGCACGAGGACCATCGCCGCGCCAAGCACGGTAAGGAGCTTGCGATCGCCCAAATAGGTGAACCAGGATAGCAACCACAGCAAGGTGGACGACATGCTCGTGCTTAATGCGTTCGCCAATGCAGCATCAAAGTCCACCACCCGGGTTTGCCTCGTGACCGCCCACGCCAGCCCCAGGAATAGTACGAGCGCGGCCAGCATTAATAGCGCCCATAACCCGCGGCGCGGCACTTCGGGTAAACGTGCAGCGACGAGCACCAAGAGATAGACGACGCCTGCCGCGGCAAGCGGCACTCCGATAAAAAGCCAAAGTGCGTGGGCAGCTACCCACGACGCATAAACATCCATAGCGTACGTACAAAGAAGTTATTAGCCGACAAAGCTTGAGTGGCGGACTTACCGCGGGCGATGCCAACCCAGGACGTCGCAGGTAAATGGCGCGAAAGTACGAGTGGAAGCCGCGTAGTCCCAGCGCTCAACGCGGCAAGTATGCGCGCCTGCCTGAACCTCGTGCGTAATGAGGTTGAGCGAATTGGGAACTTTACCTCGCACACGGTGCGACAACGCGGTACCCGCCTGCACAACCCAGCCATGACTACCGTCGACATCGGGCTGTGCCGACACAACATAGGGCAGATGAATGTGCCCCCCCAGAATGAGATCCACCCCTGCGCCGCAAAAGGCCGGCAGCGCCGCTTCTCGGCCGATCAGCAGGTTTCGCCAATCGGAGCTTTCCTTTGCGCGCATCGGGTGGTGCGCAACGACGAGCCGCAGTTGATCCGGGCGGCCAAGTTTTAAGCGCGACACCACACGGTTGATCTGCGCATCCGATATTTCGCCATTTTTGCGCCGAGTGGGACGCGTGGTGTTTACCCCAATCGCCAGGATCTCGGCATTTTCAAATATGGGTTCCAGGCTCGAACCTAACGCCCGCCGGTAGTTGCCATAGGGATTGAACAAGCGCGCCGGCAGATTGAACAGGGGAATGTCGTGATTGCCCGGGACCGCAAGCACCGGGCACGCCAAGGCTTCAACAAAGTGACGCGCACTGGCAAATTGCCCTCGGCGAGCGCGCTGAGTGATATCGCCACTGAGTACGACCAGATCCGGTGTCATGGTGTGGACCAAATCGAGAACTGCCTTCAAGACGGAGGCCTGCTCCGTGCCGAAATGAGTATCGGACAGCTGCAGAATACGCGTCATGCCTGCCCTTCGTGCTCGGGATTTCTCGGCATTAACATCGGCAAGTATTGTTCTGCCACCTTGAACTCCAAAGGCTCGTTCATCCAGGTAATTTCTCCATCCATGGCCACTTTGATACGTCGGTCACCATGTGTGCGGCGCACGGCTAGTCGGTCAAATGTAAAGTGAATAATGCTCTGTGCTTCTTCCAGACGGCCGAATAAACCACGCAGTACGAGGCCATAAAGCGCGAGATTGCTCACGGGACGCGTTCCCATCGCCACCAGGCGATGGCGTTGCAAGGCTCCCGCCCCGGGCATGCCAATGTGTTCCAGCTGCAAAGCGTTGTTGCCAACGACCAACGTCGGCGTGCGAAGGGTGCGCACCTGACCGTCGTAGTCCAGTTGCAACGTGAGTTGGCGCGGTGCGCGCAATAGCGTGACGAGTCCCGACCAGAGGGCAACCGCCCGACTGCGCCCGAACCGCTGTTTGAAAGCTTCGCGATCTTCAAGCAATTGTGGATACAAGCCAAGACTGGCATTAACCAAAAACAATTGATCATTGAGCAGCCCCACTTGTATGGGCTCCAGCCTTGCGTCGAGCAAAGCCTGCGTAGCCCGACCGGTATCTTGCGAGATACCGTGGGTTCGGCCAAAGTAGTTGAACGTGCCTTGCGGGATAACGCCAAACGGGACACCTGCACCCAAGACGGCGCTTGCCACCGTATTGAGTGTGCCATCACCGCCAGCAGCGACCACGACACCCTGTTCCTGGCGTGCGCGCTCGACGGCGTCGCGTGACACGCGGCTCAACTCAGCACCGTCGTGCACAGGCATAAGCACATAACGTCGGCCGGCGTCGTCCAATACACGGCGGATGGTGTCTTGCAAGGTATCGGCGTGCGTGCTGCCGGAGCCCGTATTGAGGACAATAAAAAAAGATTCTCGCCCGGTGAGCGGGGGCACGTCCAAATCAGGGCGTTCAGAGGCATCGGTCATGCAAGAAAGATAGCCGATGCAGACGAGGAGCGGCAACCGACATCACCGATACCCGCCCGATCAACGACGAGCCAAGCCGAGCTTGGCCCGTCGGCTATCCCCTTAACGACCTATGGCATAGGCCTGCATCAGGCGCGGGGTCGCCGCGGCATGCAAGAGGCCGTCTTCGTCACGCGAGGCCGCCGTCAAGCGACCAACCGACCATTGCGGCACTTCTTCGATCACGTGCCCGCGACGACGCAAGTCTTCAATGACCTCTGTGCCAAATCCGCTTTCCACGGCCAGATGACCCGGCTTGCGGTCACGCGGGAAAAACGAAGTGGGAAAGTGCATGGTGTGGGACATGGGCAGGTCAATTGCTTCCTGCAAGTTCAGTCCGTGATGCACATGACGCAGGAAGAACAACAGCTGCCATTGTTCTTGCTGATCCCCCCCCGGCGTGCCGAACGCCATATAAGGCTTGCCGTCTCGCAGAGCGAGCGACGGCGTCAAGGTCGTGCGGGGTCGTTTGCCTGGTGCCAGGGTGCCCGGCAAGCCCTCTTCCAGCCAGAACATCTGGGCACGAGTGTTCAAACCGAACCCCAGCTCAGGAATGACCGGTGAGGACTGGAACCAACCACCAGACGGTGTGGCCGAGATCATGTTGCCCCAACGATCAATGACGTCAACGTGGGTGGTGTCGCCGCGTTTGACGGATGCTCGCATGTCGGCCAAGGTGGGCTCGGCACTTGGGCTGCCTGCCGGTGTGACCTTGGACAAGCGCGACAAGGTGTCCATCACGCGCTCGACTTGTGCCTCAAAGCCCGGCACCACGCCCGGCAACAGATCGTGCGAAGCCTGTTCGCCAATTAGGGCTCGACGCGTGGCGTTGTAGTCGTCAGATAGCAAATGCGCCAGGGGCACGTCGACAAAGTTTGGATCGCCGTAATAGGCCTCGCGATCGGCGAATGCCAGCTTCATGGCCTCCGTGACACGATGCACGAACGCAGCGCTGGTCGCACCGACACCCGCCAGGTCAATGCCCTTGAGCAAGGCTAGCGTTTGCAGGAACACCGGACCCTGGCTCCATGGGCCAGCCTTGGCAACGGTGTAACCGTGATAGTCGTAGGTCAACGGTTTGTCGTAGCTGGCTGACCAGCCCGCCAGATCTTGCCCGGTGATCACGCCGCGATGTCGACTGCCGCTTTCATCCATGACCTCTGTGCCACGTGCAAAGCGGTCAATGGCATCGGCCACGAAACCGCGATAGAACGCATCGCGCGCGCCTTCGATCTGGCGATCCCTATCGTTGCCGGTACGTTCGGCCTCTTCCAGCACGCGGGTCCAGGTTCGCGCCAGCGCCGGATTGCGGAACAGTTTGCGTGCCTGCGGAACAGCGCCCCCGGGCAGATAAACCTGCGCGGTGGTGGGCCAATACGTTTCAAAAAAATCTTTGAGGCCGGCGATGGTGTTCGAGATGCGTGGCATGAGCGCGTGCCCATGCTCGGCATAATAAATGGCCGGTTCCAGCACGTCGCGCAAGCGCATGGTGCCGTGGTCACGCAGGAGCGTCATCCAGGCGTCAAACGAACCCGGGATGACGGTGGCCAGCAAGCCGTTGCCAGGAATCATGTCCAGGCCTTCGGCGCGGTAGCGTTCCAGGGTAGCGGCTGCAGGCGTCGTGCCCTGGCCGCACAGCACTTCCACCTTGCCGGTGCGGGCAGAATAAAACACGGCAGGTACTTCACCAGCCGGGCCGACGAGATGAGGCTCGACAACTTGCAAGACAAAGCCGGACGCGACGCACGCGTCAAAGGCATTGCCGCCGCGTTCAAGCATGGCCATACCAGCGGCGCTGGCCAACCAGTGTGTAGAGGTCACGACACCAAAGGTGCCGAGGATTTCTGGGCGAGTGGTAAACATGATGAGGTCCCGATGCGTGCGCCCGTCAGGCGCGGATAAAACGGCGGGGCTCCGAAGAGCCCCGCTAGTCTTCGCCTTGCTTACTTCTTGGCGACTGTCACACCCTTCAGGCGGATCAGGCCATCTGGGTAGGGTACGAAACCTTCAAGTTTCTTTTGAACGCCAAAGGTCCAGGGCAGGTAGAACAAATAGATGATGGGGCGTTCGACTTGCATGTCGGCCAGCACCTTGTCGTACATAACGCGGCGCTTGGCCTCGTCAGGTTCGGCACGCGCGCCATTCAACAAGGCATCGACGTCGGCGTTGCAGAATTTGCCGTCGTTCAGGTTGCCCTTGCAGCTCAGGTACTGATGGATGTTGCCGCTTGGGTCAACACGACCAGACCACCCGCTTTGGCCCACGACAAAGTCGCCGCGTGCCAGCGACGATTGCAGGGACGCAAATTCGACCGGACGCAGGCTGATATCAAACCCGGCTTCAGAGCCCATGGCCTGGATCAGCTCAAACACCTGTTGCATGGTGGTGTTGTTGCCGTAGGTGATTTCCAGTTTGACGCGATCAAACCCAGCTTCTTTAAGCAAGGCCTTCGCTTTCTTCGGGTCACGACCTGCGTGCTCGAACGACTTGTTGAACGCGAAGCTGGCTGGTGGGAACGGTTGGTGGGCGGGTTGGAACATGCCCTCACCCACTACCTGATTCAACACATCGCGATCAATGGCCAAGTCCAGCGCCTGACGTACGCGCTTATCTTTTGCCAAGGGCGAGTTAGCACGCTCACCATTACCCAGATTGATGGAAATGGCTTGAAAACCCAGGCCAGTCACCTGCGACAAGCGCAGATTAGCGTCGTCTTTTACGGCTTTGGCGTCGCTGGGTGCGACACGTTCAATAATGTCCAGATCGCCCGCACGCAAATTGTTCACGCGTACGGTTGTGTCCGGAATAGGCGTGAAAATGACGCGATCAAAGTGATAATTGGCCGCGTCCCAGTATTTGGGAAATTTCTCCAGGACGATGCGATCGTTCTGGACACGTTCCTTGAATTGATAAGGGCCAGAACATACAGGCTTGCTGCCCGGGTCTTTGTCGAAGGTGGCCGGCGACATCATCATGCCTGCGCGATCCGACAGTTGCGACAACAAGGAAGCATCTGGCTCAGACAAATTCAAGACAACGGTATTCGCATCGGGCGCGTCAACGCTGGCAACGGTGATCAGCTCGCTTTTGCGGTTGCTATCTGGCAGCGTGCGCGCACGATCCAGGTTTGCCTTGACAGCAGCAGCGTTGATCGGGGTGCCGTCATGGAACACAGCGTCAGGGCGCAGCTTGAACGTCAGTGTTTTGTTGTCCGGGGACCATGTCCAGGATTGCGCCAATTGCGGCACGATCTTCAGATCAGGGGTGATTTCAACCAGTTTGTCGCACATCGAAGCGAACACGATGCGGCCAACAAAGGTGCGGGCACGCACAGGATCCAACACGTCCGGGTCATCTTGCAGACCAATACGCAAGGTGGATTGGGCGGCGGCAAGACCGCTGGCCATCATTCCCGCCATAGCCATGGCGAGGCAAAGTTTACGCATGAAGAAATCTCCGACTATTCAGGCAAGAGCCAATCCGCATTGCCGGGCCATCCCCCAGTCGCGTTGGTTCTTTTCGTAGTGTCGCGCGAGTCGCGCGGTGGGCATTGTAGGTAAACCACAGCGCTTGCTGGCTAAATTATTGCGGAACTCGTCTCAAGGCAATCGGAAAGAGGGGGAAAAGTCCACGGTCTGCAACGCCGCCCAAGGACGCGCCGCCCCACAGGACTATCGAAACGGTTTGCGTATACACAATCAATCGGGTTCTCCGTTAAGCTAGTTTCACCCTGCGTCTGGGCCTGCTGCATATAGAAACCGTGGCAAGTCATCGCATCGCTTGACCTTCCAATGATGTCAAGGTTGAAAATTCTCCTATCAGCAACTGAACTGGAGTTTCGACAAATGATCAGCATCGAAGTCAAGGACATGACCTGCGGCCACTGCGAGTCAAGCATTCGCCGGGCAGTCGCCGCCATCGACAAAGACGCCATCGTAAACATCGACCTGGCAGCACATCGCCTGGATATCGATTCCAAGGCAGCGGATCCACATACTCTGATCGAGGCCGTGCGCGCCGCTGGCTACACCCCTGGACCGATTCGTGACCCTGTCGCAGCAAACACGTCCACCAAAGCAACGAGAGCTTGCTGCTGCAGATAGTGCATCGTTGAAGACGTCGGTTCACTGCCGACGCTCACCTCCTCCAATGAAAGGCGGGCATAACAATGCAACACTCAGACCGTTCTGACGAAAACGCCCAACACCCTTCTGCCGCATCGGCGCATGGCAGGCATGGCTCGCACGCGCATCACGCGCACGGCAGTCATGCTTCGGGCACGCCGATGTCGGTTGAAGTACCGGGAAAACCAGGTGAATACACCTGCCCGATGCACCCGCAGATCCGCCAAATGGGTCCGGGCAGTTGCCCGATCTGTGGCATGGCGCTCGAACCTGTCGTGGCCACGGCGGACACTGGCGACAGCCCTGAACTGCTCGATATGACGCGCCGCTTCTGGATCAGTCTGGTGCTGGCATTCCCGGTGTTTTTACTGGAAATGGGTAGCCATTTATTCGACTTTCATCACCTCATCAGCCAACAGACGTCGAACTGGATCCAGCTAGTGCTGGCCACGCCCGTCGTGTTGTGGGGCGGCTGGCCGTTCTTTGTTCGTGCGTGGGCGTCCATAAAGCACCGCAGTCTGAACATGTTCAGCCTGATTGCATTGGGCACCGGCGTTGCCTGGCTCTACAGCATGGTCGGCACCTTGGCACCGCAAGTTTTCCCTGCTGCGTTTCGCACCGCCGACGGCGCCGTTCCCATCTACTTCGAAGCGGCGGCCGTCATTACCGTACTGGTGCTGTTAGGCCAGGTGTTTGAGTTGCGAGCGCGTGAGAAAACGTCGGGTGTCATCCGCGCACTGCTCGACCTGGCTCCCAAGACGGCCTTGCGCGTGAAGGCGGACGGCACGGACGAAAGCGTGCCGCTGGACACCGTGCAAGTTGGCGATTTGTTGCGCGTTCGACCTGGCGAAAAAGTGCCGGTCGACGGCGAACTCACCGAAGGCAAGGGAACGGTCGACGAATCCATGGTGACAGGCGAACCACTGCCTGTCACCAAGGAGCAGGGTTCCAAAGTGACGGCAGGCACCCTCAATCAAACCGGGGGCTTCGTCATGCGCGCAGAAAAAGTGGGCGCAGACACCCTGCTTTCACAAATTGTGCATATGGTCGCCACCGCCCAGCGCAGTCGTGCGCCCATTCAGAGCGTAGCCGACCACGTGGCGGGCTGGTTCGTATGGGTTGTTATTGCTGTGGCGGCATTGACGTTCGCCGTCTGGCTGATCTGGGGGCCGGCACCCGCGTTTTCGCATGCGCTGATCGCGGCTGTGGCGGTGCTTATCATCGCGTGTCCGTGTGCGCTGGGCTTGGCCACGCCGATGTCCATCATGGTTGGCGTTGGCCGTGGCGCGCAGTTGGGCGTGCTTGTTCGAAATGCCGAAGCGCTGGAGCGTATGCAGAAGGTCGACACCTTGGTGGTCGACAAGACCGGCACCTTGACCGAAGGGCGGCCCAAGGTGATTGCTCTTCAAGCGGCCACGGGCTTTGATGCCGACGACGTGATCCAGAAGCTGGCAAGCGTTGAGCGGGCAAGCGAACATCCACTAGCCGCGGCCATCGTTGCACACGCGGCCGAGCGCAAGCTCCCGCTGTCCCCGGTGCTTGAGTTTGATTCGCCAGTGGGGAAAGGCGTGATTGGACAGGTAGATGGCAAGCGCGTTGTCTGCGGCAGCGCGAAATTCCTGGCCGAAAGCGGCATCGATACCACGACGCTTTCTGGGGCTGGGGAAAGCTTGAGCGCGAAAGCTGCCACGGTAATCTACGTCGCCATCGACGGCCAAGTTGCTGGACTCGTGGGCATTGCAGACCCCATCAAGGCGACCACCCCCCAGGCATTGGCCGCCCTGAAGAAGGAGAATATTCGCGTCGTCATGTTGACGGGCGATGGCAAGACGACCGCACAAGCCGTGGGACGAGAACTAGGTATTGACGAGGTCATCGCAGAGGTACTTCCACACGACAAGGCTGCCGCAGTCCAGCGGTTCAAGGCAGAAGGTCACATCGTCGGCATGGCGGGAGACGGCGTCAACGATGCACCGGCGCTCGCTGCTGCGGATGTAGGCATCGCCATGGGCACAGGCACCGACGTAGCGATGGAAAGCTCCGGCATCACCCTATTGCAGGGCGATCTCATGGGAATTGTCCGTGCGCGGCAACTTTCTAAAGTGACGATGCACAACATTCGGCTGAACCTTTGGTTTGCCTTTGGCTACAACGCGCTCGGGATACCCATAGCGGCGGGCTTGCTATACCCCTTCTTTGGCATCCTGCTTTCGCCGGTGGTAGCTGCGGCAGCAATGGCGCTGTCGTCAGTAAGCGTCATTGCAAACTCGCTTCGGCTGCGCGCCACGAACCTGTCGCGCTAAATTGACCTGGCGTTCTTCAGGCCAGGGGCGTGACCCGATAGGCACAACGTCTGGCGCCCACAAGAATATGTTCAACACGTTCAATGGTGGCTAACGGCATCAAGACCGTGGTGAACAGCGCCAGCTCGCTGCGGCAAAACCCCATACAGGCCCGGGCGGCCGAACAAATCGGGCAATGATTCTCTATAAAGAGAAAACCCTGGCCGTCCTCGCGCAGCTCAGCCATATACCCTTCGGTGCTGCGCAGCTCGACCAGACGCTCCAGTCGTGCGTGCAGGCCTTCAGCCCCCACCATGGCCTCTTGATAGCTGCTTAGCATGCTTGCTTCGCGCGCGTCGATGAGCTTTTCAATGCCGACTTCGCCGAATATCTGGCGCACGGCGCCCAGCATCTGCACCGTCATTTCCGCATGGGAATCAGGAAAGCGCCCTTGACCTTTTTCCGTCAAACGCCAAATCTGGGTCGGCCGACCTCGGCCTGCGCTACGCGTCTGCGCATCGACCAGGCCGTCTTCATGCAGGCGCGTCATTTGCTGACGCACGGCTTCGGCCGTCACTTGCATCGTTTTGGCGATCTCTGCAATGGACTGAGGCCCCCGCGTCTTCAAGCTCATGAGCACCCGATCCGCCGGTTGATGCGGCGTCCAGGAGGACGTAGTGGACAGGGTTTCTGACATGTTCAGGACGGTTCCGATTCCAGTGCTTATGCGCTGAGTTATTGGTTTGTGCTGCGTTGTGCAAGCGTGGTGCCAGGCGATTCCGCAGACGATGCAGACCACCCTCCTCCGAGCGCCTTATAGATTGCGATAAGACTCGTGTACGAAGCCGTTTCCGCCTGCGCCACCGCATCTTGAGCGCGCAAAAGACTACGCTGCGAATCCAGCACCGTCAAATACGGCGCCGAGCCCTCTTTGTAGCGCAATTGTGCCAAGTTAGCCGCCACGCTGCTTTGTTCTGCCGCGCGCGCCAAAGCACCAAGACGTAACTGTGTCTCGCCGAAGTGTGTCACAGCATCTTCCAGTTCTTGCACCGCCTTCAACACAAGCTGTTGATATCGTGCCATTTCGCCGACTTCCCGCGCCTCGGCGCCGCGCTTGCGCGCCATGGCAGACGCCAGATGAAATCCGGGCCACTCCACGGAAGGTGTCACGCTAAAGGCGCGGCTGGCGGCAGCACCGAGGTCGCCCCCTCTTAATGCGACGAATCCGAGAAACCCGCTGATGTTGATCGTGGGATACAGCTCTGCCGTAGCCACCCCCACATCGGCCGTGGCGGCCGCCAAGGCACGCTCCGCCGCCAGCACGTCCGGACGTCGCTGCAGCAAGGCGCTCACGTCCCCTACTGGCAAACGCGTCACCAGCATGGGTTTCAGCGGGCTGGCCTGTAACTCGCCCAGTTCTGCCGGGCGCAGGGCCGCCAACACGGCTATTCGGTATAGCGCGACGCGCCGCGAGGCCTCTATGGGCGGCACACTGGCCTGTACCGTCGCAAGCTCCGCTCGCGCGCTGGCTAAGTCACCGGCATCGCCCCGGCCATTACCCACCAGGACTTCGGTAACGCGCAAGGCCTGGGTTTGCGCATCCAGGTTAGCGCGCGCCACCACCAGACGTTGCTCGGCACCACGCATTTCGTAGTAGTTGCGAGCTACTTCCGCCACGGCCACGATGCGGGTCTGTGCCAGATCAGCTTCTGAAGCCTGACTGCGTGCAGCCGCCCCTTCTGATGCCCGGCGTAGACGACCAAACAGATCCAGCTCCCACCCTGCGTCAAAGCCCGCGCGGTAACTCTCAGAGAGATTGCGCTGCCCCGTTGGGCCGGGGTTTGCTTGAGACAAACTGCGTTCGTACTGCCCGCCCATGGTGACCGTAGGGAGTTGGTCCAACTGTCTTTCATCCAGAATGGCACGCGATTCGGCCAGGCGTGCTTGCGCCACGCGGATGTCGAGATTGCGCGCCAGCACTTGCGCGATCAGCGCATCCAGTTGCGGATCTTGTAGCTGGCGCCACCAATCTTGTTGCACGGCATCGTTCGAGAACGAAGCAAGTTCAGGGCTGGCCAGCGTAACGGGGGCCGTGACTGGTTTGCGATAGTCGGGGCCTACGGCACAACCGACAAGAAAGAGTGCGCCCAACACCGAACCGGTGAGTGCGCGCACGAGTGAAGAGGTGAAGTGAGTCATCGTTATTTCCTTTTCTTCAAGGCGTCGCATCAGCTAGCGGAGCCCGCGGTGGCACGTGAGGGATCACCTGGCGATGCCGTTGCCGCTTCATCGGCATCGATTTGCGCCAAATCTCGGGCACGCGCGGTTTGGCTCGCAGCGGCGTGATCCCGCGCCAGCACGGTGTACACGGTGGGCAGCACGAACAGAGTGAACAAGGTGCCGATCAACATACCCACGACAATGACCAAACCAAGGCTAAAACGGCTGTTTGCCCCTGCCCCGCTGGCGAACAACAAAGGCACCAGTCCCATCACCATGGCGGCGGTTGTCATCAAAATGGGGCGCAGTCGGATACGAGCGGCCTGCTCCATGGCAGCGCGACGGTCCAGTCCATGACTCATTTGCATTTCATTGGCAAATTCCACCATCAGAATGCCGTGTTTACTGATCAACCCAATCAAAGTCACCAACCCAATCTGGGTATAGATATTGATCGTGGCGATCCCCATGGCCAAGGGAATCAGCGCACCGCAAATCGACATGGGCACACTAATCAGAATGATGAGCGGGTCGCGCAGGCTTTCGTACTGGGCCGCGAGCACCAAATAGATAACGATGATGGCGAACAGGAACGTGATCATCAGCGCAGAGCCTTCCTGACTGAATTGCCGCGCATCCGATTGCCAGTCGTAGCTAAAGCCCGCCGGCAGGGATTGAGCCTGAACGGTCAGGAACTGCACTGCATCGCCCATCGAGACACCGGGCATCGGAATCGCCTGGAAGGTGGCGGCATTCAGTTGATCAAACTGCGTAAGCTGATTTGGCTCCACCCCGACCGACACCGCTACCAGATTCGATAACGGCACCTGGCCGCCACTTGCGCTCTTGACGAACAACTGCGCCAAGGATTCCGGCGACAAGCGTTGTTCGCGCGTACTTTGGGCAATAACGTCATACGAGCGTCCGTCCAGACCGAATCGGTTGATGTAGTTCTCGCCCACGAGCACGGCAAGCGTGTCACCGATGTCTTTCATGGTGACCCCAAGACTATTGGCCTTCGCCCGATCGACCGTGATGCGCACGACGGGGTTGTTGTAGTCCAGGTCGCTATCGACCACCATGAATTTGCCGCTTTCTCTGGCCGCCTTTTTCAGGTTCTCCATGGCCTCATAGACCACGTGATAATCCGCCGCGCTCTTGATTACCATTTGCACCGGCAGTCCGCCCGTGGACCCGGGTAAGGACGGGAGCTGAAAAGCAAACACACTGCTGCCTTCAATCTCGTTCACCCGGCTTTGCATGTCGGCCTGAATCTCGTTGGCATCACGCTTGCGTGCCTCCCAAGACACGAAATCCACACCACCAATGCTGCTAGCCACGCCACTGTCGCCGTTGATCAACCACCGTCCTCGTTGCTCGGGCAGCGCCTTCATCACGTCGTCCCACTTTTTGCCAAATTTCTCGACGTAATCGATGTTCGCGTATTGCGGCGATTTGATCGCCGTAAGCACGGTGGATTGATCTTCAACAGGTGCCAACTCACGCTGCGCCTGGTTGTAGAGCAAGGGCAAACTCACCAGAACGGCCAGCGCAATCAGGCCGGTGAACCAGCGATGATGCAAAGACCGCGACAACGCGCGACCATAAGCATTGCCCAGCCGTTCAAATGCGCGCTCGGCCTGGCGCGCCATCCAGCCTTCAGACGCTTTGCTAGAGAGCAGAAACGAGCTCATCACCGGAGACAAGGTCAGCGCAATCACGCCAGATACCACGACGGCCGCAGCCAGCGTGAACGCGAACTCCTTAAATAGCGAGCCTGTCAGGCCGCCCATCAAGCCAATAGGTGCATACACTGCCGCCAAGGTGATCGTCATGGCGATCACCGGACCTGCCACTTCACGCGCGCCGATCAGCGCGGCATGCACGGGCGTTTTCCCTTCCTCGATGTGGCGATGCACGTTTTCCACCACCACAATGGCGTCATCCACCACCAGCCCGATCGCCAGCACCATCGCCAGCAAGGTCAACAGATTCACGCTAAAGCCGAACAGTCCCATGATGGCCGCCGCGCCCAGCATGGAAAGCGGAATCGTCATGACTGGAATCAGCACTGCCCGCAATGAGCCCAGGCAAAGAAAAATCACGGCCACCACAATCAGGACGGCTTCGATCAAGGTGCTTTTCACCTCGTCAATTGAGGCACTGATGAAACGCGCGAGCTCAAAAGGAATCTGTACTTCCACGTCCGGGGGGAGATTCTGCTTGATTGATGGCAAGAGTTCATTGAGCCGCTTCACGATGGTGAGCGGATTGCCAATCGGCGTAGCGTTCAGCCCAAAATACACGGCCCGTTCACCGTCCATTAACGCGCTGCTGTCCGTTGAAGCGGCAGCCAATTCCACTGTTGCCACGTCACCCAAGCGAATCACGGCATCGCCATCGCGCTTGATCACCATGTCCCGAAACTCGGCCACGCTCACCAGGTCTGTGTTGACCTTTATGTTGGACACTACATACATGCCTTTGGCCTGCCCCGGTGCCGCTTGCACATTATTCTGGCGCAGCGCATCGGCCAGCTCACCGGCTGAGATACCGCGAGCAGCCAGCCGACTCGGGTCTACCCAGACCCGCATGGCAAGCTTTTGGCCACCGTATAGTTCGACGCTGGACACGCCTTCAATCGAGGAGAACTGGGGCTGAACGACGCGTGCCAGGTAATCCGTCAAGGCAGGCGTGCTCATGATTTTGCTGGAGAACCCCACGTAGGCCACGGCAGTGGCTTCACCGGAAGACTTCACCACTACCGGGTCATACACGTCTTGGGGCAAGCGATACTTCACTTCGTTCAGCTTGGCCATAATCTCAGTCATGGCCTTGCTGGAGTCCACGTTCAATTTCATGCGCACGGTAATTACGCTACGGCCTTGCGTGGAAGACGATGACAGGTAATCAATACCTTCGACCGTGGCAACCGATTGCGCCAGCGGCTGCGTGACGAACCCCTGCATTAAATCGGGCGACGCGCCAGGATAGGCGGTGGTAATCGTGAACGTCGTGCTTTCCGTCAAGGGATATTGGCGAACCGGCAATTCACTCAGTGCGCGAATACCCAGCAACAGAATCAAGGTGCTGACCACCAGCGCCAGCACAGGGCGGCGTATGAATAGATCGGTAAATTTCATGTTGATCACTCCGCCTATCGCACAGGCGGCGATGCGCCGTCTTGCACCAGCGCCACGGTATCGTCGGGCGTAATGTCTACGGTGGCGCCGTTATGCAGCCGTATCTGGCCCGATGTCACTACCCGGTCTCCAGCAGACAAGCCTTCGGTCACCACAACACGGCCTTCGGTCCGCTCGCCTGTCTTCACATAAATCTGCTTCACGGTCACCGTCTTTTCCGCTTGTGCCACCACGTAAACCAAATTGCCATATGCGCTATAGCTGACGGCCGTTTCCGGCACCGTGACCACGTTCACCCGCTCTGGCAAAGCAATGCGTGCGTTGGCATACATGCCGGCGGCCAAGTCACCATCCGGATTGGCCAACGTAGCCTGCACCCGAAGCGTGCGCGAGCTGGGATCAATCTGTGGTTCTACGGTCGTAATGCGTCCGTGGAAACGTCGCTCGCCATAGGCATCCACCAGAATGCTGACATCCTGATTTGCTCGCACGCGGCTCAGCGCTTGCTCAGGCAAGGTGATGTTGGCGTACATCTCCCGGTTGTCCGTGAGAGACACCAGGGGATCTCCTGCTCGGGCGAATTGCCCAAGATTGACGCGACGCACACCCAGCTGTCCATCAAAGGGGGCATTGATTCGCTTCTGCTCGATCAGGGCTTGAACACGTTTGATGTCTCCCAACGCCTGCTCGTAGTCCGCCTGGGCTTGTTCCAATTGCTCTCGCGTGGCGGCTTGTTGCGGCAATAAGCGACGCGTACGATCCAGCAAGGCACGGGTGTTGCGCGCTTGTGCCTGCAGCCTTAACAACTCGCCTTGCTCTGGCGCGTCATTCAGTTGCACCAGTCGTTGCCCGGCACGCACCCGTTCGCCGGGTTGGAACAGAATCTGGGCCACACGGCCGTCTATTTCGGCAGACAACTGCACCTGCCGGGAAGCTTCCAGGCTGCCAATGCCCATCAGGGCGACCGACAGCGGCGCTTGTGTGGCCGGCGCCACGGCCACTTTCACCGCAGGTGCCGACCAGGCAGGCGCTCCCGTTGCGGGATTTCTGCCAAACATTCCCCAGCCCGCCCCTGCAATAAGTACCACCCCCACCCCGACGGCCCAGGTTTTTGTTTTTACTTTCATGATCGACTTCCGAATTATCAAAGGTAATGCTTGGATAATTAACGAAAAGCCAATCCCCGTCAAACGGAGCGTCTCAATGGGCAATATAGCTACAAACTATTTGGCCCTCGAAAACGAGGGCCAAATAGTGAATCGCAAGGAGAAACCCGGTGCGGAGCGGCGTCGCCCCCTTGGGGAGTTGCCGCTATCGCACCATGTGCAGGTAGTGACGATGCCGTTCGTACTGGTCAAGAATGTCGCCAATGACTTCGTCGCGGCTCCATCCCATGATGTCGTAGTCCTGCCCACCTTCGCGCAAATGCACTTCGGCGCGGAAATACTTGCGCTCTTCCTCGTCCTGCGCTTCACCAGGCGTCAGACTCGGGCGAACAAAAGCCTCAGGCTGCACGGCATAAGAGAAGTCCAGGTGTTCACCATGCGACACCTCAAGTATGACTGCGCCGTCCTCCGTCTCTTTAACCTGCACGTCGTAGCCTTGTTTGCGTAATTCCTCGGCCACGTCTTCTTGCGCCGGACGCACCACATCGGCAATGAAGCGCAGCACATGCGCACGCCGGGGCATCATGACCATATTGCGCAGGCGTCTTTCCCACGACTGGCCGCCGGGCCGCGCCGGATGCGAGAGCGTTAACGACTGGTACCGAATGCCGCGCTTGGTTGCGTCCAGCTTGAGCGCCTTGAACAATCCCCAGAGCGCCATCAGCAAAATGATGGAAAACGGCAAAGCACTCGCGATGGTGGCGGCTTGCAACGCTTTCAGGCCGTCAGCAATCAAGAGCGCAATGGCCACGGCACCGATCAGCACCGACCAGAAAATGCGTTGCCAGACGGGTGTGCGGTCTGAACCGCCCGACGCCAGCAGGTCAACCACCAATGCGCCTGAGTCCGCTGAGGTGACAAAGAACACCACCACCATGAGAATGGCCACCATGGAGATCACATTGCTCCATGGCAATTGCTCAAGAAAGACGAACAGCGCCAACGAGCTATCCGCCTGTACCGTTTCGGCAAAACCTTTCAGGCCATCGACCAGCACAAAGTGAATAGCTGTGTCGCCAAACACTGTCATCCAGAACAAGGTGAAGCCAGCGGGCACCAGCAGCACGCCACTGACGAATTCCCGAATGGTGCGTCCGCGCGATATGCGAGCGATAAACAGACCGACAAAGGGCGACCAGGCGATCCACCAGCCCCAATAAAACAGCGTCCAGCCGCCGATCCAGTCGGTCGGCTCATAGGCATAGAGGTTGAATGTTTTGCTGACAATGTCAGACAAGTAAGCGCCAGTGTTCTGCACAAAGGTCTGCAGCAAAAACACAGTGGGGCCTGCCACCAGCACAAAGAGCAGCAAGATGGCTGCCAACACCAGATTCAATTCGGACAAGATGCGAATGCCCTTGTCCAGACCACTGGCCACGGATACCGTAGCAAGCGCGCAAGTCACGACCACCAGCATGATTTGGACCGTGGTGCTGATTGGCAGTCCGAACAAGTGGTTCAAGCCGCTATTGATCTGTGCCACGCCCAGGCCCAGAGACGTCGCCACCCCGAGCACCGTGCCGAGAATGGCGAAAATATCCACTGCGTGGCCAATCGGGCCGTAGATCCGGTTGCCAATCAAGGGGTAGAGGGCCGAGCGCAGGGTCAAGGGCAAGTTATGACGATAGGCAAAGTACGCCAGCGTCAACGCCACCACCGCGTAGATGGCCCAAGCATGCAGCCCCCAATGGAAGAACGTGATCTTCATCGCCTCCCGAGCAGCTTCAACCGTGAGCGGGTCACCTACGGGCGGCGCGGCGAAGTGCATGATGGGTTCGGCCACGCCGAAGAACATCAGCCCAATGCCCATGCCGGCAGAAAACAGCATGGCAAACCAGGTGAAATTTCGGTAATCGGGCTCGCTGTGGTCAGGCCCGAGCTTGATATCTCCGTAGCGGCTGACCGCAAGAAACACCACCGACAACAAGATAATGGCGACCACCAAAATGTAGAACCAGCTGACATTGGCCAATATCCAGGCCTGCGTTGACTCGAAAAGATCCTGAGCGGTCTCGGGCAAGACAATGGCAAACACCACCAGCAGCAATACAAAGGCGGCCGACGTAAAAAACACAGGGCGGTTAATGGTGGAAGGTACTGGTTGCGAATCCACGGTGTCGCTCCTTTGCTGTCAGTAATTGAACCGATTCGAGCTCGGCCCTGCCGCCACTCGTGTCCAAGACGAACACGCATGAACAAGGACCCCATTACTAGCACGCCCACGGGTGCGTTGCCAAGAAAATACCTGCTTTCGTGATTGGGCAAGCCCCTCTTATCTAATTCCGGATTGCCACGTTCTGGCCACCGGCAGCACAATCTGAGCATCCAATCACCGTTTCAAGGCCCCCACAATGATCGATCATCTTGACCATCTGGTGCTCACCTGCACCGACCCCGAAGCCACCATCAATTTCTACACCACCGTGATGGGCATGCGACTGGAAACCTTCGGTCAGGGTCGAAGCGCGTTCCGCTTCGGCAATCAAAAGATCAATCTGCATGTGCGCGGCCACGAGTTTGAACCCAAGGCACACCTGCCTGTTCCCGGAGCACTGGATCTCTGCTTTATCGCGGATCGTCCGTTGGACGACGTCATTGCGCACTTAAAACAGGTGGGCGCGACCATCATCGAAGGCCCCGTTGCCCGCACTGGCGCCACCGGAAAAATACGTTCCGTTTATTTGCGAGACCCGGATTTGAACTTGATTGAAATCTCGGAGCTAACCGGCGACTGACGCGGGCGGCTCAGGGGGCATAACGAGCATTCGCGCAGCGCGAATGGTGCATCACGCCTTAGAACAGGTGGGGTCGGTTGGTGGTGCATCAAGCACCACGCGACGGAAAAATCCGGCCAGTACGGCCTCTGTAAGTTCAGGCGTGACGGCTTCCGGATCGAAAGCATAGGCAAACTGCATGCCGTCAGACAATGCCATTAATCCCAGGGCGAGTTGCTCGGCGGGCAGAGGCAAGGGCGTGCCGACGCGCGCTGAGAACTGCACGATGTACTCCGTGGTTGCCAGGCGCAACTCACGCAAGAACGCGTTAAAGCCCACCCGAAACTGTGCATCTCTGGCCGCGTGCAGCTTGGCCTCTACCCACAATAAAAAACACTTGTTGTCGCGATAGAGCTGGCTGTAATACTTCAGCACACCCGCTTCCATCTCGGCGCGCGACTCATATTGGTCAAAAATGGCCTGCATATCTGCCATCACCGTGTCGTGATCGCGCTTGAGCAGTTGCAAGAAAAGTTCTGATTTGCTGCCGAAATTGGAATAGAACGCACCTCGCGTGTATCCCGCCGCTTCCGCGATGTCTTCCACGCTGGCGGCCACAAAACCCTTGCTTAAAAAAATGGCTTGCGCAGCGTCAAGCAGACGCTGGCGCGTCTGATCCCGGCTTTGTTCTCGGCTGAGGCGGATTTTTTCCATGGCCGAATCTTAACATCCACAGACATTTCACATACAGATCTGTATTTGAATACATATTTGTATTAGAATTTCGTGGAAATCTGCAGCGTCGCCTATCTTTGGCAGCCGTTTGCCGAGCCTACCGTCTATGCCGCGTTCCGCGCGCCGAGGTCTTTTGTGAATCGCTCCGCTCTTCTCACCCTGCTGCCATCAGCGCTTGTGCTGGCGCTTGCTCTCTCTGCCTGCAGTCAAAAAGAGGCACCCGCCCCGTCCCCGCGCCCCGTTGTCGCCATGCCGGCTGCGGCCGATGACATATTGCCGCGATGGTCTCTGCCCGGGCAGATTGACGCGCGCTACACCACGCCGCTGTCATTCCGGGTCAGCGGCAAGATCATCGAGCGGCGTGTCCGACTGGGCGACACCGTGAGTGCTGGCCAGGCGGTTGCCCGTGTGGACGCGGCCGATGCGTCGAAGAGTGCAGATAGCGCAAAAGCGCAAGTCGCTGCCGCGCAGGCACAACTGGATTTCTCCAAGCGGCAATGGGACAGGGACCGCGCCCAGTCCAAAGAAAACCTGATCTCGGCTGCCCAGTTGGAGCAATCGCAAAACGCCTACGCCGTGGCGCTTGCACAGCGCAATCAATTGGCACAGCAAGCCGGTCTGGCCGGCAACCAATTGCTGTACACCTCGCTCATTGTTGAACATGCCGGCATCATTACGGCCGAACTCGCCGACACCGGGCAAAACGTCACCGCAGGCCAGGCGGTCTACAACCTGGCTTGGTCGGGCGACATCGATGCGGTTTGCGATGTGCCGGAGAATATTCTGAACGGCCTCACTATCGGCCAGCGTGCCAACGTCACGGTGGGGTCCCTGCCGGGCAAGACTTTCGTTGCTACGCTGCGTGAACTGTCTCCTGCTGCCGATCCGCAAAGCCGCAGCTTCCGCGCCAAGTTCACCATAGCGAACCCATCGCCTGAATTGCGTTTGGGTCTAACGGCCAATATTGCCTTTGAACAAACAGCGGGCCTGTCCACTGAACCCACCTTCACACTGCCTGCCACAGCGCTTTTCCACGAAGGCCCGGAGCCTGCGTTATGGATCGTCAAAGCGCCCGAAAATACTCTCGAATTACGCCCGGTGAAAGTGCTGCGCTACGATGCGCGCACCATCACCGTATCCAGCGGCCTGAAAGCGGGTGAGCGGGTGGTCTGGCAAGGCGTGCACACGGTCGCGGCGGGCCAGCAAGTGCGCCCCATCGGTCCGCTGCACCCTGAGGACGTTGCATCGTGAACCCTCAAGATCCCGGCACCAAGACACCCACGCAAGACGCCAACCACGAGCATCGCCACGAAGAAGGTCGTTTCAATTTGTCCGCCTGGGCATTGCGGCATCAGGCGTTGGTGATCTTTCTGATCGCCATGGCGACGATCTTCGGCATGTTTGCCTATACCAAACTCGCACAGTCGGAAGACCCACCGTTCACATTCCGGGTCATGGTGATCAGCAGCTATTGGCCCGGTGCCACTGCCGAGCAGGTGCAGCACCAACTCACAGACCGCATTGCGCGCAAGCTTCAGGAAACTGCCGCCACTGACTTCATCCGCAGTTCGTCACGACCCGGCGAATCGCTGATTTTCTTCACCATGAAAGACTCAGCGCCAGCCAGCAGCGTGCCCGATGAGTGGTATCAAGTGAGAAAGAAAGTGGGCGACATCGCCACGAGCTTGCCTCGCGGTGTTCAAGGTCCCTTCTTTAATGATGAGTTCGGCGACGTCTATACCAACATCTATACCTTGGAAGGCGATGGGTTTTCACCAGCCCAATTGCACGACTACGCTGACGCCTTGCGTACCGTGTTACTGCGCGTGCCCGGCGTGGCCAAAGTGGACTACTTTGGCGACCAGGATCAACGAATCTATCTGGAAATTTCCAATACCCAGCTCACGCGTCTGGGCATTTCACCGCAGCAATTGGGCCAGATCATCGACAGCCAGAACGCCGTCACGGCATCCGGCTTGATCACCACACAGGACGACCGCGTTTTCGTCCGACCTAGCGGTCAGTTCAAAAGCGAGCAGGCATTGGCGGACACCATTATCCGCATCAATGGCCGATCATTCCGGCTAGGCGACATTGCCACCGTAAAACGCGGCTATGTCGACCCCACCGTCTCGCAGATGCGTTCCGAAGGCAAGCCCGTGCTGGGCATCGGTATCACCATGCAACCCGGGCAAGACGTGGTTCATCTTGGGAGGGCCCTTGATGTCACCACCGCCAAATTGCGTGCAGAACTGCCTGTTGGACTCACGCTTGCTCAGGTGTCGAGCATGCCGCAAGCCGTATCGCACTCTGTAGACGATTTCCTGGAAGCGGTGGCCGAAGCCGTGCTCATCGTGCTCATCGTGAGTCTGGTGTCTTTGGGTTTTCGCACCGGCATGGTCGTGGTTATCTCTATTCCTATTGTGTTGGCCGTGACCGCCTTGTTTATGTACCTATTCGACATCGGCCTTCACAAGGTATCGCTCGGCACCTTGGTGCTGGCGCTGGGCCTGCTCGTGGACGACGCCATCATTGCTGTCGAGATGATGGCGGTGAAGCTCGAACAAGGCTGGAGTCGCGCGCGAGCCGCCGCGTTTGCCTACACCAGCACAGCTTTTCCGATGCTGACCGGCACCTTGGTGACCGTGGCAGGGTTTCTGCCGATCGCCCTGGCGCAGTCCAGCACCGGCGAATACACCCGATCCATTTTTGAAGTCTCTGCCATCGCGCTCATCGCTTCCTGGTTTGCTGCCGTGGTACTCATACCGCTGTTGGGCTACCGGCTCTTGCCAGAGCGCAAACGAGAAGCGCATCTGCCCGACGACCACGAACACGACATCTACAACACCGGGTTTTATCGTCGCTTGCGTGGTTGGGTGGCATGGTGCATCAAACGCCGATTCATCGTGTTGGCCATCACCGCCGCGTTGTTCGTGGTGGCCATGCTTGGCTTTACCGTCGTGCCGCAGCAGTTTTTCCCCAGTTCGGATCGTCCCGAGCTCCTGGTTGATCTGCGCCTGCAAGAAGGGGCGTCCTTTGTTGCCACCTTGCGCCAAGTCGAAGCGCTGGAAAAAACGATTGAAGGCCGTCCCGAAATTGATCACACCGTGAGCTTCGTAGGTACCGGCGCACCGCGCTTTTATCTGCCCTTGGATCAGCAATTACCCCAACCCAATTTTGCGCAACTCGTGATCACGGCCAAATCGGTTGATGACCGGGAAAAACTCGCGCAATGGCTTGCCCCCGTGCTGCGCGAGAACTTCTCCGCCATCCGCACACGCCTGTCGCGGCTTGAAAACGGACCGCCAGTCGGTTACCCCGTGCAGTTTCGCGTCAGTGGTGCAGACATCGCCACAGTAAGAGGTATCGCTGAAAAAGTAGTGGACGACATTCGTGCTGACCCGCGTGCCGTGAACGTGCAACTGGATTGGGACGAGCCTTCCGAGCGCGCCGTGCGCTTTGACATCGATCAGAAAAAGGCACGCGAGCTAGGCGTGAGTTCCAGCGACATTTCCAACTTCCTGGCCATGACGCTCTCGGGCTATACCGTCACGCAGTACCGCGAACGCGACAAGCTCATCAACGTAGACCTTCGCGCCCCAGAGAACGAGCGCGTAGACCCCTCCCACCTGGCCACGCTGGCCATGCCCACACCCAATGGCCCCGTTCCGCTCGCCAGCTTGGGGCAACTTCGATACGGCCTGGATTACGCCGTCATCTGGGAACGTGATCGGCAGCCCACCATCACGGTGCAGTCTGACGTGGCGACAGGCGCTCAGGGCATTGACGTGACCTTGGCCATTGACCAGAAACTCACTGCGCTGCGCGCCACGTTGCCGTTGGGTTACCGCATTGAAGTGGGTGGCCCCGTTGAAGAAAGCCAGAAGGGCCAGGCGTCCATCATTGCGCAAATGCCCATCATGATCATCGTGGTGCTCACCTTGCTCATGATTCAACTGCAGAGCTTTGCACGCGTCGTGCTGGTGGTGCTGACCGCGCCGCTTGGTCTGATTGGCGTGGTCGCCGCCCTGCTCCTATTTGGCAAGCCTTTTGGCTTTGTTGCCATGTTGGGGGTTATTGCCATGTTCGGGATCATCATGCGTAACTCCGTGATTCTGCTCGATCAGATCGAGCAAGACATCACCAATGGTCATCAGCGCTTTGACGCCATCGTGGGTGCAACTGTCCGACGCTTCCGGCCCATCACCCTCACCGCTGCGGCCGCGGTGCTGGCACTGATTCCCTTGTTGCGCAGCAACTTCTTTGGCCCCATGGCAACCGCCTTGATGGGTGGCATCACCAGCGCCACCGTGCTCACGCTATTTTTTCTGCCCGCCATTTATGCGGCCACCTTCCGCGTGCGCAACACCGAACGCGAACCCGCTGCCCCGACACCTCCCGTGTCCGGCCCATTGACTGCCCAATCGGAGGCTCGTCCCTGATGAAAGCGCCGAAACTCACACCGGTGCATGCGCTTGATTCGACCCTCGGCCCCAAGCTCCGCCGAATGTCCCTGCCATCACGTTCGCAGCCTCGATATCGACTCCTCGTGCTGGCGCCGCTCATGCTCACGCTGGCTGCCTGCTCGCTTGGCCCCACTGGTCAGCCCCCTGCGATACAACAACCGGATCACTACGGCGTACAAGCTCAACCGACTCAAACCGTAGAGGCGCAAGGCGTGGCCCAGCATTTCGATGTAGGTGCTCAACGGCCCGCCAACTGGTGGGAAGAATACCGATCTCCCGCCTTGAATGCACTGGTCGAGGAAGGGTTGAAGAACAGCCCAAACCTGACGGCGGCGGACAAGCGCTTGGCGGCGGCCCGTGAGCAACTCAGCGGGCAGGTCGGTTCGTCCATGTTGCCGTCTGTAGACCTGGGCGGGCAAGCGACCCGCGAACGCGCGTTGGGCCTGCCCATGTTCCAGCCGCCCACCGCGCTCTACAACCTCTTTGTAGGCCAGCTCCAGGCCCAATACACGTTTGATTTCTTTGGCGCCTCTCGAATGGAGAATGCGGCGCAGGCCGCTCGCGTGGACGAACAGGCATTCCAACTGACAGCAGCAAGACGCGCATTGGCGGCGAATATTGTGACGGGTGCCATCAGCGCTGCAGCGCTTGGTGAACAGGTCGCCCTCACCGAGCGACTGGTTGCGCTGTCACAAACACAGGCGCAGGACGCGCAACGCCGTTACGCGCTATCAGCTATCTCGCGCGCAGACGCACTTGCGGTGGAGCAAGACAGTGCAACGTTAGCCGCCTCATTGCCCGGCTTGCGCACACAATGGTTGAGTACCCGCCATGCCTTGGCTGCACTCTTGGGACGCAATCCCGACCAGGCACCGGAAGATTTGCCTTTTGCCAGTCTGCGCGTGCCCGAGCATGTGCCCGTAGTGGTGCCGTCTGAATTGCTCGCCACGCGGCCTGACATTCAGGCAGCCGAAGCAGCACTGAAAGCAGCGGCTGCCGAGGTCGGTGTAGCCACCGCACAAATGTTTCCCAGTCTGCAGTTAACGGCATCGATGGGCAAAGGGGGCTTTAGCTGGCCTACCGCGCTTTCGGGAGCGGGATCAATCTGGAGCATTGGCGCGGCGCTGTCACAACCCCTCTTTCATGGTGGTGCCCTCTTGGCGCAACGCCGTGCGGCACAGCAAAACTACGAGGCTGCCGTCGCACAATACAAACAAACCGTGCTGGCCGCATTTCGCAACGTTGCTGATACCTTGGCGTCTTTAGAACAAAACAATCTAGCCCTGGCAGCAGCAGAGACGGCGGCGCAGGCTGCCAGCAGCATTCATGCCGACACCGCCAGACGCGTGCAATTGGGTGCGCTCGCCCCCAGCCAGAGTCGCGCCAGCGAGCAGCAATATCTCAATGCCAGGGTCAATGCGATTCAATATGCCAGCGCACGGCTGAACGACACGGCGGCATTATTCCAGGCAATGGGAACTCCTGAGGCATCACTCACAGAAAAGCCATAACGCGGCAAAGCAGATCTGGCAACCAAGGCACGCATGCCCGGTGAAAAATTCGCTGCATAGGCGACGGGCGGCGTGCACGCAGAGTTTGGGTTCTTGCTAACGCTCACTCGCGCGGCACGTTTGCGGCGGAGTCTGGCGAGGCACGAATATCAAGTAACAGACGAGGCGTGCGTCCGTTTCGCCAGTCATCAAAATCTACCGCGCTGATATACACCACGACACGAGCCGCCATCAGTCGGCTGAGCGCGCGGCCAATGCAATGTTCTACCTCTGATAAATGACGTTCGTGAATTTGCGGCTCTTGTGCAACCAGCAATTCATTTGCAGCACTTGCCGTTGTGTCTAGTGATGAAACCACTACGCGCTCCTGGAAACAGACTCTTGTTATTTGCATAAAAGAAAGAGCGGAGAGGCTTTTGGCCCCTCCGCTTTTCTCACTACATGCCACTTAACGACAGATGGCGCTGAAGAAACCACTGATATGACCAACAGCGCCGCATTCACCTGCCATCCCCTCGCACGGTGCAGGTGAACCCTCAAGCACGCTCATGATCTGCGCATGCCGCGTCAACTACTAGCAGACTAGTCTGGAAAATGCTCGCCGTGTCCAGGAAAAGCGCCTTGCACCCCTACCCTTTAATACAGGGCATGTTGGTCGCAGGCTGCAAAAGAAACGACGCAAAAAAGGACTGGCAATTAAGACGAGTCTTGATCCCTGATGTGGCAGGAATGCTCAGAATGATGGCTCTGACGACACGAACGCATGGCGCTTGTCAGGCATGCCGCCAAGCACCTTTGTCATCGCACGTATCCACATCCTAGCAAGGACGCCCTGGCTTTCCACCATGTCAGTTACCCCACACCTCTCCACCTGCGACACGCTATTCCGAATCACGCTGGCCGACGACCATCCGGTTGTGATCCTTGCGCTTCGAGGACAACTGGAGTCCCTGCCCTGGGTTCAGGTCGTATCGGTTTGCGAGAACGGAACCGAACTGATTGCTGCGCTCGCCCGTCAACCCTGCGACTTGGTGATCACCGACTTTGCCATGAGCCGCAACGATGCCGCACATGACGGTCTTGAACTCCTGGGTTTTCTGAACCGCCACTTTCCCCAAACCCAGGTCCTGGTCTTCAGCAGCCAAGCCAACCCCGGCATCATCCGTCGCGTAATAGGTATGGGCCTCGGGGGCTTTGTCAGCAAGCTGGACCCTATGAATGAATTGCTCCAGGCCGTAGTACACCTGCGCTCTAAACGCGAGGCCTTTTACTCTACGAGCACACGCGTTCTGGTGCATGCACATTCCAACCCCTCGTCCCTGAAACAACAGAATCTTTCCGCCCGCGAGCTTGAAGTCCTCCGACTCTACGCCAAGGGCCACATGCTCACGCAGATCGCGACGATTTTGAATCGCTCCATCAGCACCATATCCACGCAAAAAACAGTCGCGATGAGAAAGCTCGGGTTAAACACCAACACCGAACTCATCCGGTATGCCTATGAACATCAATTGATCTAGGAGGGTGTGTACGTGTTTGAGTTTGAGTTTGTGCAATTGCTGGTTGGGAATCGCGAGTGATGGCTGAGCTGTTGCTGATAAGGAATCGCGGGTTGATGGCTGCGCTATTGCTGGTTCGGCATCGCGGGTTGCTGGCTGCGCTATTGCTGGTTCAGCATCGCGGGTTGCGCGCGTTTGACGTTGGTGTTCTTGCCCCAATTTGGTCGCGCTCCACCCACGCTACGTGGATCTGCAAGCAGACAGTGTCGTAGCGTGGGTGGAGCGCGCGATTGCTTCAACTATCAAGACATTGCTGAGCGCGCGTAACCCGCGTGTTGATGGCTGCGCTATTGCTGGTTCAGCATCGCGGGTTGATGGCCGCGCAATTGCTGGTTCAGCATCGCGGGTTGCGCGCGTTTGGTGTTGGTGTTCTTGCCGCAATTTTCTCGCGCTCCACCCACGCTACGTGCATCGGCGCGAAAAAAAACAGCGCGATATGGTGCTGTTTTCTTACTCTGCAGAGAATTCAATCGCTTACTTGGCGGTCTGCATCGACGCGCGGATCTGTTCCACCAACGCCGCATGGCCATCATCTTTCAAATTGGTCAGCACTTGAATCACTGCCAACTGCTTGCCCGAGCCCGCCAGGAAAGTAGTGTTGTTTGCCGGCGAGCCACCCATTTTTACGGTGGAGTCAATCTGGCGCACCCCCAACGTTTTCACCATAAAGGACTTTTCACCTGTCTTTTTATAGTCGGGCATGGCCTGCTCTTGCTGCTTCACATAGCCTGTCACTGCGCCAGTCAAAAACACGCTGTCGTTATCCGACGCCGTCACCGCGCTAGGTGCCTCGGTCGTGATAATGACGCGCTTGAGCTCCTTGTTCACAAAAATTCGGCCGGTCGCGCCAGCTGTGCCATTTTTGGCGGTACCTGCAGGCAGGTCACTGCCTTCGTAACCAGGCGGGGCCGTAAAGCTGAGCTTGCCACCAAGCATGGACACTGGCGTGGCGGGCACCTGCTTCGCACTCGCCGGGGCAGCAGGCTTTGGTGCCTGCGCATTTGCTGCACCACCAACCAAGCCTGCAGACAGACACAAGCTCAACAATGCGGGCTTCAAATTCAAAGAAATCATGCTGGGCGATCCGTTTTTAACTAAGAAAGCTCATCGTATCGCCGCGACGGCTCGCCGTCCGCGCCAGTTCTTGCAGCGCAACACAAGCTGCAACCACCGGTATCAACCTCCTAGCGCGACGATCACCAACACCAGCACAACACCAATCAATGCCATGCATACACCGTATCGCCAAGGGGTAATACCGGCATAACGCCCCAATGACCACCCACAAAGAAATAGCGTGATTAACGCCAGCCCATGCGAAATACGCAGCGCCAAATCAGTCTGGTCGAGAAACATAAAGGGCAACACTACCGGAAACGTTGCCAGCGCCACCAGCGCAAACACGCCGAATGCCGCCATGTAATCCGACGCCCTCAAGCGCGAAGACGGCAAAGGTGCGTTCATCAGTCGTTGGCGCAAGGCTTCCAGCGCCTGAGTTTCAACGCGGGTTGCCCAAGAGTCAGGAAGTGTTTGCGCAATCATGTGATGCGCGCGCTCTACATTCGTCTCGCCCGCCAAGGTTTCTAGCCAGGTCACCCGACGATGGCGCTCGGTCACCGTGCGAATCAAGTACATGACGGCGTCCGTCAAACCCCAGGCAATATTGCAGCCCAGCGCAGCAAGCATCATGGTTTTCACCGCCGTATTCCCGGCCGACGCCACGCTTAATGATCCAGTGAAACTCAGCGCCATCATGACGCCAAACACCACCTCCGACACACGGCTGACGGGGTCCAGGACAGGTTTTCGCCCTTCTTGCGCCTCGTTCAATTTTCCACCCTTTGATGCGCCACGGAATCGTAAGCAGAATGTAGCGCGGATCGTCGAGTCGTCGTCGTGCTCATTCCTGAAGGCGCCAGTGTAGTGGCGGCTGGCCCATTGCGGCTGGCCCATTAGGGCTGACCAATATTCAACGCCATGAAAAAACCCGCGTCTTCACCAGGAAGACGCGGGTTTCGCCACGCTTAAGTACTTACTGTGCGACGACAGCAGGCTTCTCAGTGTTGACGCGCACGAAGGCGATCAGCAACACAGCAGCCATCAACTGAATACCGGCCACGGCATAGAGGCCAGCGGACAGATTACCGGTGCTTTGACGCAACCAGCCCATCATGTATGGCGAGACAAAACCTGCCAGGTTGCCCACCGAGTTGATGACAGCAATACCGCCTGCCGCTGCCGTACCCGTCAGGAATGCGGCGGGAATGGCCCAGAACACCGGGAATGCAGCAAGAATACCGATGGCGGCGAACGACAAGGCCACCATTGCCAGCACGGGACTATGCAACAGGAAACCGGTCATTGCCAGGCCGGCGGATGCCACGACGCTGGCGATCGCGCAATGCATGCGACGCTCA